>CALXWJ010000028.1 GCA_944392335.1 uncultured Clostridia bacterium
TTCTTTTCTTTCTTGCCATTTCTACATTCTCCATTTTTTTCTTCCTTTCTATTTTATCACACTTTTCAAAAAAAGAAAAGTGCATAAGTTATTTTTTTATAACTTACACACTTAATTTTACACCCTCCTTTAATATAATTTACCTAACAGCATACACTGTTTTTGGAGAACATAATGGACTAATATTATCAATTCCTTTTAAAAGCATTATTTTAACAGTTTTGCCTTGGTCAAATGAAAAGGAATTGGGTATTATACTGTTCTTTCCTTTTACTAAATCAACTTGTTTTATTTCAACATCCGAAAGTTTTCCGGCACTGTCATAAGATGCAAATATCACAACAGCATTTATATCTTCAACTGCATTTATTACTGTTATTCCATCAACAAAATCAATAGAATACTCATTATTTTTAATATTCAGATATTTATAATCTTCAATATTATTTTCGTTGTACTCTTGTATATTATTTCCCTCAAAATCTGTCGCCGCTGTTATTACAGCATTTTCACATCCGCTGACGTCAGGTATACTTGTTATTGCTCCGTCTATTCCTCTGAATGTAGCATCCCCGCCGCTAACTAAAATAGATTCATCACTGTTAATACCGTATCTTTGTACATTTTCAGCACCCTTTCCTATTGCATTTACCCTACCTCCGGTTATGTCAATCTTTCCTGTACTGTATATTCCTACGGCAATACCATCACCTGTCTGATTGTCTGCTTCCGCTGTAACCGTACCTCCAGATATGCTTATTGTTCCTCCCAAATGAGTATAAATACCACATTGACCGGCTGATACATTTATGTTTCCTCCCTCAATAAAAACACAACCGCCTGTCATATCATCCTTTAATTCTCCCTCTGTGTATATTCCCATAGAATATTCATCTTTATCCAAAGAAGTCAGAGTTACCGATGTATCGTTACCGGAAATAATAATATCGCCATTATAACTTGATATTCCTGTGTCAGCAAAATCCCTGCAAATAACCGTTCCTCCCGAAATAACAATATCACCGCTGACTGATACAACTGAATAATTGCTGCCTTCAATTTCTAAAGTTCCGCCCTTAACAATAATATCTTTAGGCGCAGATAAACATCTTGCAAAATCATGCTGTTTTACTTTAATAGTCAAACTTCCGCTTTCAAGTGTAAAATTACCGGTTTCTTCTGGTGTATCATAATTACTGCCCAAGATACTGAATGGGGATAGTCCATATGTATCAATGGCAGTAGTATCGATAGTCAAGCTTCCCGTCCCTTTTACCGTCACATTACTGTGATAAAAAAACAATCCCTGACATCCATTTTTAGTCACCGTAATATTATTTTGTCCAATAAGTACTAAATCAATATTCCCTGTGGCAAACAATGCAGCAGACGCCGGGTTTGGCGATTGATATATGATACGCATACTTCCGTTTATCGTCGCATTATTTAACGTAATTTTTGCATTATTCCCATTATTTCCCGGTGTATAAGTTACTGTCCCATTTCCTGCCGTGTATGAAATCTCTTCTTGAGGTGGATTTGTAAGAAAGTCTACTCCTGTTTCTGTAATATCACCGGCTGTTTCCATATGAGCGCCTACTACCTGCGGTATAAAAGCAGCCAACATACATATAATTAACAATACAATTAGTTTTTTTCTTTTAATCATAATTATCCTCCTCTGCTTATGTATTATGTGAATTAATAAATTCATTAACTATATTATAACACAAGTATTTTAATTAAACAGTAAAGAAAAATTTTTTCATATAACTTTGACAAAAAAATAACAATTTGCACAATTTAATTGCATAAAATTATTATAATATGACTGCTTATTTTTTAAACAACAAAATCTCTATGCTATTATTTTTAATTTCAAAAAGTGACCGAATAAATATTAATTATAGCAATACCGTATATATTTCTTCACCTTTATTGACAAAAACCTCAACAATATAAGCATCTCTAATAATTTTCAAATCATTTATTTCCCCCTTATATATTACAGGTTCACGGTTGGTACGTTCTATTACAAAACCTGTATCGGTTCGTTTAACGCATGGATCATTATCTTTCAATAAATGCTGTAATTCTTCAACAGGATATCCGTAAATTTTTCCGTCTTTTAATGTAAGTTGACGAGGCACAGACATACATCCTATATCTTTTTTAGCATATCCTTCGTATTTCCATCCCGGGATCCATGTAATTAAAATATTTCTGCCTTTATAATCCCTGAATACCTGCCCTGCATATTGATCGGGACCTTTATCCAGTTCAGATATATATTCCGTTTTAAATCTGCCATTTGATAATTTTCCGTACATAACAGAAAAGTAATGTTCTTTATTTAAAGGGCACACCGAAACAGTAAGCAAAAATCTATCATCATCTGCCTGAACAAGAGAAGGACATTCCGTATATTTACCGTTTTTCCATTCACTTAATATTCCAAAATATTCCCACTCCAACAAATTCTTACTCTTATATAGCAACAAACGTGCAGCTTTGTCCTGTGGATTGCCCGATGCCATAACGCAATAATATATTCCGTCAACACAACAAACCGCAGGATCTCTGAAATCTGCGCTTCCCTCCGAAGGATAGTGATCAATGACAGGATTTTTTTCATATTTTTCAAAATGTATTCCATCATCAGAATATGCAACGCTTACAGTCTGATTAAACTCATTCATTCCCTCCGGACTATAAATGGATGCATAAAATAAATATAATTTATCTTCTTTTACTATAGCAGTACCGGACCAGCAGCCGTTATTATCATAAGTCTTGTCAGGATATAATGCAACCGGCAGTTCTTCCCAATTCAGAAAATCCTTTGTTCTTGCATGTCCCCAATGCATGGGCTGTTTCCATGGTATTTCAAAATCCGGACAATACTGATAAAAAACATGATAATAGCCTTTAAAATAAACCAGTCCGTTGGGATCATTTATCCATCCCTTCTTCGGACGATAATGGTAATTTGTTTTTTGTATATAATCCATAATGATCTTTCCTTTCCCATTATTTTATAAAATCCTATAGTTTCCAAAAAGCCTTGATTAATTATAACATAAATAATAATAAAATACCATAACTATTTACAAAATTCTTTTAATAATTTTACCACAAGCAAAAACAGATAAAAACGAACCCTATTCTACTCTCAGCCTTTTCAAGCAGTCTTGCAATCTGAGTAGACCCATAGCCCTCAAAACAAAGTTGAAAAATCCGTTTGACAACCTGCGCCGCCGTTTCGTCTATAATCCATTGCTTTTTGTCATCGATATTCTTCATATATCTGTACAAAGGTATGATCGCCAAATACCTGCCCGCTTCACGCTTTGCTTTTAACACCGCTTTTATCTTCTTTGAGATGTCACGCACATAAAATTCCATGATATTTAAGAATGGCGTGAAATCACTGTCAGTCTGGTCTACGCTGTCAATACTGTTATTAATTGCACTAAACCGTATATTCTTTTCAACAAATAATACCTCTGTGTAGAACCCGACTTTTAGATAATCTCTGCCGAAGCGGCTCATATCTTTTACGATCACTGTATCCACATTTCCATTCTCAATCTCTGCAAGCATTGCCTGAAAGCCCTCGCGCTCAAAGGTCGTACCTGACACACCGTCGTCAATGAAAAACCGTGTGTTCCGGAAGCCGTTGTCCTTTGCGTATTTACTTAAAATATTCTTTTGATTTACAATACTGTTGCTGTCGCCTGCAAGCTCATCATCACGGCTCAGGCGACAATATAACGCTGTAATTTTTTCTGACTGTCTGCTCACGTTCTGTTCCTCCTTTTCATTCAGACAGTCTGCTAAAACAGGATTGCTCACATCTATTTTACCGCGCATATCTTTATTTGTCAGCCCCTTTCGCATCATTTCCGTCGTTTTCCATAAGCCGCAGCAGCTTGGATGATATGGCCCTGTTCCCGCCATAGACGCCGCGGAAGATGTACCGGGTGCCGCAATCCTCAAATGAAACGGTCACCTCCGGCAATTCCCTGTCCAGCATACTGTGCGCTGAAACTTTCACCTTGTTTTCCTTATCCAATCTTATCTGTCCTTTCTTTGTAAAAACGTAATTTCAGAAAATATCAAACAAAGCAAGTGAGTATACCCATTCACGAGAAATCAATTTTGCTCTGCTTTCCGTTTTGGAAGAACATCAAGCAAAGCGCATGCAGCTACACCCACACAAAATTGATTTGAATTTTGGGATAGTCCCAAGCCATTTTTTGAAAAAAATTTCTCTCCTTCTGCCCTCATATAGGAAATCCAAAACAAGGTGAAAAAACAACGTCCTTGATGAAAGTTTTTCAAAAATATTTGCTGCCCCTCTATTTAATATCCGGCTATTAAACATGCTTTTGTTGCATATTTCCCGCCCTCATTTAAGGAATGCCGAAAATACTGTTTTGGCAACCAGTTTTGATAATTATGCAAAAACTTTTTCTATTACTATTATGGTAGGAAAGCGAGTTTTACAAAAGACACTTAAAAATAATTTTATTATTTTTGAAAAAAAGACTTGACAACGCAGGTCTATTATGATAAACTTAAGTTAATCTATAATTATAGACCAAGAGGAGAGTTTTTTATGGAACAATTAAAACTTTGCACGAGCGATTATAAGTTTATGTGTATTGTATGGGAGTGCGAGCCGATACAATCAGGTGAACTTGTCAAGAAATGTTTGGAGGTGTTAGGCTGGAAAAAATCTACAACCTATACAATGATTAAAAAGCTTTCGGAAAAAGGGTACTTGCAAAATGAAAACAGTGTTGTAAAGTCGCTGATTCCCAAACAAGATGTGCAGGCTTTTGAGAGTGAATATGTTGTAAACAATACGTTTGGAGGTTCTCTGCCGGCGTTTATCGCTTCGTTTATGAACAACAAAAAAATCACGGAGCACGAAGCGGAGGAAATAAAGCGGCTGATCGACAGTAAATTGGAGGGATAGTGATATGCTCTATTCTGTTTTTTCTATCATCTTGAAAATGAGTTGTATGACATCAATTGTCGCAATCCTATTGCTGCCGGTTAAATTTATCTTTCAAAAGATTGGGTTTCCAAGAAAGATACTGTTTATCCTGTGGGGCATTATTGCATTTCGCCTCATCTGCCCTATTGCAGTCCCGAGCGGCATCAGTGTGTTTAATCTAACATCAACACTTAATCCCTATACTGCTTCGGTGCAGCAAACAGAAAAAATAATGGATGCAGACGCTGTAACAAGCTATGAGATTTTACCAAATGAAAGTTCCGATGTTCCGGACATTTCAAAACCTATCAACGGGATTAAAACAGTGAAGTATATTTCGGCCGTTATTTGGCTTACCGGTATGTGCGCAATGCTTGTATTCGGCGCAATATCTTATCTGCTTCTAAAAAAGCGGCTTCGTTTTGCCGTAAAACGAAAAAACAATATTTACACGGCGGAAAACATACCAACGTCATTTGTTTTTGGAGTATTGCGTCCAAAAATTTTTATACCGGAAAATATACCGGAGCAGGATTTAGAGTATATCATTCTGCACGAAAAAACCCATTTAAAAAGAGCTGACCATATTACAAAGCTTACAGCGTATATCATTTTGTCCCTGCATTGGTTTAACCCGCTCTGTTGGGTTATGTTCAAGCTGTTTTCAGATGATGTGGAGCTTGCCTGTGACGAAACTGTGCTGCGGAAAATCGGTATCGAGAGCAAAAAACAATATCTGCATACATTGCTTGGTAATTCTGTCAACAAACCAAAAACAATCTTACTCTACTACGTATGCTTTTCGACCAATCTAACGAAAAGGAGAGTAAAAAGTATGATGAAACTAAAAAAGCATTCAAAGCTCATAGCTGTGTTGACAACCATCGTTTGCATATTTACCGTTATGGTGTTTGGAACAAACGCAGCAAAACGAAAAGAACAAGATACGCCTCCCACTATGAAACAAGTGGACGTTATTTCTGAAGCGAATCCGAAAAACACCGCCGCAGAACCTAATCCGGCGCAAGAAGTTCCCGTAAAAACAGAAAGAACAGACTATAGGCCCCCGCAAAAAACAACTATGCCTATTGAGACGTCAAAGAACACTGAATCTATCAAGGAAGAAACTATCGCAAAACCGTCTATGCAAGAAAACAAAAATGAATTTGTTCCGATAATTGCTGAAACAACGCCGGATCAATCACCTGTAATAACGGTCGATGACAGAATTGACTTTATGCTAAATGTTTTTGAGAACGGCACCCAGATCGCAAATGTGGAGCAAATGTTAAATAATAAAGGGATCGCACAGACAAACGATCAAAATGTACAGTTGGGCGAAAATTATGTTGTGAATGACTATACTTATGAGAATAGCTGCAATGCCACAAGCTCCAACATTTCTTGCGATCAGAACGGAAACATATCGTTATTTTTTGATGTAAACATGGAAAATCTGGTTGATGTAACATTTTCAGATTCTGAAACAAAAGAAGTTGTGGCGCAGTTTGGCATTTTGGCAAATGATATAAATTCTTATTCTTTTACTGGTTTCAGCAAAGATAAAACCTATGACGTATCACTGAAAAGCAAAACGGAAGGGACTTGGAAAATAGATGGTCAATACATTATCTATTAAACGATTAGGAGGAGATTTCGAGTGAAAAAAGTTATTTATTTTGTATTAATTGCAGCCAGCCTGCTGTCCATATCAGTATGCGCAAACGCGGCTGTCATGACAGAAGAACAACAAAATGAATTGGTGAATATGGGTATTATAACCGGGGATCCAAACGGTGATTTACGGTTAAATGACACGATAACCAGGGCAGAAGCAATTAAAATGATTTGTGCTGCCGGAAATATAGACACATCCATTATAGAAACAAATGCATTTCCCGATGTACAGGAAAACCATTGGGCATATTCTTACATAGCCGCCGCAAAAGCAATCGGACTTGTAGCTGGGAATGAAAACGGAAATTTTAACCCCGAAAGCAACGTAACCAATGAAGAGATTGTTAAAATGTTGGTTTGTTTATTGGGCTATGAACCAATGGCCTACGGACTCGGCGGGTATCCCGCCGGATATACCGCGGTTGCCGCAAAAATTGGATTAACAAAGGGTATGCACTTTTCCGTCAACTCACCGGCAATTAGAAATGATGTAGGAATATTAATCCATAACGCGCTCAATATCTCAATTATGAAAGCCAAAACCACTACAAACGGCAGTGATCCCATAGAATATGTGATTATGGACGGAGCAAACGGAATACCGAATATGACGCTGAGAAACCGCTTTATAAAATATGACAGTTCCCACAATAATATCAGCAAGCTATCCCAAGAATTTGCATCACAATATTTGTATAAAGAGGGCGATACAGAAAAATCGTTTGCGCTATATCCGGATATCATTTATACTTCGGGAATTGAAAAAACAGCGGACGGCAAGGAATATGAGTGCCCTGCTATCTATGACGATCTTATGGTTCAGGAATTAGTAAATGGAATAAATAAGGACACAGCAAAACTTCTTATCAATGGGATGGAACCTGTTTACAGAGTTTCCTATGCTGTTTTCAAAGAAAAAATGCTTGTGCCTTTGTATGTATTCAATTTAGCCGGCTGCAATGTCCGGTTTGACGAAACACGGTATGTTGCCACCATAAGCAAAAATTCTACGGTTTTAGAAATCTTGCCGAACTTGATCGGGATGCGCAAAAATCAGGCAGAGGGCTTTTGGATCCCTCTTGCAGTGTGCGCAAGATTTATTGATCATACCCTGTATGTGCCGTTGGAGGCCGTTGCGAGCGAATTTGGCATAGCAGTATCATGGGACAGTGCTGCAAACACCATTACTCTGCAACCGTAATTTTATGATATGCAAAATCAAACACAAAAGATCTGACGGTATGAATTGATGAAAACAACAAAGTTATTTCAATGAAAGAAATACAGAACGACAAGCCTCTGTATTTTGAAAACAGTGAAATAGGATTACAAACATTAAATTCCATTATTACAAAAGTATATAAAATTGTCTGATTGGAGGTGGTCGTTTTGTATGATAACAGATTGCTGTTTTGCCCGATATGCCACAATAAGACGAGGGTGAAAATCAATGTAAACACCATATTAAAAAACTTCCCCCTCTACTGCCCGAAATGCAAAAATGAAACCCTCATCAATGCAGAATAATTCCATATATCCGTTATAAAAGAGCCAGACGCACAGACGCAGAGTGTATAACAAAACTGCAAGACGCAGTGCCGATAATTTGTAGAGCAATCTCAAACTATCGGCTTTTTCTTTTGCCCTGCTGTCGTTCCCCTCTGTTCAAAATTAATTTTGAAACAATAAAAATCAATTCTGGATGGTGAAAAATGAATTATACAGACGAACAAAAGAAACAGATTGAACGCGCCTTTAACAGCTTTTTCAAAACGGTAATCCGGTATTGTGCGATCAATCTTTACCGGGAACGCGACCGGGATAACAAGCGATATGTTTCGCTTGACGAAATCTATGCGAAGTATCAGGACGAATGAGGCGGATGTGATACATACCCCGTTTTGCAACACCACTTTGAAGCGTTCGACAATACCTTTTCCATTAATGACAACCATTTAGGCAAAGCTCTTTCAAAGTTGCCAAAGAAAAAACACGATGTAATTCTGACCTATTATTTTACCGGCTGTACGCTGAAAAGTATCGCCAAAAAGATAGGAAAGCCACGAACAAACATCAGGTATATCCATGTGCGTGCACTGAAAAATTTGCGTGAGCTTATGGAGGGCGGCAATGAAAGAGAAGTATAAACTTCTGGAGTTTGAAATTATCGAAAAAGCCATTGCAGGTGACTCCCTCGCAATGGAAAAGGTTATTGCCAATTTCAAGCGTTACATGATATTCTGGGCGAAACAAAACGACGTTGTCATTGATACCTATCTCGATGAAATGCGGGCAAAGCTGATAAAAGCAGTATTGGAATTTAAGTTTGACAGATAAAACTTATAAAGAGCAGCCAGAATTTTGGCTGCTCCCGTGGACAGATAGGACGTTGTTTTTGGGGTAGGCAATGGTTTTATATTGCTTTCCCGGTTTAGCTTTCTGAAACCCTTGATTTTACTGGTGTTGCAAAGCTCTAAATGCTCAGCATTTCAACACCTTATTTCATGCGGCTTTCAAGGCTCAAAAAAGGCAAAGTAATGTGTTTATATTCCTCCCCTCGAAAACCGCATTTTCATTTTCCGCTTTCCATACATAGAAGTGATATTGTCCACTATGTATCCCCCTTGATTAACAGTAAAATAAAAATAGTTTTCAAAATCGAGTAGAGGCTAACTCTTAGTGAGTTTCGCCCCTCTCACACCACCGTACGTGCCGTTCGGCATACGGCGGTTCAATTCATATTTCAGTATGTACTTTTAGATAGTGGTCTGTTAGTGATAGCAGACCTCTTTTCTTTAATCTTTCGTTACCCATTTGTATCATAAGAAAATACAAGTTCATAATTTTTCCATTGTTTTTGATCTAGTTCTTTAATCTCCAACATAAGAATTCCCCAAATCACAAATTTGTATATGTAAAACAAAATACCTGATAAAAAATCAGGTATTTTCTGGAGGCGCCACCCGGATTTGAACCGGGGAATAGAGGTTTTGCAGACCTTTGCCTTACCACTTGGCCATGGCGCCATATTATAAAAGACGCTTAAATTTAGCGTCTTTTGTTTTAATGGAGCGGAAGACGAGATTCGAACTCGCGACGTTCACCTTGGCAAGGTGACGCTCTACCACTGAGCCACTCCCGCAAATGGTGCCTTCGGGTGGAATCGAACCGCCGACACAGGGATTTTCAGTCCCTTGCTCTACCGACTGAGCTACAAAGGCATCTTGCTTTCATAAAGAAAGCTGGCGATCCGGATGGGGTTCGAACCCACGACCTCTAGCGTGACAGGCTAGCGTTCTAACCAGCTGAACTACCGGACCGTGTTTTTACACTGAACCGATATGGTGGGAGTAACAGGGCTCGAACCTGTGACATCCTGCTTGTAAGGCAGACGCTCTCCCAGCTGAGCTATACTCCCATAGCTATCGACTCAGTGCAATAACATATGCTATTATAGCAGAATAAAACAATTTTGTCAATAGTTTTTTAAAAAAAATTTTTTTTAAAATATAGCATTACGCACTGATCATAACACGCTGTAAATGCCCTTTCGTCATTCGATATCAAACTTTTTTCTTCTTATTTAAATCGGAGCAACGCCTGCGCTGTAATCAGTGAGAGATCAAACCTCACTGATTACAATATGGAACCCGCCGCCGAAAACGGCGGGGGACATCCGCACTTAGGTTATATTATGCACAATTTTTTCTTTTATGCATATTTTTTATCAAATAAATTTTATTATCTGTATAAGATATATAAATAATGATCATTTTTTATCACAGCATTTTAATACCAGCTCATACAATTCCTCCAGCGCGTCCAATTTCGCAAGTTTAAAAGCGTTGCTCCCCATTTCATATAATTTTTTATTATCACTTGCAAACTCATATATTTTATCATAAAGCAGATCGGGAGATAACTCGTTTTCGCATATTACTGCCGCAGCGCCCTTAGATTCAAATTCCCTTGCGTTTTGTTCCTGATGATTTCTTACAACATTCGGAGACGGAATCAGGATCGACGGTTTTTTCAGCGCGGCGATCTCACTTAAGGTAATGGCGCCCGAACGGGATACGACCAGATCTGCCGCCGCCATAACTATATGCATATTTTTTATATAGGGTACAATTTTAATGTCGTCATTTAATTTTACATTCTTTAATTTTTCCATTATATCCTCGTAATTTCTTTCACCCGTTCCGAACAATAATTGGATTTTATTGTCTTTAATAAGCCGAGGTATAATCTTTATGACATTTTCATTTATTTTTTCAGCGCCAAGGCTTCCTCCGAAAATAAGGACAAAGGGTTTTTCCGATAATCCAAGCTCTTTTCTGGCATTATTTTTATCCTCCCGAAGCAGCTCCTCTCTTACGGGGTTTCCCGTAAAAACACACTTTTCCGGCTTATTTAGATGCTTGATGGTTTCCGGAAAGCTTACGGCTATATAATCAACATAATTTTGAGAACCCTTGACAGTAAGCCCCGGATAAACATTTTGTTCGTGTATAAGTGATCCTACGCCCAGCTTATGCGCTGCCATGGCTGCCGGTCCGCTTACATATCCGCCTGTACATACTACCGCGTCCGGATCAAAGCTTTTAATAATTTGGCGGCATTTTTTATTTGAATCCATCAGCTTTTTCAATACCTTTATATTCTTGAGCATATTTTTCCGGTCAAAGCCCTGAACATCTATATATTCGATTTTATATCCTGCCTGCGGTACCAGCTTTGTTTCAAGTCCTCTTTTTGTACCTATAAACAAAGCCTCAAAATTTTCCTCTCTCTCTTTGATGTAATTGGCGATCGACAACGCGGGGTTTATATGTCCCCCCGTTCCTCCTCCTGCAAATATTAATCTCATTTACTGTATTCCTTTCCGTATACTAAATATGATGCTTTTACAAAAAATCATTATTCCTTGTTCCTGACTCGATGCCTGGATACATTGAGGACTATACCCATTTCCATAAGCAATACCATGAGCGCCGTACCTCCGTAGCTGAAAAACGGTAATGTTATACCTGTATTCGGTATTATTGTTGTAACAACACAAATATTAAACAGTGTCTGTATGGAAATATGCGCCATTATTCCCAGCACCGTAAGACATCCGAAGGTATCCGGCGCCTGAACGGCGATCGTTATTCCTCTGAAAATGAGCGCGCAGAATAATGCGATTATCAATATAGCGCCCAGCAATCCCAACTCCTCGCAGATCACCGCGAAAATAAAATCATTGTACGGTTCGGGCAAATATGATGTTTTTTGTATGCTCTGTCCCAGTCCTTGACCAAACAATCCGCCCGATGCTATAGAATACAAACCCTGACATGCCTGAAATCCCGTTCCCTCCCTATCCAAAAAAGGGTTAAAGGCAACGGCAAGCCTTTTGCTTCTTACAGGATCATTTAAAAGATAAATCAATCCGGCAGGTATCACGACTGCGCCTCCGCCTATAAAATATCTCATCTTTACGCCGCCCGCTATCATTACAAATACCGCTATGCCGCATATTACTATACATCCGCTTACATGGGTCTCCAACAGCATCAAAACGGCAGTGATCCCTACCCATACGAATAATTTCAGCGTTCCCTTCAGGGTTTTCGGATCATATGCCTTTTCCTGTATGATCTTAGCTATAAACATAGCAATAACAGGCTTCATAAGCTCTGAGGGCTGTAATTCCGTTATGCCTAAATTGAGCCATCGCTTCGATCCGTTATGTTCAACGCCTATTCCGGGTATAAGTACCAGTACCAATAAGACCAGACATATCAGCATGAATATACCGGCATATTTTTCATATTTCCTATAATCGATCTTTGATATGATCATCATAAGGATAAATCCCACACAAGCAAACAATAGCTGTCTTTTTACAAAATAAAATGAATCCCCGGTCAATCTCAATGCTCTGGGAGAAGACGCACTGAAAACCATAACAAGACCTATGCAAACAATAATAATGACCAAAGTTAAAAATGTGAAATCAAGCTCTTTGACCCCGTCAAAAAAATTGAATTTACTTTTAAGAGATCTGCTTTTATTTATATTAATCGTTTTTTGCGGATCATAATTCCTGTCACGGCTTTGCACAGGTCTTTTTCCGTTTCTGCCGTTTGCCATCTGAAAACCTCAATTCTTTATGTAATATTTATACATTTTTATTATCAGAAATATATTTTCTTTGCAACTGCGGACAAGATGTCCCCCCGCTTTTGTCGGCGGCGGATTCCATATCTGTAATCAGTATGAGAGTACAATCTCCCACTGATTACAGCGCAGCACCGTAAGGGCGATTCACGAATCGCCTGTTTCGCTTTATCCTCATTGTATGATGGGACAAGCCTTTATTCAATAATGTTATACAGAATCAAATTCTATAACAAGGATATCAATGATAAAAAGGCTATAACACAAAGTATCAGTGTTACAAGTGAAAAGACCGATACTATTTTGATCTCATTCCATCCGCACATTTCAAAATGATGATGAATAGGAGTCATTTTGAAAATTCTTTTTCCTATGAGCTTAAAGGATGTGACCTGCATAATAACCGAAAGTGCTTCAAAAAGATATACAAAGCCTGCAATAACAAGAATAAGCGGCATTTTCATACCAACCGCGATAACAGATACCGCTCCTCCCAAAAACAGAGAGCCGGTATCCCCCATAAATACTTTTGCCGGATACCTGTTAAAAAACAAAAATCCTATACACCCGCCCAATATCGCAAAAGAAAAATATATTGTTGAATTTTCTGAAAGCATAATTGCCGCAAGCGCGAAAAACAAGCTTACAACACATGTTATGCTTGCTGCAAGACCGTCTATCCCGTCTGTGAGATTTACCGCGTTTACAGTTCCGAGCACCACCAGCAAAGTAAAAACAATATATAACCACCATGGCATATCAATAACTTTTCCCGCAAAAGGGACTATTATTTCAGTAGTAAGATTCCCGGTATAATACAAAACCGCAATATATACGACGGACAGTATTGCCTGCAATGAAAATTTTTGGACGGGAGTCAGTCCCAGATTCCTTTTTTTTACCACTTTAATATAGTCATCGATAAATCCGATCGCCCCGAAACCAAGAGTGATGACCGACATCATCAATAATTTCAAGTCATAATGGATCAGCATGGTCACAATTATGCTGACGGCCGTGCCCGCTATAAAAATCAGTCCGCCCATTATCGGCGTACCCGACTTTTTCTTATGCCATACCGGTCCGTCCTCAAGTATCTGCTGACCGAATTTTAAACGGTGGAGCCACGGAATCACCACCGGTCCCAATACAAGGGTCACAAGCAGGGATACCACCAAAGGGATCAGCATTGTTCCTTGAAAATTCTTTTCAAAAATGTTTACTATATTATTCATTGATATACTCCTCTGCATTTTTCATAATTTCTTCTGTTAGAACTTCAAAGTGCATTCCCCTTGATGCTTTGATCAAAATACTGTCCTTTACCTTAATATATTTCATTATATTGTCCTTCGCCTGTTCCGTGGTGTCAAATAACACAATATTGTCTTTGCAAAATCCCGCGTTTTCCGCACCCTCAGCAATAAACCCTGCATTGTCCCCAACCGTTATAAGGAAATCTATTCCGTTTATCTTAACATCCTCGCCTATTTTCATATGAGCCTGGCGGGCATACTCACCCATTTCAAGCATATCTCCCAAAACCGCGACACGTCTTGAATTTTGAGTTGATAAAACCTTCAAAGCCGCATTTACGGAATCGGGCGACGAGTTATAGCAATCGTTTATTATCACAATATTGCCCGCTTTTTCAATGGACATTCTCATTTTCGTTAGGGAAAAGTTCTCAATCCCCTCCGCTATTTTTCTCGGTCCGATATTATAGTGTACACCACAGGCAGCCGCCGCAAGGGCATTATATATATTATGTACTCCCGGTATTTTTACATATATCGTATACTCTGCACCGTATAATTTTGTCTTGAACCTGCTGCCCTCCAGCCCGAGATTTTCAATGTCATATGCAACATAGTCACATTCCTTATTTTCGATGCCGTATGTAACGACCTCAAAATCAGTAATGTTTTTAGCATTTACAAGATAATCGTCATCACCGTTTACAATAAGCAGGCATGTTTTATTGAAATATTCGCATATTTCCATCTTAGCCTTATATATTCCCTCACGGGAACCAAGATTTTCTATATGTGACATACCTATATTGGTTATGATACCCACATCGGGGCGTACAATATCGGCAAGGGCTCTTATTTCGCCGAAATCCGACATTCCCATTTCAAATACTGCCGCCTCATGGGCAGGCTTTAATTTTAATACAGTCAGCGGAAGTCCTATTTCATTATTATAATTTCCTTCTGTCTTCAAAGTATTGTACTGCATTCCCAAAACCGACGCCAGCATATCCTTTGTCGTTGTTTTGCCTACGCTTCCCGTGACCGCCGCGGTTTTTACCTTAAACTTTTTTTTATAATATTTTGCAATTTGTCTCAAAGCCGCTGCAGTATCCTTGACAAGTATGATACCTTTTTCTCTATATGGTTTTATACGGCGCTGGGTAACAGCTGCTGCCGCATTGTTTTCAAATGCCTTTTCTATATAATCATGACCGTCGGCTTTTTCACCCTTTAATGGGATAAAAAGACCATTATCAAGCATATTCCTCGAATCGATGGAAACGGAGCTGATCTCCAAATTTTCCGCCCCGCTCAATATTTCTCCGCCAACGGCATTCGCGATCTCTTTTAGTGTTAAATTGATCATTATCTGTGTACATTCCTTTCATCGTGTCAAACTCGTCACTGAATTTTTAATATTTGCTTTACTGCCTCTCGCTCATCAAAGTGGATCTTTTTTGTTCCGTCTATTATGTAATCCTCATGCCCCTTTCCGGCAAGTAAAACGGTATCACCCTTTTTCGCAATATTCAAAGCATACTTGATGGCCTCAAATCTTTCGGGTATTATAATATAATTATCTGTTATTGCACATATGCCTTTTTCTATATCTTTTATTATTTTTATGGGATTCTCCATCCTCGGATTATCTGAGGTCAATATTGTAATATCGGATAGCTCACCTGAAATTTTTCCCATTAATGGACGTTTTTTTTCATCACGGTTCCCGCCGCATCCAAATAGTGTGATGATCCTGCCCTTTGTAAAATCACGTACTGTTTTTATAATATTTATAAGTCCGTCGGGTGAGTGGGCGTAATCGATTATAACAGAATAATCTGTATTGGTCGCCACCTTTTCAACTCTTCCTTTAACACCGTCGGTAGCACCGAGCGCACGCAATATGATCTCATCGCCGATGTCAAGCCTTTTACATATCCCGAACGCGCACAACGCGTTATAAACCGAAAATTTTCCCGGGATATTGATATACGCATCCATTGTTTTTCCCTCGTATGAGAGCTTGAATCCAGCACCCTGCGGCGTGTAAACGATATCCGACGCCGTAATGTCCGCGTCATTTAAGCCGTAGCTTATCGATTTTGAAAAAAATTCTTCATACAGCCTTTTTCCGTATTCATCATCCGTATTTATAACACATGCTTGAGACTGACAAAACAGCTTTCTTTTAGCCTCAAAATAATCCTCCATATTTTTATGAAAATCAAGATGATCTTGCGTTAAGTTTGTAAAAGAACCTATTTTGTAATTTAATCCGCTTACCCTGTTAAGTTCCAGAGCATGTGATGAAACCTCCATAACAATGCTCTCGGCTCCCAGATCGCGCATATTCTTGATTATGGACCACAATTCGCAGGATTCGGGCGTGGTGGAGGTGGTAAAAGCATCATCGGTAAGATACCGGTTATAATAGCATCCGTTTGTTCCGATAACGCCCACCTTATAATTTGCGGCGTTCAATATATCCCGTACCAAATGAGTGACCGTCGTTTTTCCGTTTGTTCCCGTTACTCCGATCATGATAAGGGCTTCATCGGGATTTTGGTATATTTTCTTTGATAATTCCGCCATTTTTGCTCTCGGGTCATCATACAGCAAAACAGGTATGCTGCATGATATGATGCTGTCGGCAATAACCGCCGCAGCGCCCCGCGTTTCCGCTTCCTTTACATATCTGTAGCCGCTGTCCTTATATCCCCTGATACAGACAAAAATAAATCCGGGTTTTATCCTTCGTGAATCACAGGTAATTCCTCTTATGACACAGTCTTCTTTAGGCCATGAGGAGCCAAATAATTCACTTGCTAAAATAATACCATCGCCTTTCATAAATTGTAACTGCGGGCAAGCCCTTATTTAATTATTAATATTTTAGTAATGTTAACCTAACACGATATCAATCCGAGGATGCGTGTCTGAATTCCACACTTATTACCGTTGCAGGCTGTACCTTCTCTCCCGGTTCGATACTTTGTTTTACCGCATAAGCGCCGGACGTTGAATTTAATCCTGCGCCTACCGCTTCAAAGTTCAGACCATATTCCTCCAGTACTCTTCTTGCTTCCGCAACCGATAAATCTGTAACATCGGGCACCGTGACCAAATTTTCCTCATCTATCGGTTCGGTATATATAATAACCGTAGAACCCTCAATAATGCTTGCACCCGGCTTCGGCAGCTGATCCTCCACTGTTGTGATCTCGCTGCTGCCCGATACTCTTGTCTTAAATCCGGAATTTGTAAGGATTTCCTTTGCTTCATCAACCGACAGCCCTCTTATTTCCGGTACTGATATAGAGGATGTTGCGGCTTCTTCTTCGGTAAGCTGTCTTTCTATTCCCATATATTCAAGTGTGTCTTCTATGACCGATCCAACCACCGGCGCACATATCGTTCCTCCGTAACGTACTGCACACTGCGGCTCATCCATAATAATCAAGCATACTATCTGCGGATCGTCTGCCGGCGCGAATCCGACAAATGACGCAATTCGTTTATCGTTATTTCTTCCTTTTTCGGAGGTTCCCGTTTTTCCTCCTATCCTGTAGCCCTTGATATATGCGTTTTTACCCGAACCCGTGGGGCTTGATACCACGCTTTCGAGGATTTCACGCATTTTGCTCGAGGTTTCCTCCGAAATGACCTTATTTCTTATTTCGGGCTGATATGATTTTACAATACCGTTTTCGTTCCTTATCTCTTTAACAATAAGGGGCTTCATCAAATTCCCACCGTTGATTACGGAAGAAATCGCGCAAATGTGCTGTATTGGGGTTATTGAAAATCCTTGACCGAATGAGCTTGTTGCAATATCGGTATCGGAAAGCTTATCTTTCTGATAATAAATACTTCCCGATTCACCGTTTAGCTCTATGCCTGTTTTTTCGGTATAGCCGAAAGCAGTGAAATACTCCATAAACTTTTGAGAGCCTATTCTCAATCCCAATTCCATAAAAACAGGATTACAGGAATTTTGTACCCCCTGTACGAATGTCTGTGATCCATGCCCTTCAACCTTATGGCATTTGATCTTTCTGTCTGCTATCTGTTTATATCCCGCACAGTAAAACGTCGAGTTTTCATTTACCACATCCTCCTCCAATGCGACGGCGGCAGTTATGATCTTAAAGGTGGAACCCGGCTCATAGGTGTCTGATATAGCCTTATTCCTCCACATTTTCTGCATTATAAGATTTGTCGCCTCTTGTCTTGTTTCTTCATCCTCCGAGGTATACCCCGCGAGATTTTCATTTTCATCAAGATCCACAGCCAGGTTTACAAACTGAGATATGTCATTATATGCATTTAAATCAAAATCGGGCTTTGTCGCCATGGCATAGATTTCCCCGGTATTAGGATTCATTATGATCCCGGCCGCGCCTTCCTTCAGCGAATATTCCGTTACCGCTTCTTCAAGAGCCTTTTCAAGAAAATGCTGTATGGTCTCATCGATGGTAAGAACTACATCCGCGCCTTTTTCCGCATCTGTCATATCCTCATACTGATAATCCATATAAAGACCCGATGCGGACTGTGCGCTTATAATACTTCCCGGTTTTCCCGAAAGCTCATTATCAAACATAAGCTCTATACCCATTCGTCCGTCATTGTCATATCCGGTAAAACCAAGGACATGCGGCGCAATCCCATATGAATAGTATCTTTTGGAATCGGCTTCAAAGCTGATCCCCTTAAAATATTTGCTTGTTTCGGGATTCAGCTCTGAATCCTTAAGCTCTGTGATCGCATTTGATTCTTCAACATTGAGCCGTTTTTTGATCAGCTGATACCTTGTTCCCTCTTTTGTCAGTCTTTCATATATGTAATCATATTCAAGATTTAAAATAGGCGCAAGCCTGGTTGCAACGACCTCGGCGGCGTCATCCTCCGCTATCTGTCTGGGATTGCAGACAAGTGAATCGACCGATGCACTTTCCGCAAGGGCTTTGCCGTTTCTGTCATAGATCGTTCCTCTCATCGCCGTCACCTGCGATGCCTGTGTTTGCTGATCGATCACTGCCGCCGTATATTCTTCACATTTAAATATTTGCAAATATCCTATTCTTACCAATGTCAGGGCTAATAATATAACCATGACCATCAGCAGTACCATTGCCGTGAATTTCACTTTTCTCATATTTCTCTGCATTATTGTTCCCTTCTTAAAATACATTATATCCTAAATTTCTACATATACTCATAATTCTACAAAAGCCAAAGACAGTTTTCAGAAAATACGTTCTGCTGTCTTTGGCTACTATATAGTTTTCCCCTAAATAACTCAGATCTCAATTAATTCTATTTTATTCCCAAGGTAAATATTCCTATTATATTTTTCTTGAAGCTGTCTGCAGCTTTATTTACTTTATTTTTCACACCCTCGACTTCTCCCGATGTCACTTCCGTCACATCCTCGCGGTCAATACTGACATATTCTATCTGATATTGTTCCGGTCTTTGCATATTCAGCCTTGTTGTAGCTATCTGTTCTATGGTGGTAAGATCCGCGCTCTGTTCCAATTCAAAAGTCCTTTGACTGGTATATGTTTCAAGCTCTGTCAGCTCGGCCTGTTTGGATTTTATAGTTTGCTGAGTTTCATATAAAGCTACGTTTTTTGATATCATAAAATAGGCAGCTGCAGATAATATCAATGCATATACTATAGGTTTGAAATTTTTGATTTTTTTTCTTCTCCTGACCCCTGTATTCTTCTGTACGGGCTCGGTAGTTTTTACCTGCTCGTCAAAATAATCCTTATAAGCAAGATTTGAGTAACCCATTATCAGCACGCCTTTCTCGATTTTTCTTTCATATTTTTTCTGCGATCCTCAGTTTTGCGCTTTTGGAGCGAGGATTTTCAGATTTTTCTTTTTCCGACGGCAGTATCGGCTTTTTTGTAATTATCTTAACAGCAGGCTGTCTATTGCAGACACAGACAGGAAAATTTTTAGGGCATATACAGCCTGCTGCCAATTTTGCAAATGCTTGTTTTACTATTCTGTCCTCCAGCGAATGAAACGTTATAATCGCGATCCGTCCACCTATATTTAAGCATCCTACCGCATCGGAAATTGTTTTGTCCAATATTCCAAGCTCATTGTTGACCTCGATCCTTATTGCCTGAAATACTCTTTTGGCAGGATGGGAACCGGTTTCTCTCGCTTTTTGCGGTATTGCGGATTTTATTATATCTACCAGCTCGTAGGTTGTTTCTATCGGTTTGTTTTTTCTTCGGTCTGTGATAAACTGTGCGATTCTTGCAGACCATTTTTCTTCTCCGTATTCATAGAATATTTTTGTGAGTTCTTCCTTTGTGTAATTATTCACGACCTCAAATGCGCTTAATTTATTGTCACGGTCCATCCTCATATCAAGCCTTGAGTTATGCATGTATGAAAATCCTCTTTTGGCATTATCAAGCTGATACGAAGAAACACCCAGATCCAACAACATCCCGTCGATTTTTTTTATTCCGAGGTCTTCCAATATTTGTTTTATATTTGAAAAATTATCATTTACAAAGGCGACCCTGTCAGAATAATCGGCAAGCCTTTTTTTTGACGCTTCTATCGCTTCAATATCCCTGTCGATCCCGATGAGTGAAATATTCTTTTTGCACGACAACAACCCAAGGCTGTGACCTCCTCCTCCGAGAGTACCATCGACATAAATACCGTTTTCCTTTAAATTTAATCCCTCTTTTATTTCATTAAAAAGAACCGAAATATGTTTAAATTCCATTTATCCTCCATACAGACATCGGCTGCCTGATCCAATCTCCCGTATTAGCAGGCTTTAAATCAACAGCTGATATTTTTGGATGCCTTCTATTATAATATCGGTGTCATCATCTTCATCCGACATCTTGCTCCATGTTTCGGCATTCCATATCTCAAGCTTGCTGTTTGCTCCGACCAATACAATATCTTTTTTCAAACCCGCATATTCGATCAATGCGTCGGTCAGCGGGATCCTTCCCTGTTTATCCAATTCGCAGCTCATTGCCTTTGAAAACAGTTTTCTTATGAATTTTGCGACATTGACGTCGGTCCCCGACGGAAGTTCATGCACTTTATTTGATAAGGATTCCCACTCGGCTTCGGTATACAGATTCAGACACGGCTCCAGCGGGGATTTCGTAATATAAACGGTGCCGGACAGTTTTTCCCTGATCTTTGCAGGTAAAATAAATCTTCCGCGTTCATCCAACTGACGTTCATATTCTCCGACAAAAAAAACCATCCGTTTCACCGTCCTTTCAAATAAATTAATAGGAGTTTTGAGTAATACGGTAAATGGGCTGTTGTTTTCTTTTTCCTC
Organism: uncultured Clostridia bacterium; assembly: GCA_944392335.1. GTDB lineage: Bacteria > Bacillota > Clostridia > UBA1381 > UBA1381 > RGIG1988. Next base: position 21,446 of record CALXWJ010000028.1, read on the forward strand.
CCAAATCAACCCATTTGAACCCTTTCACTCCCTATTATACACTATTCTTTCCAATATTGCAATAGGTAAAGCAAAAAAAATTAAAAATTTTTTAAGAAAAATTACAAATATTACTGTTATATTTTTTCTTTGTTATACTAAAAATTTTGTTTAAAATACTTTATTTATTTTTACATCAATTTTTTCGCTTCATTGCTGCATTTTTTTATTTTCAAAAAAAATAAAGAAATTTACTTGAAATATAATTTTAATATCGAACACTTGTTCGTTTTATTAATTTATGAAAAAAATATTACACTCTTGTAAAATGGTTCTAAATGGTGTATAATGTATATTGTATTAAAAAATGAACAAAAAAAATCAACAGATTGGGGTTTTAAAAATGGCCGTTAATATTACAAATGAACTTGTACAGGAATTTTCACTAAAGGAATGGCAGGCAGTGAATACCATAAAACTGATAGATGACGGAAATACTATTCCGTTCATTGCCCGATACAGAAAAGAGGCAACCGGTGAGCTGTCTGATGAAATACTAAGAAACTTTTATGAAAGACTTTGTTATTTAAGAAACATTGAAGAAAAAAAAGCCGAAGTAATTCGTCTTATTGATGAACAGGGTATGCTTACCGACGAACTTACCGAGGCAATAAACAACGCAAAAACAATAACAGAAATTGATGATATATATCGTCCATTCAGACCAAAACGAAGAACAAGAGCAACAATTGCAAAAGAAAAAGGACTTGAACCATTAAGTAACATAATACTTGAACAAAATAAAGATATAAATATCGAAGATGCTGCCAAAGAATATATTGATACCGAAAAAGGCGTTGAAACTATTGATGATGCAATTGCCGGTGCTATGGATATTATTGCAGAAATGATTTCCGATAATGCAGATTACCGCAAAGAATTAAGAGAAAAAACATATAAAACAAGTATTCTTGTTTCAAAAGCATCATCAGAAGAAGACAGTGTTTACAGTATGTATTATGATTTTTCGGAACCTGCCTCAAAGATAGCAAATCACCGTATATTAGCCATTAACAGAGGCGAAAAAGACGGATTTTTAAGTGTCAAGTTGAATACAGATGAAGATACCATGACACAATATCTGAAAAATGAAACAATAACAAATAAATCTCCGGCCGAAAAATATCTTGAATTGACCTGTGAGGATGCATACAAAAGGCTTATTGCACCTTCTATAGAAACAGAAATAAGAAATATTCTCACCGACAGAGCACAGGAAGCTGCAATAAAAATATTCTCAAAAAACCTTAACGGTCTTCTTTTACAGCCGCCAATTAAAGGAAAAACAATCTTAGGACTTGACCCCGGGTACAGAACAGGTTGTAAAGTAGCTGTAGTTGATGAAACCGGAAAAGTTCTAGATACAGGCGTTGTATACTGTACTTTAGAGCATCACGATAAAGAAAAGGCAAAACAAACCTTAAAAACTCTTATAAATAAACATGATGTTGATCTGATCTCCATCGGAAACGGCACTGCATCAAAAGAAACAGAAATCCTTGTAGCACAAATGCTTAAAGAAATAGACAAAAAAATATACTATATGGTAGTAAGCGAAGCGGGCGCATCGGTGTACTCCGCATCAAAACTTGCAGCCGAAGAATTTCCCGAATATGATGTATCTTTAAGAAGTGCAGTGTCAATCGCAAGACGTCTTCAAGATCCTTTAGCTGAACTTGTAAAGATAGATCCAAAAGCAATAGGTGTAGGTCAATATCAGCATGATATGAATCAAAAAAAATTAGGGGAAGCCTTGGGCGGGGTTGTTGAGGACTGCGTAAACAGCGTCGGAGTGGATTTAAATACCGCTTCCCCATCTCTTTTATCATATATTTCAGGCATAAATTCAACAGTTGCAAAAAATATAGCATTATACCGCGAAGAAAACGGAAAATTTAAAAACCGTTCCGAATTATTAAAGGTATCAAAATTAGGCAAAAAAGCATTTGAACAATGCGCAGGCTTTTTAAGGATCACCGACGGCGATAATGTATTTGACAACACTTCCGTCCATCCTGAAAGCTATAAGCCCGCTTTAGAGCTTTTGGAAAAGCTCGGCTATGAACTATCAGATGTAATTAATTCAAACATTTCGGATATACGGGAACGTCTTTCAAAAAACAATATCGACAAACTCTCACAAGAACTCGGAATCGGTATACCTACAATTAAAGATATATGCGACGGTTTATTGAAAAAAGGGCGCGACCCGAGAGAGGAGCTTCCAAAGCCCGTTCTTTTGTCCGATATTATGGATATCAAAGATCTGAAACCGGATATGTTAATGACGGGTACGGTAAGGAATGTTGTGGATTTCGGCGCATTTATAGATATCGGCGTACATCAGGACGGGCTTGTCCATATTTCGCAGATCTGCGACCGTTATATCAAGCATCCAACAGACGTGTTATCTGTTGGCGATATAATAAAGGTAAAAATCCTTGAGGTGGACGTCAACAAAAAACGCATTGCACTGACCATGAAAGGGATTTGATCAACATTTAAAATAAAAAAAGGCGGGGATATAATGACAAACATAATTGGTTTTCCCAAACTGGGATTGGAATTTAATATAAACAGAGTTGCTTTTTATATTTTTTCTAAACCGATCTATTGGTATGCTTTGATCATACTTGCCGGATTTATACTTGCTCTTGTGTTCGTAAGCTTAACATGTAAAAAAAGAGGAGTAAATCCCGACAATGTATTTGATATAGCATTCTACGGTTTGATTTCCGGTATCATATGCGCAAGGATATATTATGTTATTTTTGATCCGGATTGTCTTGAAGGGAATTTCTTAAATATTGTAAAAATATGGGAAGGAGGCCTTGCAATTTACGGTGGAATAATAGGAGCGGTGATCTCGACCATAATTTATTGTAAGGCAAAAAAATTATCAATACTAAAAACCTTTGATGTATGCTGTCCCGGTCTTTTGATCGGGCAGGCAGTGGGACGTTTCGGAAATTTTGTAAATGCTGAGGTATACGGCGGAGAAACAGACAGCATAGTGGGTATGACGATAAACGGTAACCCTCCCGTTCACCCGCTGTTTTTATATGAATCGCTGTGGAATATCGCAGGTCTGATCATTATACTCATTTTCAGAGACAAAAAAAGAGCGGACGGTCAGGTATTTTTCTTTTACACATTATGGTACGGTATAGGCAGATTGTTTTTGGAGGGTATGCGGGAAAGTCAATATATCCTGTATATGATCGACGGTGTTTTGGGCATTTCCCAGTTTGTTTCGGCGATTTGCATTATAGTGTCGGTCATTGCATTGATTTATCTTTCAAAAAGATCGAAGGAAACATCAAACGGCCTCAAATGAAAAGTCATTAAATATCATTTTATGTAATGTTTTCTCATAAAACTTTATTTTAGTGCATTAATTGTCTTTTTTTGTCACACGATTGTTGTAATAATTAAAGAAATTATATTGACACCTTTTGTTTTTTATTGTAAAATGACAGTGTAAAATAAAGTAATATAAAATTTTATAACTTCTTATGTAGAAAAAAAACATTTTAACAATTATTTTATTTTACCTAATATACTATAAAGGAAGGATCAGTATGGATGAAATAAATGCCATGAGACAAGAACTTACACAATGCATTGAAAGCAAGAATCTGCCGCTTTCCGATAATTCAATTGTTCAAAAAGCCTTACAAACAGAACAGCAAATAGAATTGCTGCTAAAAAAACATAATTAAATAATTCATTACATTCAGGGCGGCAATAAATTATTGTTTTCAATGGCAATACTGTAAAGGTTTTTGCATTTAATAGGTCTTACCCTTATTTTATTCTCATAAAATTTCCTCATTCCGTTTACAGAATGAGGATTTTTTTTATAGATGCTTGTCTTACTATTCAACGAGGATAAGAGGGCCCCATCGACCGCGAAAGGATATTGATTTTATTTTTCCAATCCCAGCTCATAAAATTTTCCGAGCAGATCATCTATGGACGCTTTTTCTTTTTCCCTGCCTGAAAGGTCCATTATACACTTTCCTTCATCCATCATAACAAGTCTTGTTCCGTATTCAATGGCAAAACGAAGATTATGTGTTACCATAAGGGTCGTTATTCCCTTTTCCCTTACCATTTTATCGGTAAGCTTCATAACATTCTCACTTGTTTTGGGATCGAGTGCCGCAGTATGTTCATCCAGTATCAACAGCTTTACATCGGTCATTTCGGCAATAACAAGGGCAAGAGCCTGCCTTTGCCCTCCTGACAATGCCCCCACCTTGATATTCATACGATTTTCAAGCCCCATACCGCACTGAGCCGCCAACTCCTTATAATATTCTATTCTTTTCTTATTGACGGCAGGCGACAATCCATAAATTTTACCTTTATTATCTGCAAGAGCCATGTTTTCGGTTATGGTAAGTTCGGGACATGTTCCCATCTGCGGATCCTGATAAACCCGGCCTATAAATTCGGCACGTTTATATTCATTCATTGAAGTAATATTTTTACCCTCAAATATAATGCTTCCCTCATCCGGGGCAACAGAGCCGCAGATCAAATTCAAAAGAGTTGTTTTCCCGGATCCGTTTGAACCTATAACCGATATAAAATCGCCGCGGTCTACGTTAAAATTAAAATGATCAAACAACTCAACCTGATCTACTGTTCCGGCATTAAAATATTTCTTTATATTTTTAAGCTCAAGCATTTATTTTTCCTCTTTTCGTTTTCAGTTTTGCGCTCAGAACCAACGCAAGCGTAAATAGAATTGCCATTATAATTTTATTATACGCCGACGGGACTCCCATAAATGTAGCAAATCCAAGACATGCCTGATAAATTATCGATCCTAATATGACCATTGTTGTGGGCTTCATAAATCTGAGCCTTCCGAATACCGAAAGTCCTATAATGAGCGAGGCAAGACCTATAACTATCATCCCGATACCCATACCCTGATTTATGTTTCCTCTGCTTTGCGCGATCAACGCGCCTGATACCGCCGCATAACCGTTACCTATGGCAAGCCCGAGGATTTTGCTTCTTCCTTCATTTTTCGCAAGCATCGTAACAAATTGGGGGTTATTACCCGCCGCTCGAAGCAAAAGACCGTTTTTGGTTTTCAAATATACATCCAATATTAGCTTAAATATCAATGCTATCACAAAAAATGAAATAATTTTACGTGGATTTATACCAAAAAAATCGGTAGGAAGCAAGGTTGCCGGAAATGTTCTTATCAAAGTAGGTACGCTTCTTCCGACGTCTATCGTTGACAATGCCCCGTCTCCCGCCAGATTGCCGCCCATACCCACAACGGTCGTAACAAGATTGACGGATATTAATGCTGTAGATACCAAAATTCCGCAAAGCAGCGGTCTTATCTTGAGCTTTACATGCAATATCCCCGTAATGGCTCCAAATATAAAACCCACCAAAAAAGCCGCTGTCATTGCTATCCACGGATTTACTCCCGCCGTAACAAGAAGCCCAAAAGCCACTCCTCCGGACAAAACCGTACCTTCAACGGTAAGATCAGGAAAATCCAGTATTGTATATGATACATAATATCCCATTGCTATGATGGCATACATAAATCCATCCTGCAATATAACATCCAATGCTCCCAAAAATTCAAACATCTAAAGCTCTCCTTTTATTGATAAGGCAATACCGTGTGATCCGCAGCTATCACAATAACACTGTATTGCGTTAAAGTGCCGGTCCGGTCAGATAATACGGCTGCCAACAAAAATTTCCATAATATATTTATTACTCATTGGTTTGCACCGTTTCAACATTTTCAAAACCCTCAGGTATCGTCATGTTAAATGCCGAAAGAACCTCTGTATTTATAACGGGTGTCGCGTCCGATATTGTTTTTACTGACATATCCGAAAGTAACGCTCCCTCTAAAGCATCGATGGCCATTTCTCCGGTCACCCTGCCCAATGCCACATAATCGATGGATACAGAAGCAAGGCATCCGTTTTTGACCTGCTCGATCTCGGAACCGTAAACGGGAATACCTGCGTCATTCGCCGCGTCAAGCAAAACGCTCAAATTGTTTACGACCTTATTGTCCGTAAAATTGTTTATACAATCCACCTGTGCACAAAGTGCCGCAGCAGCAGCCGGGATGTCAGAATCATTCTGAATACCTGACGATTTTACTTCTATCCCCTCTTTGTCAGCGGCCGCAGTGAGCAGTTCCAGCTGTGCTATGGAATTCGGTTCACTGGTTGTATAAAGCACGCCTATCGATTTTACATCGGGCTGCAGTGATTTGATCAAATTGACCTGAGCTTCCATGTCAAGAACATCCGATGTTCCGGAACAGTTAAATCCTGGTTTTTCCATATCCTCAACTATTCCCGCGCCTACGGGATCGGATACCGCACAGAATACCACCGGGATATCCTTATCCTCGGCAGCAGCAAACGCGGAGCTTGCCGCCGGTGTTGCGATGGCTATGATCATATCATAATTTTTTGCGGCAAATTGTTTTGCATATGTGCCGCAATCGGTATCTGCTGCCGAATCCGATCCGATTTGTCGGTCAATAACAATATTGCCGCCGTACTTTTCCTCCAAAGCCTCTTCTATACCCTGATAACAATTATCAAGCGACGGATGACTTACATACTGTACCACGCCTATCGTCTTTATATTATTTCCCGTTTCATTTTCACTTGTTGTTTCGGTATTGTTTGCACATCCCGATACCAAACCTGCCATTACTGCCATTGTAATAAATATTGAAATCAATTTTTTCATAAGATCCTCCGTTCCGGTGTCAAATCACCAACATAATTTTTTATATACCATATGATATTGGGATATGATCTTAAACATTTGCGCGCCAATGCTTAAAACAAAAAACACTCTTATCCCAATTTCTTGGGACAAGAGTGTATATTATCTCCTGCGTTGCCACCCAAGTTCATCCTAAAAAGGATGCCCTCATCGACATACTATCATATGTCTGCCCATTTATACGGTCGGCCTCCGTCGCCCCTAACCTTTCGGCTCAGTTTGCCCTCCCGAGTCCATTCGCCTAAGTCTGTTATACTGCAATTCCACCGCCTGCAGTTCTCTGTTAAAACAGTGCTCTTAAGTTACTACTCTCGTTCATCGGTTTATAATATATTAGCACAATAATTTTGTTTTGTCAATACTTTTTTATTTTATTTCATTTAATTCCACAATTTCGGTGTTTTCGGGAGACAGTTTTTCCTCCATGACCTTTACCAGTGCTCCCACTGTATCGAGCGATGTCATCATCGGTATTGAACATTCCGCAGCGCATCTTCTCATTTTAAAGCCCTCTGAATTTGCGTCATTGCCCTTTTTGGGGATATCAATGATCATATCGACCATACCGCTTCTGATAATATCCAGAACATTTGGAATACCTTCCGATATTTTTTTACAAACCTCGACCTTAAATCCATGCCCCTCAAGATATTTTGCTGTTCCGGCAGTTGAAATAAATTTACATCCCATACCGGCAAATGCTTTTGCAATCGGCAGGAAATTATCCTTATCACTGTCACGGACCGATACAAGAATTCTTGAGCCTTCCTTTGGGATAGGCGTGCCTGCGGCGATAAAGCCCTTATACATAGCCTCAAGAAAATTCGATCCTACACCCAAAACCTCTCCGGTTGAACGCATTTCAGGTCCGAGACTTACCTCAACCTGCGGCAGCTTTTCCGTTGAAAATACTGGTACCTTTACCGCGACCGTTCTTGTTTGTTTTGCGATTCCGGTGGAATATCCCATATCCTTAAGAGTTTCGCCCATCATTATCCGTGTCGCGATATCAATAACCGGAACGTTTGTTACCTTTGTGATATAAGGAACGGTACGGCTTGAACGGGGATTAACCTCTATAATGTATAATTCATTTTTGAATTCGATGAACTGGATGTTGATCATACCGACAACTTTTAATTCGATTGCTATTTTGTATGTTACATCTTTTATCTTTTCTATTATATGCTCGGGCACATTCTGAGGCGGGTATATTGAAATGGAATCGCCGGAATGAACTCCCGCTTTTTCCAGATGCTCCATGATACCGGGTATCAGCACATCTGTTCCGTCACATATAGCATCGACCTCAAGCTCACGGCCTCCCAGATACCTGTCGATCAGAACAGGATTCTTTTTATCCTTATGAAATGCTTCAGATAAATATCTTACCAGCTCTTCTTCATTATGGGTGATTTCCATACCCTGACCTCCCAATACATATGAAGGTCTTACCAACAGAGGATATTCAAGCACGTTTGCTTCCTCAATTCCCTCCTCAACCGTCCATATAGCCTTTCCTTTGGGACGCTTGATATCCAGTTTTTCCAAGAGATCGTCAAATTTTTCCCTGTCCTCCGCCTCGTCTATGTACTTTGGCTGTGTTCCGAGAATGGGGACATTCATTTTATCAAGGAAATTTGCAAGCTTTATTGCCGTTTGTCCTCCGAATTGAAGAATAACGCCGTCCGGCTTTTCCATTTCTATAATATTGTAAACGTCCTCTTCTGTCAGCGGTTCAAAATACAGCTTATCGGACGTATCAAAATCGGTGCTTACCGTTTCCGGATTGTTGTTTATTATGATCGTTTCAACTCCGGCTTTTTTCAGAGCAAATATACTGTGAACGCTGCAATAGTCAAATTCAATACCCTGCCCGATCCTGATAGGCCCTGAGCCTATAACGATTACCTTCTTGTTTTTGCTTGGCTCTGCCTCGTTCTCATCATCATAAGTGGAGTAATAATACGGCGAAACAGCCTCAAATTCCCCGGCGCAGGTATCAACCATTTTGTAGGCGGGATATATCCCCAATTCCTTTCTTTTATTATATATATCCTCGGCGCTGCAGCCCATAAGCTGTGCCATGCCCTTGTCGGAAAAGCCGAATTTTTTGTATTCCTTCAAGGTATCATGATCAAGCTCGTCCAACGATAATTTTTTACATTCTTCCTCTTTATCCACTATATTTTTTATTTTAACAAGGAAGAACATATCCATTCCCGTAATTTCCGCAATTTTTTCCAATCTGTAGTTTCTTCTGATAAGCTCTGCCAGATCAAACAGACGCTCATCATCGGGGACGCATACTCTCTTTCGCAATTCTATGATCGAACGTTTTTTTGAGCTTTCCCTCTCAAGGGTAAACTGACCTATTTCAAGAGACCTTATCCCCTTTAACAGCGATGCTTCAAGACTGTTCCCTATTGACATGATCTCGCCGGTAGCCATCATTTTTGTCCCGAGATTTCTCTTTGCGGTGAAAAATTTATCAAAAGGCCATTTCGGTATTTTTGTTACCACATAGTCGATGGCAGGTTCAAAACACGCATAGGTCTTGCCTGTCACCGCGTTTAATATTTCATCAAGGTCATAGCCCAGCGCTATCTTCGCGCTGATCTTTGCTATCGGATAGCCCGTAGCCTTAGACGCCAATGCCGATGAACGGCTCACACGTGGATTGATCTCGATAACGGCATAGTTAAAGCTGTTGGGATCCAGTGCAAACTGAACATTGCATCCGCCCTTTATTTCAATGCTGTTGATAATATCAATGGCTGCTTTCCTTAACATCTGATATTCCTTGTCGGCAAGGGTGAGAGCAGGCGCGACAACGATGGAGTCCCCCGTATGTACTCCGACGGGATCGATATTTTCCATAGAACATACCGTGATACAGTTTCCGTGGCCGTCTCTTATAACTTCAAATTCTATTTCCTTCCAGCCTTTTATGGATTTTTCGAGCAGTACCTGTCCGACACGGCTAAGATGCAGGCCCTGTGCCAGAATTTCCGCCAATTCATCCGGAGTTTCCGCAATACCGCCTCCGGTACCGCCCAAGGTATATGCCGGTCTTACGATAACCGGATAGCCGATCTCCTGGGCAAAAGCCAGACCGGAATCCACATCGGTAACGATCTCACTAGGCGCTATGGGCTGATTTGTCCTTTCCATAAGCTTTTTAAAGCTGTCTCTGTCCTCACCCTCTTTTATTGACTCTATTGATGTGCCGATGACCCTTACGTTATATTTATCCAGTATGCCTCTATCATATAATTCACAAGTCATATTAAGACCTGTTTGTCCGCCCATTCCGGCAATTATCGAATCGGGACGTTCTTTTTTTATTATTTTTTCAAGATATTCTATAGTCAAAGGTTCAATATATGTTTTATCCGCCATTTGCCTGTCGGTCATTATGGTAGCCGGGTTTGAATTCACAAGAACGACTTCAACACCCTCTTCTTTTATTGCCTGACATGCCTGGGTACCTGAATAGTCAAACTCTGCCGCCTGTCCGATAACGATAGGTCCGGATCCGATCACAAGCACTTTTTTTATGGATTTATCTATCGGCATTTTATTTTACCTCCTCTAAAAATCTGTCAAACAAGAATCCGACATCCAACGGTCCGGGTGATGCTTCCGGGTGGAATTGAACGCTTTGTATCGGCAGTGTCTTATGCCTGATGCCTTCACATGTCCCGTCATTGACATTGATAAATGTTTCAATGACATCCGGGGGAAGATCCGAAACTATATAATTGTGATTTTGTGATGTTATATATACATTTCCCGTCTGCAGGTCCTTGACCGGCTGATTTCCGCCGTGATGGCCGAATTTGAGTTTTTTGGTCTTTGCGCCCAGCGCAAGCCCTATGATCTGGTGTCCCATGCATATTCCGCAAACAGGCAGCTTCCCTATCAATGCTTTTACTGTATCCACCGTTCCCGGCGCGTCCAGAGGGTCTCCGGGCCCGTTTGATAAAAATACAAGATCCGGCTTTTGGTCAAGTATTTCTTCCGGCTTCACGTCCGCAGCAAATACCGATATCCTGCAGTCTCTCTTTTGAAGTTCACGCAGTATCCCGTCCTTTGCTCCCAAGTCGATAAATGCAACATGAATTTTTGCTTTTCTGTTAAGAGTATATCTTTCCTTTGTTGTCGTTCTCATTATAACGTCAGAATTATCAAGAGATTTAAGCATATTATTTATCTCATCATCAGACGGATTACCCGTTACAATTACTCCTTTCATACAGCCGGACACTCTTAAAATTTTGGTCAATGCTCTTGTATCGATCCCCTCCAGTCCGACAACTCCCTGCTGCTTTAAAAATTCATCAAGCGTCATTTCATTTCTGAAATTTGAAGGATGATCACATTTTTCTCTTACGACAAACGCGGTAAGATTTACCTTGTCCGCCTCCATGTCCTCAAAATTTATTCCGTAATTTCCGATCAAGGGGAATGTCATCGTGACAATTTGCCCGGCAAAAGACGGATCTGTCAATGTTTCTTGATAGCCCGTCATACCTGTCGTAAACACGACCTCTCCCACAACATTTTTCTTGGCACCGAATAATTTTCCCGAAAATCTTTTTCCGTTTTCCAAAATCAACTGAGCTTCCATAAACCCTAACCTTTCCGCCGTAATAAGGCAACCAACATATCAAAACTCACTATACCGTAAACGATCTTTATTTTTAAAATAGGCAAAAAAATATATTATTTAAATCTGTTACATTCAATAAAATCCTGTCACGTTATTCAACGAGGACAAGAACACACAACGGCAGCTCTGCAGTCTGCGGGAGTTTGTATTCTCACACTGATTACACCTGTAGAACCCCCGCCTGTAGAGGCGGGGGGATCGCTTGTCCACAATTATTGTGTATATTTGTGTATAACTATACATTTTTTTGAATAATAACACACCGATCCGCATTTTATTTATTTTATCATATTATTTAAACAGTGTCAATCAGTAACTTTAATAAATAATCATAAATAAGAAAAAACTTTGTTGTATTATCTATCAAAAATTTGTTAATAATTTTCATTAAACGAAGTTATTCCGTTTTAAATTTATGCAGGATAGCTTTTTTTCACCGTAAAGGTTGAACTTTGGATAATTTTATAATATAATAGTAAGAAATAAAAACTATATGGTTTTTTTCCGATAAGCAGGACAAACACCGTGTATGTTCTGTTTAAACATGCTTTATGCAAGACCACAGACATGAAAAGACCGTTTAATATTTAAATTCTATGGGAGGATCAATATGGCTGATTATAAAAAAATCTATGAAAAATGGCTTAACTCACCGTCGATTAATGAAGAAACAAGACAAGAGCTGTTAAGCATAAAAGACAATGAAAAAGAAATTGAGGATCGTTTTTACAAGGAGCTTGAATTCGGCACCGCCGGAATGCGCGGCATCCTGGGCGCGGGAACAAACAGAATGAATATTTATAATGTAAGGCGCGCTACCATGGGTGTTGCAAAAAGAGTTCTTGATTTAGGAAAAGGCGCTCAAAATGCCGGTGTTCTGATCGGTTACGATACAAGAAATTATTCCAAGATTTTTGCAGAAGAAACAGCAAAAGTTCTTGTTGCAAATAAAATTAAAGTTTATCTTTTTGACACTGTTCATTCGGTACCCGAGGTTTCCTTCGGAATAAGAACATTAGGCTGTGCTTTGGGCGTAGTTATCACCGCAAGCCATAATCCTAAGGAATATAACGGATATAAAGTGTACGGTTCTGACGGAGGGCAATTGCCCCCGGACGCTGCCGAAGTCGTTATAAAAGCTATAGATAGCTGTGATGTATTTGACGATATAAAGATCGTTTCAATGGAGGAAGCGAAAAACAGCGGTCTTTTGGAGATTGTTGGTGAAAAACTGAACAAACAATTCCTGGACGCCATTTCCTTACAGCAATTGAATCCCGAAGCGGTAAAGGCCGTTGCCGATACATTCAAGCTTATTTATACGCCCTTTCACGGCACGGGAAGCAGACCGGTCAAGGCAATTTTAAAAAGAATGGGCTTCAAGAATGTTATGGTGGTTAAAGAGCAGGACACAGAGGACGGAAACTTCCCCACCGTCAAATCACCCAATCCCGAGGATAAAGAAGGCTTTGAAATAGCGATAAACATGGCAAAACAAAATGACGTCGATCTGATCATAGGAACAGACCCCGACTGCGACAGAGTAGGTATTGTTGTCAGAGATGCGGCAGGCGAATATCAGACGCTTACCGGAAATCAAACCGGAGCGCTGCTGTGTGAATATATATTATCACAAAAGAAAGCAAAGGGAACGCTTGCGCCCAATTCCGTTATAATAAAAACAATCGTTACGACCGAGCTTGCAGCGGCGATCGCAAAGGCATACGGCGTTGAGATAATGAATGTTTTGACAGGGTTTAAGTATATAGGCGAAAAAATGACCGAATTTGCCAAAACCGGTTCACATACCTTTGTTTTTGGATTTGAAGAAAGCTACGGATATCTTGCAGGTACTCATGCAAGAGACAAAGACGGTGTTGTCGCGACAATGCTGATCGCCGAGATGGCTGCATTCTACAAAACAAAGAATATGTCTTTATATGAAGCATTGCAGGATATTTATAAAAAATACGGCTATTATTTTGAAAAAACCGTTTCCGTTACAATGCCCGGCAAAGACGGTATGGATAAAATGTCAAAGCTTTTGAAAGACCTGAGGTCATCTCCTCTCACAAAAGTAAACGATATGGATATAATAGCAACAACAGACTATCAGCAGCAGACAATAAAAGATTCAAACGGAAGTATCAAACCCCTTGAAGGCCTTCCCAAATCGGACGTATTAAAGTATGATCTTTCCGACAAAAAATCTTACTTCATCATAAGGCCGTCGGGAACGGAACCGAAGATCAAAATATACCTTGCTTCTTCTGAAGACAGCCTTGAAGCTGCGCAAAAGAAAGTAAACGATATTTTGGCAGATGTAAAAAAACAACTTTCTTTATGATCCGATAAAGGATTGTTCTGTTATTCAGGCGAGGAAGCGCGATTAACAGCAGCACTGTGATCGACAAACAATTCTGCTCTCACGCTGATCACAGATATAAGACCCTCCGCCTGCAAAGACACAAGGACAGCTTGTCCGCAATTATACTTTTTTTCAGGCAGCATAGAGTCTTGATCCTCCGATGGCTCAAGACTCTGTCGGCTCTTTATACTGATTTTAAATATACGGAGATGATTTTAATGAAAATTTTATTTCAGGGAGATTCTGTAACGGATAGTTCGCGCGACAGAAATATCAAGGAACCAAACAACGGATTCGGTATTGGGTATGTAAATCTTATCGCGTCACAGCTTTTGCTGGAGCATCCCGACTACAAGATATATAACCGTGCTGTTTCAGGCAACAGGATAGGTGATATGTATGCACGCTGGATCGAGGACACCTTGAATATTGATTTTGATCTGTTGAGTATAATGAACGGGATCAACGACGTGGGCTTTGGACTCAGGATGGGACAGGGCGCCGATGCAGATGAATTTGAATTTATGTATGACCGAATGCTTGCAAGCGCGAAAAAAACACATCCCGACTGTAAATTTGTATTGCTGGAGCCCTTTGTGGTGCAATTTGACCTAAGAGAAAAGAATCCCGATATACCGGACGGATCAAACGATATATTTTTGAAGTGGGATATATGGAACAAAAATATGAGAGAACGCAGCGAACGTGTTCAAAACCTTGCAAAAAAATATAACGCGGTATTTATCCCGTTATCCGATGACTTTGCCGAACTAGGGAAAAAATACGGCTTTTCGCACTGGTCTTTGGACTGTATCCATCCTACTCCGGCAGGACATGCGTTTATTGCGAAAAAATGGCTTGAAGCCTGCAAAGACATATTGAATTAATGGGAGAAATTTATGTTTGAAATATTACATACAAACGGGTTGGCCCGAAGAGGACGTTTTCACACGGTCCACGGTACGGTTGAAACACCGGTTTTTCAAAATGTAGGTACGATAGCCGCCATAAAAGGCGCCGTATCAACTGTTGACCTGAAAAAATTAGGCTGTCAAATCGAGCTTTCAAACACATATCATCTTCATCTTCGTCCCGGAGATAAGATCGTAAAAGAAATAGGCGGTCTGCACAAATTCATGAATTGGGACAGACCGATTTTGACCGACAGCGGCGGTTTTCAGGTTTTTTCACTGGCAAAATTAAGAAAGATAACCGAAGAGGGCGTAAGCTTCAATTCACATATAGACGGCAGAAGAATATTTATGGGGCCTGAGGAAAGTATGCAGATACAGTCAAATCTTGCATCAACAATAGCAATGGCATTTGATGAATGTGTTGAAAACCCCGCGCCGTACAATTACGTAAAACAGTCATGCGAGCGAACATACCGCTGGCTTGTGCGCTGCAAAGACGAAATGACACGTCTTAACAAGCTTGATGATACCATTAATAAACAACAAATGCTTTTCGGGATCAATCAGGGCGGAATAATTGAAGAGCTCAGGATATGGCACATGAAGGAGATAGCAAAACTGGATCTGCCCGGATATGCAATAGGCGGACTTGCCGTAGGAGAATCTCATGAAGAAATGTATCATATCCTGGATATAGTTCTTCCCCATGCTCCTGAAAATAAACCCCGTTATTTAATGGGCGTCGGCACTCCGTCCAATATTATCGAGAGCGTGGCAAGAGGCATTGACTTTTTCGACTGTGTAATGCCGTCAAGAAACGCGCGGCATGGATTCATTTTCACATGGGGCGGAACAATTAATCTGATGAATCAAAAATTTGAAAGAGATCCTCTCCCTATTGATGAAAACTGTCAATGTGAAGCCTGCCGTAACTATTCCCGCGCATACATCAGGCATCTTTTCAAAGCAAAAGAAATGCTTGGCTTAAGACTTGCCGTTATCCATAATCTTTATTTTTATAATGAGCTTATGGCAAAGATCAGAAAAGCTATCGAAAAGGATACCTTTGACAGCTTCAGGGCAAAATATTCGCCGATACTTGATTTGAGAATAAAATAACGCAATAAATGCTCACTGAATAAACGCGGCCAAAAAAACCGCGGCTGTTGGGCGAATGGTAATAAGGAAGTATGAAAACTATTACTATTTACCGGCAAGCAGGGTGTGAAGCAAAAGAGATACAGACTTTTTATAGCCTGTATCTCTTTTGTCATATGTAGAAATTTAGGGCAATTCAACACCCCTTATTTAATGCGGTTTTCAGGGTTCGAAACAGTAAAGCAATGTGTTTATATTCCTACCCCCAAAAACCGCTTTTTAATTTTCTACTTTCTTCACATGCAAGTGGTCATTTAGAGCTTTGCAACACCAGTAAAATCAAGGACTTCAGAAAGGCAAACCGGAGAAGTAATATAAAACTCTTACCGAGCCCCAAAATGACGTTCTATATGTCCACAAAGAACAGCCATAGCTGGCTGCTCTCAAAGGCTTTCACCTGTCAATATCAATTGTTCCGCTTAAGCAAACGCCCGGTACAGGAAGGTAACAATCTGCCCGCGGGTGCAGGTATCGTCAGGTGAGAAGCTGGTATCACTGGTGCCTGCGGTTACACCTTGTTCCAATGCCCAGTTGACAGCATCCGAGGAAACGTCAGCGAAACCGGCTGGAGCTGCACTGGGACTGCCCGCCTGTTTCCACATAAATTCTACGGCCATCAGACGGGTGCAGGGTGCTTCCGGATCAAAAGTGCTGCCTTCCGCCATGCCGTTTTCAGCGGCCCATGCGGTCGCCTTGGCATAATAAGTGTCAGCTGCGACATCAGTAAAGGTAGCAGCGCTTTGCGGCTCTGGAGAACCGGCTGCCCGCCACAAGAACGTGATGATCTGCGCTTTGGTGCAGGTATCGTCCGGTGAGAACGTCGTATCGCTGGTGCCGCTGGTGATACTTTGTGCCACCGCCCATTCCACAGGGGCGGCATAGTAGGCGTCTGCACTCACATCGGCAAAGGCGGTTCCGCCTGGCGCTGCGTTCCCCGTTC
>CALXWJ010000029.1 GCA_944392335.1 uncultured Clostridia bacterium
GTTGTCCCTGTCGATACGGCGATCACCGCATCATCAATAGCCTTTTGAAACGCACCTTCAAGCGGTGTAGAACGTATCACATCACCCTTTAAATTATACCTGTCAAAGCATAAAGCCTTTGTACGGCTCAAATTAACCATAGTCTCAGCAGTTTCAACCGCCCAATGTCTGACAAGGTTTTGTGCAAATTCGTTCTGTTCAAAGGGTAAGAACTTCATGCCTTTAAGATCATAAAGAGGCTTGTATGAATTAACTCCGTCCGTCATTGTCTGAGTATATATTTTTTCAAGATCGGAAATATTCAGCTCTGTTATCTCTGCCAGCTTCTTTGTGATAGCGTCCATATCACCCGATATGTCTGCCATGTTTTTTAAGGCTTGCTGATCGTAAGCTGATAGCTGACCCGTTTCCTTTATCCGCCTGCCGATTGTTTCAAGAGTATAATTATTAAAATAATTGCACCGGTCAAAAACCGCGTCGGCATATTCGTTTAATTTTTTTTCGTCAATAAGCGGCATCTATCCCACCGCCTCACATGTTCAGCATGCTTTCAATACTCGACCGCGTACCGTTTTGCCGATTTGCATTGATACGTTCAAGTTTTTCCTGAGCTTCTTCATCCGTCAAATTCGGATACCAGTATTTGATCAGATCGATCTGTTCAGCCGCACCGTTTTCATACATCTTTAAGTTATTTTCAAGCCGCTGCTGCTCATCATCGTAAATATCTGTCCAGGTCTCGTCGTATGTCCACAAGTCCTCCCGTATTCCAAGATACAGGCTGTCCGCCTTAAGCGTCTCGATATTTCCTTCCCGTATAGCTCTTCGAATATTGTCCTCCAAGCTGATATTATCAATGTTTAAAGTCCGTATCTCTGTCGCAGTGGCGTCTTTTCCGCTCCGTTCGTGAGTGATCAGTTCATTTACGCCCATCAGGTTTTGATATTGTTCCAGCAATTTCGTAAGATGTGCATAGTATGAGCTTTCACGAATATCGGGGCTGAATTCGTTGATAAGAGACGTCTGACCCTCTTTGCCCTGAACCGTATAAATGTATTCGTCGATCACATTTTCTTTTAAGGGCTTCCCGTTTGCGTCCATATTCCGCGTTATAGACCGGTCGGCAAAAATCTTTACTTCCTTATGCTTAAATTCCCGCCGTATCTGTTCCAAAACGACCTGTATCTGCTTTTCTATCACCGCGCATCCATAATTTAAAGGCTTCCCGTATATATCGTTTCCAAAGGCAGTAACAGGCGATTTGTACCGTCCGAAACCAATATGGTTTGCTCCGGGATATGTGGTTTCTGTTTGTGTAATTGCTTCCCATTCGGGGATATTTGCCGTTACCTCCTGTGCCAATTCATTCGCGACAAAAAATGTTATCTTTAAGTTCCCGTTTTCGTCAAGACTGTGACGGCGGCAAAGCAAATATACTTTGTTATTTCGGCGTACTCCGTCTATTATCATATAACATTCGGATATTTTATCTCCTGCCATAGCTGTGATACAAAGCCTGTCCCCGCCCAAATAGCTGTGAAACAGTTTCCTTACGCCGCCCACCGTTTCAAAATACGGTACAGCCCAGCACTCGGATATCCTCTGAGGCGTATCGGAACCGCCCAGCATATAAAAACCGATCTTGTAACAGTTTTTCTGTAAATCTCCGCAAAGTTCAATTAAAGGCTCCGCAACTGTGCTGTCCGTTGTCAGTTCAAAATCGCACTGCATAAATACATGGTTTAACACCTTTTTCAATACCATTATAAAAAAGTTTACCAAAGTATCATCATCGGCACTCATCTCTTTATATCCAGCATTTCCGCTATTTAACCATTGATTGATTTTACTGTCCAATCTTTGAAGTAAATTATACCAAAATTGCCTTATTGCTTCTTTCAAAACATCACCCCTTATCTATATCATCCAAAATATAATGCCAATTTCCGGCACATGAATATGTCAGCGCGTCATAAGCATCTATTTGCATTGTTCCGTCATCTAACGGTATAGCCTTTTCCTCTTTACTGTCATAAATCAGGTTTTTTAACTCGTCGATCAGATCATCACACTCACTGGAAACAATCTTGAATTTTCCTTTTGCCATTAAAACAGAAAAAAGAAACGGTCTGTCCTCTAAAGCCGGTTTATATGTCTTTGCGAATATATATCGTTTTTCATTCAGTGTATTTATGATTACATCAGAGTGGTCGCAATTGACATTATCTATTACGATACCGTAATCTTGCTGTATGCCATCGATAAACGAAAATGCATATTCTTCTACCTTTTCCATAGGTAAATCCCGTGCCTGCTTCTTTTCAGCCCTCAAAACATATATTGTGCCATCCGTCCCCTGCGCGCTGCAGCACATGGCATACGCCGAACCGTTCCCGCCGACGTCAAAGCCTACATCGACCCACAAAAACCGTTTTGGCAAATCCGATTTTAAAATAATATACTTCTCTGTGTGCTCCGCAAAATCACGAAAAACTATCCCTTCAGCCGCACACCTTTGTCCCAAAATATCACGCTTATAATATACGCTGCCTATTTCGTATTTTGATATTTCCGCTTCAAGATTTTCTTTTGAAAGATTAATATTATCAAAAATATTAAAGCGTGTAAGGTTTAACCCGCCTTTTAACTTTCCCTCCGATTCTTTCTTTTCGTAAATATCAATAAATTCTTTATAAATCTGTGCTGTCGGCGCTTCCGGGTTCAAATCCCAATAAAACCGCCTTATATCAGCATTGATCTGTCTGCGCTGTGCCTCCCGTATAGTTTCGGCATGATGCAGGTTGATTTCCGTTGCGATCCACAAACCTATCGACATACCACGGAATTTTTTATAGCTGTCTGCCTTTGCCCCGCCGCAAAATAAAACTATTTTATCCGTATACCCCGTATCAGGACCATTGATTTTTAAACACTCATTGCCTTTGTACTTCCCCCACTTGCATTGTCCTCGGAATATGTGCTCTAATCCGTAACCGTCGCAATCACCGATAATAAGTTTTGCTGTCGGTTGAGTTGAGGCGGTAGCAAGATGAAGCTTATCTTTTGAATGCTTCAGGTCATATGCAAAGCAAAAAATATTATCCGTAGTTTTACCGCTTCTTATAGAGCCTTCCGCAATGTTCATTGAACACTGCCGGCTTTTTTTCATATATTCCTTATGCTTGTCAGACCAATTATATTTTAGTGTGCTTGTCCTTTTAATCATTGCCGAACACATCGCTTTCGGCTTTTGAAACATCCTCTATATTTTCATCGGGCATATCCTTATACCCGCATATTTCAACGTATAATTCAATGGCTCTGATCACGTCATTCGACTTGAATTGTATGTATTTTGAATTAATAATATCCTCCAGCTTATCAAGCAGCTTTTTTCTTGACAAACCGGCAGCGCAGGCATTATCATCCGCAAGTTCCCTTAACCTTACCTGAATATTACTTTTACGTTCAAGTTCGCACGCCCTGACGTCCACTGTCGTACTTTTCCAGCGGCGGCTTTGCGGATATGCTTCAAGATATGCTTGACGCTGGCTTTTTCCGCATGCACGCAATTGACAATATTTTTCTTCTCTTACATTTTTGAGCATATCTTACCACCTTTCTGTATGCAAAAAAGCACCCT
>CALXWJ010000030.1 GCA_944392335.1 uncultured Clostridia bacterium
TACACCGATGCAAAAGAGAAAGAATTACAATAGCGTTTATGCCGCGAAAGCAGCTTGACAATGAGTAAGAAGGTATGATAGGCTTTTGCCTGGGCGCACGCCCTTAGGGCTATCCGCCGCAGCGCCATAAATCATGCCTTCAGAGGCTCATTGTCAAGCTGACCGTGGAATAAATGCGGAATTTTTCGAGAAAATTTTGGACAGACGTGTTACAATTTTGCTTGACAAGAACACTTGTCGTTATACCGAAATAATAAAAAATCAGTCCGTTTAGTTAAAAATATATAATTAATCTATAATAAGGTTAAAAAACAACAATATTTGTTTGGTTTTTATAGGTTTATGGTTGGAAATATGAAAATATATATGCTATACTGAAAATACAGTAAGTAATATAAATGTTTTATATGTAATATGTAAAAAGATTACAAAAATAGCAATAAAATCTATTTTTTATAGATTTGTCGGTATTCTCTTGGTGTCATATCGGTAATCTGTTTAAAAACTCTGTTAAATGTACCTTGATGGGCAAAACCACATTCATATGCAATGTCTAAAATATCAATATTTGTGACTTTTAAGAGATCACAGGCTCTTGCAACGCGATAGTTGTTTATAAATGTATTAAATGGTATTTTTATCTTATCAGAAAATACGTGAGAAATATAGTATTTAGAGAAAAATAGATCTTTTGCAATGGAATCAAGTGAAATATCATTGGTTGCATTTTCAATACAGTATTGTATGATTTTAGCTATGGTATTATCATTTGATTTATGGGAAGATGTATGTGGTTTATTGTTCAGCGTCATTGCATTAAGAACTTCGCCGATAATCGCTGATATGAGAGATTCGCATATTTCAGGGCGTAAAATACCGGTACTGTGGTATAATTCAAATGTATGGGTAAGAAGTGAATGAAAATCGTGGGGAAGCATATCGGAGTTTATTATAGGCGTTTCAGGAAGTTTATTCATAAAAATATTGGAATATTTGTTTATACGGTCAATATTTATGATGGCAGAATATACCATACCATTAGTTGCTTTTGTTCGGTGCAATATATAAGGGAATACCAAAGAAGCTGTACCTTGTGATTGTGTATGCCATTTTCCGTCAATCTCTATTTCAAATTCACCTGATGCCACATAATGTAATTCTATATGGCGGTGAAGATGAAGTGGATAAGTCACACAGTGGTCATATGCCATAGTTATGTAGGTATTTAAATTTTCTGGTTGGGTTTCGTAAAACATATGTGTACCTCCTGAATTCAAACCATATATTATAACATGAGTAAAAATGCTTGCAAGGGCATTTTTGTGAATGTTTCAATTAGCAGTTCTTCACGAAAGTAAAGTTTGCGGTGGTAATCGCCACCTGCTATTGCAAGCTTTGCTGCGCATATTATAACATGTTTTTAATAAAGAATCAACTATTTTTTGAGGGAGTAATATGAATAATGTTATAAATATAATTAATTTTTTGAGAGGATTTGACCCGGAAGGAAAGATTATGAGCTCATAAATACAACAAAACAGGAATTGGAGTTATGCAAAAAATTCAACTTTCTGGCATCATTTTTAATATAATATGATGCATTAATTCAAGATGACTTTTCAGAACTGTTTAATAATGCAAATAATATAGATAAGGAAATTTGGATAGAAATTGTAAAGCCATTGGTAAATGCTTGTGGAATTTAATGGCGTTGAAGACCGGGCATGGATTGGGACTGGTATGTAAATCCCGGATTTTTGATGGCATATTATCAAAAGGAAAGAAGAATGTTATGTGATGAAATTATGAATAAATTTAAAGAAAAATTTGAATATTTCCTCGGGGTAGTGGGATCATGGCTTCTGGATAGTTATTCCATGGATTATTTAAGTTGCAAATATGATATTAAAGCATTCGTTATATGCAGGGAACAACTGTCTGTAGATGCATATACATTGTGGGGCGGATATTATAATCAGGGATATTATCCATCTAAATACAATATGCTGTCCCCTGCACAAAATGAAGAAAATTAGATAAATACTCCTGTATTCCGTATGTTGGGTATTGATCCGATGTATGAATATGATAATATGCGTTATGAAACATCAAGAGAAAAATTCAGCATAGATTTTCCTATATATACATTTAATGATATTCTTATGCTACAAGATATTTTTAAATTTGATGAAAATTATAAAGAAAAATATTACGAAGAAAAATGTATCGAATGGAATGGTATTTATGATAATCTGTCTGTTGTAGACGGACTGAGGTGGAGTGATGAAGCTGTGCAGTGTGGATTATATCTTAAGGGGAAACTTGAAAATATTGATTTTTTATATAATATCTACTATTACAAGGTTGATATTTACGGTAATATAAGAAAAAGTCAGAATGGATATTCTATAATGTCTAAGGGTGATAAAATAAAGTTTACACTCAAATAAATTTACATAAAAAATTAAAAAGGTAGTGTAAAGTAGCATATGAAAAACGAAGTATGCGAAAATCTGCCGTCACCTTTGATAGCTTAGGCAAAACAATGCTTAAAATATCGTGCCGACGGTGAGAAACTCAAGAATAAATTGAATTTAACCTTCGTTAAAAACAGTGTAGTTTAGAATAATTAAAGTTGTCTGTAAAAGGTTAAACAAGCAATGCAGCAGTTTTTGCATAGTTCGCAACCATTGTATGAGATATTCGGATATTGTGAATACCACGCAAAGCCTGAGTTGTTTTTTTAAAGATAAGTCGAGATTGACATGATATGTAAGACACAAACCCATAATATGAGCACTTTTTTTCTGAATCGAATAGACGATGCATTTTTAGGCAATGAGTTAATATCCATCTTAAAAAAGTCATTGCCGAATTCTCTGTATATGTAATGGAGCTTGTATTTGTTTTTGCCATATGGTTTATCAAGGTCAGATTTCTTAATCTTTTTTAGGTTTTGAAGATAATAGGAACATTTCTTGTTAACACATTTGTGAACGGTAAAATGCTTGCGGTCTTTCTTGGGAACAAGAATGTGATTACAGTATGGACAACGAAGGGAATGAAGCTTGGTAAATCTCGACTCTTTCGGGTTGAACTTATTAGAACAGACTTTGCACCAAAGCTGACCTTTAGAACCGTTGTTTCTGTAAAGGTATTCTTTAGGAGCATTGCAACAAGGGCAAATAGCATCATCAGGTATATTACAAGGGTTACGGCGATTAATTGGTTTAATATCGATGTCGTATTTTGCCTTGATGTAAGGTATGTAATCTAAGTAATGCCATACATCGTGTTTTACAATGTGGGGAGGCTTATCGATTGTAAATTTTTGATATTCGGGCGAATGCGAATCATCAAAAGCAAATTGTTTTAGAGGTATAAATTTACAAATAAATTTAAAAAGAAATGAAATAATCTGCAAAAGATATTGATTTTGTATAAGTAAATAGTGTATAATTGAGTTCATAGCAATAGTTCCTTTTGGACTGTTCGTTTAATTGTAGAAGTTGCAACTCAATTATACAGCAAAAGGGAGGTTATTGCTATATTTTTATGCAAAAATATTCAAAAACCTCGAAAAATAAAGGTTTTAACGATAGTTAAAATATAAAAATGGGGTGTTAATTTGACACTACATTAAAAACTGGAGGTAAAAGAAATGAAAAAGAAAATCACATCGATTCTTACAGCAATTTCATTGTTGTTGGGAGCGGGAGCGACAATGCCTTTAATACAGGCAGAAGAAAAGGTGGAAATGAACTTTAAAAGTAATTTTAACATCTTGAATTTGGAAGAAAAGGAAACATTTAGGTTAGATGCGGAAAATAATCTTTTAATGGACATTCAGAATGATCCTGAAAAAGGTGAATTTTTAGAGGTAGCACCTTTTGGTGCTGTGGGCAAATCTCTAAAATTCAAGATGACATTTTCTGCAGATACAAATTTGGCAGGCGGTGCATTTTATGACACACTTCCGCTTTTAGACATGGGCGGATTTTTCAGAATCCTAAAAATCGGAGGAAATTATATAAGAGTAAAAACATCGGAAACAGAGCATTCTCAATTAGCAGTAAATGCAGGTAAGTATTATACTGTTATGGCGGAAGTAGATACTGTAAATGCAAAAATAAAATACAGTATTTACGAAAATTCAGACAAAGCATCAGCAGATGCAATAAAGGATGTAACACATAAAGAGCATAGCTTGTTTTATTGTGTGGAAGCAGATTCTAAGCTGGCAACATCACCTTATGGCGGAGTAAATAATCCTCTTAAGGCTGTGAAATTAGGTACAAAGCCAAATGCAGCATCAGATAATGCAACAAGTACACTTAAAATAAGCGAACTGTATTTAAAGGATGAAACATTATTTGACTATATAGACTTGTCTTCCTTAATAACAGGCAGTAACGGAACAGATGGTATTGGTGCTGTAGGCGATACTGTAGGTGCAAGTTGGCTTGGCGGAAAAACCGAAAATAATCAGTTTGGCGGTATAAAAAGATCAGACATTCCTGCAGATGGTATTGTAAGCCAAAGAGAATATGACAAACGTGTAAAGACAGGCAACGAAACACCATTTACATTATATACTGAGGGATATGCAGGCGGTGCAAACGACTCATTTAATGTTGCAACTGCTCAGAACATTACAATAGGAAAGAGTGCAAAATATGTAAATATCTTAGCAGGTACAAGCGGCTGGGACAACTTTAATGTAACTGTTAATTATAAAACAGGAAATGATACAACATTCCAGATTCCTATTGAAAGACCGCAGTCGGTATTTTACCATATAGGAGCAAATACAGGGGAAACACGTTATAATAATGATACATACGGATTTACAGGACTCTCAGGCACAAAATGGCTTCAGGATAATAATGGTGTTCTTGAAGAATTAAATCCAAACGGTGCAAGCGGATTTTTATCTTTAAAAGTTCCTGCGGATATTAGCAGAGAAATTGAAAATATAAGCCTGCAGTGCGATAATGCACTTGTATATGCTGTAACATTGGAGAAACCTACAAAAGCTGAAATATATGCTGCTGAAAATAATTTCTTTAAATATGACAACACAAATTTCAACACTATGAATCTTGAAGGTTTGGACACATTCAGCATAAATGAAGCTGGAAATCTTGTTATGAATATGCAAACCGATGGAAATGCCGGTGAAAAGCTTAATGTGGGCGGTAATGGCGTTAAAGGGAAAATTAGTTTTAAAATGATTTATCATCCGGAAACTGCTCTCACTTCAGCGTATTATGATTCTAATTCATTTGCCAATGTGGGTGATATGTATAAGATTTATGTTTTGGGGGATTTTGTGTCGGGTAGAATATTCGGTACAGAAAAGAAAGATGCAAGAATGTTCAGTCCTGATTATTGGTATACATTTATAAGCGATATTGATACAGAAACAGGCAAGATAACTTATTCTGTATTTGAATGCGGAAGTTTGAATTCGGCAAAAGCGGTTACAGGTGTTGAGGATACAACAAACAGAATTGTTAATGAAACAATATCCGGTTTATACAGCAGTGCGGCTTTAAATGATATTATACTATCTACAAAATCAAGCACCACAGGAACAGGAACAACAGATATTACAGTTTATCATTTGGAACTTGCAAAAAATGTTATTCCTGAGCTTAAGTTTGACACAACTCTTACAGTAAACGCAAATTCTGCAACAGCAGATTTGACAATGAAGAATACTACAGACAGTAATCAGGATTATTGCATTATAGTTGCAGCTTACGGAGAAAATAACAAGCTTTTGAAGGTAGATGTGTCACAGGCTTATAAGTTAAATAAAAATACCGAAAATGAAACAAATTCTTTTACATTGGAGGATATTCCGGCAGGAGCATTAAAATATAAGGCAATGATTTGGGAAAATTTAGATAATTTAAGACCGCTTGAAATGGTGGAGAAATAAAGATAGCAGAATAGATAAGTGCAAAACAAGCAATTTAAAAAACAATATAAAGAAGAATAACGGGAATTTTAGAAAATTTAAAATAATTGAAAAAATGAGTATGGCAAACAAGCCTAACGGCAAAACGAGAAAAAACAAATATTGTTTTCTGTTAAGCAAACCGCTTTATTGATTTTGTGCAGCGGTAGGAAATATTTTTCTTAGTGATAACAGCAGTGATTACGATAGACAAAAGAGAGATATGTGCTATTGTGTTGAGATTTTTAACAGAATTACCATTTCTGACATAAACTCTTTCACAACCCGCTTGCTTAAATCTTGAATTGTAGCATTCAGCTTTAGTTTTTAAAGCATAGACAGATTTAAACGCAATTGAGTTTCTGTCGATGGATAGTCTGTAATCATCAGGGATTGTAATATATTTGGTGTAGCCGCGATTTTTATTTCCGTTATTCCAACACTTGTGATTGAATGGACATTCACCAGTTTTGGAACTCTTAAAAGGGCAACAGAATTTTTGACGAGTTCTGCCATTGTCTGAGACTTTGCCATCTTTGTTCATTGCAAGCCCGGCTTCACAGATAGGATTGCCTGACGGTAATTTCTTAAGTATTTAGTATTGCGGGTATTTAAAGCAATAAAGCATTCGCCGTTGTAATCGTTTTTAACAGAGTGGTATATGTACTTTACATCATAGGCTTTATCGGCTAAAAATGAACATTCTTGCAAACTCAGAAATGAA
Organism: uncultured Clostridia bacterium; assembly: GCA_944392335.1. Taxonomy (GTDB): domain Bacteria; phylum Bacillota; class Clostridia; order UBA1381; family UBA1381; genus RGIG1988. The sequence continues at coordinate 6,690 of CALXWJ010000030.1, forward strand.
TTTGATTTATTGAGAATATCAAGAGTTACAGTAGTATCTGAGACGTTGGCACCGGTTGTGATTTCACAAACGGGTAAGCCTGATATACAGTCAACAAGAATATGATTCTTGTTGACCCAATAAAACTCATATTTCTTTTCGTTATGTTGATTAGAAGCAGTTTGCACACCAAGTTTACAATCCTTATCAGCTTTTGAAGGTTTATCTTTAGAGAATTTATTTTTTCTGAAAGATTTAGGATTGTTGTTGGAAACATTAGCTTTTACAGGAGTAGCATCCAATGCGATAAATGATGTATCGATAAGAGATAAATCAACTGCATTTAATACAAAGGATGGCATTACAGACTGTAACACATCATTATCAAATTCACGAATAAAGCGAGTGAATTTGGAATAAGACGGAAGTTCTTTGGAAATGTCAAAACCGCAGTAATGAGCAATGATAAGGTTATTAGAGAGATAATCATGTAAATCCGATATTTGTGAAAAACCTTCACATTTCATAACAATGAAGGCACAAATCATTGAATGATTACTATGACCCTTACGACCTGTTTTTGAGGTGTATGCAGGGATAGACATTAAATCTAAGTTTAAAACAAATCATTATAAAATTTAGCTTTAGGTTGCGATGTGAAAAGACTGATGTCTTGTAGAATTTCTTGACGATAGATAAAAACCACTCTCCTTTGAGATGTTATCTACAACTATATTATACCAAATCTGAGTGGTTTTTTCTATACATTAATTGTAAATTTATAGTGATAAAACGGATTTGCCACATCCGTAAAACCGCATAAACTCTATGGTTTTAGAGTTTTGCACGTGGTTAATAGCATAAAGAAAGGTTTGAAAATTATGAAGAAAAAAATTTTAAAAATAACAGCATATACATTAGCAATATCCTGTTTGGAAATATTTAATGTTTATGCTGATGAAAATACAAATTTAGCAAGCATCGGGGAAAATGCACCTATATATGAATTTGCAGACCTTTCAGGTTATGCGGATATTGATGCCATAGGCTATATTGGAGACAGCGTAGGTGAAAGCTGGCTTAGAAAAATGACTACACAAAAAAACTTTGGAGGTATTAATGCTGCTTCTGTAACAGGAGCTTTTTCAGACGAGATATTCTATCTTGATGGATATAGCCGTGGTGTGGCAAATGGGAATAAAATACCGGTGAAGTTAGTGAAGGATGGTATAGCAGGCGGCGTTAATGATTCCGTTTTAGTACCTAATACGGGAATCACTTTGAATTTAGCAAAAGTACCTACAAAAAATATTACTTTTGCAGTAAATGCAAGCGGATACCATTTTGTAAATGTGGTGGTGAATTATACAGACGGAAGCAAAAGTGATAATATAAAGGTATTATTGGAACGTTACAGAAGTGTTTGGTGGAACAGAAGCCAGAATGATTATTTAGACTATATATCAGGCTTCTGGCATGATAATATAAATAAAAAATGGGTAGATAAAGATGCTGATGGTAAGCTTGTGGAAATGGCAGAAACAAATGAAAATGCGGGACTGTTCAGCTTTACCCTTCCTTGTGATGAGGAAAAAATAGTAGAGAGTGTAAAAATTTCGGGTGAAAATATATCGATTATTTTCGCTATAACTCAGGAGTTATCGTCGAGTGAGCTTATTCTCGAAAAATTAAATAATTTATGGAACGAAAATAAAGAAAATATTACCCCTGATAAAAATAAAATTATAGAAGAATTAATTGTATACATAGATGCTTTGGAAAAGCGTGGAGTAGATATAAGTGGTATTATTTCTAAAGAGGAAACAGAGTATTTAAAAAGATTGATTGTAACGGTGGCTGCAAATACGTACAGAAATTCAAAAGAAGAAATTATATCGGAGATAACATTTAATCAGGAAATAAATACTGAAAATATAGAAAAATACATTGAAGTTACCAAAAACGGCGAAATTATTAATGAGTTTACGGTAAATGCAGAGGGAAAGAAGATTACATTGAAGTTTCCTTGTACTAAGGAAGGAGGAGATGTTTTTTCTGTAACTCTGAATGGAAAGATAACATTAAAAGAAGACAATAACATTACATTATATAATGATTATATATATAGCTATACTTTGAAGGATTACATAAGCACTGAAAGAAATGATGATAAGCTGATACTTACAAACAACAGTAAAACTGCGCAGAAGATTACAGTATATATAAAAAAATCAGGAATAGTAATCCCGGAGGTGATAGAAGAGACAATAGAAACAACGAAAGATATATTATGTGAAAAAGATGATTTGGTATATATATGGGACGAAGATATGCGTCCTGTAACATCTATAATAACAAATAATAAAAACAATGTTCCAGTTGAAAAAGAGGGTACAGAGGGGAGGTTGGATTTGTCGGGAAACAAGATTATAGTGGAAGGAAAATATAAAGAATCTGATGCTTTAATATGCATGGTACTAAAAAAAGACGGAGCAGTAATTTATGTGGATGAAATTTTAAGCGGTGATGACGGTTCTTATTATTTTGAAATACCGTTGAGTGAGGATAACAATATAACTTCGGGAGAAATTTATCCTATTATATCAACTCCGGAAGAAATTATAGATGTTTGTAAAGAAGATGGGATAAATTATCTGACTAATGCTGATAAAAAGGGAATAATTGAAGCAATAAAAAACCAAAATATAAATAGTGATGATATAAAGCAGCTATTAAATGCAGATGAAAATTATCAAAAAATAATAGATAATGAAGAATTTACAAACAGAATTATGAATATTTCTCAAAAGCTTGATGCTGATGATTTAACATTATCGTTAAAGTTGATTAAGCAGCAGGTGTTATTGATGGCATTGGAGAAGGGTAATATCGATATGATATGGATAGGTGATGAATTCACATCGGAAGATATTATGGAATATGAAAGCATTGATTCTGAAGGTGTTACAATATACAATATATTTAAAACCGGAACAGATAATAACGGAAAAAGTGCAGTTATAGAGCGAATTAATGGAAAGAAATACGATAATACCGAAAGCTTTTTTAAAGAATTAAAAAATATAATGTTTGAAGAAACATTAAAAAATCCTGCAACAGGCGGAGTGGGATATATATCTGCACTTTTAACTGATGAAAATGCTGCTGCGGTGGATATAAATATAGATAACTATAAGAACACTAAAAAGAAGGCTGAAATAGAGGCAGATATAGCAAAAGCCGGAATATCTACACTTGCGGAATTAGAAAGTTATATAAAAAACTGGCAACCTAAAAAGAACTCGGGTGTTTCATCAGGGGAGTCGTCCGGAGGCTCATCAGGCGGAGGGGCATCTTATCCAGTGGGAATTACACCGACAGAAACTATAGTTTCAGGGGTAAAGGAAGAAACTAACCTTGAGCATATAGAGAAATCTGTTTTTGAAGATATGGAAATGTCGCATTGGGCATATAAATATGTAAAGCGTTTATATGAAAAAAATATAATTTCCGGACGCGGAGACAATAAGTTTTCGCCGGATGATAATGTAACGCGTGGAGAAATTGTAAAGATGATATGTTTGGCAGCGGGAATGGATTTAATAATAGAGGAAAGTATTTTTACGGATATTACTGAATCGGACTGGTGCAAAGAGTATGTTATGACAGCATATAAGAATGATATTGTAAAAGGTAAAGGTAATGACATTTTTGGAAAAAATGATTATGTAACACGTCAGGATGTATGTGTTATGTTATATCGATATAAGAAATTAGAAAACAGTGCGGAGCTGTTATTTGCCGATAGTAATAAAGTGGCTGATTATGCTAAGGATGCTGTAGCAAAGCTTTCCCAAATGGAAATTGTAAGCGGATTCCCGAATGGTGAATTTAAGCCCGATAGTCCATGTAGCAGAGCACAAGCGGCGGTAATTATTGCAAAATTTTTTGAAATATAGGAGGAGTAATAATGCAAAAGAGATTATCGGGAATTTTAATGGTTTTAATATTATTTAACACTCTGTTATTCAAAATTTCATATGCTGAAGATTCTGTACAGAAAAAAGCTGTCGATGTTGTATGCGGCATAGGGCTTATGGAGAATGTTGAGGAGGTCAATTTTTACCCTGAAAGTGGTATTACAAGAGGTGAAATGGCAAAAATCATTGCAGGCATTTTTAACGAAAATAAAGATTTCAGTAATGCATGGAGCAGTCACTATTTTAAAGATGAGTCGGCTGAACTTTCTGAAAAGGATTTAACAGACATAGCCGAGAAGGGTATTTTTACAGATGTAGATGCGGAAAACGAATATTTCTATGATGTAAACACTGTATATGCAAAGGGTATAATGGTAGGAATAAGCCATAATGAATTTGGTGTAAATAATATGATAACAGGCGAACAAGCTGTAAAAACTATAGTTCACCTTTTGGGATATTCCTATCAGGCTGAAAACATGGGTGGATATCCAAACGGATATATCAGTATAGCATATAAATTGGATTTAATTAAAAATGCAGATAACTTGAATAAAAATATTACCAGAGGGGAATTGGCAGAAATTTTATATAATGCATTGGAGGTTGATATTAATCAAGTGCATTTTGAAAACCCTATTTATATCGGAGTAGATGAAAATGCTACATTTTTAACGGAAGTTTTAAAGTTAAAAAAATATGAAGGCAGAATGACGGATAATGGATATTCAGGGGTTTCAGGAATTGAAAATTCAGTAAAAAATCAGATTATTGTAGATGGAGAAATATTCTTTATGTCTGAAAAAGATGAATATATTTGTGATTATTTGGGTAGAAATGTTGAGGTTTATTATAATGAGGATTATGAAGTTGTCTATGTATCTAAAGCTGATGATGAAGAGGAAATAACTTTTGACGTAAAAGATTTCATTGATTATAGTAAGGATAATATTACATATTTTGACGGAAAGCGTGAAAGAAATATAAGTCTTGACGAGGACTGCACATATATGATAAAAAATGGGACAGGTGTAACAAGTTACACTAAAGCTGATTTTGAATTTTCTGAGGGAACAATAGCTGTAGTAACAAGAAAAGGAAGCCAAAAGGCAGATTTAATATATATTAACAATTATAAAACTATTATGGTGGATTATATCGATACAGAAAATCAATGCATATACGGAAATACAAATGCTAATGAGAAAATCACTCTTGAGGGACAAGATAAATATATTGTAATTTATAACAAAAACGAAAAAAAGAGCGATATTTCTACTATAAAGTCTGGAGATTTAATAACTGTTTTTGAAAGTGAAAAGGCAATTACAATTTATACGAAGTATGAAATAATTTCCGATTTTAAGGTATCATCTGTTATAAGAGATGATTATGATAGAACGAAAATTTCGGGGGAAAAAGAATTAGAATTGTCACGTGAATATAAAGGTGATTTACCTAAAACAGGAAATATATATATCATTTATATTGATGCATTTGGAAAAGCGGCACATATAGAGATTGCAGCAGGTGAGGATTTATATGGAGTATATGTAAGGGTTATAAAAAATGAGGAAGAAACAGAGCTTACGGCAAAAATTTATACTGCTGATGGGAAATTGCAAAATATAAAGCTCAGTGAACGTGTAAAGCTTTGCTATGACGATAATAATAAAACATATGAGAAATCATATAAGATTTCAAATGTAAAAGATTATAACGCTGTAATTAATATACTTTCAGGTTATTGCGGATATAAAAGCGACAGTTCAATATCAGGCGGAATTATTCGCTATAGAACTAATGAGCAGGGAGAAATATTCTACATAGAAATGCCTTCTGTGCAGAAAATTTATGATAATAAAGAAAATAGACTTGTAAGTATATATACAGGAGAAACGGCTATGTATTATAAACCGGGTCAGGGCTTTGGAGGAAGAATTATTACGGATACCAATACTGTGGTTTTTGAAATAGATCCTGAAAAAATCGGTGAGGACAATGCATTTGCCGTAAAAGACAGCAATGTATTTTTGAATAATGCTACATATAATACTGCAAAATCCGGGTTTATTACAGCCTTTACTACAAAAAAGGATTCAAGTGTTGCAAGCTATATTTTGTTTGAAGCAGAGCCAAAGACAAGTGTTGATCCTACCGATTCCGGTTATGCGGTTGTAGAAAATGTAACACAGGGGATTGATGAAGATGAAGAGCCTTGTTATATTATAGACTGTTATGTTAAGGGTAAAACAAGGATACGCTTTTTTGCCGATTTTGATGTGTATGATAAAATTGTAAATGCACAGGGTGAGGAAAAAGATTTTTTAACAGGAAAATATTTTACTTTAAAAAAGGGTGATATATTCAGATATATAGCAGATAACAGGTGTAATCTGACATATATTTTCCTTATGTATGATGCGGAGGCAGTAAATCCAGCATCAGGAGGTGTTGGAAATATTCCAGGTTCATTAGGCGTATGGAAGGCAGATGCAGACGGTAAATTCAGACATACAAACCCTATGGCAATAGATGATGCAAATGCAGTAATAGAAAGTAAAGAAGCAGTTATGAATAACTCTACAGGAAGACTCAGAATTACTGCTTGTTCACCTGTAAAATTAGAAGATAACAAATATCTCACAACAACTACCTGTGATTTGAATGTATTCGGACTAAGTACGGCTTATTCAGAGACTGGTGTTTACAGAACTGATAACTGGATAGCAAAAAATATTGTTATAGTGGAAAAAGAAAAGAAAGCTGTGAATATAAGAGAAGGACAGGTATCTGATATAAGAACCTTTGAGGAGGTAGGAAAAGATTGTGATAAAATTGTGGCAATAAGTGTATATCAGGAACCTATAGGATTTGTTGTATATAAGAATTTCTAAAGTAAGATAGGATGAGTTTTATGAAAAAAATAAAATATTTATCTGTTTTGCAAGCGATTATTATAATGCTTGAAATGTGTATAACAGTTTCATTTGCTGACATAGATATTGACTTAACTGATTACAATCTTGTGATGTATGCAGATGGGAAAATTTCTTATGCTGAAGGTATGCAGAAGGTTATAGACAATATACCATATGTTAGTGAAGAAAAAGTTATGATACCGGCAGAATTTGTATTTGAAAATTTGGGATATAAAGTGTCTGGCGAGGATACTTTTAATGCCCGAAATGACAGCACTATTGTAACAATTAAAGACAGCAATGTGTATATCAACGAGAAAAAAAGTGACATAAAAGCGGAGGTAAAGAAAAATATCTTTTATATAGAAAGTAGTATTGCAGAAGCTGTGGGCTTTAAAAGATATACAGACAGTAATGGGCTGATTGTTATATATAAAAATGGTGGTGTAGAACAGGCTGATGTAAAAACACTTTATGATATGGGTGGAATATATTTGCGACCTGAGGGAAAAAGTGTACGTAACGGAAATGTTTTAAGAACAACTACGAGCCTTTCGGAGGCTGTGGATTTTGCAGAAAATACAGTTAGAAAATATGGAAAACAATATCCCGTACATATATTTGTTCATGGCGGAAGCTATTACTTTGATGAAACCATTACTTTGGATAAGGAAGTGTTTTCGGGTGAAAATACGGTATTTTCAATAAGTGACTTTGGTGACGGTGAGGTAATATTTACAGGTGCAAAGGAAATTAATGAAGAGAATTTTAAGATGGTAGAAGATGCAGAAGAACTTGCCAGACTTCCCAAAGCTGCGAGGTATAAGACTGCAAAGCTTGATCTTACTAAGGAAAATATAGCAAAATTAGAAAAGACTACCGAAGCATTTCCCTTTATTTATTTGAATGACATTGAGCAAATCCAATCCCGTTGGCCGAATGATGAGTGGGCAAAAGTGAAAAGTATAGAGGGAAGAACTTTTGGTTATGAAGGAGAAAACCCCGGAAGATGGAATCAGGCAAACGATATAAGAATAAATGGTTTCTTTTCAGTTGATTATTTTTATATGTCATCTAAGGTGACATCGGTAAATGCCGAAAAGCAGACGATAACCCTTTCTGATAATCAATTTACTGCAGGACGTACCGGAGCAAGATGGTATGCTACAAATCTTCTGGAAGAGATAGATATGCCGGGTGAGTATTTTGTAGACCGTGATGAAATGATGCTTTATTATTATCCTCCATATAGTCTGAAGGATAAAAAGCTTGAAATTGTAACCTTTATAGATGAGGAAATGATTATGGCAGACGGTGTTTCAGGAGTTGACATTTCGGGTATCACCTTTACCAAAACAGGCGGTACGGCTATAAGTATAAATGGTGCTAAAAATGTTACTGTAAAAGATTGCAGATTCAGATATATTCAAGCTGATTATGCAATAAGTGCAGCAAATCAGACTTATGATATTACTATAAATAATAATGAATGCTACGGATTGGGCGGTGGACTGGTATATTTGAAAAGTGGTGATATAGATACAATCACAAGCGGAAATATAACGGTTTCAAACAACTGGATTGCTTCCTGCGGATATCTTCCGAGAGCAATAGCCGGAGCAATATTTTCACCGAGAGCAAATTCTGAGCGTAATGCAAGTTGCGGAATAACTGTAAAAAACAATCTCATTCAGGATTCAAACAATGTTTATGCCATATCTACAGAGGGTGTAAATAACAGTGTACTTTATAATGAAATTATAAACCAGGGTAAAAATATAGATGACGGCGGATGCATATATATTGGAAGAGCTGCAACCTTGAGAGGGCTTGATATAGGTTTTAACTATATACATTATCTGAATAAAGAACATTCCTATGGCGGTCTTTACAATGATGATGGATATTGCGGTGCATCATGGCATCATAATATTTGTGTGGATATGAACAGATCATCAATTCATGGTATAGGTATGGATCAAGAATATCTATATAATATTTCCTACGATTGTATTTATCCGGCACTTGCGGGAGATAGAATGGTTGTAAATGAAAACTCCAACAAGGTGCATGGTGATGATGGGGATATGCATAGAGAAACTCAGCTTGTGGTAGAAAAATTTTCAAAATATTATGAAAAAGAATTTCCGGAGTTGATTGAATCTGTAGACAGAAAACCGTTTTTTGCGCCATATAACACTATATTTTTTGGAAACATCGGAGTGAATACAGGTGGAAGCACTATAAGAACACAAAATTTTGAATCAGTAGAACTTTATGGTGCAAAGAATATAGAAAGAGCAGAGGGTGAATTTAGTGTTATTGGGTTGAATGGCACAAATGAAGGTAATCCGCATTATACAAATCCTGAGGATATATTTGTGGATATAAATAATCAGAATTTTGAAATAAAGCCTGAAAGTGAAGTTGCAAAATTATATCCTGAACTTTTGGAAATTAAGATGGAGGATATTGGTTTAAAGGATACTGAAATATTAAAAGTTCCCGAAAATTTCAGATTAAAATCACCATATAACGGAGAAACACGTCTTTCCACGAAAGAGCTTACCTTCAGTTGGGATAGTGTGCAGGGAGCATCAAAATACAGACTAATAGTTTCAAAGGACAGAGCGTTTACGCAAATTGTATTAGATGAAACAATTCGTGAAAACGGCAATTTTAATGTGTATAAAACTTCGCAGCTTTCAAATAATACTATCTACTATTGGAAGGTAGAAGCTATAGGAATTGCAAGACAGAATCAATTTGTTATAGAAAATAAGGGAGGCGTGCATACTTTTAAAACTGCTATTAATAATGATATAGAAAAAGACATGCTAAAAAAGACTATAGCAAGTGTAAACAGTTTTCTTAATGAGATAGAAAATTCTCAAAATGATGAATACGGCAAAGAGTATATTGAAAGATTAAAGGCAGAGGTTGTAAAAGCGCAAGGCATATATGACACTGTGAGAGTACAAAGCACTATAGATGAAACAGAAGAGGAACTTTATAAGCTTGTACGTGATTCGGTATATTATAAAAAAGTGGAATTTACAACTTTAGAGGATTCATTTTTTGATCCTGCCGGTTGGACTGTTTCTTTTGGAACAGTAGATAATCCTGAAAGTGGAGTTTTGCGTTATTCAGCAATGGGAAAAGGCGGTAATGCTACTGTAAATATAAATGATACTAATAAAATACTCTGTTTTAAAATTAAGATGACATCTCTGCAAAACAAGGAATATCAGGGAGTGTATTATAAATACAACAAAAATAATAAAGGATATTTATGTGTATTTAAAGATACATTTATGGAATATCAAAAGGTAGGACTTACTTTGGATACATTACCATCAGAGGTATTAAAGGAAAATGAGTGGATGGATGTGCAAATGGGTGCGGTAAATACTCCTCTTGGTGTAATGCAGTTTTTCAAAGTTGACGAAAGATTGGTATATCTCAAGTTGGATGATGATGTAACACAGACACGAGAGGGTGGTCTTTTCATGATTCATGGAAGCTCCTATAGTGATACGTATATAAAAAAATCGGATGCATTACCTGAAAAAACAGATTTCTATAAAGAAGCAATAGAAGTTTTTAATAAGCCTCAGAGTAAGGAACATTTGATTTGTGCATTGGTCGGAATGGGAGATGTTCTTGGATTAAACAGTGATTTATATAAGGCGGTAGATAAAACTGAAATTGCGGATGCAATATATGAAAAAGTAATAAATGGTGACCTAAGCATCAATTCTGAAAATATAAATGCTTATTATGATGAGGTTATGAAGTATGCTCTTATTGCAGCTTATAATCAGGGAAAATATGAGGTAATATATAAAAACAATATTGAATTAATTTATGAAGATGAAATAGGCTATAAGGATCTGGATTCGGATGGAGTTACTGTTTACAGCTTTTTCAAAAACCGTTTAAAGGATAAGGATAGAGTTGAGATAAATAAGAAAACTGCAGGAGGAGAATATAAATCTTTTGAAGACATAAGAAAAGCATTTGCCGAAAATGTAATCATATCCAGTATAAATGCATTTCAGACAAGCTTTGCTGCAGATTCAGGATATGTAAGTGAATTAATAACACAACAAAATGCCGAATATATTGGATTGAATATACCCTGGTATTTTAACGCCTCAGAAGAAAAAAGGCGACAGATTAATTTGGAATTGTGCAAAAAGGGTGGATTTGAAAATATTAAGCAGCTAGAGGATATGATAAATCAGTTAGTCTGAAAAGGAGAACGTTATGAAAATAAAAAAAATAATGAGCGTGTTTTTTGCAGGAGTAATGGTCATTAGCAGTATAAATATTACATATGCGGAAATTGTAAATATAATATACGTGGCAGAATATGGTTCTGACTCAAATGGTAATGGAACTGAAAATAAACCTTATGCTACCATGACTAAAGCTGTCAAAGCTGCAAGGGGTATGGAAGGGAAAAGCGAAATCATATTTAGAGAAGGAGAGTTTCCTATGGAAAGTATTACTCTTTCTGAAAGTGATAATGGTCTTTCCTTTAAGGCTTATAACGGGGAGAAGGTTGTTTTTACCGATACGCATAATTTATTGGCAGAGAATTTTAATAATATCACAGATAGGGACATTCTGAAGCGGCTTAAAAATAATGCAATAGGAAATGTTTTGGAGTATGATTTATCAAAAAACGGTATAGATTTATCGGGTGACATTTTATTTAATCCGTATCTTTATATAAATTCTGAAAGTAAATATATAGCACGTTACCCCAACAGTGGTTATATTAAAGCAGAAAATGCAGACGGAACAAATATATTGGACTTGGGATTTACACCTTCATGGGGAAATATGAAAAATTCAGAGATTGTTTGTTCATATTCGGCAGATTATTTTTGGAAGCATATAGATATTGAAAATATAGAGGGCGAAAGTATTACACTTTCGGAGCCGGTAAGAAATAATGCAGAATTTTATGTTGAAAATCTTTTGGAAGAAATTGATATGCCGGGAGAATATTACATTGACCGCAAAGAAAACAAGCTTTATTATTACCCTGATGGAGATATAATAACAGCAGAAATTACAAACAATGCAAATACAATAAAAATTGAAAATACCGATAACATATCTTTTGACGGCATAACTTTTGATAAAACGGGTGATACGGTTTTCAGAATAGATAACAGCAGCAATATCAGTATTACCAATTGTAATTTTAATTATATTCAGAGCGGATATGTTATAAATTTGTCGAATGGTAAAAATTCTGATATTACAAACAACAGTGCCTATGGCTGTGATGGTGGTTTAATATTATATTCGGGCGGTGAGTTTAAAACTTTAACACCCGGAAATATTAATATATCTTACAATAAAATTATTAATTGCGGACGGGTTGTTACAACAATAAATGCAATGATTATGAGTGGCGAAAATTCCTATAATAATTCCCCTGAAATTAGGAATAATGTAGGAAACAGGATAGAGCATAATATAATAGGAGACTGCTATGGAGTTTATGCCATATCTGTTCCGGGAAATAATAATAGTGTTAAGTATAATGAAATATATAACGTAGGCAGACATATTAATGACGGCGGTGCAATTTATTTTGGGAGAAGTGTAGTAAAATACGGAAATGATGTTTCATATAATTATATTCATAATTTAAACAAAGAAAAATCATATTCGGGAATTTATACTGATGATGGCTATAGTGGAATAGACGTACATCATAATGTTATAAAGGATACTAAAGGTTCAATTTATACTGGCATTGGAATGAACAGCAGTTATGAAAATAATCTTCTGATTAATTGTCAAGAGGGAATATTGCTTGGTGAAAGAATGGATTGGAAAGGTGATTTTGCTGACGGCGGTGCATTTGAAAGGGAATTGAATGAAGTATTAAAGGATTCTGTATCGGGATCGGTTTTTAAGGTTGCATATAACGAAATGGAAAATGCTCAGGGGAGAAGTCCGTTTTTTGCACCGTATAATACAAAAGTTTACGGTAATGTATCAATAGGTGAAAGTGATGCGGTACTGCATAGAGCAAGACATAAATATATGGAAAATGGTGCTTTGCTTATAAATAATGAGGATAAGGTGAGCGGTATATCTGATGCGATTTTCACATTAAATGGTGTGGAATATGTTGATGAAATAAAGGCATATGGTGCGGTAATTGAAGATGAAAACGGAAATAATATAAATGCAAAAAAAGAGTGCAACCCTACAATTGCCTATGATGACAATTTATTTGTAAATCCCCAAGAGGGAAATTATTCTCTAAAAAATGCATTAAATAATTCTGCGGTATCCGAAATTGATATGACTGAAATTGGTTTTGAGCATAGTGATATAAAGCCAACTGAAGCAGGTCTTATATATCCCGAAAATAATAGTAAAAATGTTGATAATAATATAACACTTTCGTGGGGAAATGTGGATCAGGCATCATATTATACTGTGAATATATATTCAGACAATGAATACACACGTCTTATAAAAACTGAGGATATGTATAAGGGAGATGACAATAATAATTCTCTTGATATAAGCCTGGAAAAAGGACAGGATTATTACTGGAGTGTAACAGCTTATGGCATAGCTAAGGGGCAGGAATTTTCTTGTGAATTGGGAAGAAGCTGTTTTAACACTGCAGATGTAAATTATGTTGATACAGGGAGAGTAGAATATGCGTTATCACTTCTTTTAAATGAGATTGAGGCAGAAGCAAACGGAGAAATATCATACACCGGAGAAGCATTGGATATATTAAATGAAAAGTATAATCAATATTGTGATTTTAGCAATATGACAGAAGAAGAAACAGTGATTGCGCAAGATGATATATTAAACACTCTTGAAGCTGTGAAATTGCAAAGAACAGATAATTCTGTGGAAATTACAAGCTGCAGGGCTGTTGAAAACAGTTCTGTTGTAATTGTGAGCGGAGAGGGACTTCAGGCAGAAGAACTTGTAAGTATTTTGGTTACAAATCCAAGATTTGAACTGGATGATATAAAAAATAACTTTAATACCGAAACAATACAGTATAATGATACTATTGTCGGAAATAAGAATGGAGAATTTTCTTTTGAATTTGATACTAAGGTGAATAATATAGATATGCCGGGAGTTTACAGGGTATATATAAGCAGTGAAAACGGGAAACGATTGGAAGCGGTATATAATTACGGTTCAATAGAAATTTCCGAACCTAATATTTCAGAAAACGGTAGATCGGCATGGGTATCTATTACAAACAGATTGAATGATGATATTTCATCAAATATATTATGTGCTGTGTATACGGAAGGTAAATTGACGGGAATATGCAAAAATGAAAGTATTACACTTTTAAAAAATTCTGTGAGCAATATAAATTTTGAAATTTACGAAGGAGATTCTGTAAAGATATTTGTTTTAGAGGACATGAGAAGCTTAAAGCCTATGACAATAGCGAGAGTAAAATATTTGAAAGAGGATTGATTGTTTGTGGATTTAAAATGGGTTGCGGTGGAAAACTCAAAACAGTTTTTAGATTTAATTGCAATGGAAAGTGTGGGATTAGAAGAGGTAAAGGAACTTTACAAAAAAGAAAAATATGATGAAGCGGCTTATGCATATTATCGATTTTCTGTAGAAAAATTTAAAAGGTCTAACTCTGTTATGGCTGATGATATTAGTAATAATGATATATACGATGCTGATATGATTATGAAAAACAAGGTCAGTATGATAGGATATGACTATTTTTCTATAAGCAATCCCATAGACTGGAATATATATCCTGATAACGATAAGCAATGGCAAAATCATTTATCATATATGTATTTTCCAAAGTCTCTTTTAAAGGCATATAAGAAAACAGGAAACAAAAAATATATAGATAAGTGGAATGAAATTCATATGAGTTTTATAAAAAATCATCCTTATGGAATTGATAGTTTGCATTACAGTAAAAGAGTTGCAATGTATAAAAATGAATACTTGCCTGTGTGCGGAGGTGAAGGTTTTTGCTCTGAATTTTTAGGTGGCTCTTGGATTTCGCTGGCAACATCAAGAGTGGAATGTTGGATAGAAGGTATTATATTTATGGCACATTTTGATGTGCTGGATATTTCGGTACTCTGTAATATTGTTGCTTCGGTTATTTTAGAACATTTACCGGTGCTTTTTGATAATCCAAGAAAGGGAACACCAAACCAATTTATACATACCTCCAATATATTGATAAACATAGGCATAGCTTTTTGGGAGGCAAAGCTTGCTGCAGCTTCATATCTTATCGGAATGGACAGACTTGAGGAAGCAGTAGGGGAATACTGTATACTTCCTGATGGAACAGATTTGGAACAATGCAGTGCATACAACAGCGGATTGGTTGACATGTTTTACGAGATTTATAATAATGAACACTTGAAAAATAACAAGAGAATTGACAAGCTAATAAAAATGGTGGAGAAAAGATGTGAATATCTTGCCTTGATAAAAGATCCTTTAGGATATACTCCTGCAATGTCTAAAAGACAAAACAAAGATTATGATAATTCTTGTTTGGATATAAAAAAATATATGGAAATGTATCCTGAAAATGATGTAATAAAAAACATATACAGTGCTTTGGTTCATGGGAAGATTAATGAGGGTATTCCCATGTCGGTAGATTTTCCCTATGGTGGATACAGCGTTATGAGAAATGGCTGGGGAAAAGATGCGATGTATCTTTTTATGAAATACAGCAGACATTCGCCGGGACATAAGCACGAGGATGCAAACTCTGTGGTTGTTACAGCATATGGAAGAAGACTTCTTATAGATTCGGGAAATTATAACTATTCCAATGATAAGGAATCTATGATGTATAATAACTATATGCATTCGTCAAGGGCTCACAATACAATGGATTTTGACGGTCTGTCACAAGCAAGACGATATATGGATATGTGTGAAAAAATTGATGAAAGATATGCAAGCGATGCATCAAACGAAGAGGAATACGCAAAGTATCTCAAGATAAAGGAGTTGCATGAAAATACCTGTCCAGGAAAGAGATGTCATAATGAATTTTTTGAAATGGCAGAGGGAATATATGCTGACGGATATTATGATATAGAAAAAGAAGACAACAGAGTAGTAGGCGTTCATAAACGACAGGTTGTTCATATAAAAAATGTGGGTTATATTATTGATGATGTAATTGATGCTTGTGATGAAAATATACATACATTTTATCAGCATTGGAATCTGGCAGATGATTTTTTACATGAAGATATTGTTATAGGCAACAACTATTTTGTGACAAAAGAAAAAAATAAAACAAATATAGGAATTTGGAACTTTTTCGATGAAGAACTTTTTTATAAAATGTCTTATGGTGAAGAAGAACCTGTATCAGGTTGGAGTGCTAAAGAATATGGGCATATAAAACCAAGTGCAGATATAACAGTATCTGCAAAGGCTAAAGGAAAAATGCATATAATTTCATTTATATATCCAAATAAATCTGATAAATTTGATGTTAAAGCTGTGAAAGGAAAAGGTATAATAGAAATATCTGTTCCGGATGGTATTATCATAATTGAAAATAACGAGAAAATAGTCTTTAACGGAAATGAGTTTAAATTAAAGTAAATGGTATTGTGATGATGAGGTTGTTTATTAAGAATATAAAAATACTTAAAAATTGACGATTATATCAAGTATTTCTGAGTTTTACAATAGGATAAAATAACTAAAAAAGGAGATGTTTTATATGAACACAAAAAAATTAATTCCGGGGTTGTTATGTTTTGCAACAATAGGAACAATGGCGGTCGGTTTAGGTGGATGCAATAATAATGAGGTGGTAAACGATGATACACTACTATGGTATATATTTGGTGACAAACCAGCAGATCATGACATTGTTATGAAAGAAGCAAATAAAATAATACAGGAAAAAATAGGAATGAAACTTGATTTGCAATATATTGACAGTGCTTCATATCAGGAAAAGATGAAGCTTAAAATGGCAGCAGGTGAGGAATTTGATTTATGTTTTACAGGTTATAACAATCCTTATCAGTCCGTTGTAAGTATGGGTGGATTATATGATATTACTGAGCTGCTTGACAAAGTTAATATGGATGAAGTATTGCCTAAATTTTACTTTGATGTAGCCACTGTAGATGGAAAAATTTATGGAGTTCCAAATGTTCAGGTTGTGTCTAATCCTGTTTGTATTTTTATGGATAAAAATCTAGCATTGGAATTGGGAATAGATTTAACAATGATTGAGAAAGCAGCTTTAAATATCAAAACATTAGATGATGTGAAAACATATGCAGCTTTGCTTGACGATTTATTTGCAAAGGTACATAAAGCAAGACCTGATAAGTATGTATATAATCCATCTTGTAACTTGATTACCGAGCCTATATATGAACACTTACTTGGAGATACTGTTATAAAAAGAGATGGGTCATCAATAAAACTTGAAAATTACTGTGATAGTGAAATATGGCAGTATGGAGTTGAAAAGGTACGTGAATGGTATACAAAGGGTTATATCCGAAACGATATTGCAAGTAAAGGAACAGCTCTTATATCAAATGAAGAATACAGACAAATTCTTGTTTCATCCGGTACATGGAAGCCAGGCGGCGATGCCGGAATAAAAGAAAGACATGGATATTACCCTGAATTTGTATTACTGCATCAGCCATATGTAGGAAGAGTAAGTCCATTAGCTACAATGACATCTGTAGGTGCAAATTCAGAGAATCCTGAAAAAGCGGTTGAATTTTTAAAGCTTATTAATTCGGATAAGGAATTATATAATACTATATGCTGGGGTATTGAAGACAAGCATTATATAAAGAATGAATATGGTAAAATTGCAGAAATTGATAATTCCGGATACACCGGTATAGGAGTAGACGCATGGAAGTATGGCAATCAGTTTAATAGTCTGCTTACAGAGGAGCAGGAGGATAATGTGTGGACAGAAACTGAAAAGATGAATAACGAGGCTGTTAAATCACCTTTGCTTGGTTTTGTTCCAAAAACAGACATGATTTCAACTGAGCTTGCTAATATTGCAAGTATACAAAATGAATATAGGGCTAAGATATCATACGGAACAGAGGATTCGAGTGTATATATGGAAGAATACAGGAAAAAGTTAGAGCAGGCCGGCAACAAAAAGGTGCTTGAAGAATTACAGAAACAATATGATGAGTTTTTATTGAATAAGTAATTGAAATATGTAAAAATATATAAAAGTTAATGGCAAAATACCGCAGAAAAGTTGTTTACTGTGGTATTTTGATATAACATCTTGCAAATTTTTTGTTCTTTAAAGAAAAATTATATAGGGAGGAATGGTCATAAAAATGAAGAATGGCAAATGGATATGTTTGTTGTGATATAATATAGTTGTAACATCATAGTCCAATGTGATATAATAAAGGAAATAAGAAAGAGGGAATCACAATGGGAAGTTACAACGATGAATTCAAAAAGAAAATAGTGCGTTTACATCTTGAAAACGGACAGAGCCTGAAAAGCTTGTCCGATGAATACAACGTTTCCAAATCCGGAATATCCAACTGGGTTAAGCAGTACCGCGAAGAATGCCAAAACAATACAGCTGCAAAAGAAGAATATAATCTTATGAAGGAGAATCTCCGATTAAAGCGTGAGCTGGAAGAATTGCAAAAGGAAAACTCTTTCTTAAAAAAAGCGGCGGCATTCTTCGCGAAGGAAGTCGATTAGAACAATATGACTTCATACATAAAAACTATTCAACATATGGATTGCGTTGGTTGCTGAGACGTTTCAAAATATGTCCGAATGCGTATTACAATTATCTCAAGAAACGAAAGTCTGTATATTATGAGCAAAAAGAAATAATAAAGGAAACAATAGTTAGTATTTATCACAAGAATCATGGTATACTTGGGTACAGGCGGATGAAAATCTTTCTTGAACGTGAAGGTATTCATATAAGCTGTACTACTTGTCATAGATATATGAATACTGAGTTAAAGCTTTATTCAATCTGTCGCAGAAAAAGAAATAATCACGTTTCTGATAAAAATCATAAAACATTTGATAATCTGCTAAATCAAGATTTTACCGCAGGAGAGCCAAACCAAAAATGGTGTGTTGATTTTACATACTTGTTTTTACAAAACGGAGCTAAAAGGTACAATTGCACCATTATTGATTTATTTGACCGTTCGGTCGTAGCAAGCGTTACAGACAAAGAAATAACAGCGGAGCTTGCGAAAAGGGCATTGTCAAAAGCAATTAAGGATAATCCTAAGATGTTAAAAACAGGAGTAATACTGCACAGTGATCAAGGATCACAGTTTACATCTAATGATTTTATTGAAACCTGTAAAGGGTATGGAATAAAACAAAGCATGAGCCGTGCAGGCTGCCCCTATGATAACGCACCAATGGAAAGATACTTTAACACGCTAAAGAACGAGTTAATTTATCACTATACATATTCTACTGATGATAAGCTAAATGAGGCGATATCTGACTTCGCATATATATGGTATAATCATGTAAGACCTCATAGCTATAACGATGGACTTACCCCGATGCAAAAGAGAAAGAATTACAATAGCGTTTATGCCGCGAAAGCAGCTTGACAATGAGTAAGAAGGTATGATAGGCTTTTGCCAGGGCGCACGCCCTAAGGCTATCCGCCGCAGCGCCATAAATCAGAGGGGGGTGCGGACATATTCTTGGACTGTTTTATGCTATTAATCCAAGACTATGCCTGTACTCTACAGGGCTCATATACCCCAACGATTGCTTGATTCGTTTCGTATTATACCACTCGATATA
>CALXWJ010000031.1 GCA_944392335.1 uncultured Clostridia bacterium
GCTTACAAATGAGGGTGTTGATGTTTCAAAAACACTCGAAACTGACATAACAGGAAAAACAGTAAAATGTTTTGCTATTGATTCATTTGCCGGAATGAAGCCTGTTTCAGAGGTAATTGTAAAATAAAGAGTACTGATATTATAAAAAGGGTGGTGCAGATGATTAAAAAAATAATATCAATATGCCTTTCATTAGGAATAGGATTGTCGTTTATGCCGGGGGTAAGTGCTTCGGAAGAAGTGATAGAGATTCATGTATCTGTTTCTGGAGAAAGTACCGGAACAGGAAGTGAAAAGAACCCGGTTGACAGTCTGGAAAATGCAAGGAAGCTTGTTTTAAAAAGAAAGCTTGAAAAACCGGATGTGCCTATAAATGTAATTTTTCACGGCGGCACGTATAGATTTACAAGCGGTGTTAAAATGACCGATGCAGATTCGGGGACTGAAAAAGGACCGATTACTTATATGGCGGCAGATGGTGAAAAGGTATATTTCAAAGGTTCAAGTGAAATAGATTTATCAAAAATAAAGTTGGTTGAGGATGCAAAAATTTTGGCAAAACTTCCTCGTACATCAAGGGGGAAGGTGGGGTATATTGACCTTAAAGAGCAAGGCTTTGAAAATTTAAGGCAAATACCTACCGAAAGATCTATGTATTACAATCATTCGGCATATGAATATGCAGAAATTTATCTTGATGGAAATCAGCAGACTATGGCACGCTGGCCGAACGGAGAAAACGGATATACTGAGATGGCAAGTGTGATAAGTAAAGGTGGAACAGGAGTTAAGGGTGCCGGTGGTATATTTGAAACCAAGGATTATCGCTTAATGAACTGGGTAGATGCAAAAGATGCATGGATTGTTGGATTTCTAAATTATGACTGGGAATATGATAGAATCCCTATTAAGAGTATAGATGTGGAAAAGAAGCAGATTACCTTAAAACATGGCTCAAGTTATGGTCTTTCTATGTCACACAGCTACAGATATGCGATTATAAATCTATTGGAGGAACTGGATGTTCCGGGTGAATATTATATTGATCACGACAGGAATATTTTATATTATTATCCTGAAAAGAGCTTAAAGGGTGCAACTATGGAAATTCTTACACTTGAGGACGACCTGATCAGAATGGATGGTGTAAAGAATGTCAACTTTAAAGGTATTAACTTTGAGCAGGCTATGGGGTGTGCAATAAAAGCGTATGACAAATTGGAGAATGTTACAATAACCGATTGTGTGTTTAATAATATTGCAAGATACGGTATATGGCATTTTACGAATAAGCAGTCTCAGATTGCTGCAAACACAACGCAAGCATCCCAATTCAGGGAAAACGGATTTGAAAATGTTCATATAGATAACAATTCCTTTTATAATATAGGGTTAAGTGCATTTAAGGTGTATTGCGGTTCACGTGATAAAAATAAGCTTTCAGGATGTACATTCAACAATAATTATCTCTATCATATAGGAACATTTGACAGAAAATCCACCGGGGTTGTTGTGTATGGTGTTGGTGTTGAGATTGCAAATAACACAATTCACGAATGTGGATACGGCATAAACTATATTGGCTCGGACATGAATGTTCACAGTAATGAAATTTATAATGTTATGAAGAGTTTGAATGACGGAAGTGCAATATATTCCGGTAGAAATTTTATAAACCGAAACAATAAGATTTATGAAAATTATCTTCATGATATTGTTGCAAAGGATCCTCTTATTAAATCAAACTATTCTCACGGTATCTACTGGGATGATATGGACAGCGGAAATGAGGCATACAGGAATATAATAGTAGGGACTAACAACGCTGTTGTAATAAACTGCGGAATGTCTAATAATGTTCATGATAATATCTTTGTAAACAGTACCGAACAGGGTGTCTTTATTTCTACTTACGGTATGGGGAGTGAAGAATCAATTGTAAGACAGACAACTCAAGGTGAGATGGCTTTACAAAATCCTGATTATGCACGATTTCATGAAGAGATAAGGGCAGATATTGATAGTGGCATGATTGCACTACCTGCAAGAAATACGATTAACAATAATATTACTTTAAACTCAGATATGACCTATAATGATATGATAACAGGTTATAACAATATAGGAACAAGTTATGAGGTTTCGCCTGAGGCGTTTGTGGATGCAGAGAATGGTGATTACAGAATAAAGAAAAGTGAGAATAAAACCGATGCACTTGATGAAGAGTTTGATATGGCAAAGATTGGCATTGATGTGTCAAAATTTTCAGAAGAACCGGTAAAACGTAATGATTTTCTTCTTACTTACCCGAGAAATGGTACTACAGGAATAGACACAAGTTCACAGACTTTTAGCTGGCAAAGAAGTATTGGTGCAGATCGATACAGATTCGTGCTTGCAAAAGACCATGAACTTAAAAACATTGTTGAAGAAACATATTTGTATGAAACAACTCATACAGTTAATAATCTTGAAGAAAATACAACATATTACTGGAAAGTCTATGTTGAAAACGAGTCGTTAGGAAATTATGACGCTTGGGAAAGCCTTGGTGTAAATTATATGTTTAAAACGGCTAATTATTTTGTTGAAGATAATACCGATTTGATTGCGGCAAAAATTACTGCGGAAGCAAAACTAAAGACTATTGTTGAAGGCGAAAAAATCGGTCAGTACAGAGTCGGAACAAGGGCTATTCTTGAAGAAAAGCTGAAGCTTTTAGAAAATGAAATTAAAAATCCAAGCCTTGGAGATAAAGAAAAGGCAGAGCTTGTTGCGGATGTTGAAAATATATGTAACAGTGATGATTTTATAATAGGCGGTTACATAGAAATGGGAGATTTAATCCCCGATAAACAAAACTGGATTGCAAGTGATCCGATTTCTATGGTGATAGATGAAAATGTCATAACGGCAGGGAATAAAGATACGGGTGTCAATTTCGGTTACAGCGGTATATATGAAGCATCAAGAGTTGTAGCACTTCAATTTAAACTTAAAGTAGATTTTAATATTGAAAAGCCTGAGGATAAAAACTCGCATTGGTTTGCAATGGGATTAAGAGGAAAATATCTGACAAATGCAGTTTATGCCGGCGGAAATGACCAGTATTTCATGCTTATGAAGGAAGGAATACTTGAATATCAGCGAAACTCGGGCGGAACAAATTCTTTGATTGAAACAATAACTAATGAAGATGTTAAGAGTGGTGAGTGGATGGATATTGATTTCGGGGTTGTAAATCTCGGAGATGTAGGACAGCTTACTATTTTAAAGATTAATGGTGAGGTTGCGTATCAGGCGGTTGATTGTTCAGAAAATATGGTGCTCACAAAAGGTGGTTTGGAATTTATGCTCACAAAAGGTGTGGATATTACCATAGCACCGTCGGAAAGAGAAATCGGCAGTTTCGAGGAATTAGTAGATGAGTACACATTGAAGATGACTGAAGATTTTTGTAACAACATTTTAGCTGCAAACGATAATGAACCGATTGTTATTTTAAGAAGTGACAGCAAAAAAGCATTTTATAATAATACTTTACAGGATATCAGTGTTCCGATTACGGGAGAGGGTGAAGAAATGCTGATTAGCCTTGACCTTGCAAAAGATATATTTGGAGATGCCGGAAATGTTACGGTAACAGATGTTAACGGAGTTAAAATGATAAAGGTTATGGAGCTTGTTAAGGCTTTAAATAAAAAGTATTATTTCCATGAAGAAAAGATGATTTTTATAATGGATGCTTTAAATATGCATACCGCTAACTATGGTGAAATAATAGACGGAACATCGAACGCAATGGCATTGTATCAATGATATTATTTTAATTTTGGTAAAATTTCAGGTTAAATAAGTGAAAGGAAGAGATTTATGAAAATAAGAGTAATGGCAGCTGTAATAGTTATGTCTGCACTTTTTCATACAGTCGTGTCGGCTGAAAATACATTGACAGTTGAACCTGTAAATCTTGTTTCGGATATGGTGACAATAAAAGGACATGTTGATTCGGAAAACGAATTGGTTACGGTTATTGTGGCAAATCCCGGAGTAGAGCCGGAAAATATAACTTCCGGAACTGATTTGTTGCAACAGTATTGGGAAACCGAAACCGATGATAATGGTAATTATAGCTTTAGCTTTGAAATGAGTGAAGTTGCTGTATCAGGTGAATACAGCGTGTTTATTATGAGTTCAGAGCTCTCAAAAACTATGAAGTCAACATTTTATTTTGCAACAACTGAAGATAGAAAAACTGCAATAGAAGAAATAAATGAAAAAAGCATTGATTATATTGCAGGAAAAATCGACGAATATGCAAAAGTGTTGGGTGCAGATGATTTTGATGCATTAAATGGTGCGGATGATAAAGAAATTGCAAAGCATTTAAAAAAATACATTCCTTATGAAGAAGATGGATATGTTGAAGTTCAGAAAAAACTTATGGAAGGTGCAATTTTAAGCTGTTACCGTAATAAAAACACAGAGTATATTTATAATGAAAAGGGGGAAGCAAAAAATGCTTCTATTATCGGTTTTGATACCCTTGATAATGATTATGACTGTACATTATATATGGTGTTTAATAATATATTAAATGGAACAGGGAAAAAGGCTGTATTTAGTAATATATCAAAGGATTATGCTGATTTTGATGCTCTGAAGAAAGATTTTATGACTAATGTTTTTCTTCTGGCAATAGACAACACAGATAAAATGGGCGGAGGACATATCTCAGATATAATCACAAGCAAGAATACTGAAGCTGTCGGAATGGATGCTGATAAATATCTTGATTACAGTAATAAAAATGCACTTAACAATAAGATTGTAGAAAAAGGAAGCTTTTCATCTTTAAAAGAACTTGAAGAAACAATAGCAGATATCATAAAAAATCTTGAAAAGAATAATAACTCAAGTGGAGGCAACTCAGGTGGAACGGGTGGTGCAGGAAGCATGGCAGGGGCGGCTGCAAGTATCCTGCCGCAAGTTCAGGAAAAGGAAGAGGAACTCGTCTTTTCGGATGTAGATAGGACATTCTGGGGAAAAGAGGCAATCGTTTATCTTTATAAAAATGGTATTGTCAACGGCTTTGACGATGGTACCTTTAAACCAAATGAATATATAAAAAGAGAACAAGCAGTTAAGATGTTTATGGCGGCATTTGATATTGAAGAAGCTGAATATGACGGTAGTTTTTCTGATGTTAATAAATCAGACTGGTTTTCAGGATTTGTTTCAGGAGCTGTTAAAAAAGAATTTGTTAAAGGAATAAGCGGAAGTTTATTTGGAGTAGGCAAAAATATAACCAGAGAAGATTTCGCAGTTATGCTATACAGAATAATAGGTGAGAACACTGCAGGTAAGAGTGATTTTTCGGATTATGATGAAATTTCAGAGTATGCAAAAGATGCTGTTTCATATATGAATGAAAATGGTTACATAAATGGTTACAGTGATGCTACATTCAGACCGAAAAAGGAAATAACAAGAGCCGAAGCGGCAAGTATTATATATAGATATATAAAGAGGTGAACAAAGTGAAAAAGATTATTGCATTATTATTGGTCTTTGCAGGATTATTAAATATTCCGGCAGTTTCTCTTGCTGAAGAAAACGAAGAAACAGTGGTTGATTATTCAAAATATATTCGCTTTGTTCAGAGTGTCGGTATTATGCCGGACGATGTGATTGAGGTGAATAAAACAGTTACAAGAGGGCAGTTTGCAGATTATGTTAATAATATTCTCTTTAATTCGGGAGAGGAATCAAAGGCAGAAGCATGGTTTGAAGATGAAAATTATAATCAGCTTATAATTCCGTCGGGAAGTGCGGGATATTTTGATGATGTTGCAGAAAGTCATATGTATTATGATTCTGTAAGAAGAGTCAAAGAATATCTTGTAATGAATGGTACAGGCAACAGAACATTTGCCCCCGACAGAGAAATAACCTTTGGTGAGGTGGCAATTGCGACAGTAAGAATTTTGGGGTATGAAGTTATGAGCCAAAATTCAACTCATGCGTCTGTTGCACTTGACTTAGGAGTATTTGAAGGATTAACATTTGAAGAAAAACGCATAATCAAAATGGGTGAACTGGCAAGAGTATTCTATAATATAAGTGATATTGAACTTATGGGAATAGGTGTTGAAGATGGTACTGTGAATTATGGTGTGGAAAATGATTTGACACTTCTTGAAAAGTTTATGTCTATATATCGCAAAAAAGGTCAGATTACAAAAAATCCATATGCATCTATTGACGGAAGTCATGGTGTGGGTGACGGAAAAATCGAGATAGATTATAGGGTTTATGATTTTGGTGAGGCAGAGTACGCTATAGACTATATAGGGCGTGAAGTTGAATACTGGTATTTTGAAGATGAGGACAGTGTAAGACCTGAACTGATATTGGCTGAACTTACCGATAAAGATGAAGTGTTAAAAGTTTCGGCAGAAAATGTTTACGGGTTTTCAGATTACACATTTTCTTATGAAGAAAACGGAAAAATGAAGAGGGAAAACGTGTTGCCGGGGTCTGTAGTTATATATAACGGAGTAAATAAGCAAGAATATCTGGCTGAGGACTTTGATTTTGAAAATGGTGATATAACACTTATAAAACCTAAAACTTCAAAGGATTACAATATTATTATTGTAAATAATTATGTGACTTGTTTTGTTACAGATGTGAACGCAAATGATAATAAAATATATGCAAAAAACACACCCGATTCGGCTGTTATGTCAATTAATACATTTGCAGGCACAGAAGATGCATATAAAGTCCGTGTTTTTGATGTTAACGGAGTGAGAGCGAGTGTTGATTCAGTATCAGCAGGTAAGGTATATGATATTGCTAAAAATGGTGATGTGGTGAAAATGATAATTTCAGAAAAAGCATCAAAAAATATCCTGATAAAGAGTATAAGGGTAGATGATGATGAAATTATTGTTACCGATGCAGAAAATAATGTGTATAATTTTTTGCCAAGTCTATATAATAGCCTTGGTTACCGTAAGCCAAAGATAAATGAAGCATACACAGTATATTTTAACACCTTCGATGAAATAGCGTGGATAGAAAATTATGATGATGTTTCTGATAATGGGATATTTTATGTTTTAAAAAGTGTTGACAGCGATGAAGAAAACAGAGCATATATTAAACTTTTAAACAGCAAAGGTAAAATTTCTATGTATCAGGTTGCTGAAAATGTGGCATTAAACAAAGCCGACGGAACAAAACTAAAGCTTAGAGAAGGCGTAAGTTTCAGCGGAGTAATGGAATCTTATACCGGTGCGGCAGTAATTGAATTTGATGAAAATAACATTGTAAAAAGTATAACTTTACCGATGTCGGTAAATGCTGAACGCTCAAACAGATTCGGAATATTTTTAAAGAATGAAAAAGCAATCTGGTGTGGACTTGGAAGTGAAAAATTCTTTGAAAATGCAATGCTTTCATCAGATATAGTCATATACAATGTGGATGAAACCGCTGTGAATGAAGAAGACAAATTCACTGTTGTAAATTCATCACGGTTTGTCGACGGTTCGGGATATGATATAATAGCATATAATTTTAATTCTGAATCGGTAGTGGCAGACTGTATTGTTGTAAAGGGTAAGGTTAAAAGTACAGTTGACAATTCTTCGGCCACAATGTATATTATAAATAAAATTGAAACTTCACTTGATGATGAAGAAAATGTAGTTACAAGACTCAAATGTGATGCGATAAGCTCAACAAAGAATATCGAGAAAATTGATTTAATTATTGAAGAAGGAAAAGAGGCAACAGCTGTAACATTTTTTAATGAAAAAAAGGAAATAGAGCTTAAAAAGGGCGATATTATTTACTGTGAACTTGATGAGAATGTTATAAAAAATGCAAAACTTGTATATAGAATATTTGCATCGGATGGAGAAAGTAAACTGTACGGAACTTCTGGTAGCTACACTCCGGCAGATGGGGATAATACTAATCCTTATGTTATAACAGAAAGCGGAACACTGCAAACATCAAATATAAACCAGCTTAGAAACGGCAGAATCAGATTTTTTGCGGGAAATGCCAAGAGTATAGAAGCTAACAGATATTTAACATATACATCTGAACCGTTAAGAGACGGAAAGTATGATAAGACTAAATCAAACAACAGATATCTTACCGAAACAGTTGTTCTTCCGAGTAAATATGTTGTGGTAGAGGTGTCAAGAAAAGACATTACTGTTAAAAATGCATCGTTGTCAGATATTAAGACATTCGACAATGCAGGCACAGGATTTTCTGAATTGTTCTTACTTACAAGATATGCTGTGGTAAGACAGTTGGTAGTGGTAAATTACATAAATTAAATCAGAGACATTAAAGAGGGAAAGCTATGACGTTTTATAAAGTAAAAAATAATTCGGGATTTAAAATGGATGGATATTTCATTTGGTGTGGTTCGGCAATAAAAGGGGATAACGGAAAATATTACCTTTTTGCATCAAGGTGGCCGGAAGAAACCGGTTTCCCGGATGGCTATATGACCAATTCGGAAATAGCTCTTGCATCTGCGGATAAACCTGATGGAGAGTATAAATTTGAAAAGGTCATTATTGCTAAAAGAGAAGGAAACTTCTGGGACAGCATGATGGCACATAACCCATTTATCACTAAAATCGGGAATAAATATGTGTTGTTCTATATCGGTTCGAGTGACGGAAGAGGAGAAACGAGAAAGATTGGTTATGCATATTCGGAGAATATAGAAGATGGATGGATTAGGTCAGATGAATCTATAGAGTTGCCGGATAATGCCAATAATCCGGCGGTTATTGATGACGGAAACGGAAATGTTTTGCTGTATTTTCGTGACGGCAGATTAAAAGTTTCGGTTGGATGCGCAAAAAGCTATGATAGAAAATTCGAAATATTAAATGACAATCTCTTTGATAAGGGTAAGATTGAGGATATGTTTCTTTTCAAAAAAGACGGTAAATTTTTCATGGTTTGTGAAGATGCAGAGGGTGTATATACCGGACTTTCAAAAGGTGGTGTTATATTTTCATCATCAGATGGTATAAATTTTGAATTTGATTCAAAAGGTTACGGATATGACATTGAATATGAAAATGGGGATAAATTAACTCTTCAAAGAAGAGAAAGACCGTTTATACTTTTTAACGGTGATAAAAAATATCTCTTTACATCTGCAAAAATAGGCGGTGAAGACATTTTAACCGGTGGAAAAACATGGAATATGGTACAAGAGATAAAGGGGTTTTAAAGGTGGTATTATGAAGGATATAAGTGGGAAATTTTACGATTGGAAAATAACACTGAAACCTGAACGGGAATATATACATGACTACACAAAAACATTTACATATAAACTGCTTTTGGCCGATAGAAACAGAGAAAATAACGGGAGTATTGTGTATCACACCTTTGAAGAAACACTAAAAATAATTGAAGAAGTGGATAAAATGACCTTTGGCATGCCAAAGATTGTGTATTTGGTTGGGTGGCAGTTTTTTGGGCATGACAGTAAATATCCTGCATGGAATTCTGTTAATGAAGCGCTAAAAAGAGGATGTGACAAATCTGCTTATGAAAGCCTTTTGTGGCTTATGGAAGAGGGCTTTAAATTTAACACAACGGTGAGTCTTCACATAAATATTCAGGATGCTTATAAAGATAGTCCTCTTTGGGATGAATATGTAAAAAATGATTTGATAGCATTAAATAAAGATGGCACACTTTTAAAAGGTGATGTCTGGAATAATGAACAGTGTTATATTATTAGCTATAAGCAGGAATGGGACAAGGGATTTATTCAAAAAAGAATAGATGAGCTATGTGAATTCCTTCCCATTGAACGTGCAGGGACTATTCATATTGATGCCATGCACGCAAAGGCAGACCCGGGGCATGGCTGGACACTTGAAGATATTCAAGTGTCACGAAACAAGATAGTAAGATATTGGAGAGATAAGGGTGTGGATGTTACAACCGAGTTTTTATATTATGAAGCATCGGATTGGAGATACAGATATGAACAACTGATAGGTTTAGTTCCGCTGTTTTATCATTTTTCACAGAATCTTGATGAATATATTGACCGACCGGGTGAGCTTATCATGGGAGTAAATGTTTCAAATGCATTTAAAGAAGGTTTGAGCAGTAAAATGGACAGACTTTTTGGCGGAAGCTTTAATGCCGAGGGCATAATAAACGGTGAAAACTACCGGGAGAGATTTTTTGAGGAATTCTGCAAAAATGAAGTGAGGTACAGGTATCTTTTAAGCTTAAAGCGTGAAGAGGCTGTTGTGAGAAAAGGGAATATCTGTGCGATTTTTTCGGATGGTGTTGTAACCGATATGAATGATAACATTGAAAAGAACGGAATAAAATTACAAAATGAAAACTACATATTTTTACCGGCAGTATTTATGAAAAATGAAGGTTATTTTCTGTATGTATTAAAAAGCGGTGAATATGAGATTGATATGTATAGGGCTTTTGGAATAAATGATACTACATTTAAAGCTGAAAATGTAAGCGAGTGCGGAGAGAAAAAAGAAGAGTTTTCTTTGAAGGTTAAAGATGGAATTTTAAAGGTTAGTGGTAAGGAAAAGGAGGCATTTATTTTGATTGTGGAGTGATAAAGATGAAAATATAGATTATTTTAAAAAGGCAAAATTCGGGATTATGATTCATTGGGGACTCTATATGAGAGTGCCTGTACTTTAAATGATACATGGGGATATAAAGGTTTTGACAATAATTGGAAGAGTGCAGATGAAATTTTGAAGATAAAAAAACATCTTAATGATAGAGGAATTAACTATCTTTTGAATATCGGGCCTGATTATCTTGGCAGAATTCCGATGCCCGGTATGGATATTTTAAAAGAATTGACAAAAAATGAGGGATAAGAATATGAAAGATATTAAAAGTTTAAAAATAGCATATATAGGTGGCGGTTCACGAGGTTGGGCGTGGACTTTGATGAGAGATCTGCTTTTGGAACGTGAACTTGGCGGTGAAGTAAGACTTTATGATATTGATTATGAAGCAGCAAAGATAAACGAGGATTTAGGAAATAAAGTAGATAAAATTGCGCGTTATACTGATGATTCTACATGGGACCCCAAAACAGGATATATGGATGAGATTGAAGACCATGAACGCCTTACAATGAATTGGAGGTTCAAGGCATATGAAGGTCTGGAAGATGCTTTAGATAATGTTGATTTTGTATTTATCTCCATTCTTCCGGGAACCTTTGATGAAATGGAGAGTGATGTGCATCTTCCCGAAAAATACGGAATATATCAGCCGGTGGGAGATTCCACAGGTCCCGGTGGGATAATAAGAGCCTTGAGAACAATTCCTATTTATGAAGGTTTTGCAAAGGCGATAAAGAAGATGTGCCCTGATGCATGGGTTATAAACTATACAAACCCAATGACAGTTTGTACAAAGACTCTATATAAAGTGTTCCCTGAAATTAAGGCATTCGGCTGTTGTCATGAAGTGTTCGGAACACAAAAGCTTCTTTGTAAGGTTTTAAAAGAGGTAGTTGGAATTAAGGATGTAAAAAGAGAAAACCTTGTAACTAATGTGGTTGGTGTTAACCACTTTACATGGATAACAAAGGCTAATTACGGTGAGATAGATTTGTTTAAACCGTATGCTGAATTTGCTGAAACTTGCCTTAATGGATATAAAGACGGTGGTGATAAAAACTGGGCAAATGCATCGTTCAGAACAAAAGAAATGGTAAAGCTTGATTTGTTTAAACGTTACGGTGCAATTGCGGCGGCAGGAGACAGACATTTGGCTGAATTTAATCCGGGGTATCATTATCTTCGGAGTCCTGAACAAGTAAGAGAAGGATGGAAATTTGACCTTACAACAGTTGCGAGCAGAAA
Organism: uncultured Clostridia bacterium; assembly: GCA_944392335.1. Lineage (GTDB taxonomy): Bacteria > Bacillota > Clostridia > UBA1381 > UBA1381 > RGIG1988. Next base: position 11,931 of record CALXWJ010000031.1, read on the forward strand.
AGATGAACTGAAAAAGAGACTGGAACAAAGCGACGAGATGTATAGAGGTGAAAAACGTTTTGATGTGTGGCCTACAGGTGAAGAGGGTGTACAACAGATGAGGGCACTTCTCGGAATGGGGGATATGGTTACAAATGTAAATATTCCAAACTATGGTCAGATTCCTAATCTGCCTATTGGTGCAGTGGTAGAAACTAATGCGGCATTCAGGCATAACTCATTAGAACCTGTATTTGCAGGTGATGCACCGATTGGTGTGAGATCGTTACTTTTAAGAATTATAGACGAACAGGAAATGCTTGTTGAGGCAGGACTTGAGAGGAATTTGGAAAAGGCATTTAAAGTATTTGTTTCAGATCCGCTTGTGACAATACCTATGGATGATGCCAGAAAATTATTTGATGAAATGATAGAAAACACTAAAAAATATCTTACTATGTATGATATTTAAGAAAATTTCAACTTGAAAGAAAATACTACTGTGTAAAATAAGTGGCACATATCACCGCTTCTTTACCCTGGCACGGCAATTGCTGCAAATGTGAAAAAAACTATAATTGCATTTTTGAGTGATAGTGTAACACGGGGTGTTTGATATTTACAAAAAATTGATGGAGTATTGAAATATATTTTGAACAAGAATATGCATATTCACGATATGTTGAAAAAATCCTCGGAATGCTTTATTCAAAAGTTCAGGTAAATGTTATAAAGGCAGGGTTGGGCGGAGGGAATGTGCGATATGCATTTTTAATATGTTTATGTAAACTTTTATAAAATTATGATGATAAAAATGGGAGAATGACAATTATGATAGAGGCAACAAAAGCGGTTCTACAAAGTTTGATGAATTTGCCGGAAAACGTAAGATTGAAATTTTAAACACAAAGGACGCTTTGACTATTGCAGGTACAACCTATTATGTGAGTAATGCGGGGAATGATGAAAATGACGGAAAAAGTCCTGAAAAGCCGTGGAAGACTTTGGAGAGAGTTTCAAGAGCAAAGCTTTCTCGGGGAGACGGTGTGTGTTTTAAGAGAGGTGACCTTTTCAGAGGTTGCATAATCGCTTCGGAGGGGGTTACATACTGTGCCTACGGTGAAGGAGAGAAACCTAAGTTTTATGGATGGAATAAAAACCTTTCTGATGAAAAACTTTGGACTTTATATAACCCTGAAAAAAATATATGGAAGCTAAATGAAAAAATTCCTGATTGCGGAACATTAGTGTTTGAAGGCGGAGAAAAGCATTCATATAAGCATATTCCAAGCTACAGATATGGGAAGTTTTACTGTCGATTTAAAGAAAATGTTTTGTTTGATATATCAGAGGAATTAAAAAATGACCTTGATATCTATTGGCATTATGAAGAAAACTTTTCTGTAAAATTAACAAAGGGTGAGGATTTTCCTGTACCTGATGTGACAGATGATAGTATGGGAGAACTTTACCTTCGCTCGGATAAAGGAAACCCGGGAGATGTATTTTCTGATATTGAGGCTATTGTGAGAGGGAGCATCATCAGGGTGGGGGAGTGCAATAATGTTACAGTTGACAATCTCTGTTTAAAATATTCAAATTTTGCAGTTTCTGCATTTAGTATAAATATAGTGGGGCTTCATGTTACAAACTGCGAGATTGGCTGGATTGGGGGTTGTATTCAGTCTTATGACGGTACTGACCCTAACTACACTCCAGAAAAACGCGGAGGCGTTACAAGATACGGAAATGGTATTGAAATCTACGGCGGTTGTACAGATTTTCTTGTAGACAATAACTATATATATCAGGTTTATGATGCGGGAGCATCGCATCAATACACAACTGGTGGAACAAAAGTACCGATGAATAACATTCGCTATAGTAATAATCTTATTGAATACTGTGTGTATGCAATTGAATATTTTCTTGAGGAAAGAGTCCGCAACACAGGTAGTAGGATGAATGGAGTTGAAATTTGTGATAATTTCCTTCGTTTTAGTGGATATGGTTGGGGACAACAAAGGCATAATACTTATACACCGGCTCTCATAAAAGGATGGAGTTATGAAAACACTGCTAAAGATTATATTATTCATGATAATATTTTAGACAGATGTGCGTACCGACTTTTTCATCTTGTTGCCGAAAAAGAAGAATATTGCCCGAAAATGTACAGAAATACATATCTGCAAAAGCTTGGTATGACACTTGGTCAGTACGGAGCAAAGGAAAATAAAGTACCCGAAGTAATCGCCTTTTTTGAAGATGCAGACGAAAAGATAAAGGAGATTATGGGCGAGAAGGATGCAAAGGTTTATTATATAAAATAATTCATGTGTAAAGGAGGTTGACGATGTGGATAAGAAATTATACGATTACATACTGAACAAAGAGCATCATAAATTCAGAAAAGAAATAAGTCTTGAATTTGATAAAAATATGACGCCGATTGAGAGAATGACATATCGTTTTGAAGAAATGTGCAAGGCAGAAAGACCTGTAATTTTAGAGGGTGAAAAGATCGTTTTCATAAGAACCGTTAAAAATATTCCCGATATTTTTTCGGAAGATGAGTGGAAGGAAATTAAGAGTAAGCACTATATTCATGAGCTTGGATATATGTCAAACCTTTCACCCAACTATGAGAGAGTAATAAAAAACGGTCTTTTGAAGGAAAGAGAAAATGCCGATGAATACGGCAAACGTTCGATTGATGCAACTTTGGAGCTTGTCGGAAGATACAGAGAAGAAGCAATAAGGATAGGAAGAACCGATGTTGCGGAGGTACTCAAAAAAGTTCCGGCATATGGTGCCGAAACCTTTCGTGAAGCACTGCAGGCATTCAGAATTATTCATTATTCGCTGTGGCTTGAAGGAAACTATCATAATACTGTCGGCCGATTCGATAAATATGTTTATCCGTACTTAAAGGCCGACCTTGAAAGGGGAGCAATAACCGAAGATGAAGCGTATGATTTGATTGTTGATTTCTTTTTGTCCTTTAATAAAGACAGCGATACGTATGTGGGCGTTCAGCAGGGTGATAACGGTCAGAGCATGGTTTTGGGCGGAATGGATGAGAATGGAAATGAAGTATTCAACCTCTTGTCAAAAATGTGCTTAAAAGCAAGTGAAGAGCTTAAAATGATTGACCCGAAAATAAATTTGAGAGTAAATAAAAATACTCCGATTGAGGTTTATGAGCTTGGTTCAAGACTTACAAAAGCAGGGCTTGGTTTCCCGCAGTACTCAAATGATGATATTGTGATTGACGGACTTAAAAAGCTCGGCTATTCGGAAAAAGACGCAAGAGATTATGTTGTTGCGGCTTGCTGGGAGTTTATTATCCCAAAGGTTGGGGCAGATGTTGCAAATATCGGTGCGTTATCATTTCCAAAGGTTGTGGATACAGTTTTACACAGAGATTTGAAAAACTGCAATGCATTTGACGAATTTGAAAATTGTATAAAGGATGAAATAAAAAAATCCTGTGATGAAATATGCGATAATATTAAGGATTTGTGGTTTGTTCCGTCGCCGTTTATGAATATTTGTATGGACTGCGATATTTACACCGGTGGAAAATACAATAATTTTGGTATTCACGGAAGCGGTGTGGCAACGGCGGCCGACTCGTTGGAGGTTATAAAGAAATATGTATTTGAAGAAAAGACTGTAACAGCAGAAGAGCTTATTGAGGCAGTTGATTCTGATTTTGAAAAACATTCGGAGCTTTTGCCGAAGTTCAGATTTGAAACTCCAAAAATGGGAAATGACATTGACGAGGTGGATAATCTGGCAGTAAAGCTTTTGGATTGGTTTGCCGATGGCTTGGAGGGTAGAAAAAATTGCCGAGGCGGAGTTTTCAGAGCAGGAACGGGAACTGCAATGTACTATTTGTGGCACGCAAATGAAATAGGCGCATCGCCTGACGGAAGAAGAAAAGGCGAGCCGTTCGGTACTAATTTCTCAGCAAGCTTATTTGCAAAAATCAACGGCCCGTTTTCGGTTGTAAAGTCCTTTACAAAGCCGCATTATGAAAGGGCAATAAACGGCGGCCCTCTGACGTTAGAGTTTCATAACTCAATGTTTACCGATGATGATTGTGTGAAAAAGGTCGCAATGCTTGTTAAAACCTTTATTGATATGGGCGGACACCAGCTTCAGCTAAATGCAGTAAACATGGAGGCGATGAAGGACGCACAGATAAATCCCGAAAAGCACAAGCAGCTTGTTGTAAGAATATGGGGCTGGAGTGCATATTTTGTTGAACTTGATAAGGAATATCAGGATCATGTTATGAAAAGACAGGAATATATATTATGACGGGAACAATATTCGATATAAAGGAATTTTCACTTCATGACGGGCCGGGGGCGAGGACAACTGTATTTTTAAAGGGTTGTCCGTTGAGATGTAAATGGTGTCATAACCCCGAGGGTCTGAAAAGAGAAAAACAGCTTATGGTAAAAATTGCAAGGTGTAAGGGGTGCGGCAGATGCTTCACCCCTTGCAAGCATCCCAAATGTCAGCCGTATAAGCGATGTGTTCATGCCTGCCCTGACGGCTTGGTCGAAATCTGCGGAAAAGAGATTGAAGCAAAAGAGCTTGCAAAAATTCTGATGAAGAATACCGATATATTTAAAATGAATAACGGCGGTGTAACAATATCGGGCGGCGAACCCTTAATGCAGTGGGAGTTTTTAGAGGAGCTTCTTGATAATCTTGATTGCCATACCGCAATTGAAACAAGCGGATATGCAGAAGGTGATGTATTCAAAAGAATAATCAACAAGGTTGATTATGTTTTAATGGATATCAAGCTTGCAGACAGAGATGAACACAAAAAATATACCGGAGTGCACAACGATAAAATTCTGAAGAATTTTGAAATTTTAAAAAACAGCGGTAAGGAATATATCATAAGAACACCATTGATTCCGGGAATTACCGATACGGAAAATAATTTAAAAGCGATTGAAAAAATCATTGGTAACAGCAAGTGGGAAAAGTTAAAATATAACGAAATGGCAGGGGTTAAATATCCTATGCTGGGTATGGAATACAAAATTGACATTGTCCGGTAAAGAAAAGGAGAAAACAAATGAAATTAAAAATAGGCGAAGAACGCGTTATAACACGAGGATGCCGTCCAGAGGAGGACCCGTGGGGTTCATGGCAGTTCCCCCATCCGTACAAGGCAGAGGGCAGACTTATTGTATCCGTTCACGTTTCAAAGGATGATATAACCTCATTCGGAAATCCGCAGCGTTGGTATGAAAGTTGTGATAGAGGAAATACATGGAAGGAGATAGAGCCTGAAAACCCGGCAAGGTTCGGAGCTCTGCTCCCAAGCGGCGACAGAATATATTTCCCGCCGCAGTCGGGAGTGTCGTTAAAGGATTACAAAATGCCTGATTGGGGAATGCAAACTCCGGCATATGATTTTAAAAAACAGGCGAATGAGGGAACGCTCCCTCTGCCCGACGGTATGACATACTGGCTTGACGGAACGGTTATAAAAGCGTATAAGGCGGAAAGACTGCCCAAAAGCCTTGCAAAAAAAGAATGGCAGATGGAAAGGCTTCCGAAGGGGAATACCGAATCCGTATCGGAAAATATTCCCGTTGAGTGGGACTGTCTTACGAGGGTTGTCTATACGAATACATTTGACAACGTCCTGAAACCTGTTTTTCCAAAAGGCGAAATAAAAATTGCTCCTGACGGCAGTGCTTGGATAAGCTCATTTTCGGGGGAGGGACACATAAACCCCGAAACGGGACTATATACTCCGTATTATTCGGCAGAATTGTTCCGTTCCGATGATAATGCACACAGCTTTAAGCAGATTGCACATATGGAATATGAAGCGGACGGTCATGAATATCCCTATCAGAGCGGAGGGTTCAGCGACAGCGATTTTGAATTTATGGAGGACGGCTCGATTATTTGGTTTTTCAGAACCGCATGGGCAATGTACACTGGAAGAGAATGGGATCCGATGTATATGTCACGTTCTGAGGACATGGGAAAAACGTGGTCAAAGCCGATTAAATTTGCACATACGGGGATTTTTCCCAGAATGTGTAAATTGGGCTGCGGAACTGTTATTTTGTGCTATGCACGCCCCGGAATGTTCGTTACCGCCTGCGATGACGGAAAGGGCATTGAATGGACGAAACCTATAATGATTATGACCGACGGCGACAGGAGCAGACTGCATAATTTGAAAATTACAGATCCCAACTTTCATCAATGGGACGGTTCGTGCAACAATCCTACAATCATTGCCGTCGATGATAATACGGCAATGATTTTTTACAGCGATTTTTACTATCCAGATGATGAGGGTGTAAAGCGTAAAACTATTCTTTGCAGAACAATTATGGTGGAAAAGGATTGATATGATGATTTATTATGTATTGCTTATTGTATCGCTTGCAGGAGCAGTGATAAAAAATCTTCTGCCAAAGGCGGGAGGAAAAAGATTTTCAACGCTCGATGGACTTATGAGTGTAAATATTATGTCAGGTATTGCGGGAATGATTATTGTTGCATTCGGAGGACTTGCTATAAAAAACATAAGCAGTGCGCTTGTGGTAATTATGGCACTGCTCTACGGTATCTTTACGCTCGCGATGCAGAGCTTTTACATGACTGCTGCGGAAAAAGGTTCAGTTTCGGTCTGCTCGATCATATACGCATCATGCTTTGTTGTACAAACAATATTTTCGGCTGTCTACAGCGGCGAGGCGTGTTCACCGGTTAATATTTTCGGTATAGTGGTAATGCTTGCATCGCTTGCCATGGTATCGCTTAAGGATTTTTGCGGTAAAAAGGGCAATATAATATCTGTAATTCTTGCGGTTATATCTATGCTTTTCGCATCAGGCGTTGGGATAGTGCAAAAGATTTTTGCCGCCGTCTACGGAAAAAACGGTCAGAATGAGTATGTATTTCTCGTATTTATGTTTATGGCGGTTTTCGGCCTGTTGGTAAAATTTATGATATGCCGCAAAAATGGGAAAGGGAAAGAGAACGAAAAAGTGGTCGGACAGAATAAACGATTTTTTATGTTTGCCTGTGCAATGGCACTGTGTGTTGCGGTGGTTAATAAGCTTAACGTTATTTTAATAACCGTATTGCCCGGTGTTTTATACTTTCCTGTATATGCTGCCGGAACAGTCCTTTGTTCCGCGATTTGTTCAAGAATTATATTTAAGGAAAAGCTGACAAGAATGCAGTGGACAGGTATGTTTTTAGGCGTGTCAGCCATTGTAATGATAGTAATGTAGGTAATTATGATTACCTTGCTAATACTTTATGAAAGGAGCTTTAACTTGAAAGAAAAGCTGAGCATCTTGACCTTTATCGGAGCTTGAAGTATCAACATACGTCGGCGTTCCCCAAAAGAGCAATCTGCTCGCTTATATTCCACATTGGATTTGTGCCGCCGCAGGGCGGAAGAATGGAGGATTACAGTGAATAAGAATAAATTTTTTGAAGAGTATTGCAAAGAAAATATAATCGTGAATTTTGAGGGGGATTTGCACGTTTTCACCGAAGGCGTGGCTTTCACAGCATCATCCTCAACATTCGGAAACGGTGATAAGAAATATATTAAGACAGAAACCGACACCGGTGCGGACATAGAAATCATAAATGAACAATCCGGACTTGAGGTTATGCAGCATTATGAAATTTTCGGGGAAGTAATATGTCAGTATAATGAAATTAAAAATCTTAATGATGATGAAAAGGTGCTGATAAATGCGACATCGGCAATGTTTGCCGTTCCGTATAAGGGATTGATTCCATGGAATGATGACAGACGTTTCAGATTGCATATCTGCAAAGCGGCGTGGTCGGCAGAGGCACAGTGGCATTCGGGCAGTCTTGTTGATTTTGGACTGAATCCAATGCGTTTTCTTGAAAACGGTATTCAGGGACCGGGTAAAATAACAATTTCAAGTAAAGGCTCCTGGTCAACCGGGGCATATTATCCGATTGTGATATTGGAGGATCTTGAAAACGGCGAAACATACTTTATGGAGCATGAGGGCGGCGTTTCATGGAAGATAAATATAGGCTTTGAGGGAGACACACTTGTTTTTGACTGCACAAGTGCGGATATTCATCTTGACGGATTTAGTAAAAAACTTGGCAAAGATGACATATTCACGACAACGCGGGCAATATACGGCAAAGTACAGGGTGGCTTTGATGAGGCTGTTGCAGCGCTTACACGATATAAGAGAGCGGTATCAAAAAGAAAGTGGAATAACGGTATTCCTCTTGTATGTTATAATGTTTTTATGGGAGCGATTTACGGTATCCCGAATGAAAACAATTTAAAACGACTGATACCTGCGGCGGCAAAGATAGGCTGTGAGGTCTTTTGTATTGATGCCGGATGGTATAGGGAAAGAAATCAACCGGCATTTCAAATGGGCGATTATACACCATGCGACCATCTTTTCGGCGATGGCGGACTTGAGGGGATAATCAAGATGATTTCCGATTACGGTATGATTCCGGGCTTATGGTTTGAATTTGAAGCGGCGGGAGCCGGTTCGGCAGCCGCAAAGCTTCATTCGGATGCTATGTATAAGCGTAACGGAAAGGTTATTTCGGCTGACAGAGGATTTTTTGACCTGACAAATCCTGAAATTCGTGAGCATCTCTTCAGTGAAGTTGACAGGGTTTATAAAATGGGTGTGAGATATATCAAAAATGATTACAACTATTCGACCGGTATAGGCGTAGGTTCACCGACAGAGGATTATAATGCAAATGAACGTATAAGAGATAAGGCAATATGTGATTTTATCGATGAGTTATACGTAAGATACCCTGATATGATTATAGAAAACTGTGGCAGCGGAGGTATGCGTGAGGATAACGGAACTTTATCTCATTATCATCTGCAAAGCACAAGTGACCAGGAGTTATATTATAATTACGCGTCAATAGCTGCGGCGTCAAATGCAATTATGCCGCCCGAAAAAGCCGGAAACTGGGCAAATCCTTATCTTTTGAGAGAAGACGAATATATAGAATTTGATGATGGAGAAAACACCGATTATCTTATAGAAAGAAATCTTGACGGTGAAGCAACCGTATTCTCAATGATAAACGGTATGGTAGGTGTGCCGCTTATTTCGGGCAGAATAGATTATTTTGATGAATTGAATTTTGCGTTGGCAAAAGAAGCTGTGGAATGCTATAAGGCAATAAGAAAGGATATTCCCGTGTCCTATGCCGTATATCCGACAGGTACAGAGCTTATGGGAAAGCGTTCATATGTTACGGTAGGCTTGATAAATGAAGAGAAAACACATATGTATCTTGCGGTGTGGAAGGTTAATGCGCGAGATGATGAGGTGATGATAGATTTATCTAAATATATAAGCGGCAAGGCTGATGTTAAGATGATTTATCCGCAAAATGATGATAAATGCAGCTTTAAATATGCCGATGCGGTGAAAAAGCTCACGGTTAAAATGGATAAGAGCAAATATATGGCACGGTTATTTGAGATAAAAATGGGCTGAAAAAAGAGGTAATGTAATGCGTTTATACGATAATGAGTTATCCACATTTAAGGATGGAGAAAAATCCATAAATTTAATTAAAACGGCATTGCCAAAGTTTTTTGACTATGCGTCAATTTATCTTGTAGGCAGCGTGAGTACGGCGATGCTGGCTTGGTATTCACAGGAAGCGGTGTCGGCGGTAAATGTCGCTTTACAGGTTTTAAATCTGATTATTATACTGTTCAACATAATACTGACGGGCGGAAATTTTACGTTGAGTTTTGAGTTGGGCAGGAATAAAAGAAAGACAGCAGGCGAAATAGTAGGTACTGCTTTTTGCCTTGATGTTCTGTTGGCTGCGGTATTGGGTGCGGTGTTGTTTTTTATGTCACACCAAGTTGCCGAAATGATGAATTTACAGGGCGAGGTATGCGATATGGCGTCGCAATATTTGAAAATGTGTGCCGCATTTTTGCCTATTACCGTTTTGGTAAGTTTCTTTGTGACATTATTGATATGCACCGGTCATTCGCTGCAGGCATTCAGTATAAGTGCAATAAACAATATTGTCAATGTGCTGTTGTGTTATGTGGCTTTGTACAGCGGTTGGGGGATTATGCCCGATGGAGTTTTGGGAGTTGCAGCTGCGAGAATAACAGCACAGGCGGCAGCACTGCTCGTAGGAGTATGTATGTACGCATACGGAAGATGTCCGTTTAAGCTCTGCTTCAAGCCACTAAGTTTCAGAAGAATAATTAAAATAGGACTGCCCGGAGGAATGTGTTCGGTATCATATAATTTTGCACAGACTATTACAACGGCGATTATTGCAACATTCGGAACACTTATAATTAACTCAAAGGTTTATTACACAAACATATTGTGCTATATTCCGGTAATCAGCCTATCCATAGGTTTTGCCGGAGGAATATTGATTGGCAGATATAAGGCTGTCGGAGACTATAAATCAATAAGAGAGCTATGTACACAGAATTTAAGAATTGCAGTATCGATAAACTTAATTCTTGCAATTTTGATTTATATTTTCAGAGAACAGCTTCTGTCGATTTTTACCGATGATGTGTTTATCATAGAGCTTGCCGGTCGGATAATGCTTATCGATATATTTGTCGAGGCGGGACGTGCAATGAATAATGTATTTGAAAATGCATATTGTGCTTGCGGAGATGTGAAAACTACAATGATTGTGTCAATCTGTTCATGTTGGCTGGGAAGTGTTTTGCTTACATACATATTGGGTGTACAGCTTGGCTGGGGACTGGTCGGATGCTGGATTGCATTTGCGGCTGATGAACTTTTTAAGTCCGCAATATATATGTTGAGATGGAAAACTGACAGATGGATGCGTTTTACTTTGTAAATATAAAGTAGTTAAGTTGGAAATAGATATGCCTTTTGGCAGACCTGCAACAGGATTGCTCTCAATACCGAGTGATTCGGAAAACAATAAGATGCCGATACAAATTTGTTGCGTCGGTTACGGTGTGACAAAGATAGATCCTATTCTTGTTCCCCATACAATTACGCTCGTAATGCACGCCCACGGGCTTGATCTTGACAAGGACAGTAAGTATTTTGAAGAACTTTGCAGAGAGCCTGACGGAAAACTGTTTTACCACGGCTTTGACAACGTTGAAAACTCCAAACCGGAAACAACATACTTCCACGACATGATAGCAAGAGATTTGGTGGGTGCAATGTATCTTGAAAAAATGCCGCAATGGGACGGCAAGACCTTTGTCGTAACAGGAGAAAGTGAGGGAGCATTTCAGGCAATAAATGTTGCCGCTCATGATGATAAGGTGACCTTTGCCGACGTGACTATTCCATGGTTTTCAAACCTCGGCGGTTACAGACATGACCGTATGAGAGGGTGGTCTCCGGATTATACATATGGCTTATGCTATTATGATACCGCATGAAAAAATAAGAGAAAATCTTTTTTATATGGCGGTTAAGATGGACAGCATTATGAAGAAGATTGGCTGCTTGCGCAGTTTCTGGAGATTATTTATAGAAGATGGTAAGCTAAGATTGAAACTCAAATACAATTAAAAAATATTTTCATGCTAAAGCATGAGAAGGGGGTGCGGACATATTCTTGGACTCCGAAAGGAGTAAAAATATATGTATACAAAGGAACAAAAAGAACGTGCATTAAAAGAATTTGAACGATTAGGATCAGTTCAGGCCGTAGTAACGCTATTGGGATATCCATCCCGAAATACATTGTATACTTGGTATAGAAACAAAATAGCCGGTGTTCCGGATTATCATGGGTCCCTTGATAAAAAATATCAAATTAAACAAAAATATATTAATGCACCAAATCATCCTCGTCATCCTGATGCAAATTTAAAATTAGAAGCAATAAAACGTTGCTTTTCTCTTGGAGAAGGTGTAGAATATGTATCAAGAGAAATAGGTTACAGCCGCATGAGCATATATACATGGTATCGGCAATATAGAAAATATGGAGTAGCAGGACTGATGTCATCAAAGAAACAAATTAAACGAGAACATATTGATTTTAATACAGAATCTGTACCGCCTCAGGATATTTCTGAACTACAGGAGCAAATTAAACAACTCCAAATGGAAGTAGATGTATTGAAAGAAGCATTAAATTTATTAAAAAAAGACCCCGGCATCAATATAACGGAACTAAAAAACCGTGAAAAAGCAGTGGTTATTGATGCCCTGAAAGATAAGTATTCACTGCCGCTGTTATTGAAAGTTTTACATATAGCAAAAAGTAGCTATTATTATCAGAGAACAGCAATAAAACGGGTTGATAAACATGATGCAATTCATAAAAATATAATAGAATTGTTTAAAGAAAACAGGTGCTGTTATGGATATAGGCGTATTCACAATGAGCTTAGAAGGCTTGGAATTATTATTTCAGAGAAGATAGTCCGGCGCATTATGAAAGAGGAAAAACTAACGGTGCCAACAAAACGAACAAGACAATATAGTTCATATAAAGGTGAAATCACGCCAGAGGTAGACAATATAATTAACAGGGATTTTCATGCAGAACAACCAAATACAAAATGGCTGACGGATATAACCGAATTTCCCATTCCTGCAGGCAAGGTATATCTTTCTCCTGTTATTGATTGTTTTGACGGTATGGTTGTCAAATGGAATATCGGAACAACACCTGATTCTCTCTTAGTCAACAAAATGCTTGAAGATGCTATTGGTACATTATCGCCGTCAGAACATCCTCTAATACATACAGACAGAGGATGCCATTATCGATGGCCGGGATGGATAGAACGTATGCAAGCTGCCGGGTTAACACGCTCTATGTCGAAGAAAGGATGTTCTCCCGATAATGCCGCATGCGAAGGTTTTTTCGGCAGACTAAAGAATGAAATGTTTTATGGGCGTTCGTGGGTAGGTGTATCAATAGACGATTTCATAAATGAAATTAACAGCTATATCGAGTGGTATAATACGAAACGAATCAAGCAATCGTTGGGGTATATGAGCCCTGTAGAGTACAGGCATAGTCTTGGATTAATA
>CALXWJ010000032.1 GCA_944392335.1 uncultured Clostridia bacterium
GTTTTATTCATTGTTTATCACCAGCTTGTATCCAAGTCCTTTTACTGTAATAATATGTTTTGGAGATGATGGCGAATCCTCTATCTTTTCACGCAAATGCCTTATATGCACCATCAGACTGTTTTCATGTCCGTAATAATCCTCACCCCATGCCGTAAGACAAAGCGCGACGTTTGTAACGATTCTGTTTTTATTTTCCCACAGCTTTTTTATCAGGATTACTTCTTTGGCGGTGAGCGGTGTGACAGTGTTGCCGCATACCACTTGTGCGTTAGTAATATCAACTGCTTTTTCGCCTATCAGAAATTTTGTTTCTGTTTCATTCTGGGGATAAGCACGCTTTAAAAGTGCGCGTATGCGAAGTACAAGCTCTTTTGGCAAAAATGGCTTTGTTACATAATCATCAGCGCCAAGTCCCAGTCCCCGTATCCTATCGTCCGGCTCGCCGCGTGCTGTAAGAAAAATAACAGGTGAGTTTGAAACTTTGCGCAGCTCATTATAAAGCATAAACCCGTTTCCGTCAGGGAGATTAACATCAAGAACAAAAAGCGATATAGTTTGCGCTTTTGCAATAGAAACAGCTTTTTTACAATTTTCTGCGGTGCATATATTAAAAAAGCCTTCGGAAAAAAGAATATCCTCAATCATCCTAAGCAATTCAGATTCATCATCTACGATGAGTATTTTTTTATTAAGTAATTCGTCCATAAGAATTCCTCCTGAGAGTATTTTACCACAAAAGATATTATTATGAAAGGGCTTGTAAAAATTTAAGGTTAACTTAAGGTTAGATTAAGTTTAAAAACAGGTTGCGGTTGTACAATCAAAATGAAGTCAGAAAAATGATAACAATTTTGAAAGGAAGTGCATTTCATTGAAAGAAACAGTTACAACAACTATGCTTACAAAAGAATATGGAGGACATGCGTGTGTGTCACACTTGAATATGAATGTCAAAGAAGGGAGGATATACGGCTTCCTCGGACCAAACGGAGCCGGCAAGTCAACCACGCTTAAAATGCTGTTAGGGCTTGCTCGACCGACAGACGGAGAGATCACAATTTTCGGAAAAAGATTAACATCCAAAAACCGACTTGAAATATTGCGGTCTACAGGTTCCCTTATTGAGTCACCGTCCTATTACGGGCACTTGACTGCACGGGAGAACCTTATAATTTATCAGACCATACTCGGCGTGCCTGAGAAAAATATAGATAAAGTTTTAAGAATTGTTCGCCTTGATAGGCAGGGCAATAAAAAAACATCGGCTTATTCATTGGGTATGAAACAGCGATTGGGGCTTGCATCTGCGCTTTTATCATTTCCGAAGCTCTTGATTTTAGATGAGCCTACAAACGGACTGGATCCGGCAGGAATACAGGAGATGCGCGAACTGATTAGAGAATTGCCAAACCAGTATGGCATGACGGTTATTGTTTCAAGTCATCTGCTTTCAGAAATTGACCAGATGGCGGATGATGTAGGCATTATTGCCGCAGGCAGAATGAAGTATCAGGGGGAGCTCAGTCATCTTCACGAGATAGATAAGAATAAGTCGTTAGAAGAAATATTCCTTAATCTCACCGGAAAGGACGTGAGCCTATGATAAAGCTTTTAAGATGTGAAATTTTTAAAATGCGGCGCAAGTATATTTTTCTCACACTGCTTGCCATAACTGCCGCAGGATTAGTTTTCTCGCTCTATGGGGATTATTCAGGTGAGTTCATACAAAGGAACGGATGGTGTATGATGCTTTATCAGCTGCCGCTGGCAAATGGAATATTTTTTCCGATAGCCTGTCTTGTTATTTCATCACGGCTTGCGGATACAGAGCATAAGGCTTCATCTTTAAAACAGCTTTTCACACTTGAAAAAAGAGGCAGGATTTATGACGCAAAACTGATGATAGGATTGGGTATGATGCTTTTGTCAGTTATGATATACTGGTCGGTGCTGCTTATATTCGGAAAAATAATAGGATTTTACGGAGAGCCGCCTATGGAACTGTACCTTCGGTATCTTGCCTGTACTGCTGTAGCCACAGCAGTTTTGTATATCCTTCAGCATGGGGTTTCCATGCTGTTTAAAAATCAGGCAGTATCATTTTTTACAGGTGCTATCGGAACATTTATCGGTGTGTTTTCTATGTTTTTGCCTCAGATTCCGCTTTTAAGACAACTTATACCATGGGGCTTTTACGGGGCACTGCAGTTTATGGGTCTTTACGGCTGGACTTCTGAGGAGCGGTATGCAAATGCTTATCTGGAGGTTATGAACGTTGATCCAACCGTGTATGTTATCATTGCGGTATATATTATACTTTTTTATGCACTTGGTAAATATCTGTTTTGCAGAAAGGAGATTTAAGAAATGTTATTAAGACTGATAAGGGCAGAGCAAATAAAATTAAAGCGTTCTCCTATATGGATTGCGTTTATACTTATGCCGATAGTTCCGGCAGTTTTGGGGACAATCAATTATCTTGGGAATATAGAGATACTCGACAGTGAATGGTACAGCCTTTGGACACAGCACACTATCTTTACCAGCTATTTCTTTTTACCGATTATGATTGGCATATACTGTGCTTATATCATGCGGCTTGAGCAGAATAACCATAACTGGAACAGGACACTGACCATGCCTGTGCCCAAAAGTGAAATATTCTTGGCAAAACTCATTACTGTCACATTTATGATTTTAATCAGTGAGATATGGATCGGCGCATTATTGATTATATCGGGTAAACTTATAGGCATGACTGCCGCATTGCCATTTAAGGATATTATAATATGGTGTCTGTTCGGAAGCTTAGGCGGTATGGTAATGGCAGCAGCGCAGCTTGTTATATCCATGTTTATAAAGAGCTTTGCATTACCGATTGGAATCTCACTTGTCGGAGGCATTTCGGGGCTTGTATTTCTTGCTAAGAATCTCGGGCATATATGGCCGTACTCTCTTATGGCATACGGGATGAACTCCAATTCACCGCAGCAGATGCTGGAGAGCGGATATATCCCATTTGTACTGATATGTATTGTATATATTGCACTGTTTTCCATAGCAGGCAGTGTACTTATGTCAAGAAAAGAGCTATAAAATAAAACCTGCCGAATACGAAAATCCGGCAGGTTATATTATTAATTTTAAATATAATAATCATAACATTTGATTTACAATTATACACTGGGGACAGTGTCAAAAGAAATATATATTCCTAAGTTGCCTGGTATATAGCTTATACTAAGAGCTTTTTCGCCATTTGATAAAATTGTTCCCGTGGAAGTATAGTCATGACCTTTTACATTTTCAGAGACTTCTTCAGTTATAGAAAATCCTTGTTGTTTTAAAATCTCAATATATGAATTATATTCCTCATCCGTTAAATCAACAAGAAAAACAGCACAATACTTTTTTGTTTCATCAAGTAAAGCATGATTTACTGTACCGGGTGGAACAGGAAGCTCATCAGTATACTCGTTTTCAGGCCATATGCCTTCTTCAAGTGAAATTATGTTGTCGGTAGAATTGCTGTCTGAATTTACTTCAGGCTTTTTATTTGAACATCCGGCAAGCGTCAGAGATAAAATAACAGCAATAATAAAAATAAATTTTTTCATGATTGCCTCCTGATTTTTACAAAGGTTCTGATTAGTTGAAATACAGCAAAAGCAACAGAAATAATACCAATAATCAAAATAATAAAGGGAATATTTATTCCAAAACCTTCAAGCTGTATATTGGTCATGGCATTCGCTTGTCCAATTGCATTTTGGGGTACAGTTTCAGATTGTATAATTCCATAAACCACAAATGCGATAACAGCAATGCAAATGGCAATAGCCATCAAAACAATTCCTCTGAGATTACCCGCAGAATAATTTTTCTTTTCCGTTTGCCCTGAAACATTTTCCGCAAATTCTTTGGGAGCACCGAGACGATCTATTACCTGCTGTTCTGTTTCACCGTTTTCAAGTGCGGAATCAAAAATCTCATCCAGATCACGAATAATTTCATTTTTGGCTTTCATTGAAATATGCAGATTTTTTGATACTTGTTTAATATATTCTTCTTTCATCTTCATTCCTCCGCTTGCTTATAGAAATCAATAAAGTTATTTACGCAGTCAGTATATCTATCCCAAAAAGATATAAGTTCATTTAACGTTTCTTTTCCTTTGGCGGTAAGAGAATAATATTTTTTTGATCCCCCATTTGCTGCTGCAGGCGCTATTCTGCATTGTATGATACCGGTTTCCTGCAATCTATATAAAATTGGATAGACAGTTCCTTCTTTTGCATAGCCTAATATATCGGCGCCGTTTTTATTCAGCTGTGTAATGATTTCATATCCATATGTTTCCTTTTTGGCAATAAGACATAGTAAGACCATTTCGAGGGAGCCTTTTTTAAATTGTTGAACATAGCGATTATCCATAACGTTTCACTTCCTTTTGTAATACTAATTAGTATTACTAAGTAGTATTATACACGAAGAAATTTTAATTGTCAATATTGATGACAAAAGTTTATATACATTAAGAGACCGATACAAATAATTAAATAATCATTTATATCGGCCTCTTAATTAATTTTGTTTATTTGTTAATCAGTTCTTCTGCCATATCAATCAATTCTTCCTTTGTAAGAGAACCATCAATTTGCATCAGGTCATATTTTATGCCGTCCTCTTCCCAAAATAGATTTTGCACTTTTGAAACAGTTACTTCATTAGCGCCGTATGAGAATATAAGTTCGCCGTTTTCTTCCGCTTTTTTATCCTCTTCTGTAAGCTTATAATTTGCCGGAACTGCCTTATTTGTATAGCTGCTGTAATAGAGAGGTATATTGCCAACCGTTGCAGCGTTTTCTCCGGTTATATCCATTTCAGAGACATATTTTTGAGAGGTTAGTGTAACTTCATCATTGTTCTTCTCATAACGAAAATATAAAGATTTGAATTTTTCTACGCTTTTATCCGATTCATCACGTAAATCATTTTTAACGATTGATCCGTTATCAAATTCATATCCATTTTCAAAGGATTGAATCAAAACAGGTGAAAATCCTGCATCCTGCATACATTCTTCGGCTGTAGGCAGAGAGTTGTAATCAGGAATAGAGGATGAACTGCTGTTCCATGATTTAATTACTCCGCTTGCAGCAAAAACTGTGATCCCAAGAACCATTGTCGCTGCAGCCGCCACCAAACATATTTTTTTCTTTGACATTTTATAACACTCCCTTTTATTATTGTAGTTTTTCACTTTAAATAAAATTCTCTGTTGTTCTTCTAAAGAAATTTGGATATTGTCCAATGCCTGCTGTAATTCATGCTCTTTCATCACTATCACCCTTTCCATATTCTAATTTTAATAAATCGCGTGCATATTGTAAACGCTTTCTTGCCGCCGCAGGAGAAATTGAAAGAATTTCAGCTATTTCTTTCGTCTGGTATCCCTCTATATAATGCAGGTGAATAACCTTTTTATATTTATCCGGCAGATGAAGGACTTCATCTAAGATGTTTCTTTCAGGCTCAGTTTGAGCGATATTATGTATATCATCAAAGTTTATGGTTTCATGCTTAAATCGAAACTTTTTCATATCCTTACATGTATTTACTGCCACGCGCAAGAGCCATGCTTTTTTGTGTTCTTCATCACGGAATACAGGTGATTTTGTTATATATTTAAAAAAAGTATCAGAAACCGCATCTTCGGCATCACAGCGGTTACAAAGTAATGTAAAACATAACTTAAACAAGCTGTTAGAATAAATTTTTACCGTGTGTTCGATTTCGTCATCAGTCGGCCGTACTGTAGACTGTTTCACCTTGTTCTCATCTCCTTTCACTATATACACGACTATGGAGGGCTGATTGTGATAAAATTTTTAAATAAAAAGCAATGTTATAAGTAATTTATTATAAATACAGCAACAACGCACTTCAATTGAAATGCGCTGTTAGCTTTTTATTATTCACTTGTTCTAAGCCTGTCAACCACGCTCTGACGGCTCATATTATGATAGCATATTGCAGGTATAATAATCGACATCAGTATGAGAGCCGGAATACAAATCAGTACAGGCGTAATCATAAAATGATAGGTAAAAAACCACATTTGATACGCAATTCCCATGACAATTCCATAGGTTATTATGCTGCCGATTGTAAGCGTTACAATTACCGTAATAACTGTGTACCATAAGCCTTCACCGATAAGCATTGTTTTTAGCTGTTTTCCTGTCATTCCTATTGATTGCAGGACTGCAAGCTCCTGACGCCTTGTCTGGACTGATGTTATAACTGAATTTATAAAATTTAAGATTCCTATTAAAGCAAGGATAAAGCTTAAAATACTTCCTACTGTTAAGTACATATTCTGCATACTTTCAAATTCTCCTGTAAAGGTCGCTCGGGATTGATATGCCATATTAGGATCAACATTTTCACAGTAATTTTTAATCCATTGCTCAATTGCAGGTATTGCTGATGGTTTAGCATTAAAAGCTGTTTTCATAGCACCGGTTTCGCCTGTCTGCAAAATAAATTCATCTGCAGGCAATGTCAAGTATATATCAAAATAATGAGTGTGCTGTGGCGAAAGCGCATAAGGAATATCACCTATAGCCATAACTTCATACTCTTTTATATTTCCGTTTCCAAAATCTATTGGAACCTTATCACCAATGTCATAATACCGCCCCTCTCCAGTATCAATAAAGGAAGAAGCTATTACATAATTGCCTGTGTTGAATTTTTCTAAATTAAATTCGCCGTCTACAATATCAAGCCTGCTTGTTATAAAATCATCGATGCCATACAGATGTGCATCTATCAAGTTCTCCTCATTGAGGCGACGGGCTTGTTCTTCAGCGTACGGCATGGGAAGAAGTTCCTTATACTCGTCATAAACCTTTTTTGCATTTTTTACACCGGTTTCATTGAATTTGTGTTGTGCCTCCTGCATATAAACGCTTCCGAAATCCGTGATACCGTTTAGTGATTTTATTTCGTCCTGAAGTTCTTTTGATACGCCATTAAAGATTTTAACGGTTGAATTTAAGTTTATTACCGATGCATCGGTGATATAAAAATCAGATACGGCACGGTCTTCAATGTATTTCTCCATATCAAAACTGTTTACCAGGGTGAATGTACCGTTTAACAAAATCATGGAAAGCGACAGCGAAACAATAACGCTTATTGTTTTTTTAGGAGTCCTTTTTATGTTGTCAAAAGCCATAGAAAATGGAGAAACTTTTTTCGTTTTCTTTGATTTTTTCCTCGGTGAGGTGTTTTCTGTATATCGTACAGCTTCAACGGGTGAGATTTTGCTCACTAAACGGCAAGGCTTGATACAGCTTACCCATACGGTTATCATTGTAAGCAGTGCTCCTCCGACAAATATCAGAGGATTGACAGAGAGCACCTGTTCATCCGCCAAAGAGGTTATAGACATAACAACCGGAGCAGTAAAAACAGAAACGATATAGCCTAAAATAAGACCGATTGGCGTTCCGATGATGCCGAGAAGCAATGCCTGACGACGTACCAGTTTTTTCAGCTGACGGTTAGTTGTGCCTATTGTCTTTAAAAGACCATAGAATCTTATATCCTTTGAAACAGAGATATAGAAAATATTATAAATAATCATATATCCCGAGAAAATAATTAAAGCAAGAATCCCGACAAGCAGTGCAATTGTTGTAAAGTCTATATCTGATGATGCATATGCCCAGTTTACGCCTTCATTTACCTCATCTCCGAAGCCGCAGCGTTCCTTTAACGCCTCCATCTGTCCTTCAATATCCCACGAACTGCTAAACCACAGACTTGGGTTTATTGAACCTGACATCCACCAGTTACCTTCCTCTGCTGAAGCAGTTTCATGCCATATGGGAGCGACTTCATCGCAATATGTTTTTGATAAAAATGCCTCGCATACCGGACTTACAGCGTCCTGTTCCCAAAATCCGCAAAGCGTAAAGGTTTCGTTGTATTTTATACCGCCTGCGGCGGTAAATTCAAGGGGGATCTGTACCCCAAGTTGATGAGGCAGTCCGAGCATATCAAGTACTTCTGTAGAAGTTGCAATATCACGCCGGTCTTTCGGAAGTGTCCCGGTTGTCGGCATGGAAAATCCCCATTCGGCTGCCTTTTCTTCCGTGTAGCGTATTTCCACTGATTTTTTTGAAAATTCGGGGTTTTCGCCAAATCCAATGATGACATTATATGAAATATCCTTGATTTTGGGATCGGCTTTGACAATATCATATTGTTCCTGGGTAAGGAATTTAAAACCGCCGTGAGCCTTTGTTCCAACCTGGCGCATTGTGGATAGCTGAAAGGAATCAACAATGCTTGCACCGATGGTAAGCAGCGTTGTAAACATAACAGCGGTCAGGACAATAGCTAAAACTGCAATGATATTTCTCGTTTTATCTTTTTTGATCGTTCGCCATGAAAGACATCTGATACATTTTCTGCTGTTGACGTTAAGCATTGTGATCACCTACAATTCTGCCGTCTTCAATGCGGATGATCCTGTCAGCCATCTGCGCAATTTCTTCATTATGAGTGATCATTACGATTGTCTGACTGAACTTTTTGCTTGTTATTTTGATAAGCCCCAATACATCAAGACTCGTTTTGCTGTCAAGATTTCCTGTAGGCTCATCGGCGAGTATGATAGCAGGCTTTGTCGCAAGCGCCCTGGCAATGGCAACTCTCTGCTGCTGTCCGCCGGAAAGCTGTGAGGGCAGGCTGTTTATTTTAGATGTCAGCCCAAGAGTTTCAATGATGCTGTCTATATGTGCTTTATCTACCTTGTTTCCGTCAAGTTCAATCGGGAGCACAATGTTTTCATAAACATTTAAAACAGGAACAAGGTTGTAGCTCTGAAAGATAAATCCTATTTTTCTGCGTCTGAATATGGTGAGAGCATCATCTTTTAGTTTGAAAATTTCTTTTCCCGCAACCTTAACTGAACCGGACGTAGGACGGTCAAGTCCGCCGATCATATGAAGAAGCGTTGATTTGCCGCTTCCTGATGTGCCGACAATCGCCACAAATTCTCCGTCATCTACCGAAAAGTTCA
Organism: uncultured Clostridia bacterium; assembly: GCA_944392335.1. Lineage (GTDB taxonomy): Bacteria > Bacillota > Clostridia > UBA1381 > UBA1381 > RGIG1988. The sequence goes on from CALXWJ010000032.1 coordinate 9,104, forward strand.
CACCGTCAAGTGCTTTAACAGTGGTATCGCCGCTGCCATAATATTTTTTTAGATCTTTTGTTTCAAGTATTCCCATGATAGTACCTCCGTTTTATGCCCATAAAAAACGGGCTCATGATCTGTTAAGTGTTTCTTAACTTTATGAACCCATTATAACAGACGATTCTGTCTGAAATCTTTCTCAAATCTTACAGTTTTGACAGATTTGGATCTGTTTTAGGAAGAAACAAAGAGAATGTCGAACCTTTATGTATTTTGGAGGATATTTTAATGTATCCATTTTCCCTTGCGAGAATTTCCCGTGCAAGGTATAAACCTATCCCTACGCCTTTTTCCTGTGACACGCGGGGAGAGCGGTAAAATCTCGCAAATACTTTTGAAGTTTCATCTTCATTCATGCCGATGCCTGTATCTACAACATCAATTCTAACAAACATTTCATACTCAATTGCTTTTATACTGACACTGCCGCCGGAGGGGGTATATTTTATAGCATTGTCAACAATATTTGAAAGAGCCTCTACCGTCCATTTCAAATCAAAATACGCTTCCAAATTATTTGAAGCGCCTATTGTTAAAGCAATGCTTTTTTCTGATGCCTGAGATTTAAAGTCCAGATTATTTAAGAGCGTTGATACATTTTCTTTTTTAGGAGTAAGTCTGATAATGCCGTTTTCAAGCCGTGAGATTTTGACGAGTGACGCGATCAAAAAATTAAGTTTTTCTGTTTGGTCTTCTATCTGTCTCGCAAGCTGCTTGTCTTTTTCATTTAGTTCATTTGATTCCGAAAGCAGCTGTGTATATAAAAGAATATTTGAAACAGGCGTTTTTGTCTGGTGGGAAATATCGCCCACAAGCGTTTTGATACTGTCCTTTTCGCTCGTCAGTTCACGCATGGAGGTTTTACCGGCAGAAAGATACTGATACATTTTAGACTCCAGTCTGGAAAGACGTTTTTCATTGTAATTTGTTTCAGAGAAGTTTCCGTTTTTGGCAGAATCTATCATATCATCAAGATGCTTTAAAAGCAGTGATACCCTTATATACACAACTGCAAGAACGGCAATCAGTATAATGATGACGGCGGTCAAAAAGTATATCATATCTGTTTCTCCCATACGTAGCCTATTCCATAGACAGTTTTTAAAGGAATACCGGGAAGCTTTTGGCGAAGGCGTTTTACTGTAACGGACAGCGCATTTTCTTCTACAAACTCAGCTCCCGTACCCCATACCTTGTCAATTAGCGTGTCTCTTGAAAGTGTGACACCGCGGTTAAATACAAAAATCTTCAAAAGCTTTTGTTCTGTCTTGCTAAGTTCGACTGGTCTGCCGTTTGCAGAAAACAACATATTTTCAAAATCAAAAGAGAATAAATCGTCCTCGTATTTGTTGCTGACCGGTTGTTTGCGGCGCAGGACAGTGTTTATTCGTGCCCTTAAAACAGCAAGTGAAAATGGCTTTGTTATATAGTCGTCAGCGCCGCTTTCAAGACCTGTTACAATATCAATCTCCATATCGTTTGCAGTTAAAAAGATAATAGGCACCTGGCTTGTTTTTCGTATCTTCCGGCAGAAATCTACTCCGTTACCGTCCGGCAGGTTTATATCAAGAATGATAAGATCAATGCTTTCATCAAAATTCTTTTCTGCATCAGCTATCGAATATGCCTGTATTGCATCGTCCCCGGAAAGAGAGAGCGCTATTCCATTATTTAAGGCAGTATCGTCCTCGACAATTAAAAACTTCATGTGTCCTTGCTCCTTGACATGGTTGTTTATTTTTCGCTATCGCTTTCAATTTCCCGTTCAAAAACTGAATATCTCCAATCTTCTGTACCGGAAATCAATCTCCATCCTTGTTTTCCGTATTCGTTAAGCTTTTCGATATACCGATCCATTTTTACCTGAACATTAAAAGCCGGCTCAGCACTTAAATCAACAGTCATGTATTCATATCTTTTCATAATTATCTTTCCTTTCAATTGTTTTTTTTATAATCAAAGCCTATCTCTGATCCAGAGTCTGAAAAAATCGAGCTGCGGTTCAGTATGGAACCAGTGTTCACCGCCTTTTTGTATTGTAAGCTTGCATCCGAATTTATCAGCAAATCCTTTTACATAGGAGTGTTCACATAAGGTATCTGTTTCACCCCTTAGGATATAGGTTTTATGTTTCCATTTTGTGATAGGATGATTTTTTACATATTCGTAATAAGGAAAATATAAGGTTTCAATATCATTTTCCACAGTTACTTTTTCTCTGAACTGCTGTTCATTTATATTACAGTATTTCATCAGGTTATGTATGATGCGTTCCATATCTGTAACAGGAGAGAGAAAAAACACCTTGTCTATGTCAAAATCCGCAAAAGTAAGCAGTTCAAAATATGCGCCCATACTGCATCCAAAGAGAGAAATTTCTCTTGCATGCTTTTTTGCGTATTCGTACATATACGTTAATTCTTTTACACATTCGTCCGGCATAATAAAGTCTGTTTCGTAAACTCTTTCACCATGCTGAGGCAGATCAAAGCTTAAAACTTGATAGCCTTTTCTTATTGCTTCGTCTGCTAAAATCCACATACAGTCATCTATTTTAGAGGAATGACTCCCATGTGCGGCAATGATTATTTTGTCGCGTGGCTGTCCCCAAATGATTGCAGGGATACCGTTGATTTTTATTTTGTTTAAATTCATTTTACTGCTCCTTAAGATATAACTTATCCTATTGATTTTGATAAGTCATAGTATTCATCTAATATTTTTGCTAATGTTTTGGGACTTTCTTCATTTACAATATGTCCGGTATCGTCTATAATCTCAAGTTTTGCATTATTTATGTTTTCAGAAAAATAATACGCTGATTTAATGTTGGCACTGTCCTTTTTTCCGCATATAATCATAGTAGAGCATTTTATGCTTTGTGCTTTGCCGGTAAAATCAAGATTTTTCATGGAATTTCCTAAAGCAAACGTGTCCTTTTTATCAAATGCGGCTTTTTCAAAAAAAGAGCTTGGCAGGAATTTAAAAATCACATTTTGCACGGCAAACATTATTTTTGGTATCTTATGAGGAGTACCGATCAAAACCAACGTTTTTACCTTGTCAGAAAAATCCAAAGTATAATTTAATGCTAAAATTCCGCCCAAAGAAATCCCGCACAAATGAATTTGTCCGTCAATTTTGTTACAGTATTCTGTGAATGAGGAATATAGGTTATTATAGCTTGCTTCTTTTCCGTTAAGAAGTGAAGACAGCTCAGGACATAATATATCATCACTGTTTTTCATATATGAAACGGTTTTCGTCCAGCTTGCCGCTTTTTGTCCCGAACCGTGAATTAAAATTGTTTTCATTCTATATTCCTCCGCAATGATTTTATTCAAATGTTTATTTTATCAGATAAGTATTCAAACTTTATCGTTCAAATTTCATGGGTGTGTATCTTATACCGTCAGTTAGCTGTTCGGTGTCCGTGTCCACAAAACCAAGTTTATGATATACGGGGACTGCATATGGAGAAGAATTTACGGTGATGATACTATTTTGATTGTTTATTAGAATATGCTCCCATAGCTTTCTACCGATACCTTGTCTATGGTACTTTGCCTTTACAAAGAAACAGCAAACGTGTTTTCTGTTTTCATTTGTGGCAATAACTCCTTTTAATTTACCGTTATCATATGCACCCCAGAACTCTAAAGAATTGATAATATCCTTGTTCTCAATAAATTTTTTGAACGATTCTACACCCTCATCTGAATAATCGGGAGCCTCGAACTGCAGAAATGTTGTCCAAATAAGATTAACTGCCTCGGGGATTTGAGTTCTGTCAATTTTTTTAATTTCCATATTCAACCTCATAACTTAATGTTTATTCTTTTTAAATACAAAAAACCTTTTATAATCCTTAACAAAACTAAGAATTAATTATAGCAGGATTGTGTAATACTTTACAGAGTAGTTTTTAGTTCATCCATAAATCTTTCGATTATGTAAATTTCATCTGATTTGTTTTATCGGATGCCTTACAACCGTTTTCAGCTTGCTCATATCGCATTTTCTCGGGTCGCTTAAATAAATTTCGTGATGGTATCTTATGTCAGTAATGTCCAGCTCGTACCCGTTTTCTTTCATATAATCGTGCATTAAAGCAACGGTGGCAGGTTCATCGTCATAAGAGCCGATGTGCATACACTGAACGCAGACTCCCTCATCATAGGGGAAGAACTCTACTTTGGAAAAATCCTGTTTTTTCTTTTTCGTTGCTTCCTCAATTGCCCACTCAAAATCTTCCTTCGTTACAAAGTCCGGCAGCCGTATCATAGAGATAAAGTGCATATCTTCTTTTCTTGAATAATCAAGTCCCTGTGTATTTTCCTGCCACCAAAGCCCTTCAAGTGGTGGCACGACATACTCAAAGAAACCCTCAATCTTATGAGGCCCCTTGTAGCTCATCTTTATGGTAAAAGCAATGCCGTACAGCAAACCAATTGAGTTTTTATATTCTCCATTTTCCTCGTTAGGATTACCTTTTCCACGAACAGCGATGTAGTTCATTTTCGGAACATCTATAATGCCGGGCTTGTTCTTCGGCATATAAAATTCCTTGTATTCTTTCTTGTAATCAAAAGCCATTTTATTCCTCTTTTCTGTAAATGCAATTTTACCATTCATTTAGATATTTTTGTAATTCTTCTACAAAGTGTCCAACGTGTAAACCGTCTACAAAAGAATGATGTGCCTGAACCGAAATTGGCATAAATACTTTTCCGTTTCTTTCGTAGTATTTTCCCCAATCGAAAAGTGGTGTAGCATTGTCTTTCTTTCCGGAATTTGTATGTGATATATGGGTATATGTCACCCACGGCAAAGGTGAACATTGAAAGACATCGTTTGCTAATGGACCTGTAAAATATACTTTCTGTTCATTTGCTGTCTTTAATGCCAATGCACAGTATTTTTTTAAATCATCTATCATTGGAACATTAACCACCTTGAATAAATCTGTATCCTTATTCAAATAAGTAAAAGCAGTATCAATTTTTTGATAAAGAACAACATTACCATCAAGAAAACGATAACGAAAAGCTTCTATTTTGTTTGCACATCTGCACACCGCATATACCATAGCCAAAGTGAATGACAATCCTTCTTCCTTGACCATACGCTTAAAATTTGTAATATCGACTTCAAATGTTAAGCAAAAAGCTGGCTCAACACTGTTCCTGAAAATTTGGCAATGCATAGATCTTTCCCATGTTTTCTCATCTATAATCTTATATGAATTTGCCATAAATTTAACCTCCGGATTTAGTTTGTTATTTGCGATTTGGTTTTCTCTTAATAGCTAATAGTTTCATATACTCACTGAATTGTTCAGTATCAGTCGGCTCAAACATTACCCATTTTCCGTCACGATAAGTTGTTGCTTCATCATATTGTCCGCAAACGGAGTCAGAAAGCGTATCCCTTATATCTTCAAATTTTGCTCTTTCGTCTTTTCCAAAGATAATCATAAAGCCGACGCAATGACTTTTTGCGTATAGGCTGCAAAGCGTTTTGCCACCTCTGCGATACTTATACTCGTAAATCCAATTTTTACCGCCAGAGTTCCATAGTTTTTCCATATCATATTTTTCGTCAATTGACGAACACAACTCCTGCCAAACTTCAAACAGGGATTGTCCTAGCAATTCCGTCATAGTTGATTCAGATGGTATCTTTTCAAGCATTATATTCCTCCGTAATTAGCATTTATTGCTTTTTTTCTTGGGTTTCAGTAATTCATCATACATGATATTAAACAAACCCGCTAAAAAACTTTGCTATAAATATCATATAGCAACAACATTTTTCACAGTTCTATAAACAAGGAGTTGATTATTTTTTGTACTCTTTTATTTTATCAAAGTGGATTTTTAAAAGTTCTGGAGAATAAGTCTTTTGCATTGTAGAATTTTTAACTTCTTTCCAAAGTATAGAGGCAACTTTCAATTTATTAGAATAAACTAAACTATTTTTATCTGAACAGAAATCTTTTAAAAACCTGTTCCACTGACATATCGAATTATCATATTTAGCATAATCTGATTCTCCATAATAAATTTTCAGCATATCACGAATCGTGAATTCTACATCTTTTTCACTTTTAACTTTTCGCCACGCTGCAGCCATATCAGCAGTAAATTTAAATGGTGAGGTGCCTGTCAAAATCGAAAAGTATTCTCTAAATTTTGTATTAAAAGAAAATCCACAATCAAGCAATGGTGTGTCTATAGTTATAATATCCACTTGCTTTTGCTTGATTTGTTTTGAGGATTTTTTAATTATATTACCTTTAAAATACTGTTCAATAATTTGATTCAATTCTTGCTTTGTACCTCTATGTTCTAAGCCTATTGATTTACATATTTGTGAAAGTTCATCACGATACCAATAGTATTTATTAAACTCTTCAAATGAAATTATATTTTCAAAATTAGGTCTATTTTTTATCAATATTTCACCTCCACAAAGTCATCTTACTTACTCTACGTATTTTATCCTTTCAAATTTTCCATAGCAGATGAATTGTTTAAAGTAATCGCTCCAACAGTCGGACAGGTGTCCAATTCAGGACAGTCACCACAAGTTGAAACGCCTTTTTTCAGCGCACATTGACGAACCCCGCACATACTGTCGCAAAATACCGTTTTTGCTCCATTCATACGGCAGCCCTCGCAGTTAATATGTTCTGGCAGAATAGGGGCGTTATTTAACTTTGCCCACAGCTTCGCTGTTTTCTCACGCAGAGTGTTATCGTCATTAACTGTTGCAATATATGCATCACATTTTTCGCAATCCAGTCCGCAGTATCCAATCATATCTTTCATAAGTTATGTACCTCCAATATGTTCTGTAATATGAAGTGAAATCATAATCACTATTTTTATCCATATATTTTTTTATGTTTTGTTATTTAGCCTTTATTTTAAATTTATTAAGCAACGTATAAATTCTTTCGGCTTTTCAATGTGAATACCGTGACCGCAGTCAAAATGAACTATTTTGCATTTAGGTATAACCTCAGCAACATGCCTGACATCATCATCGCTTAAAGCAGCCAGTAACAAACCATTGTTACCGATATTGGTTTTCGCTTTCATAAAGATTGTATCACAGCTGATTTTGCTTAGTATATCCTCATGTGGTATTCCGCAGTGAA
>CALXWJ010000033.1 GCA_944392335.1 uncultured Clostridia bacterium
GATTTGTATAACATAGAACATCCTCCGATATATATGGATGAACATATTATACTGTATTTTTCTGTTTTTTTAAACTGTGCACTTTTATTTGATAATTTTTGTGTACTTTTATTTTAACATTTATACATATACCGTGTGGAATCCAAATTGGAAGAACAGATGAAACAACAGGAAACGTTTAAGAATTATAATTTCGATTCTGTCTGGGAAATAGATCCCGAAAAGAACAACGGATATCCGATACTAAAAGGATTTGCCGCACCGGATGAAGCACCTGAGGAGCCTGGCGGGTCAACAGGTACAGGGAATGTCAACTTAAACGATATAACGCCTCGTGTATCCGATAAAATCTATGACAGTTCTGCCGGTGTTTACTGTATGACGGTTTCCATTACGAACCAGTCAAGAAGGAGTATGTCGGGAATGCTTGCGGTTGCCGCATATGACGGAGCACAAATGGTAGGGTTAAGTACATACGAAATAGACAGTCTTTCAGGCGGAGAAATGAGGAATATTTCTGTTGAAGTAAAAACCGGAAAAGAAGTCGAACAGTTCAAAGTATTTTTCCTTAATCCATCTACAATGCAGCCGCTCAGCTACCCACTTGAAATTGCAGAAACCATAAAAAGCGATGTTATTATAGGACTGTCAGATCAGAGGTATAATGAAAACGAAGGAGCATATTATGTTACGGTTTCCATCTTTAATCAGGGTAGCAGAGAGCTTTTCGGAAAGACGCTTATAGTGGCGCATAAGGACGGCGAAATCGTGACGGTTGAGAAATATCCGGTAAATAACCTTTTGCCCGGGAAAACGCAGTATATTTCGGCACAGATTAACACCGGTGATAGGGTAGATGACATTGAAGTATATTTCGGAGTTTCAGTACCGTATATATAATTATAACGAAAGAGTGAATCTTAAAATTAGGTTCGCTTTTTCTTGATTGGTGATTTTAGGCGTAGAAATAAACCCCCCAGTTCTGATTACAAAACCGTTTAAGCTTTATGAATAATGCCGCGGAGCAGATCAAAGAATATATTTTGGGAACTCGAAATTTAAGGATAGAATGTAACGATGAACGTGTGTCGTATAGGTTGTTCCGCGAGTTCAATTCGTTGGTCGCGATACTAGATGCTTATACCGAGAACAAGGGTAACAACCTTATACCATTTATCCGGGTCATAGTAATCCCCCGGTTGTTTCCTGTATATTGATATCTGCAGACCTGACTGTATTCCCGCAGTTACAGGCATGGTAATCGGAAATAATCTTTTCAAGGGTTATCTCCTCTAAACTGCCTTTTAGATCATTTCGGATTTTTTCATATGTGCACTTTAAAACGGTGTGAATATTCTGACTGACAGGGCATAAAGAAGAGGGTGCGGGATGAACCCCTATGAGTTTGGATAGAAAATACGGATTCAGGGCTTTTCATATGCGGTATAGATCAACTTCGACGGGCAGACAGTTGAGCGTTGTGCCTCCCGTTCCGTGTTTTACTGATATGATCCCATCCTTCTTCAAAGCGCTCATGATGTTTCTGATAGTGACGGGATTAATGCCCGTAGAGCACGACAATAGCTCACTAGTGACCTTGGTTTTCTCCCCGTACTCATAAATAAAAATAAGACAATGAATTGCCACGGAGCATTTTGTACTGATATGCATAGTATCTCACTGTCCTTTTTTTTGTTCTGTTTAAATCGGAGCAACGCTTCATCATGTTTGTTTGAAATGGAACCCGCCGCCGGCATGCGGCGGGGGACATCTTTTCTCAGGTTATATATTATATTATATTATATTGCATAATCTTTCTGTTGTAAATATTGACTTTGCATTTTATATATGATATAATTGATGCAATTTTAATATTACAGTAGGTGATAGACATGGGTGTTGTGCAGATCATTTTCAGCCCCACCGGAGGAACACAGAGGGTTGCTGATATAATAACCTCGGAATGGAAGAAACCTGTTAAGAAAATCAACTTATCAAATGCAAAAAACGATTTTACCGCTGTCAGTTTGGGTAAAGAGGATGTTGCAGTGATTGCGGTTCCATCTTTTGGCGGGCGTGTACCGGCTCTTGCAGCACAAAGGCTGGGAGAAATTCACGCAAATCAAGCCCTGTGCGTGCTTGTTTGTGTATATGGAAACCGCGCATACTAGGATACTCTTATTGAGCTCAATAACATCGCGGTACAAAGCGGGTTCAAGGTAATTGCCGGTATCGCGGCTATTGCGGAGCATTCCATTATGCATCAGTATGCGGCGGGCAGGCCGGATGAACAGGATAAAGGAGACTTGCAAGACTTTGCAAAAAAAATCCTTGAAAAAATGAGCGGTGATCCTTCCGGTATGTCCGATCCTCAAATACCGGGGAACCGTCCATATAAAAAAGCCGGAGGGGCAGGCTTAGTTCCGAAAGCAGGTCATAAATGCACCTCTTGCGGCCTTTGTGCGGAAAGCTGCCCGGCACAGGCTATCAGTAAAGAAAATCTAAGGGAGACGGACAGTAAAAAGTGTATTTCCTGTATGCGTTGTGTTTCGATATGTCCTCAGTCGGCTCGTAAGGTCAACAGCGCTATGGTGGCAGCTGCGGCGATAGCAATCAAAAAGGCTTGTTCAGACAGAAAAAATAACGAGCTTTTCTGCTGAAAAGAAAGGCGGGAAAACGAAATGGATCTATTTCAGGCAATTAAAGAGGAAGAAACATTATTGTTTAGCTGATGGACAAAGGGAAAATTTTTTCATCCGAAAGAATCTTCTCCATTGTTTGAAATAGAAAACAAAATTTGGAATGAATGGACAGCCGGGGAGCTAACGCTCCTATTGCCGGTTGCAGCGTTTTAAGCTCCATTTCAAGCAAGCTTGATGGAGAGTTGATCCGGTTTAAATACCCAACATATGACCGTTTTAGATTATGACCAAAAGTGACCCTAACGATATGCGGAAGAAAGGAAAGCTATATTGTAAAAATTGTCGTAGTTATGCCGGATAGAAAGGCCGGAATGCCGTGCGGAGCTTGCCGGGGATTGATGTTGCAGATGGATAAAACTGCTGGGGAAATAGAAGTATTATGCGATTACGAGAATCGAAAAGTGGTGCGGCTAAAAAATTGCTTCCCGATTGATGGCAATAAAAGAAATGATAAGAGAAAGGTGAACTATATGGGACCAAATCCGGATGCAATTTATCCAAATGAAAATATCAAAAGTGTGGTGTTTATCAAAAACGTAATTTCCAGACCGAATATTATTGTCGGTGACTATACCTATTATGACGATATAAGCGGCGCTGAAAATTTTGAAAGCCATGTAACGCACCATTACGAATTTTTGGGAGACAAACTGATTATTGGGAAATTCTGTGCAATTGCAAAGGGAATTGAGTTTGTCATGAACGGTGCAAATCACAGAATGAACAGCGTGACAACCTACCCGTTTAATATAATGGGACATGGTTGGGAGATCTTTACTCCGGGTTTGGAGCAACTTCCACTTAAAGGCGATACCGTGATTGGCAGTGACGTATGGATTGGACAGAATGTTACGGTAATGCCCGGCGTTCATATTGGTGACGGTGCAATTATAGCAGCTAATTCGGTTGTTGCAAAAGATGTTCCCGCATATTGTATTGCTGGCGGTAATCCATGTAGCATTATTCGGAAACGATTTAGTGATGAACTGATTGAATGTTTGTTAGAGCTTAAATGGTGGGAATGGGACGCGGATAAAATTTTCCGTAATATGGATACGCTATGCAGTTGCGATTTGGAACGGATTAAGTCCATCGAAAAATAGAATATGAACATAGCAAAGCCGGCCGAGTCGGTTAACGGTCAAGGTGAACGGCACATACGCGCCGTCGCTGACAGTCCTGCCCGCTTTTGCTGGCAGGCAATTAAGGGGCGACATCAAGGAGTGATGCCGCCCCGCGTTATTTATTCAGAAAAGGGAATTTTCCATGGTCGACTTTGTGACCTATCAAAAGTATATTCAACGCATGCACAACGCCTTTTTCAAGATTGTTATTCATTATTCTGCCATTGATAAAATTTGGGAGCTGCGGCAGAAATGGGAATGGGAAGTTTCCCTTGACTATCTGATGAATGAGAAGTCTGTTCAGTTTGCCGAGCCGTAGCCGGATGAGGAATATCCCTTTATCGTCTGCGGTCAGACCATCCTGTTAAATAACGCTGCTCTTGCCGCCGCACTCTCTGCCTTGCCGGAGCAGACACAGGAAGAAATTTTGCGCTATTATTTTCTGCGCCAGCCGCAGCGGGTGATCGGCGTACATATATGTCATACACGCAGCACAGCTGGATGGTATATCCAGCTTGCCTTGCAACGGCTACGTCAGGGTAGTATAAAATAGAAATGAAAAAATAGCATAATATTTTCACAAAATTTCGCAGATTTTCGCCTAAAAACTTTTAAATGCTCAACTGTAATTTGTCAATTGGGCTTTCCGTAATCTTCTGCGCTATTTAAAAAGAAAAGGCTTGAGGCGAGTTCCTATGCAAAGATAAGTGAAAGCCTGAAACAAAACGTGTTTCACTATCAATGATAAATCAAATATATTTTATTAAAATGCAGGACAAACTGAAGGTGACGATGATATGGAAGTATTAATTTTGTATTGTGATACCGGAGGAGGACACCATACGGCTGCGTTAGCTATGGAGGAAGAACTAAAAAGCCGTGGCCATCATGTAACTATGATGGATCCCTATGCGCTGACAGGAAAGCATGCTGCAAGCCTTGTTGGGAATAGTTATATCAAACTGGTGCAGCATTCGCCGAAAAGTTTCGGAGCAATATATGCTATAGGAGAAATATACGACAAATTGCCGGTTCATTCCCCTGTTTACTGGGCAAACGGTAAATTGGCCGAGGCTATGGATCATTACTTGCAGAAGTATTCTTTTGACTGCATCGTTATGACTCATACCTTTCCGGCTCAAATATTGGCTCATATAAATCTGAAGAAACAGTCTTATGTAAAAACCCTGCTGATTGCTACAGATTATACTTGCACTCCGTTTTTTGAAGAATCCTCATGCGACTATTATGGAATCCCCGCTCCAGATTTAGAAGAGGAGTTCGTTTCCAGAGGAGTTCCACGGGAAAAAATATTGGCATACGGAATTCCTGTGCGCAAAGAATTTACAGAAGACAACAGCAAGACCGAGTCCAAAAAAAGACTGGGATTGCCCGAAGATAAAAAATATATTCTGCTGTCAGGCGGGAGCATGGGAGCCGGACATATCGTGAAAGCTGCTGAGGTGCTGGAGGAATTCTTGAATTTAAACGAAGAATATCAGCTTACTGTTATTTGCGGCAGCAACCAAAAATTATATCAGCAGCTTATGGATGAATACAATGGCAGGGATAGGATCGATATTTTGGGGTTCACGGACAAAATGCCTGAATACGTGAAAGCCGCAGATATTTTTATTACGAAGCCCGGCGGACTGTCATCAACAGAGGCAGCAGTATGCGGAATACCGCTGATCCACCTTTCTCCCATACCGGGATGTGAAACTTTTAACGCGCAATACTTTGAAAAGCACGGCATGAGCCTGTATGTTTCCAAACCCGGGCAGGAGTTATTGGATGCTTTAGATACACTGAGTGATGACAGCCGTTCGGAATCCATGATAAAGGCCCAACGGGATCAAATATCCCCCAAAGCCGCTGCTGACTTTTGTGACATTATGGAATCTATATGCTCCAAATAGGTCATCTATATTGCAGGAACGTCCTCTTGATATGATGGCGCTTTTGAAAAAATTTAATCAGAAGATATGATATGAAAGATATTTAAATTCAAAATTACAGCAAAATACTTGCCTGACTTTCAGCATGATTGTCGCTTTTAAAGAATATGCTGCAGTAGACCAAGCGGCTCATGCAAAATGCCTGCCGGATATGAATTTACTGCTGCGGCTGCCATTCCGCTTACAGGTCTGACGGTTTATCAAGATTTTACAGAGGAGCTGGAGGCAAAGCCGGGAGAAACGGTATTCATTCCGGGCGGTTCCGGAAGCTTTGGTCAGATTGCGGTGCCTATTGCAAAGGCGTTAGAGCTTCGCGTTATTGTGTCCGGCAATGAGAGGTCGGAAGAATCCTTGCTGGCTGTAGGAGTCGACCGATATATTAACTATAAAAAAGAAAATTACTGGGATGTGTTGTCTGATATGGATCACGTTATTGATGCCATAGGCGCCGGTGAATTGGAACATGAGCTGTCCGTGTTGAAGAAAGGCGGGCGGCTGCTGAGTTTGAGAACAGGCCCCAACAAAGAGTTCGCTGTTAGGAATCATTTTTCTGTTGGCAAACGGATGTTGTTTGCTTCTGGCAGGCATGAAATATGATAAAGCGGCAAAGAAGCAAGGGAAAGAGTATCGTTTTATATTTGTATGTTCAGATGGCTCACAGCTGCAAAAAATCACCGGGATTGTTGAGGAGAAACGTATTATGCAGAAGACCGATCCGCATGTGTTCGCCATTGAACAGGCAAACGACGCACTTAGACTTGTTTTTCAAGGGCATACCGAGGGAAAAGTTCTCTTACGGTTTTAAAAAGGAAGGCGTATTCGTTATGTCAGAAGTGGTTGGATTTTCTTTCGTTGATTTTGATATTGGTGTCAAAAAAAGGACGAAAAAACACTGTGCGGTAATTGAAAAATATCAAAAAAACAATTTGGGACGGACGTTAAAAAGATATAAATTAAGTAAACATTGCGGAGGTTTGGGGACAAAATGGCAAAAAACATAGTTGAGAGAAAAGACTGCACGGAGGGGGCAATTTCCTGTATATTGGAAATTGAGGAAGAAAGCCTGCAGCTGCTGGATATTGTCAAAAAAACGGAGGATGATCTGTCCGCCTATTATCCGAAGATGCTTAATAACGAAACCTCCGACGCTGAAACACTGGGGAAAGTAGATTCGCTTAAACGAGCGGCAAACAATATATTTAAAGCGTGGAGGCAGATATATTCAGCCGGCGATGAACTGAATGCCCGCCGTAATGACATAAAACACCAGAAGAAGAACCGTGTGCTTCCTATCGCTCCTCCGTCAAATGCGGAGATAGACTTGGATGAAAGCCGTGCAAAGCATTTTTTTGCCAAGGGGCTGAATATATATAAATTGCTGCTTATTTGTTATATGGGGAGTTTTGCGGGCGTTGCCGTAGAAATACTATGGTGCTTGATTACAAATGGGTATATAGAAAGCCGATCCGGTCTTGTATACGGCCCATTTAATCTGCTGTATGGAGTCGGTGCCGTTTTGTTGACTGTATGCCTTTACAAATTCAGAAACAGAGGAAGTTGGCTTTCTTTTTTGGGCGGCATACTGGTAGGCAGTATATTGGAGTATGTGTGTTCCTGGGGACAGGAATTTGTGTTTGGCTCCCGCTCCTGGGACTACAGTGATATGCCGTTCAATATCAATGGACGCATTTGCATGTTGTATTCTGTGTTTTGGGGATTGCTCAGTGTCTTTTGGATTAAAAATCTCTACCCGAGAATTGCAAAATGGATTTTGAGAATACCTAATCGTATTGGAAAAATAATAACCTGGCTGCTGACAGTTTTCTTTATCTTCAATATATTAATGTCCGGGACTGCTATGTTCAGATGGTCTCAGAGGATAGATGGTATTGCGCCTTCAAATGCTTTTTGGGAATTTGTAGATGAGTGTTTTCCAAATGAACGAATGGAAAAGGTCTATGCTAATATGGAATTTGTAGAACAGCAAAAGTAAAAGCATTGCTCTGATTTAAAATATTTTTATTTATTTTGTAATTAGAGGGAGGAAGTTATAAAAGACAATCCGAAAATAATAAAAGAAAAAGATCGATTTATCATAGAAAACAAATTAAACGGGATAAAAAACAGATATATCGTACATGAAATTTAACCGTATTATATTTTCGCAAGAGCAAGACCGAAAAAAAGAAGAAGAGTATAAAAATTGAAAAAATCCAGAGATTAATGAAATACTATGCAGTAGGGACGTAAACAATTTACCGAAAAAGGACAGCAGGCACGCCGTTAAATTCTGCCGCTGTCCGATTTGGCAAATTCATTATTGAATCATACCTTCTTCATGGTCAAAGGAAATGTAAATAGTAAAATTATCAGGTATATAGCTGACACTCAGCCATTTTTCACCATCAGATAAAAGCGTGCCTATAGAAACATACTCTTGCCCCTTAATCTCTTCTGATACTTCCTCAACCGCGCGATAGCCCTCTTGTTTCAATAGTTCGATGTAGCCGTTATAGCTATTTTCGCTGATATCCGTAATGCTTATACTGCAATTTTTGCGTTTTGTGTCAAGCGCTGCCCATAAAACCTTGCCGGGCGGGACAGGAAGTCCTTGTGTGTACTCGTTTGCGGGCCATACACCCTCGTCAAGCATAGTAATGCTTTCGGAGTTTGTATCATTTGCATTTATCCCGTAATCAGGCGGCGTGTCCTGATTGGAACACGCAGCCAAAAAAATCATAACCATGATTACGAATACAGAAATATACTTCTTCATTGGTTACCTCCTGTTTTTGTGTATGGTTCGGATAATTAACAAAACAGCAATAGCTGTTGCTGCAAACCCAATAGCCAAAAGGATTTGTGAAACATCAAAGGCAAACACGCCCTCAATCTGTATATTTGTTGTCGCGTCTGACTGTCCGATTGCTCCTTCTGGTACTTTTCCTGATTGTGCAACAGCATATACCGAAAAGGCAGTAACCGCGATAACAAGCGCAACAAGAGTAGAAATGATACCGTTCCTTTTTTTCGATTTGGTGTTATCAATGCCAAACTGTTCCGCGGTGCTGTTCGCAAATTCTTTTGGAGTCCCCAATCGTTCGATCAACTGCTGTTCCGATTCGCCATGCTCCGACGCGGAAGCAAAAGCCTCATTTAAATCACGAATAACTTCCTTTTTGACCTTTCGTGATAAGTGCAATTCCTTTTTGACCTGTTTGATATATTGTTCTTTCATTCCGATACCTCCTCTTGTTGATAGGCGGCTATATAGCCATTGATGCAGTTTTCATAGTCTGACCAAAACAGAAGCAGCTCATCCAATATTTCTTTGCCCTTATCGGTAAGGGAGTAGTATTTTTTTGAGCCGCCGTTTGCTTCGGCAGATGCCAGCCGGCATTTGACCAGTTCGGCTTTCTGCAAACGATATAAGAGCGGATAGATCGTTCCCTCTTTTGCGTATCCTAAAACGGACGCGCTGTTATTTAATTCGGTTATGATCTCATAGCCGTAGGTCTCCCTGCGTCCGATCAGGCACAAGAGTATCATTTCCAGGGAACCTTTTTTAAATTGCTGTACATATCGGTTATCCATGCTTAACTCCTTGTTTAGGTTTACTATTTAGTAATACTAAATAAATTATACTATAAAGATGAATCGGTGTCAATAGACTTTAAAAAATTTTTATTAAAATTTAGGTTTGTGATTATATTTTTGCTGCCTGGGATAGCATAGTGCGGTGAAAGACACATAAAATTTTTTCTTAGGTTATGCTGCAATATCTTTCTGTTGTAAATATTGACTTCACACCTTATATATGCTATAATTGACGTAATTTAAAGGCTAAGGAAAAAGGCATAGACATTGTGCAGATCATTTTCAGCCCTGCCGGGGGGTTATAAAAAATATTCAATAAGCCGTAAAAGGCAAAAAGCGAGTATAAAGAAAAAGACCTGCCTATTCGGCAGAGTGTTGATGACAGTCGTTCGAGGGCAGTTTCCGTTTTAGCAGCCGCCCGGTTGAAATGCAGGCATAAAACAGAAAATCTGCTAAAAGAGCTGCTTGACTTTGATCTTTATTCGGAATTGGGTACAGGAAAAGAAGACAAGGCGGAAGCGATAAAGCTGTATGCGGAATACGCTATTGATTTTATCACACAGGCGATTCAGTATGCGCTGGTTTACGCACTGACTGCCATTGATCTGCAAATGAGCACGGAATAATATAAAGAGGAGAAACAAGATGAAACAAAGTAAATGGATTTTGCTGGTTTTATGTACCTTTGCGGCGATCGCGGCATTTTTTGCGGTATTCACTGCACATAAGTCTGTTTTAAACCGCAAAAGGATGAAAAAAGCGGATGCGGAACAATTGCCGGATGGCGTAAATAAGGAAGCTTACGATTCTATAGAGGGGGAATGTCACGATGAATGAAGTAAAACGACCAAAAAAACCGCTGATTTTTTATTACGGTATTGTTATGCTGGCGCTGCTGCTGTTTAATTTTCTGGCTATGCCATGGCTGATGCAGCGGCAGGTGCAAAATGTTGACTACGGCACTTTTCTGGACATGGCTGAAAATAAGGAGCTGGGCCGGGTGGAGGTTCAGCAGCAGGAGAATCAGATCGTCTTTACCAACAAAGATAATACCGTCATCTATAAGACCGGTATGATGCCAAACGACCAGAATCTTACTCAGGCGCTTAAGGACTCAGGCGCAAGCTTTGAAGGAGAAATTATCGAGCAGACAAATCCTATTGTCAGTTTTGTGGTAAGCTGGGTGCTCCCGATAGTACTATTTATCGCAATTGGTGAATATATGTCCAAGAAGATGATGCAGCGTGCGGGCGGGCCAAACGCTATGATGTTCGGAAAGTCCAACGCCAAGATATATGTAAAGTCTTCCGAGGGAATTAAGTTCTCGGATGTTGCCGGAGAGGACGAGGCAAAGGAAAACCTTCGGGAGATCGTTGATTATCTGCATAATCCCAATAAATACAGGGAGATCGGCGCCTCTATGCCGAAGGGTATTCTGCTTGTTGGCCCTCCGGGAACCGGTAAGACCATGCTTGCCAAGGCTGCGGCCGGAGAATCCAACGTCCCCTTCTTTTCCATGTCCGGTTCGGAATTTGTAGAAATGTTCGTTGGCATGGGCGCCTCCAAGGTGCGCGATCTGTTTAAGCAGGCAAAGGAAAAAGCGCCATGTATCGTATTTATCGACGAGATCGACGCTATCGGTCAGAAGCGTGACGGGCGTTTGGGCGGAAATGACGAGCGTGAGCAGACATTGAACCAGCTTTTGACAGAGATGGACGGCTTTGAGGAAAACACCGGCGTTATCATTCTGGCGGCAACCAACCGTCCGGAATCCCTTGACCCGGCGCTGACACGTCCCGGCCGTTTTGACCGCCGGATACCGGTAGAGCTTCCCGATTTGAAGGGACGTGAAGAGATACTGAAAGTTCACGCCAAAAAGGTCAAGGTGGATGAAAAGGTAGATTTTAGCAAGATCGCCCGCATGGCATCCGGCGCATCCGGCGCGGAGCTGGCAAATATCATTAACGAGGCTGCGTTGCGTGCGGTAAGGGATGGACGGCGTTTTGTTACACAGTCCGATCTGGAGGAGAGTATTGAGGTAGTTATTGCAGGGTATCAGAAGAAAAATGCTATTCTTACCGACGAGGAAAAGAAGATTGTTGCATATCATGAAATCGGCCATGCTCTGGTAGCGGCTAAGCAGACCAATTCCGCTCCTGTGCAGAAGATCACCATTGTTCCCCGAACCTCCGGTGCACTTGGATATACCATGCAGGTAGAGGAAGGAAACCATTATCTTATGAGCCAGGAAGAGCTTGAGAACAAAATTGCGACGCTGACCGGCGGCAGGGCAGCTGAAGAGCTGATTTTCCACTCCGCATCTACGGGAGCTTCCAATGATATCGAGCAGGCTACAAAGCTTGCCAGGGCAATGATCACCCGCTACGGCATGAGCAAAGATTTTGATATGGTCGCTCTGGAAACGGTGCAGAATCAGTACCTTGGCGGAGACGCCTCTTTGGCATGCTCCGAGCAGACGCAGACTGAAATAGATAAGCAGGTAGTGGCGCTTGTCAAAAAGCAGCATGAAAAAGCTATGAAAATTCTTGAAGATAACAGGAGCAAGCTTGATGAACTGGCAAATCATCTTTATGAAAAAGAAACAATTTCCGGCGAAGAGTTTATGTCTATCCTGAATGGGTAAATTTTTTAAAGAAATATGAAAAATAACATAACTGATTTGAAAAATACCGTGTGTATGCGGTCGAAAGCCTATAAGGGCGAACAGATGTCCCCCGCCGTAATCGGCGGCGGGTTCCATATTTGTAATCAGTGAGAGTACAATCTCACACTGATTACAGCAAAGCGCAGCCTGCGCTCTTGTCCTCGTTGAATAACGGGACAAGCCATTATTGAAATTGCAGCACTGCGGTTTGCAAAGGGTAAAATGTACCGCTCTGTGACAAATCTGTATGTTATAATTAGATAACATTTAAAGTAATATGCATAAATCGTGGAATTGAGGAGGGAAATTATGGCTTTAATAAATTTAAATTTTTTCAGTGAAGCCCTTGGAATACAGACATCGGCGCTTGTTGTAATACCGCAGAAAAGCACAAACGGTGAGATCGGTATAAAAAATAAGAATACAGCCGATAAATATAAATGCTTATATCTCCTTCACGGATTAAGTGATGACCATACAATCTGGATGCGCAGGACGTCGATCGAAAGATATGCGGCGCAGTACGGTCTTTGTGTTGTCATGCCGTTCGGTGCGAAAAGCTTTTATACCGATATGAAAATGGGTATGAATTATTATACATATATCGCAAAGGAGCTGCCGTGTATAATAGAGGATATGCTGAATGTTTCAGATAAGCGTGAGGATAGATATATAGGCGGGATATCCATGGGAGGATACGGTGCATTAAAAATCGCATTGAAGGAATACGGCAGATACTGCGCAGCATTTGGTTTGTCCTCTGTGGCGGACATAAACAATATAGGATTTGAGGATGTATTGCTCCCGGTATTCGGCGGTGAGATACCAAAAAGCGATGATCTGTTCTGTCTTGCCGAGGAACATAACAGCGATGATATAAAACCGCGTATATATATGACTATAGGTACAGAAGATTTTATGTATGAGGACAATATTAGACTAAGCAAGCATTTTGATACATTGAATTATGATTTCAAATTTGTACAGACAGACGGCGCGCATTCATGGGATCTTTGGGACCGTACCGTTCAGAGCGCAATGAAATGGATGATGAAGCAGGCGGACTGAATATGATAAGTTTTAAAAACAGCAGTCAAAAGTTGTTTTGATTTAATTGTAAAAAATGAACGCAAAGCATACTGTCCTTTTGTGCTTTTAAGCAAACATATATCAGCATGGATTTGGACAGTGATTTATTTCGCGTTAGGATTTGTATTGCCGCGGGACGGCGGAATGGAGGATAAAAATGATAAGAAAAGCTTTTAAGATGAAACTTTATGAAGGAATGGCAGCAGAATATGAAAAGCGTCATAATGAATTATGGGACGAAATGAAGGATATGATCCATAAACACGGCGGAAAAAATTATTCAATATTTCTTGACAGGGAAACAAATATACTGTACGGGTATATAGAGATAGAATCCGAAGAACTATGGGATAGCTTGGCTGATACAGAAATCAACCGTAAATGGTGGGATTATATGTCAGATATTATGGAAACAAACCCGGATAACAGCCCGGTATCCATAGACCTTTATCCTGTATTTTATCTGGAATAGAATATTATTGATTAATGATAAATAGGCCGAATTTATGTGAAAACGGAGCGGATAAAATGAAAAAATAATTTTGAGTATTCTGATATGTTTGATATTTGTTCTTACGGCGAATATATATGCAGAGCAAAACAGTGAATCGATTCTTATGCTTGATTCTCTGAAAACGGGAGCATATTGTGATGTGTATGTCTCAAACAGTACCTATATCACGGACGGTCGCTTTACAATACATTATGATCACAATATGCTCGAATGTGTAGGTGTATATGAATACGGCTGGTCAGAGGAAGATTTTTTGCTGTATGACTATTCGGAAAATACTCCCGGTGATATAATAATAGCTTTTATAACCATTGACGGTATACCTGCCGGAAACAGTTTCTTGCGTTTGTCATTCAAGTCAAAAATACCCTGTCCCAATACCGTCATAAGTGTAAATGATGACGATGGTTATATAACAGGTGTTGAAGGGGACGTATCGGATTCGGTTGAGGTCGGATTTTTGCCTGATATCCGGATCGAATATGACAATTCGGAAAATAATATTTTGGTTTACTCCGATATGGGATATGAAAATTTAAGGTGTTATGTGTCGGCAGGAACATCTCCTAATTCAATATCGCAGATATATGCCGAAACCATCAATCTTGATCCGAACGATCCGGCAGCGGTAGACATATCCGGCATGGATTTGTCAGACATTTCACAGCTTAATGTTTTTATCTGGAATGACAACATGATACCGTTTACGGAAAAAGAGGTAATTTATACGGTACCGGCCCGATAACGGACAGCGTGTATGAAAACGTCTGAGAATTACATATATGAATGTTTTGAACAAACAGAATAAATATAACATAAGCACAGATGAACCCCCCTGCCATTATCGGCGGGGGGTTAATATTGTAATCAGTGAGAGTTCAATCTCTCGCTGATTACAGCGCAGGCGTTGCCTGCGCTCTTGTCCTCGCCCAAGACGGGGCAAGCCCTTATTGAATCTCCCGCCCAAACCCTGAGGAGCTAATGCTCCCTGCACAGGTTGCAATCTGTCGTAATCTCTGCTTCTTGCAAGCAAAGCAGGAGCGTTGTTCCAATTTAAAAAAGTGCCCGTGTGACATATTATGCCGTAAGCAAATATCACATGGGTATTTTATTTTGTGTTCCAAGGAAAAATCAGTGTTTTAAAGGTACATAAAATCACGGTATATTTTCATTAAAAATATTTAAAAAACTATTGACAAAATTACTCTAATATGTTAGACTGTAAATGTACTCTAACATATTAGAGAAAGGAGAAAAATATCATGAGCATACCGAAAATATTTGAGAGCGAGTATCGGTTTTGTCTGATACTATGGGAGCATGAACCGATCAAGAGCAGTGAGCTTGTTAATCTGTGCAGGGAAAAATTAGGATGGAAACCCACAACAACATATACGGTTATCAAGCGTTTGTCCGAACGAGGGGTGTTAAAGAATGAAAATACCATTGTAAAATCGTTGGTCAGCAAGGATGAAGTACAGGAAGCCGAGATTGATGAGCTTGTTGAAAAGAAATTTGAAGATTCCTTCCCGGCATTCATTGCGGCGTTTTCCCGAAATAAGAAAATTACCGAAAAAGAGATTGACGAATTGCAGCATATGATCGACCGGTTTAGAAAGGGGGATACATAATGAGCGAATTGTTTTTAAAAATAGTTAACATGAGTATATCGGCAAGCTGGCTGATATTTGTAATATTTATACTGAGGTTCATTTTAAAAAAAGCGCCGAAATGGGTATATATGCTTCTTTGGGGTATTGTTGCCGTCAGACTTATATGTCCCTTTTCTATTGAAAGCGTATTAAGTATGATACCGCGGGCCGAGACCGTCAGCCCGGATATTATGACCAATCCATATGGTGCGGTACATACAGGGATATCAGCTGTGAACACTGCAATAAATCCCGTTATAATGCAGTCGGCGGAGCAGGCGGCCGATAAGGGTATTAATATGCTGCAGATATGTATTTCATCGCTTACCGCTGTTTGGATAGGCGGGATATTTGTTATGGTATCGTATATGGTCATAAGCTGTATACGTATTAGGAAATCAGTTGATACCGCGGTTTTGCTGAGGGATAACATATATCAGAGTGAAGGGGCGGGATCCCCTTTTGTGTTCGGTATTATAAAACCGAAGATATATATTCCGTTCAATATTGATGAGGTAAGTATGAAACACGTGATAGCCCATGAGCAGATGCATATTAAAAGAAGAGATCATTGGTGGAAGCCCTTTGGGTTTTTGCTGCTTGCGGTCTATTGGTTCAATCCTTTGATGTGGATAGCATATGCTCTGCTGTGCAGAGATATTGAGCTTGCCTGTGATGAAGAGGTTATTAAGGAATTTGACAATATACAAAGAGCCGACTATTCAAGCTCACTATTGTCCTACGGAACGAATCGGAGAAAAATTACCGCCTGCCCGTTGGCTTTCGGCGAGAGCGATGTAAAAAAACGGGTAAAAACCATTTTAAATTATAAAAAGCCTTCTTTTTGGATCATTATCGCGGCAATCGTTGTTTGTTCTGCAGTTGCGTTATGTTTTTTGACAAATCCGCCTGATGAAAATAAAACTGTTTCAGACCCGTTTTCACGTTACTACAGCGTCGACAAGGTCATCTATGACGACGAAAGATTTTCTTTCGGCTATACCGAGGAAAACGCCCCGTTTTATAACCTTACAGGGGAATACAGACTAAGAGCTGCCGGTAATGTATTGGCAGCCGACAGTCATGAGTATTGGACATGGGAGCAGGGAAGGTTTTTTGAAGCAGTTCTGTCCGAGGCAAATTTTGATGATTATTTCATGAATGCCGACAGTGGATTTTTAAGGGGCAGATACCAACCCGATAATATACGTAAAAACACTCAAAAAGCGTGGCGTCTTGATGTTGAAAATAGTGAGGACGGTGTCTTTTATTATGTCATTTTAACAAATGACGGCGGCATTTTTTTGAGTTACGGATATAGCGGCAATGAAGAAGATGCATATATCAGATGGCTGTTTGAATTAAAACCGTTGCAGTATGTTGTATGTAATGTTGCCGAAGATACGGCAAATACAGCGGTCGAACCGGTATTCTATCCCGATGAATTTGATTTTGACTATGAAATATTGCCCGGCGCTGCGGTCGTAGATTCAGCAACCTTAATATTTGAGGCGGATTGGGATGCCGACACTCTGGTAATCGGTGAGGATTATTACAGAAAAAATAATGGATCGACGGTAATCGAAAGGGAAACCTACACGCTGAGGAGGAGCAGTGACGGTAAATTCGAATTGCCCGTCACACACCGAAGCAAAGACGCTAATGAAGAAGCAATATATTTTATCCAAGGACCCGCGGGAGAATATGTAATGAAGATAAATTTTACAATGGACATTGCCGGGGCTTCATTTGAATTTGTACCCGGAATGACATTTGTATCATACCAATGTCTGTACATGAATCCTTTAAGCTCAGTATTTCCCGGCGGAGATTCGGGTTTCAGATATATTATTGGTGATAAATCATTCATTTTGGAAAACCGTGTTACGGGAGAAAAAAATGAAATAAATAATGTGACTTGGAAATGGGAGGAATTACCGTATACAGATGAAGAATGGTCGGAATTATATACATTCGACAAAGATAAAATTGAAAATATAAGAACAAAGTATAATGAAATCATGTATCAGCCCTTGAATGAGGACAAATTTCTTGTAAAGGCAGATAATAGCCTGCTGCTTGCCGAAATAAGAGCAAATCAGCAGATGGGTACTTTCTTATGGAGTATTTACAGCCTTGTCCCGGAGGGTGCAATGGGAACGGCTGAATGGGCATTTAATCCCGCAGTAAGCTCACGTATTCCGGTGTTTCGCTTTGAATTTGATACCGAATATAACGAAATTAGTGCAGTCTGTTCTGAAAGTATGCTGATTGACTGGGATACCGATCAGAGTATCTCAGGCAATAATATAAGTTTTAAAAAGGGAAACGCTCTTTACTGGTCGCCGTTGGACGAAAACGGAAATATTGTTTTAAAGGATACGGTGAATTTTACTATACATAATGAAGATGATATAATGGGAACTATTTATATATCGGCAAGCCCGCAGCAGAACAATACTTATGTGTATACTGCATCTTTAAATGCAGAAGGTTTTTATTTATCACAGAATACCCGGTCAGATGGCGGTATTATAACCTAAGTGCAGATGTCTCCCGCCGTAATCGGCGGCGGGTTCCATATTGTAATCAGTGAGAGTTTAATCTCTCACTGATTACAGCGCAGGCGTTGCCTGCGCTCTTGTCCTCGCCCAAGACGGGGCAAGCCCTTATTGAATATCCTACCCAAACCCTGAAGAGAAGACGCTTTCTGCACAGGCTGCAAGCTCTGTTCCTTGCAAGCAAAGCAGGAGCGTTGCTCCGATTTAAAAATTAATTTGAAAATAATGAAATAACGTGAAAAATAAGCGGTAATTCTAAACCTTGCTCAGGCATTAATAATTATGGCTGTACTGCTATAGCCTGCAGTCGGCTTGCTTTTTTCGCGTTTTAATTTATATCGCCGTCCGCGGCAGAACGGAGAATGGTATGAATAAAGATATTATTGTTATATACAAATCCGAATATGGATTTACCAAACAGTATTCTGAATGGATAGCAGAAAAATTAAACTGTAGTTTTGTGGATATATCAAGTGTTGATTTTAATGAAGATTTTAAAACAGTTATTTTCGGAGGAGGTTTATATGCAGGAAAAATCAACGGTATCAAAGAGCTGGTAAAGAATTATGATAAAATTAAAAACAAAAAAATCGTAGTCTTTACAGTGGGAGTCGGTGATGTAAATGATGAAGAAAATATCAAAAGCATTGTTGCTTCTGCAAAAAAACAGATACCGGGGGAAATGTTTTCAAAAATAAAGTTTTTTTATTTCCGAGGCGGTATGGATTACAAAAAAATGTCCTTTATCCATAAATCCATGATGTGGTTTATGAAAACAATGCTTTCTAAAAAACCGGAAAAGGAAAGAAGCGATTCTGACCGTGCGGTTATTGATAATTACGGCGGACGGTTTGATTTTTCCGATCGGAATACTATTGATGAATTGGTAAGATTTTGCCTGTAAAAAATGCCAAAGCGAAGATTTATTTTAGTCCTTTAGATATTTTGAAAATTATAGGTTATGTAACAGGAGGTCTGTATGAAAAAGATTACAGCTTTGATTTTAATGATTTTAACTGCATTATTAAATATTACAGTATTTGCCGGCAGTGTGCCGGAGGATTTGTTATCATCGGATGAATCGCAGGTTTTCTTTGCAAAAGTGGAGGCGTACAATACGAACAATGAAAAACATGATATTGAAATATCTCCCGTAAAAGTATTAAAGGGGAGTGTAAATACCGGTACAGAAGTCATTTACAATGATCCTTTTGCTGTAGGTGATTTTGAAATAAAGACAGGCGAGGTTTATTTGTTCGCCTATTATGATGAAAATAATCCTACATATATATTTGAAACCACAATCAATAACGACGGAAAACTAGAATTAAAAGGTATACAAGGGGATATGTGGGATCGTTTTGAACAATATCTGAATGAGGGGCGGTATGATCAGGATCAAATAAAACAAAATGAAGAGGACAATGCAAAACAAAATATATCTTTAGAGGAAACATCGGCTATAGGCGGTGCTGATGCACCGACAGATATTTATGTTAAAGGAAATACAGGTATAATTTTGATAATTATAATTATTTGTATAATTTTAATTATCGGCATTATATTATTTGTCACGAAAAAAAGAAAGTAAAATCGATGATATTTTAAAGAACCGGCGTCGTTTATCACCGGTGAGATTACATCCGGAGCAAGCCGGCCAATGTTTTTTAAAATTAACACCTATGGAGAAGAGAAATTTTTAGATAAACCCAGGGGAATTTTGTAATTTGGAGATTTGTGTGATTATGAAAAAATTATGGTTAATAATTTTAATTATTGCAATTGCAGGTCTTTTGACAGGCGTCCCTTTCTTAATAAATGGAATTGCACAACGGGGCGCCGGAGGGGTGAATTACGGAAGAGTAATATTTCCCTTAATTATTGGAATCGTAGCTTTTTGTTTATACAAAAAGACTGAATAAAAATGATTTTTATTGGGTAGATCCTCAAAAGAAACCGTTTGTATCATTGGAATGCCGATATTGTTTTATATTTTACCGGAGATGATAAGTTTGAAAAAACCACTTTGCATGTTGATAGGAATTATTATGTTGATTACTTTTGCTGCTTGCAGCACAAGAAGCTCACAGGACATTGTTTCAGAGAAGCTTGGAGTCAATGCTTCAGCCGGGACTGAATTATCAAATTCGGACACTCACGGGGGTTTTAACGGTGATGGAACTTCTTGCATTGTTCTTGGGTTTAATGATGATACAGTATTAAATGAAATCAAAGAAAGTTCAGAGTGGAAGCAGTTTCCGCTTGATGAAACGGTACGGGCTTTGGTTTACGGGATATCTGACGAAACAAGCAGTATCGGACCGTTTTTGAATGACGGAAACGGTAATGCATTAGTACCGGAAATTAAAAATGGATACTATCTCTTGATTGACCTGCACACAGATAAAGAAACTGATATTTTAAGCCGTGCATCCTTTAATTTTACTGTAGGATTATATGATACCGATACAGACACTTTGTATTATTGTGAACTTGATACTTAACGTTTTGAATTAGAAATAATAGCAAAGTATGATGATACAGTGTAAAATTTGATTATTGAGCCAACGGGTATAAAAGATTTAAGGAGAATAGTCCATGAATATTATTTTGATCATTGCGCTTGTAGTGATTGTTTATATTATTTTTTGTTTTGTTATTGCGATTATACGTGCTTTGTTTTCTAAACGTGAAAAAAGAAAACACAATTTTACAAAAATTTTTCGGTCTTTCTTTTTTGAAATAATTAATCCTTTTAACTGGTTTGACATATTTTAGCTTCTTATTAGAAAGCTTTATGCAATATAGGAGGAAAATCTGCAATGGAAGTTGTATTTGGTGAAAGCGCTGCCGGAAGCCTTTCGGTTGCTGCCTGTAATGGGAAAAATATAGGCGGAGTCAGCTCTGCAATTATTGGCGCCTCTGACGGAGAAAATCAGTCACCGAATCAGGAGGAAATACAAAAAATGCTCCGTGAGACCAAAGAAAAAGAACGTATCAACCGGGAAAAGGCATTCCCGCTTGATATCGAACGAAAAGATATCCTTTGTTTTCCTTTGGCTTTGGGCGTCGGAGATATTGAGGAAAACGGGATTGGAAAACAGAGAGAAGCGGCATTAAAAAAGCTTGTGAGCATTTATCTGGATAAAGTGAAGAATGCGGCAGAAGATATGCTGGAAACCTCAAAAAAAAGTTTAAAAGAATTACTTTTGCGTGCCAAAAACGGAGAACCGATCCGTATTTGGACAAGCGATACTCCTGATGAGACCTGCGGCATTTGCTGGATCATAGATCAGCTAAAACCAATAGGATTTGAAAAGCTGGATATTACATATGTCAAACTCCCGGATTTTCATGTAATGCCTGATAATACAGTAGCAATATACTCCGGCTGGGGTGAGGTGCCTCCTCACCAATGGGGGAATTTATCACGGCTTGGTCATAAGCCTCCTGTTAATTATATGTATGCTTTGTCTTTTCGCTGGCAGCAGCTGAAACAGGAAAACGCGCCTCTTAGGGCTGTGGTTAACCATCAGCTTGTAAGTGTCCCTGAAACCTTTTATGATCCATTTATTTTACGTGAATTGGATTTGCAGAAAGATGAGTTTATGGAAGCGAATCTGATTGGCAAGGTTTTGGGAAAGTATTTTCTTGGTATTGGGGATAGTCTTGTTGCCATGAGAATAGAGCAGTTTATAAAGGACGGTATGCTAAAAGCTGTCACTCGTCCCGGGAAAGACGATCCGATATATCATAAAGTTTTAAGAAAAATAACATTATGAAAACTTTTATAGGTAGTGTAAAGTAGGAATGAAAAAACGCAAAAGCAATAAAAAGAGCCGTCACCCTTGACAGCTTAGGCGAAACAATGCTGTGGAAAGAGTGCCGACGGTGAGGAACTCAAGAACAAATCAGATTTTGCCGTCGCAAATAACAGTGTAGCATTGTTTCGCCACACTGTCAAGGGCAGGCAAACCTAACGGTTTGTGACTGCTTTT
>CALXWJ010000034.1 GCA_944392335.1 uncultured Clostridia bacterium
CGCAATAATTGACAGACTGTTTCACCATGCCACGGTTGTAACTATTAAAGGTAAATCGTATCGTTTGCAAAGCTATTACGGAGAAGATGGGAAATGATAATTTACACTATTCGTCCTCCGTAAAACACCGACAAATATTGTGCATATTTATTTGATAAAATGTGGCACTTTTTATATTGAAATTTATACTATGTTCATAGAAGTAATGTTCAAGCTCCTCCACAGGCATTTTATCTATGCCTGCCGCACCTTTGTTTTGCTTTACTGCCTTGATTGCTGCCTTAATATTTTCTTCACTCAATATCCTGTCAATCAATCTCATGCTGCTCCTCCTTCTGCTCGTAGATTTATTCGGAACTGCCGAACTGCCCTTTTGCCGTCAAGGGTTACGTTCCCTTGCTTTAGGCATATCCTCAGCCCCTGACTGTCCGAACATTGCTTACAGCGATTTGCACTACAGCTGCATTAGGTCCTTCAGTATTTCGGTGTCCATACCTACTATGACCTCAGCTGACCCCCGCCTGTGAACTTTTTATCGCACATATCACTCCGATATGCCAGACGGGTCTCTCGGGGTAATTCACATATCTTTCGCTCCACAACCTCTTGATTTACTGTCTTGACTTTACGTTTACCTTTCGGACTTCGGTTTGTGCTGCAACCTCGTCCACCATTTAGCCTTGTATCAAGTTTCTGTTCGTAGGCTCGAGAGTTTTGCTACACCGCTTCCTCCCCCTCTATCATTGCTGTTAGAGGCTTGCGGTTCACTACGCTTGGCGGTAAATACCTGCGGTTGGACTTTCACCAACTAGATATGTGCCATGCCCGACACACATTTAAAATCAGTTCTCTTCAAATTGAAAAGAACTGATTTTGTTATGTATATGGTCTACCGGCTGCGATGTTACAAAATCTGTTTTCAAGATAAATAGATCCTTGTCATTTCAGTTATTGTCCGCGCCACTTTTTATGTGCTTTCCGAAGCGAAAAAGTACATAGCCGGCTCCTTTATTTCTTATTCCTGCTCCGTCACTTCATTTTCTGATTCTTCCAAAACAACATCGTTGTCCGCCATCCATTGCTCTATCTGTGCAGATGTTGCGGATGAAGAACCTCTGAGTCCGTCCTTGACGTCCGCATCCGGGCATATCTCTTTGATCTCATTCACCGAGCTTGTAATACCGCTGCCGCCGCTGGTACAAAACGGCATTATCGTTTTACCTGACATGTCATAGGTATCGAGGAACGTATTAATAATTTTCGGCATCGTTCCCCACCAGATGGGATATCCTAAGAATATCGTATCATACTCTTCTATATTCTCAATTTGGTTTGCGATCGCCGGTCTTGCATCAGGATCATTTTGTTCAAGGTTTGCACGGCAATCGTCGTTACTGTAATCAAGGTCTTCCGCGGTATACGGCTCTTCCGGCACGATCTTGACGATATCCGCGCCCGTTGTTTCAGCTATCGTTTGTGCCATTGATTCTGTGTTTCCTGTAGCGGAGAAGTACACTACCAGTGCCTTTGTTCCCTCAGACGGCTCTGACGCCTCATTTTCAGTTACTCCTAAAACAACATTGTTGTCTGTCATCCATTGTTCGATTTGTGCAGATGTTGTAGAGGAAGAACCTCTTAGTCCATCCTTGACATCGGCATCCGCGCATATCTCTCTGATCTCATTTACCGAGCTTGTAATACCGCTGCTGCCGCTGGTGCAAAACGGCATTATCGTTTTGCCTGACAGGTCATAGGTATCGAGGAAGGTATTGATGATTTTCGGCATCGTTCCCCACCAGATGGGATATCCTAAGAATATCGTATCATACTCTTCTATATTCTCAATTTGGTTTGCGATTGCCGGTCTTGCATCAGGATCATTTTGTTCAAGGTTTGCACGGCAATCGTCGTTACTGTAATCAAGGTCTTCCGCGGTATACGGCTCTTCCGGCACTATCTCAACGATATCCGCCCCCGTTGTTTCAGCTATCGTTTGTGCCATTGATTCTGTGTTTCCTGTAGCGGAGAAGTATACGACCAGTGCTTTTGATCCCTCTGTAGATTCATCCGTTGTATTCGGTTCCTCATCGGTATCAATTGCCGGCTGTTCTGGACTTGTTTCCTCGCCGCCCAACGTTCCGGTAATAATAACAGTGGAGGATCCCTCGTCCCAATTTACATCAAATCCAAAGCTTTCAACAATAAAACGGATCGGCAGCATAGTCCTGTCGTTAATTATTGCAGGCGCTGTGTCAAGCTGCTGTGCTTCGCCGTTTAAATACGCTGTTATGCTGCCCACTGTCAAAAGAATTTCTGTCTGGCGGTATGTCAAGGTAACCTCCTGTGTCTCTTCACTCCAGCCGACTTCACCGCCGATTTCTTCCACTACAGCTCTTACCGGCAAAAGGGTCCTGTCGTTTATTATCACAGGAACAGTTCCATGTCCGGGATCGATTTCCTTTTCCACACCGTTCACCGTCATCATGGGATTGCCGATTTGCATCGTCATTGTAAAATTATTTTCCGCCGCCTCTTCTGCATAACCTGCCGTTGAAAAAACGGCAAACAGGGTACACAAAACAAGAAAAATTGATAATACTTTTTTCATATTAATTCCTCCTAAAAATTTAAATAGTTTCTTTGAACACAGTTAAAATTTCTTTATTATCAGACATCCTCCTTTCTTTTATTCTGCCACTTCAAATGTAATGCTTTCTCGGGCGCCGAGATTATCAAACACGGTCAAATCCGATGTGACCCTGCCCATCGGAATGACCTGCATGGTCAAATCGGGCCTTTCTGTCTGTGCATAAAATATCGCAACCGTATTGTTTGACGGGCAATAGGTAATATCTCCGTTATCAAAATTAAGCCTGCCCTCGGTGCTATCCTCAATCCTATATGATATTCCGCCGTAATACTCACGCCCTCCATAGCCGACCATAGATATGGTTATAGGCAGCATTGCTTTAAACTGCTGCGCTTCGGTTGTGTTGTTCAGGTATCCGTCAAGCACTTCACCGCCAACTGTGATTTTTATCGGTGTTTGCTCTGTTTGACTATCATTATTTATACCGAGTTCTGCCAGCCATTCTACCACCATGTCGTTTACAGCTGTTAAATCCTTTCCCACGATATCATCGGCGGGGACAGTCAATCCGTCAAGCACCATGCTTTGCGGGCACTCCTCTTCAATTTCATCATAACTGTTGCCGCTGCCGTATCCATTGTGTGTACAGAAAGGAATAACTGTTTTTCCGCTTAGATCATAGTTATTTATAAAGGCACGTATCGCCTGCGGAATGGTCGTTGCCCAAACAGGATAACCGATAAATACGGTATCGTATTCAGATATATCAATATCGATGGGCTGCAGCTGCGGAAGCGTTCCCTCGTCGATCTCATCATGGTTCTGATCTACGACCGCATCAAAATCTGCCGGATACGGAAGAACAGTCCGAATTTCCGCGATATCACCGCCTGCAGCGGTATGTATCATATCTGCCACGGCTTCGGTAGTCCCGGTGAGAACCCCGTTATGATTGCTTACAACACTTGCTGAAGTGGTTGCGTCCACATCACTATTATAATTTGCATTTCCTGCAAGTGTAAAGTACACTGTAAGTGTTTTCAAATTTTCATCTTCTGAACCAATTTGGATATCCTGTGACGTACACAGCAGGTAAAAACTGTTTGTTCCATCCCACAAAAATGCTTTAATTGTATCTGCGCCTTCAAAACCGGAAACAGTTTCATTAATTTCAAGATTACTGTCGGTTGATACGGTTCTGATATTGATATTCATCAATCTTCCATCAGAATACCCTGCAAGAATCAATGATTCGTTCTCAATAGGCTCCGTCGCTTTTATAACGACACTGTCATTTGTGAGTACCATTTCCGGCTCACTGCCATATCCCAAATTTTCGAGCCATCTTTGCAGATCATTTTCACAGCTTTCTCCGCTGTCGCGGGATACGCCGAACTCCTGAGCAAATTCTGCGTTCGGACAGATCGATTTTATATCAGATATACTTGTCCCAAAGCCGCTGGTACCGTGGGCACAAAACGGAATAATCGTCTTTCCCGAAAAATCATAACTTTCAAGGAAGGTGAATACCGCCATCGGACAGGTTCCGCACCAATCCGGAAAACCAAGAAACACAGTGTCATACTGTTCCATGTTTTGTACCGAAGCACTAAGTACAGGTCTCGCATTTGCACTGTTTTCCTGCTGCGCGCGTTCCAAACACTCGTTATAGTCACTTGGATACTTATCAGACACTGTAATCGAAAATACATCTGCTCCGGTCTGCTCCCAGATCATTTGCGCCATAGCCGCGGGGGTCGCATCGGAAACCTTGCTGGCAGAAGTCGTTGTGTCTGTGTCTGTTACTGAATTTTCCGCGCGGTCAAAATATGCGATCAGGATCGATTCATTTTCCACTCCCGATGACGTTATGCTAAAACCTGCAACAATTGCTGTCAACACTAAAAAAATAATCCATGCACTTGCTTTTCTCATTTTGTATTCATTCCTTTATTTTTGATTTTATGAACCAAATAATCCAGCTGATCCAATGATTTTTGATTCTTATGGATTTCGCCTAAAACATAATGCCGATGATTATTTAACAGCCTTATTTGTTCCTTGTAATTTTTCTCGTAATCCAGCTGCAAAAATTTTTTTATTTTCCCTGCATCTAATTGTATGTCATATAAAGTGCATATCAGGCTAAGCCTTTTTAAATTTTCTTCATTATCTGTCTGTTCATCTTCTATCAGCCGATGATCCGCAAAATACTGCAGCTTCTTTACATCGATATTATATTGCCTGCTCAGCTCCTGTATAGTCATTTCAAATCACCTGCCCATAAAAATATGTGTAAAGAAATCTCTTTACACATATTATATCTCATCTTTCTTTATATGTCTAATGCTTATTTTTTATTTAATTCCATGCAAAATCTGCATGGATACTTCATTGATTGAGTTCCATTTGAACAAAATCCAAAAACCTTCTTGCAGCAGGTGCAAACGGCTGGTTTTTCTTCCATGCAAGGACAGACGTCGACGTCCGTTCCGGAAATATCGGACGGTAGCATACCTTTTTAGTGTCCAAAAAGGGTACGGAGCCTTCTACCACTACCGCATATCCAAGCCCGTATTCAACAAGAATGGACGCGTTTGTAGACATATCGATGGTAGCAATTATGTTCAGTTCGTCCGTATGCCCAAGAAACCAGCTTTCAAGCTCGTTTCGTATACTCTTCCGCTTGACAAAGATAAGCGGTATGTTTACAAGATCATTTACCGTAACAAAGTCTTTTTGTGCAAGCGGGGAATCGGGACGCATGAGCACCACCCAGCGCTCAGGTATCTGTAATCGGATAAAATCATACTTTTCTATGGAAACCGGCTCAAGCAATATTCCCAAATCCAGAATACCGTTATCAAGTCTCTCTTTTATAACATCCGCATTTCCCGTATGAATGTCAAAGACTATATTCGGGTAATTCGATCTGAAGGACTGCAAAAACCTCGGCAGGAGCTTTACCGACGCCAATTCACCGCATCCAATTGAAACTTCGCCCTCAATCATCTCACTGTGCTCCGTAAGTTCACGTTCTGTCTTATCCGCCAGCAGGACAATTTCTTCTGCCCGGCGTCTCAAAAGCAGTCCTTCTTCGGTAAGCGTAATTCCGTTTTTTCCGCGCATAAATAACTTCACGCCCAAATCTTCCTCCATTTTTGCAAGCTGACGGCTTAATGTCGGCTGGGTCACATGCAATATATCTGCGGCTTTGGTTATGTTTTCCTCACGAACCACCGCAAGGAAATATTTCAGAACACGTATATCCATTTGGGCACCTCAAAAATACATTTTTCTATTATTTTATCACATTGATGTTCAAAATGCAATACACCGTGAAAGATAAACTACTGTATTTTGAAAGATAAACTACTGTATTTTTATTATTTTAAATGCTGCGAGTAAAAATATTAAACATTGAAGAAAAAATCAGAAATATATTTTGCTGACTTAACATTGACAAAACCACAATATAACTGCCTCACTTAAACCCTGAAATTTTCAAAACAAATATCTTTATTGTCAAATTTTCTATATTTAGCTTTTTATACATAAATAATCAAATCAACAACCGCGCCGGACAGAAGAGAAAATATGATAACAAACACAAGATACAGAACAAAATGCTTGACGCCGAGTACGCTTTTCAGCGCGCCGAGATTCGTGATCTTTGTAGACGGCCCGGTTATCATAAAAGACGTTGCAGCGCCCATGCTCATCCCGCCTGCTAACCATTGCTGCAAAAGAGGAATTGTCCCTCCGCCGCACATATAGAGCGGGACGCCGATAGTTGCAGCCATCAGCAATCCGAATCCCTCGTTATTAAAAAGGCTTGCAAAGCTTTGTGCCGGGACATACCGCTGGAAAAGGACGGAAAGTATGATACCTACAAGAAACCACGGCCCCGTTGCCTTGATATTTCTTCCGATATTTTTTAAAAGCCGCATCAGCATGTTCGGGTCGGTGTCATGTCCTGTGTGTTCTTCAAACTTACTGAAATTAAAGAAACTGTTTTCTTTATAAAATATTCTGATCAATACACCTGCTGCGATACCGCATAAGAAGCAGGAAACAAACCGGATCGTGAGCATAGTCGGTCCAAGTGCCGCGCTGTATATCAACAGCTGTGGATTTAACAGCACAGAGCTCATCATAAACGCCGCCAGATAATCGTCCCGCAGACCTTTTTGTGAAAATGACGCCGCAATAGGGATAGTTCCATACATACATAATGGCGATGCGATACCCAATAAACTTGCCGGAATAATACCGATAATCCCTAAATGTTTATCCTGTATTACGGTAAGCAGCCGATGGATTTTTTCCTTTCCGAAAACCGATACAACCGAACCGATTACAATGCCGAGCGCCCAGTAAGGCAGAATTTGCCGCAGCTGAAGGTCAAAATAATACCAGAGGTAAACTGCTTCTCTTTGTATGATTTCCATTAAGCTGTTCATTGCTGTTTATCATCCTTTCTCAATTATCTTTCTACAGGATACTGTTTCAAAAAGGGCTTGTCCGCAGTTATACGTGTTTACTGCTGTTTTCGGAGCGTTTCGTTCATGCTTCCTGTGCGGTATCCTTCCAAGTCCATAGATATATAAGAAAAACCGAGATCTTTCAATTCCCTATTGATCTGTTCTCTGTATTCCAGCAGTTTTCCAAACTCCTCCGGCATAACCTCAAGTCTTGCCAGATCACCGTGCACACGCACCCGAAACAGGGAAAAACCTAATTTTGCTAATATCTGTTCCGAGTGTTCCACCATTTTTAACCGTTTTTCAGTAATTTTTTCTCCATACACAAACCGCGAGGCAAGACAGGCAAAGGAAGGCTTGTTCCATGTCGGCAGCCCCAGCCTTTTAGACAATTCCCGGATTTCCTGTTTTGTAAAACCGATTTCCTGCAGCGGGCTTCTGATACCAAGCTCGCGGACAGCGATCATGCCGGGGCGGTAGTCGCCGTTGTCATCAAGGTTAGACCCTTCCGCCACTTCTGCAATATCATATTTAACAGCGGTTTGGCGTATCCTTGAAAACATCTCCTTTTTGCAAAGGTAGCAGCGGTTTGTCGGATTATCCTCAAAGCCTTCTATGCAGAATGGATCGACATCGCAAATAATATGACGGATATGTTCTTGTGTGCAAAACTGCTCAGCCTCGTCAAACTCACGGCATGGCATCAGACAGGAGCGCACTGTGACAGCGGCAGTTTTATCTCCCAAAGCCTCCTTTGCCGCCTTCAGCAAAAAGGCTGAGTCCACGCCGCCGGAAAATGCGACAGCCACGCTTTTCAAAGAGCGGAGACAGTCTTTTAACCGATCATATTTTGCGTTTAATTCCATGCTATCTAAGCTCCTTATCTATCAATCTGCGCGCTTCGCGGACTGAGATGTTTTTTTCGGACGCAATCTGTGCAATATCATCATATTCTGTTTTGATACGTTCCACACCGTACCCTCCGGAACGTTTTACGCGTACCGTTCCATATGGTGTTTCCACCGCTTCTTCCTTCCGGTCAAGCACATATCGGGTGCAAATTTGCTCCCGAATCCCGATTGTAGTGGTATATCGGAACATTGCTGAAATGATTGTTTCCTTATTCTCCGGCATGCAAAGGCAGGAGATCAGTATGCCCGGTCGGTTTTTCTTCATACCGATCGGCGTTGTGAAAACCTCCAATGCTCCGGCGGACAAAATTTGCTCAGTCGCAAATCCGATTTCCTCCCCGGTCATATCATCAATATTGCAGCAAAGCTCCAATACCTGATCCGGTGTTTTTGCCATATCACCCAGCATCACCCGCAGGCAGTTTGCGGTTTCAAACTCCTTAGTTCCCATGCCATAGCCGATTTTCTCAACTTTCATGACCGGCATATTGCCGAAAGTATCGACAAAATATTTCAGCAGCGCCGCACCGGTGGGTGTACACAGCTCGCCTTGAACCGTTCCGCCGTAGATAGGGACGTCTTTTAGAATATATGCAGTCGCCGGGGCGGGAACGGGAAGTATTCCATGGGCACATTTTACCTGCCCGCAGCCCACATGAACCGGAGAAGCGATAATTCTTTCCGGCGCCAGCTCATGCATCAGCATACAAACGCCGGTAATATCCGCCACCGCATCCATTGTACCTACCTCATGAAAATGGATCTGGTCGATCTGTCTGCCATGGGCATGGCTTTCTGCCTCCGCAATCAAATGATATACAGATAAAATATCATCGCGCACCTTTTCCGGCAAGTCAAAATGCCCGATAATATGTTCAATTTCGTGCAGTCCGGCATGATGATGCTCGTGATGTTTCTCATGATGATGTTCGTGGTCATGGTCGTGATGATGGTCGTGCATATTCGCATCTTCCCGCTGTCCGTACACGGATACGTCCACATGCGTGCCTGCTATACCGCTCCTGACGGCAGTTTTCTTTTCGATTTTTACTCCCGGAATCCCAAGATTGTTGAGTCTCCTGATAAAATCAATGGGATCGGGATGCAGCTCCAATAAGGCCGACATCAGCATATCTCCCGCCGCACCCATACTACATTCTATATATAATGTTTTCATCTTAATCATCTCCCATCCGGTTGATCATGCTTGCCTGATAGGCCGCACCAAAACCGTTATCAACATTTACCACGCTCACTCCGCTTGCACAAGAATTAAGCATGGATAAAAGTGCCGCCACACCGCCGAAGGACGCGCCATATCCAACGCTTGTTGGAACGGCGATCACAGGGCAGTCCGCAATACCGCCGACAACACTTGCCAGCGCACCCTCCATGCCGGCAATTGCGATAATTACCCTTGCACTCATAAGTTCTTCTGTATGGGAAAGCAGGCGGTGAATACCTGCTACTCCCACATCGTAAAGCCGCACGACATTATTCCCCAATACTTCGGCGGTCAGCGCCGCTTCCTCTGCTACAGGCATATCACAGGTACCGCCCGTTGCGATTACAATTTTGCCTTTTCTCATCTTTGGCATTTCTCCGGCAATTCCGATCCGCCCTGTTTCGTAATATGTAAGGGAAATTCCCCGTTTTACAGCTTCCGCTTTTTCTTTGTCAAGGCGTGTGATCAAAACCGTTTGCTGCCCATGCTGTAAAAGGGCATTTGTGATGCCAATAATCTGCTCTGCGGTTTTTCCCTGCCCGAAAATAACTTCCGGCACACCCTGCCGCACACTTCTGTGATAGTCCGGTTTTGCATAACCCAGATCGGAAAAGGGCTCTGTTTTTATATAAAGCATCGCATCATCGATCGAAATACTTCCGTCCGCTATACCCTGCAATAAGCGCCGCATATCCGATTGCTCCATCAAATTCACCTCCGGCAAAAAGCGGCCTGCCGCAAACTTTCGGCAAAGCCGCTGCTAATTTATTTCATACCGTGCTTAATTAATACCGCTTTGATTTTTCCTTTAGTGTCTTTAACAAGCGGTATGACAAAGCCAAACGGCTGTAACAAGAAGCGTCATACCAACGCCCGAGGCATCCATCTCCCGCAAGCATTACACACGCATCCGCAGGATTTTGCCGCATTGGTCAAAAACGAGAGTCATAGCGATATTTCACCATACCGTACATGCCTGAATAAAAGCAATGTATCATTCATCTATACTAACCAAATTGTAGGTCCGGCTTCCCAAGCCTATTGCTTCTGCATGCTCCAGGGTATGGAGTCCGTTTCTTGACTCGATCCTGTCGATCAGTGTGCCGCTTTGACTCCTGTCGGTATCGTAAACAATATCAATACAAGCCTGATCCAGCGCTACCGGATCGGTGGAAGCAAGAATACCGACGTCGTGCATATCCGGCTCTGCCGGATTACCGTCACAGTCGCAGTCAATGGAAATATTGTTCATGACATTGATGTAGACAACCTTTCCGTCAAGATAGTCAACTACACCGGACGTTGCCTCAGCCATTGCTTCACAGAACTTGTCCTGATCTCCTCCCCATGGGCTTGTCATGCTTTCGCCGCCCGAATGGATCCAGCTTTTACCCTCAGCGGAAGCTATTCCGATAGACATATTCTTGATCGCGCCGCCGAATCCCGCCATTGCATGTCCTTTAAAATGCGCAAGAGAAATAAGCGAATCATAATTGGCAAGATTTGCACCTACATAGTTTTCGTTAATCGTTGTACCGTTTTCAATGGGTATCTCCAGGGAACCGTTTTCGTCCATGATATCCACATCAGCGATTTCTGTAAAACCATGATCTTCAGCAACCTGATAATGCATAGCAGTATTGGCACGGCTTCCGCCATATGCGGTATTGCACTCAACAATTGTTCCGTCCACACTCTGCACCAAATCTTTAATAAGCTCCGGTCTTAAATAGTTGCTGTTGGGCGGCTCTCCGGTAGACATTTTTACCGCAACGTTGCCCTCAGCGTTAAATCCAAGCTGTTCGTAAATTTCTACGAGTGCCTCGGGTGTGATCTCTGTTGTCATATAAACCGTCGGAGCATCCGCATCATCCGTGTCTTCTGTTTCTGACCCAGAGGCTGTAGGCGTCTCCTTCGACATATCGACAGCCGGTACATGAATGGTGACAGTCTGTGTATCCTGCGCCCATTCTACCGTAAATTGAAATCCCTCGGCAATGAACCGTATTGGCATCATAGTGCGGTCATTGATAATCGCCGGTGCAACGTCCAGCGTGCTTGCCTCATTATTCAAATACGCCTCTGTGCTGTTTACGGTAAGCCGTATCGTATCATCCTGATAGGTAAGCGTTACAGTTTGAGCTGCTTCGTCCCAATCTACAGTCCCGCCGACCGATTCAATGATTGCACGGATCGGCATCAGAGTTCTGTCCGACACGATCACAGGGGCTGTACCGCGTCCCGGATCAACTTCCTGCGCTGTTCCGTTTACCGTCATTTCCGGATTGCCGATTTGCAATGTCAGCACGGTTTCATTTTCGTCCGATGTAACAGTTTGCGCACCGCCGCTGAGCAGTGCCACACCCGCGAAGATCACACAAACCGCGGCAATGACGGCAATAAAAAGCCATAACTTTTTTCCATTTACAGATTTTTCCATTTTTGTACCTCCTTTAATTTGACTTTTGTTTTAAATACTTCTTATTTAAATACTTCTTAATTTATATTATAATATCTGACTGCAAGTGCTGTCAAATACTTATAACGAATGTATCATCATACCTTAAAGGTATGACATTATATTATTTTCTAAAATTTAATATTTTACAGATTCTTACATAATATAATTTCACAGTAAAAGGATTTAAAAAAGTCCATGAAGAAAGTATGTCTCATTAAAAATCTCAAAGGCTGCTCGATTTTGGATACATAACAAAAAAACGCACCTGAGCAGTGCGTTTTATTTGTTGCAGCATATCTTTTATGCCATGCTGCGGTCTGTGCTAAAAGCGAGAACCCTTTTAAATTTCTCCCTTTTAAATTTATGTTCCATATATGTATTCTGATACGATCGGCAAAAATTATTTATACCCAATCAGTACAGCCATATATTTTTGAAATTTCCGACGCCAAAAACCAATTCAGGGGCAAACTGACCCAAAGCTTCGCTTTTTTCACCGAAACAAACATACAGATCATGTATACCGTATACTGTATCATTTCTTATTGTCGTCCATTGAAAATTATCCCAGGAACCTGTATCACTCATTATACCTCTTCCTATTTCCGGTCCATCCGGACTGTCAATTCTGAGAATTACGTTTTTTCCAGAAAATTCCGGTGCAACGGCATATTCAAGCATTATTTTATTAAATCCCGTTCCAAAATCCACATCTTGATAGCATATCCAATCTCCGCTGTCGCATGACATCAAAATTCCGTCCGCATCAGAGGTCCCGTATCGGGCAGTATATTCCGCGGCGGACAAAAACAGCGGGTCGGGCTTTACGGAATTATCGCCCTGTGTTGATTTGTTTCTCTGTACCATGACAGAAAAGGTATCATAATAATTGATTCCCATTCCGCTGTCTGCAATAAATATTTTGATCTTTCCCGAAGCATCAGTTGTAAAATCTATTGTCTTTCGCTCCCATTGTCCGTCAGGCAAAAACATCCCAGAATTGACAAGAATATTCTCATTCTGATCTAATATCCTAACGCTTGTATAGGCGTCGCCCGTCACATAAAACTCTAAACAGTAGCTTGTATTCGGCATCAATGTCAAATCCTGACGTGCTCCGTTCCAGGAGGTTTTTCCGGTAAGCTTTAGCGAATGTGTGCCTGTATATGCGTTTTCGGATGATATCGAAAACGAAGAACCAAGATCCCATGCAGACGCCGCATTTTCAAAATCATAATCCCGAACAGCATTTACCGACTCCGTTTGTGATGTAAACGCGCCGATATCGGGTATCATATCAAACACAGCGTTTCCGGCATAATCCCTGCTTGCATCCTCAGTCCTGATCCCGGCTCCGATGGCAGGGGAATTATCCTGCAGTCTGCAGTCATTTGGATTTTCAACCTGCCGCGAAACAAACATCGGATCTGCCGCAACGGCATTTTTATGAGTGTCCGGCGGGATATGCCCGTAATAAAGATTTGCACTGTATGTAAATTCCGGCCAATACTCGGGTGTACCCGGAGATACAAAGATATTGTTATAAAAATTCACATCCTCTATCCCGCCCACATAGGACGTCCCTATCTGTAAAGGCTCTTGCGGATCATACAACACATTGTTATACACCTCTACATGATCCGACTGTATACGAAAGCTTCCGCGTTCTCTTAAAGATATATTATATCTGACGATACACTTATCGGTATCCTTTTTCATCGTATCGGACGGCTGCATATAAAATCCGCCTGCATTATCATGACTGTAATTATATTGAAAATAAAATGTACCGGTACATCCCACATCCAGATCATATGCATAAGAATCCCCTGTTTCTACGATATATGCAACCTCGTTAAACTGGATTATACCATCGGTGCAGCGGGTGGGAAAAATTCCTGCGATCCAGTTTAGATCTTCTCC
This sequence comes from uncultured Clostridia bacterium, assembly GCA_944392335.1. GTDB lineage: Bacteria > Bacillota > Clostridia > UBA1381 > UBA1381 > RGIG1988. The sequence continues at coordinate 13,595 of CALXWJ010000034.1, forward strand.
CAATGCTCCGATGTAATACAATTTATTATACTCAATCAGCGCATTTTGCGCATTGGTAACAATGATTCCGTCTCTGCCGTTGCGTGTAATGGTATTGCCTTTAATATGCACATTATATGATGGAGTTATCCCTGTATCCTGATGACTTAAAAGATAAATCCCTATAGTTTTAATATCATGAATGTCATTATCAGCAATATATAAACCATCAAAATTTCCTATGGCACGACAGAAAATTCCTGCATTGTCAAATGTCCCGCAATTGCCGTCCACTTGTGTTATTGTATTATTTTCAATACGTATTCCATATGATGTATACCCTTCATTTACTATAGCGGTTATTCCGCTTTTTGAGCTGACTGTACCTGATGTACTTTTGTTTGTTATTTCCAATCCCGTAATAGTCCAGTAACTTAGATTCTCAAGCAATATTGCATATGAACCTTTACCATTTATCACCGGTTTTTCCCCATCACCGTAGCTTCCTACTGTGATGGGGTTATCTTTTTCTCCGTTTCCATGTAACTCAAGGTTTCCGTTATATACTTCTCCTGCACGGAATAAAACAGAATCTCCCGGCTTAAATACATTTGAATTTATCTTCTCCAATGATTTCCATGCTTCATTTTCCGACAGTCCGGAATTATTATCATTACCAATCGAGCTGTCGACATAATAAGTTTCCGCTGAAACTCCGCACTGTATCATTATTCCTGCAGTTGCGCACAATATCATGCATATAAGTATATAATAAATTTTTTTCATCTATTTTACTCCTGATCTGCTTTAATTTCTGTATATTCACAATAAGGCATCAAAGTGTTTAATCCATTAAGTACAAACATTTTTACACTATAACCGTCAGTTCCCGGAATATTTATTCCTACGCGGGCACTTTTAACTCCGCCTGCAGAAACTGTATAATCCGAATACTCAATATCAATAAGTTTATCATTATTGTATACTGCTGCAGCTACAGTTACTTTTTGTTCCTGTGTACTCTGATTGTCAATCAGGCATTCGGCATATATCTTATCAATACCGTTAAGACTTGTAACTGTCTTTGTTCCGTCAGTAAACTGTTTGTCAAGTATTGCAAATGTATCGGTTTTCTTTAAAAATGTAACATCATCAATATACATAACAGCTACATTGTCCATAAACTGCAAATCAACCCATGTATTATCTGCCGAATTCCACGGTACTGTTACCAATGTCCAATCCTGTGCTGTCTTAGGATAATCCTGAATTATAGCACTTCCCGTCTGAGGATCAAGAACCTTCATAACCAGATCTCCTGTTCCTTTATAATAATATCTTATTATATAATCTGTATTCGGTTCAACCTTAATACGCTGTGTGGTATTGCAGTAATCAGATCCTGTTGAATCGTTATTTATTTTTAATGAATAATTTCCGCTGTATGCTTCTTCATCTGTTATACTCCAATGATTACCAACATTCCAATTCTCTGATCCCAATTCAAATGAACCGTTTTCGACCTTATTATCTTTTACAATTTCTTCCGGATATTCATATACCGTAGCATCATCAATAAGGAATCCTGCAAGACTTACCTTTATACCGTCATCTGCATTGTTTACAATAACCGCTGTATGTGTTGTATTTTCAAGATCATCTGTTATTATACGATACGGAGCACCGAAATTAACCCATGTTTCACCATAATCAACACCATCTATAGAAATGTTCAACGAAGTACCGTCAAGCTCATTTTTATAGAAGCCAAAATCTGTTCCGGTGAATGTAATTGTACATTGTGCATTTTTTGTATCGGATACAAGAAGATTATTTTCAATCCTCCATCCTGATGATGTATCAGCTGCATCTATGGAAAGAATTCTTGGTGTTACATAGTCACAATCGGTTAAAGGTGTTTCCTTTAATTCATTGTAACATATGTATTTTCCGAAATCCGAATCCAGTACGCTTTGTATATATTCGGCATAAATACCATATCCGTAGCTGTTTGGATGTACTTTATCATCACTCAGATCACTCCATACAAAATCTCCGTTTTCAATACGGTCTTTTATATAGTTCTTTATATTTATTGTAGGAATACCGTAGTAGTTTGCAACTTCCTGATGAATGTTTGACACTCCGCTGAAATCATCATTTGCAACAAACACAAGAACAATAGAAACTTTCTTCGGCATTGATAAAATTTCTCTTATCATTCCCTCAATATTTTCTTTAACCTGTGTTTCATCTCTTCCTATATCATTTACAGAAAACTCGATAAATACAATATCAGGACTGTATCTTAAAACATCGTCATATAATCTGTATATACCGAAATCAGACCCTGTTCCTCCTACACCTGCATAAACAGGATTTACCGGCAGACCTGTTTTTTCTTCCAGGTATGAAGCTGTTTTATAAACCCATGTATCGGTAAATGAATCAGCACCTGAACCCTGAGTTACCGATCCGCCTATAAATCCTACCGTAAGATCGGTTTTTCCCGAAAAATCAGCAGGCACACCGGATATTACAGGTTCAATATCTTCATCATCTTCCGATGGTTCCTGATAATCTGCAGCTTTTACAAGTTCAACATTATCAATTCGTGTTTCATCTGTATTCCATGTAAATGCAATTTCAGCTGTTTCATTGTCACCTGAATTAAATGCAACTGTCTGGTATGTCCAATTCCCGTCACTTTTTACTCCCTGAGTTGCAAGGCCGCCGTCTTTTACTTTACATATTGCGCCCCAATCTTTAGGTGCTTTTGCATAAAAGCTTAAAATATAGTCTGTATTAGGTTCAAGATTAACATTCTGACTTATTCTTCTTGAATATCCGTCTCCTCCGCCGGGGAGCATTGCGCTGTACTGTCCCTTATACGCGTCAGTATCCACATTACAGCCTTCTCCGAAATTCCATCCAAGACCGCCGTTTTCAAAGCCGCCGTCCACAATCAGCTTATCCGAATCAACTTTTAGCAGTGAAAAATTATCGTAGTATGCTTTTGCGCCGCCGTCAAAAATCAAAATACGGAATTTTGTCTGCTCTCCGAGATTAATATCATATGTATATCTTTGCCATTGATCTCCCGTAACATTAATCTGACTTAATAAAGCAGCATCCTCTTCTGTATCTCCGTTAAAAATCTTTATAAATGCACCATTGTTTCCTGTCTTTTTTGCATAGAAAGACAGGATATATTTTGTATTTGCTTCAATACTAATTGTTCTGCGCACAGCCGTATAATTACCTATACCGTTAATCATCAAAGAATAATTTCCGTCCTGTGCGTCTTCATTTGTTATTGAATATACGCCGTTTGTAGGCAAGCTCCAAAGCTGATCATCATATTCAAAACTTCCGTTTACAATCTCACCTGTTTTATCGGTCAATTGTTCAGTAATTTCAAATGCGTCAAAATATATCGGAGGGTAATCGGCACCGTACATATTACCCATAATGGTAATTCTGTAATCGGTTGCATCATTGGTTGTAAAATTAACTGCAACCTGATTCCATGCTTCGCCGTTTTCTGATGGAGAAGTGGTCTCACTTACCAATTCTATCCAATCCGAACCACATGAATATACCTTTACCAATGCACCCCAATTCCATGCAGACTTTGTATAACATGTCAATTTATAATAGGTATTTGGTTTCAAAGCAAAATCAATGTATGCAGTATCTTTTGTAGTTGCATCTTTTGTGACTTTCAGACTTTTCGTTCCGTCATATGCCGCTTCATCCGTTATCATTAAATTTGCCACATCGTCTCCTATTGTCCAGAGTCCCTCCTCAAAACTCCAGTCCGGTACAATACCGTTATCTTCCGCAGCCATTACAAAGCCATAAGACAAAAGCATTGTGACCGTTAAAAATACAGCCCATAATTTTTTCCTTAACATAACTTATCCTCCTTAAGTTTATTTTATGCAAAGCTCATTTTACAGAGTTTCACACTGGATACAAATATCAGTTTCCGTACTCTATTGAAATATTTTCAACAACAGCCTCAGAAACTCTTCCGCTCGAATTTGACATTGCAGCAACTCCTACATATACCTTTTGTCCAAATTCAATATCAGCACTTCCTATCGGGGTCATTTTGTCATCTGTTCCATACAGGAATGTACAGGTTGTTCCCTCTTTCACAATTTCAACCTTATACGGAAGATCAGCATTATTCCCAACAAAATATCCGGAACCTGCACCATCTTTATCACGATAAATTCCACGAACTGTACCGTCAGGCTGGATCCTCATATTTGCATGGGCAGCGTCCTGCGTCAATCCCGAACGGATCATTACGCCTACCGCATGAGAATCGGTAGCTTTGTATGCATACGGGTCAATGGTACATGATATGCTCATTCCGTCGCCAACCTGTGACAGATCAACTTCTTTGTATAAGAATACGAAATTATCCTGTGTTCCGAATATATCGCCGCTGTCCGTTAACAGATGTATCTTTCCATCTTCTTCAAATATTGTACTGTTTTGACTGCCGATATCTATTTTATTCCATCCGTCATCAAAATTCTCCTGTTTGGGCCTTACATAAAGCTCAAGCTCTGCCAGTTTTACGGTTCCGTGATAATTTATCTCCGCCTTTATATTCGCAACGCCCGGCTTGTTTGCAGTAACAGTGATCTCATTATCATTTGTCTCTCCCAACGAAAGTGTGTCGCTTGTATATTTTATGCTCATCTCATCCGCGCTTACAGGGCTTCCGTTATCCTTTGTTGCCGTCGTTTTGACCGTTACCGTATCGCCTTCATTGATCCACTGCGACGATGTGCTGATAACCGCTTCATCCAGCATTCCCTCAACAATGGCAATAGACGCCTGTGCTTCTGTTGTCTTTATATCATCGGTATATACTGCATGAATCGTTCCGGTACCTATGGTTTCCGCATAAATTTTACCTTCGTCATATCTTATTCCGCCGTCTGTCGTAATTACCGCGTCGTCAACTATTGATTCATGTCCGAATCCGGATATGGAAACCAGCTGGATAGGATATTCCTGTCCTGTACAAAACAGCTCCGGCAGACCTCGTATTTCAAGCTTTTCTGTACTGTCTCCCACCAATATGTTTAATGTGCAGCTTGCAGTACTGTTGTTTTTTGTTGCCGTGACCGTAAGCGCTGCAACTCCCGGCGAAATACCTGTAACGATCCCTTCCTCGTTCACATTTGCAATATCGGTATCATCAATACTGTACTCAATATCTGCGTTATCCAGGACAAATCCGGTCTTGCTCCGTACAACGGTTTCAATACTGCTCTGCCCGCCTATTTTCAGATCTATGTAGCTGCGTTGATTCTGCGCTCCCTCTTCCTTTGCATATACTTTTTCAACAGCTTCACTTTGATCTGAAAACGGATATTCATCAGTCAACCCTATTGCCGCAAAATCAATATCAGTTACGCCGGTTCCCAACGCGGGGGAATCATATCTTAAGCGATAATCATCTTCGCCCATAAATTTGGGGTCTGCGATTTTTGAAAAGCTGTCAAGTTTCCCGCCGAAATAATTATACCATTCCTCATATGTTGACATCGGTGCATCACCGCCGATCAGATATTTTCCGCTATCGTTATAATATATATTGCCGTCGGATTCTACCAGTGTATGATCACGCCAAACCTTATGATAATATAATATATCACCGTTATTATAGAAAATATTGTTTAAAGATGTTTTGTTCGGATAATCATCCTCCACATTAAACAATTGATATGCTCCCTGCAGGGCGTCAGGATTATCCACTATAAAATTATTTTCCACCGAATTGTTTTCACCCTTAACCATCAACGGTGAATATACCATACTTTTATCCTCTTCGGCGTAAATATTTCGGATTATGTTCTTACGCACCAAGGTATTTTCACAACGGTCATCCAGATATATCCCGAAACAGAAATTGAACGGGACGGTGGAATCATGAACATCATTTCCATAGACAATATTTCCTGTATCCACATTCCAAAGATTTATCGGTCCGGTATCGTCCGAATCAAGATTCGCACGGGAACAATCATTAAATGCAATGATATTGTCGGTGGTATGACCGAATACCTGTCTGTTTTCATAAGTCGGTTCATACCCCTCCACCGTTTCCCTATAAGACCAGTCATAAATATCAAATCCCGCCAAACTGATGTCATATCTGTTTGAATTGTATACAAGGTTGTTCATTATACGGTTATATCCGCTTGAAAAAACATGTACGCCGGATGCTTCACCGTATATCTGTCCTACATCATGGATATGACAGTTCTCAATAATGTTGTTTCGCATGGTCGTACGTATATAACCCTGATAATTTCCGTATAATTCTACCCCGCAGCGTCCCGCATTATAAATGTGGCTGTTTACTATTGCAATATTTTTGCACCAGCCATTTAATGACACCGCGTTAAATCCGGTATTTTTAACCGTACATCCGTCAAACCGGATATTTCTGGCATATTCCATTCTGATACCGTTCCCGCCGGATGTGGTGTTTTTAACGGTTATACCTTCAAAACGTATATTCTTTACCGGATCATTTTCACCGTTTCCCTGGAATTTTAAAAGATCTCCTTCTATGGCAGTAACCTCAATATCGTTTTCAGAAGGCTTTCCGTCACGCGGAATGTAATAAATGCTTCCGTTATGATCATTATAAAATTCTCCCGGCTGATCCAGAAAATCCATTGAATTCTGTAAAAAATAACGATTGCTTTCCGAAGCGTTTCCGCTTAAAGTACCATCTATCGATATCAGGCGTGTATCAAAATCAATACCGGCAACATCTTTAACATCGGTAAACCATCCGCTGTGCCAATAGGATATTTGCAAATGAGCTGTATCCCCAAATTCTTCATAATCACCTTCATTGTAATAAACAGCAGTTCCCGTTGCCGGGTTTTCCGGTTCCCATGTATTCCACCCGGTATTCGGAGTTCTTGCCGTAATGCCGCGCTCGCCGTTTTCGTATAAATACTGCGTATTCCACTTTGTGTTTATTCTTCCTACATAAATATTGTCTTTGTACGGTTTCCATATCGTAACTTTTCTTCCGCCGGAAATTTCCACCGTCTCACCCGGAAGGCTTTTATACGTGACTGTATGATGATTCTGTCCCGAGTCCTCCGGTGTAAATGTTACGGTCCGGCTGACTTCATATGTACCTTCACCCAACAAGACCTCTATATCACAGTCGATGCCGGCAGCAAGCAGCTGTCTTACTCCTTCTTTTGCGGCTTCGATTCCCAGATACGGATTATTTTGTGTTCCTTTGCCTCCTCCTTCTCCGGGTACTGCATATATTATTTTCGTCTCCTGCGTTTTGGGCTCGAACAATGCCGGCAATTCCGCAATCTGCTCTGCATCACGCTCACTGTCCAAAGCATCTGCCGGCTCCGAAATGAACAGGATTGAGTTTTCGTCAATGAACAGGCATAAATCCAATGCCTGAACAAACGGAGCGATCGGTATCATTATAATTCCATCCGTGTCCTGTATCGGATTTTCAAGCTCTACATCTTCTGTTTCCAGATTCTTTACCGTCATTGTATTTTCGCCTGGTATAAAATCTATCATATACGTAGAATGCATGACCTTAATATTTCCGGTCAGATCATCCCGTTCAATGATCCCTCCGACTGCATCGACAAGGAGCTCCAGCGGAACAAAAACATCTTCTCCCACCTGAGTTGGGGCTTCGGCGCCATAACAATCGCTTATGCTCACCTTTTCGTTATTTAAATAAGCCGTATCATCCCCGATCTTTATAACAACAGCACTGTTCATACGTTCTTCAAGATTTGGATATGTGTTGATAACATCTGCTTTCTGCGGTTTGACACGCGTATATTCCAATGCCGAAAATACACCCGGAATCTGAAAGAATATAAATACTGCAGTCAAAATCGGTAAAAATTTACGTTTTTTCACAAGCTCCCATCCTTTCACTCATTATATATGACAATGCTTCGCGGGTCTCCCGCCTGACGGCAGATCACAATTCTTGAACATTCATCCAGATAAGCGTTGTACGGCATTATATCCTGAACGCTGCCTGATGAGATATGATTTTTCTTGACCGAACCGTCATAAGTATATATGTTGAATCTGCCTAATTCAAATGAATCAAAATCAACTCCCGTAAACGGGATCTCTCCGTTTACCAATCCTGCACACATTACCAGATTTGACTCTTTATCGACACGGTGTGCATACTTATATGTTGTTGAAAATGAACCGTACTCATAGGTTTGGTTGTCCGCATGACTGTAACATATTTGAATATATGTTACCTGCCCCGTTGAATTCTGAGAATATCTAATTATATCGCCGCTGCCCAGTTCTTTATATTCGGTTTGAGTTTCGGTGATGACTTCTATCCGTTCCAAATCACAGTCAGAAGAAACCTCCAATGTTTTTTCTCCGTCACTTCCGAACAAATACAGCTTTTGAACTATTTCATCATCCTCATTCAGTCCTATCTCCCATCTGTCAACCACAGATATGGGTGAGTCATTCCGTATGTCGCCTCCTGATACGCCGCCGGCAAAAAATACCACCGCATCCGCTCCCAAATTATCATCGGACAGATGATAAGTCTCAACAATATCCTGTGTGCTTGTTTTTGAAAGCATATAATCTATACCCTCTACCGCATATACTCTATCCTTGTCTGCCATATCCGGGTCCTGCGGCACTATAAATATCACAGCGTCTTTATTTAAAACGATCTGCCTGTCGGCAACTGAATTTTCGTAACCGTAACTCGTCGTTACCGTTTCCCTTCCGACATTTCGGTATGAGCAGTATAGCTCATCCGATTCCTCGTCCTCCGGTAATATGAGTTTTTTGATGTATCCGTCCTGATCAAGGTCATACATAACCACTTGACGCAAAATGTTTGTGCCGTCGCTGTTATAATCTATCGCATCAATATCCCGCAAACGGTTTATGATCTCTGTGTTCCTGTATCGCTTTCCGTTAATGTTTACCGATTCGGCACATTGTATCGAACGTATAACGCCGTCCCCCTCCGGAATTAATAATTGGATCATGGCATTTTCCCTAAAATCGTCCATAAATGCCCGGGTCATAAATGCAAGCTGATTCTCCACTTCCTCCAGGGAAGCTCCCGCGATATATCCCATCACATCCAGATAAAAGGTTCCGTTTCGTCCCGCCGTTATTGCATTGCCGGAATTTATAAATTCTTTGCACAGTTTATATTCAACATCATCTATCATAATTGAATCTTCCGTGACCGATCTTGCGGTTCCCGTAATTTTTCTGTCGGAAACCTCAATATCCATAAAACTGCCGTCAGGTGAGTCAAGAATCGATAAAACATCCCATTCCCTGAGCATTTCAACTGGAATATCGTTACCGTAGTCATCATGGATACGATATTCATATCCCTCCTGAAGCTCCTGCAGACTAAGTACATCATCATATTTGCCGCTTATTATGTTTTTATTCTCATTCACTGCAAATACCACCATTGTGCGGTATGAATAAATATTTACTACAGAGTAACCGCTGTCCTCACCGTTATTGATCAAAATAATTTTACCGTGTTCGGGCACAAAATTTTCCTGTGTAACAAATGTTCCGGCCGCAACTCCGTTATAGATCACAGCAGCCGTTACCGGTATTTTTACATTTTTTTCCCTGTTTCCATCCACATATGTCAATATACCGTCCTCAAAGCTTGTATCTTCTGTCCCTATTTCCAGTATATCGTTATATGTCCCTATATCCGAAAAAATCAATGTTTTGTCAGAACCGGTATTTTCATCTTCATCCCTATAGTAAAACTCGATTTTATACCCTAACAAGCTTCCCGTGTCAGTGTCGTTTTCTTCATACAGAATATCATCTATCATAACCTGACCGGCTGCTGTTCCCGTACTGCTGTATAACGATGTGCGGCTGTTTGCGGTTACGACGCCTTTTCCTTTTCTGATATTTTGATATTCCCTCAAAACCGTCCATTCTTTATCTGCCGCATATTCGGCATTTTCTGATGTCAATCCCGTGAGTTTTAAATAAGGTATGTCGATAGCCTTATAAAGTAAGCTCACGCAATCTGAATTTAACAAACCTTTATTAGGATCGGCGCTGTTGAAAAGATCCAGGCTTCGTCCCACATTCATATATCCGTTTGGATATCCGCCTTCATATTCGGCGCGGGAGGTATATCCCGCCAGATTAACAAGCATCCGAACCGCCTGTGCGAATGTTATTTGTTCATCCGGCAGAAATTCACCGTTTCCGATACCCGATATCAAACCCATTGACGCCGCGCTCATCACCGCATTATACGAAGGATGATCATTGGGTACATCGGAAAATTCAATTTCATTCCGATATACAACATCCCCCACAATATTCATTACCATCTCAATAAATTCTCCGCGTGTTACTTCTTTCTCTTCATCAAAGGTTAGATCATCTTCCAATATACCCAAAGCCATCAGGGTTTTTACGGGCAATGACAGTTCTTCCTCCTCCGCATATACAGGCGATAATACAGATATAAGCATTATAGCCGTTATAAACAGAACCGTTAATTTTCTTTTAATCATCTTATATCTCCCTCCGCATTATACAGCATTACCGCCGCCTCTGCACGTGTAGCCGTATTCTTAGGTCTGAATGTATCATCTTCATAACCGTTTATAACACCGTATACCTTCATCAACGCTACGCTTTCCTGCGCGTAATCCGATATTTCCTCCGCGTCGGCAAAGTCAGGATCATCTTGTGTAACTGTTGAAATCAACCCTTTATATTCCATGCAGTTTCTTATCAGACACGCCATATCCTGACGTGTTACACAAAGTCCTGTCCCGAAATGCGTATCATCGATACCTTTTGTAATTCCCAGCGTATATGCAATTGAAACAGGCTCATAATACCATGCGTCTTTCGGAACATCCAAAAATTCCGAACTGGGATCATCTGCTTCCAAATCAAATATTCCCACAAGCATTTTGACAAATTCTTCTCTTGTGATCGTATCGTCCGGTCGGAATCGTCCGTCTCCGCTGCCGTTTACTATACCTCGTTCCGCCAAAGACTCTATTGCCTCCCGGGCCCATTGTGTATTTTCTAAGTCATTAAACGGATGCTCGATTTGTTCAGGCTCATTGTTTTGCTGTGGGATATCGGTGGATACGGTCCAGCTTTGTGAAGGTCTCCCGCTTGAAGATGCGCCTCCTGTGCCGGAGCCTGTTCCACCTGAACCTCCGCCTCCGGTTGAACTTCCCGAATTAAGATCATCAAGCGCGTCATCATAGGTATCTTTCATCTTTTCCAAATCATTATACGGACGGTTATTATATATTGCAAGGTCTACTTTTGATGTATCTGAGAGTTTATTGTATCTTGAAAGATCCCATCCCAATGTGTCGTTGTTATCATTTAATATTGTTTTGATATAAGCAATATTTGCTATATAATCAATCGCTTTTAAAACCACCTGTTCATTAAATCTTTCGGCAACATCGTCCATTGTTTTATAAACAATACCTCTCAAGCCATCTGCCACATCAAGTCTGTATGCATCGTTCATATACTGTGCATGGTAGGTTTTATAGCCCGTTTTTTGATCCAATAAAAATACATCCTTATACTTATTTAAAACCGCCTCGGAAGATTTAGCATCTTTTGCTTCTGATAATTGACTTACTGCAATGCCGCGACGCACCAAATCAGACATATCCTGTGTAGAAATTTCCTGCGTTTTTTCCAACTCTGTTTTTTCCAAAAATATAAACTCTGCTGTATTGTTTTGGTTCAATGTATTAAACAATTCTTCATCTATCCCAAGTATTTCAAGGTTTTTCCCGCTCTTTAATGCAGTAAGCAATTCCTGTACCGATGTACTGTTTATTACATCATCAACGCCGCTGATATCTTCTTTTGAGTAATAATGCAATATTGTATTCATTTGCTCTGATGCTGCATTAACAAAAACAGGATAATCAAAAGTCTGTGCTTCCATTATAAATTTATCATAAAATACGTTTTCTTCATTTATGTAAACCTGTCCGGCATACGGCAGTATATTTGTAATATCAACAGAATTATAGTCTGATGTATCGGTATTTTGATCTTGGTCATTATAAAATAGAGTGATTACAGCTTGTTTTCCTGATGTATCCCCTGAGGTCATTCCCGATATTGTTATTTCATTTGTATCTTTATTTTGTGACGCGCTAACCTCTCCGGCTTCTGCGTACTGTGTCTGTTCTTCTGATTTTTCCTTTGTGGTAACAGGTATCGCAAGAGGATTGCGGCTGTGCAGACTGTCCCATACATATACAGTATAATCATGATCGGAAGATGCCTCAGATGTCTTTAATTCAACCGTAACATCTGTTTTTACACCGGTATTTTCGATTACCGCACCGGATGCTGTTATATTTTCAACGCATCCGTTTTTTTCCGCTTTTAAAAGAACAAGAACATTTTCATTTTCTTCTGAATTATTCTTAAAAGTTACGGTTGCTTTTGCTCCGGTATCCGTTTCATCTAATTTTATATTCCACACATCAAATAATGCATGCTCGGATGTAAATGCCAGCACCGTGTCATCTTCAAGTGAAGCGGAAGTAATACTTTTTATATTCCCGCTCAAACGCAGTTCATATTTTGTTGAATAATCCAATATTATTTGCGGTATAACCTCAAACTCAAAATCATTTACATATTTTATTTCAATTGGGATTTCCTGTTCATTTCCAACATGGTAAAGTTTTATATTTTCTGTATTGACAGTTTCTGAATCCATTGCAGAATCAAATTGTATTTTAATTTTACCATCAACCGGAAATTCAGATGTATTATGTACAGGTACACAGCTGTTCTTTAAAAGTTTCGGCGGCTCGTCTGCTTTTTTCAATATAACATTGTCAATCCACGCAACACCTCCGTTATCCATAAACTGTATTTCAAGGCTTTTATGATTTGAAGTATACAGCTCTACCGTTTTTCTTTCCCATCCGGAAGTAACTTCAAATCCGATCTGTTGATCATGATCACTCATCCCGTCATAAAACAATTTTAAAACCCCGCCCCAATGATTTTGAGAATTTATATAATAGCTTAAAATATAATCCGTTTCCGGTTCAACCGTAACGGTCTGAGTTGCAATACACCAATGCGCCTGAGTATTGTTTAGTTTAAGACTATAATTCCCGGAATATGAGCTTTCATCTGCTATTGACCAATGCTCACCCAATGACCAACCGTCTGTACCCTTTTCAAATCCGCCGTTTATAACCAATTCATCATCAGGTTCGGTTACTTCACCGCCTTGCTCCGGTTCATATACAAAAGCTTCATTATCATCGATCATAAATGATGAAATGCTTACTTGGTTGTCTGATATATTTTTTAATACAACGGTATGCTCCGTATCTTCAAGTTCCTCTGTTACAATTCTGTACGGCGCCCCATAATTTGTATATATAATACCGTAGTCATCGCCGTCAATTATCACACGTACTCCCTCGCCCGACACTTCATGGCAAAATCCGAAGCTCTGACCTTTAAATGTGTAGGTCAGCTCTGCATCGGCTGTTGATGATACGGCTTTTTCACCGTCTATACTCCATCCGCCGTCCGACTGCGCGCCATCAACAGATGCAAGTCTCGGCGTATTATAGTGTGCCGAGGTCATTGGTTCGGGCGTCAATGTGTTATAGCATACATATTTTCCGAAATCGGAATCCAGCACACTTTGTATGTATTCGGCATATACCTGATATCCGAAGCTGTTCGGATGCACTTCATCCGACCCAATATCTTCCCAAGTAAAGTCTCCGTCTGCAATACGCTCTTTTATATATTTTTGTATATTAATTGTTGGGATACCGTAATAATTTGCCACCTTTTGATGTACATTATCAATTGCACCAAATTCATTATTTGTTGTAAATACCATGATTATGGACACCTTTTTGGGCATGGACAAAATTTCTCTTATCATACCCTCAATATTTCGCTGCACCTGTGCATAGCTTTGGCGTCCCGCATCATTGATTGCAAATTCAATAAATACAATATCTGGATTATACTTTAAAACATGATCATAAAGACGGTAAATTCCGTAATCCGATCCTGTTCCTCCCACGCCGGCATATATGGGATTTATTGTTTTACCTGTTTTCTGCTCCAGATATTCGGTTGTCTTATATACCCATGTATCGGAAAATTGATCGGCTCCCGCCCCTTGGGTAATGGAGCCTCCGATATATCCGACAGTCAATTCGCTCTTTTGCGAAAAATCAGCCGGTGTTCCGGAAATAACAGGCTCAACATAATCATTGGTTACTTCTTCTTCCTCACCGTCTTTTTGAATACTTACATCATCAATATATACATTTCCGCCCTGATCCATAAAGCCAATTGTGATTTTTGTATTTTCTCCCGAATTAAACCGGAGTTCTGTTTTTTTCCAGCCCTCTGACTGACCGATACCGGTAAATGTAATTGTTGCTGCCGCCTCGTCAATAATCTTTAACTGCGATCCCCAGTCTTTATTGGATATTGCATAAAAAGATACTGTATAATCAGTATTCGCTTCCACCGAAACAGTCTGTTTTAGAAGTCTGTCCCAATATGCACCTTCTTCATTTCCGGTTAATTTTGCACTATATTCTCCTGTTCGTGCCGTATCGCTTGAATATTCCCAATTTTCACTGAGCGTCCATGCACCGTTTTGTTCTTCAAAGCTTTTATCTTTAAGATCTCCTGTTTCTTCAGGTTTTTCCGGTTCTTCCTCTGTTGATTTTTCAAAAATAGTGAAGTCATCAAGATATACCGGTCCTTTTTGTGAACCATTTAAATTTCCCAATACCAAAATACGAATATCCGGCGTATCTGTTGTTTGGAAATCCACAGTTACTTTTTTCCATTCACCGGCATTTTGCGAAACAGCGGTTTGTCCCTGTGCCAACTTATTATATGTGTCCCCTTCCAAAATCTGAACAACAGCACCCCATTCATAATCGGATTTTGTATAATATTCCATCACATATTCTGTATTTTTTGACAGATTTACATTAATGCTTGCCTGATTGCTTGTTACCGATTCACTTTTAACAATCAGACTTTTATTTCCTGTTCGTGCCGTTTCATCCGTTATTGCAACAAGTTCGCAAAAACTCCAGCTGTCCGTTTCAAAACCGTCAAAAAATACCGTTGTATCTGCAGATACGGGTATCTGTGATAATACAAACTGTAATACAATCACCAATACCGACAAATAACTTATTTTTTTACCTTTGCACATTGTTTTTCCTCCATTTTTTATTATTTTGATGCAAAAAATTCATCAACCTGTCTTTGCAGTTCATCAAGGACTTTTTGCTGTCCCGCAGCGTCCAATTTTTTCATGTATTCATCCCAATAATTTTTCGGATCATCCGCACCTACCTTGTATATTGAATATTCATTATTCACTGAAGTTATCTGAGAAAGTTCATTGGCGATCGGTGCAATATCCGGTACAAATCCCAAAAGAGGGGACTTTGCAGCTTCATCATTCATTTTTATGGTCTGCTCCCAAACATCATCGGGCGCCCCTTCGCGGATATACGCATTAAACTGATTTCCGAAACACCAGTCAAGATTCGGATCATATCCGGAGTTTTTAATACTCACTACCTTATTGTTTACAAGATTGTAATGTTTTCCCTCAACTCCGAAACAAAGCAAATTATAAAGTACTTTATCGGTATTTAAAAGTTCAATCAATTTTACCGCTTTTTCCGGATTTTCTGATCTTGCTCCTACGGCAAGCATGGTTTGCTGTGCCCCGACACGTTTTAAATATGGTTCATGCAGTATGATATGCTCTGTCGGGCGAAGATCACTTGCCTCTCCCCCCGGCTTCCAATTTCCATTATCAACCGCATATTTTCCCATTTTTACATCCGCACTGTCGTCTCCCATGCTGCTCACATCCTGCCGTATATAACCTTTTTCGTACCAATCTCTCGTCGTATTTACCCCTGTTTTAAATTCTTCCAAATCAAACTGAAGCAATAATTCATGTGATGAGCCGTCCTTTTTGATCACCACATTTGATCCTTCCACAACAAATTCATATTCCGGCTCTACCCACATATCAATATCTACCGGCCTGTACGGATATACCTCAGGGCTGCCTTCTTTTACCATTTTTAAATAAGGTTCTATATCATTCATTGTTTTTACCGTTGAAAAATCAAAAGCATATTTTGATGCGATTGTTTTATCTATATAAAGACTTATCGGATGGGTCATTACCTGCATATTGGGAACGCCGTAGAGTTTACCGTCTATTTTTACCGAATCTAATATGTATTCCGGAATTGTCTGTATCAGACCCGGAGATTCGTTGACATATTGAGTAATATCCATAAATCCGCCGCAGGTTACGGCTTTTTGATAGTCATTTGACCAATTTGACGTAAAACATATATCAAATGTATTTCCCGACGCCATATACATCTTTATACTCTCTTCATAAGCTGATTCTTCAATGAATTGCAGATCCAGCCTTGCTCCTATCTTTGGTTCTATGATTTTATTTACCTGCTCCAATACATAGCTCAGATCATCCTGTTTTGATCCAAATGTGATCCACGTTAAAGTCGGCACATTGCTGTCAGTTAACTCTTCTTTTTCTTTTTCTCCGCAGCTTGCCGAAAAAATAAATATCGAAGCCGCCAATAAAATTATTATAATTCTTTTCAAGAAAAATTCTCTCCCATTATAAATTAATTTTTCATATTAACCTTTTATAAAACCATTGTCAGACCTTTGATGAAATATTTTCGAAAAAAAGAATATCAACAACACCTGTCCCGTATATCATACAGCTGCACCGGTCTTGCAATACTTTCTTATTTATTTTAACACATTTACATAAATTTGTATATTCTTTTTTTTACAAAAATACTACGGATTTTTATTTTTTCTCTTTTTTACTTGCAAATATTTTTAAAATGATGTATTATTAATTAACAGTACAATAACTATATAATAGGAGCTTTATATGTTAAATTTGATTTTGATCGATGATGACCTCCTGACATTGGATATTCTGCAAACGTCAATAGATTGGAATAAATACGGATTTTCATTGAGCGGCGCTTTTTCAAACAGTCTTTGCGCATTGAAATACCTTGAAGAAAATACCGTTGACGCAATTATAACCGATATTCGCATGCCCGATCCGGGCGGTTTGGAAATATGCCGTCTGTGCCGTGACCGCTATGCGAACATCCGGCTTGTCATTCTCAGCGCTTTTCGTGATTTTTCTTATGCTCAGACCGCGATCGGTTATAACAATGTTATAAGTTATCTTACAAAACCTTTAAACTTTAAAGAATTTAAACAAGCCTTGGAATTACTGTACAATTCCTGTTTGGACATTCACAAAAATTTACCGATCCATACATTTAATGATGTGAACCGGCTGCTGTTGGTTTGCTCTAATCTTATATTCGGTTTGTATAAAACGCCAAAAGAGCTTAACTCACAGCTCGCTACCGTAAATATCGTACTCGATACGGCTCAAACGGCATGTTCTCTCATAGATATCCACATTGAAAATTTTGACGAATTTATCCAAAACAAATGGCATCATGACGCCGAACAACTGTATCACGCGATCGCGAATATTGTACCGTTTGAATCAACTGAGGCATATTTTGCGCTGGTAAGATACTCTTTCGGCAACTTAGGATGGCTGATCATACACAAAAATTCAATGTATCAGGCTTGTATAGAACAATTTTCCAACTCCCTCATAAAAAATTTAGAGGAAATCTTTTCTATTAAAGCAAAAATAACAAAAACCCATTTTTATGAAAGTATAGAGTCATTCATTTCCCCTGATGAAAATATTCTTACATACTCCAATGAAGAAGATGCGATCTCCTCCGCATTGGAATACATCAATCAGAACTATCATAAAAACCTTACGCTCGTTGATGTTGCCGGTCATGTTTTTATGAGCCCCTCTTATTTCAGTATGTACTTTAAAAAGCTGACAAATCAAAAGTTTATAGACCATCTGACGCAAGTCAGAATGGAAAAAGCAGCATATTTATTAAAAAATACCGGATACAATATAACGTCTATTTGTGAAATGGTAGGATACCGCCATCTCGGTCACTTTTATTCCACATTCAAAAAACAATATGGTATCACTCCCGCGGAATATAAAAAACAAAACAAAAAAACAGATTGATTTCATGTTAAAAAGAGGAACATATTATGAATAAAATGATCAAGACAATAAAAATGTTCAGAGGGAACAGCGTATTTTTCAAAACTCTGAAAAAATTTATTTTAATCAGCATCATCCCGTTTTTGATTATTTCGGTTTTTTTCTCATTACATTACTACCGAACAATGAAAACCGAATATACCGATCTTGCAAGCAACGACTATTCACGGATCTACAGAGTCTTTGATCAATTATTTTCCAGCACGGATCATATATTTTATACATTATGTTCCGATCCGTCGTTAGAGCTGTTTTTTTCAATGCCAGACCCTAATAATGTAAATGCTCAGGATTATGCCCAGCTTATGCATCTGAACACTCTGCTTAATACCCAGGCAAACATCTTCGATTCGATCTATTCAATCCAGCTTTACCGTGATAATGAATACATATTATCTTCGGCAATAGACGGTTTTGTAAATAATTCATTACAAAATGTAGATACTTCTGAGGTCCCTTCAACAATGGAGGTTTTGCTTCCATGCACAATAACAGATACAGACGGCAAAACCACCCGATCCTTTTGCATATGTTATAATTACTACTATTTGGGCCGCAGATGCGGTTATGTTGTGATAAATATCGAAGCGGATACTATATTACGAGAACTTCCGAAAGAATATGTTTTGTCCGTTTTTAATTTCCAAAATACTTCTGTATTTTCCAATGATCCCGATTTTGAAATCAAATACAGCGATAGTACGGCGTCAGGAGAAATACCAAGCATAAAACAAGAAAATTCTGCTTTGCAGCTTTCCTCTCGATCAAGAAACAATACTATTTGTCTTTATACGCATAATATACCCGGCATGCATATATCCTCCATTATTTACATGATATTACTATGCCTTTTACTCTCATTACTTACTGCATTTATCATATCCCTTATAGTTTCCGTTGACTCTTACCATATGCTGCAAAAAATCATATTTAATATCGACTCATGCGATGAAAACAGTATACAGCAGCATGCAAGTATTAATGAGCTTACATATATCAGTGATAATATTATTCATTTGCACGCAAAAAACCAATCGCTCGAAACCGTATTGGCAAATAAAATGAATGAGATGCGTCAAATGCAAAACACAATGCTTCAAATGCAGTTTACTCCTCATTTTCTTTTTAATACTCTAAATGCAGTAAATCTTATCGCATTGCGGGAGCTTGGCCCCGAAAATGAAATTGAACATATAACTGTTCTTTTATGCGATCTGCTGTCCCTTGCACTGAACACGAACCGATATATGATCAGTGTGAAGGAGGAATTGGATTACACAAAAAAATATGTTGAGATCGAACAAATTAAAAGTAAAAATGATTTTGACACCTTCTGGGACATAGACCCGCAGATCCTTGAATATAAAATACCAAAGCTTATTTTTCAGCCCTTGGTTGAAAATGCTTTTCGTCACGGTATCAAATATCTGCCTCCCGAAAAACGCGGTAAACTGATTATCACCGGCAGACAAGAAAACACATCTCTCATTTTTGAGATCGAAGATAACGGACCGGGTATCCATCCCGAAAAATTACAGCTGCTGCAAGATCAGCTTGAAAACAATACGATAAGCAAAAATCATATAGGCCTTGCAAATGTCAACAGCCGCATACGGTTATTTTACGGAGATATTTACGGTTTGCATATATTTTCTAAACCCTCTCAGACAATAATTCGTATCACCATTCCAAAGAATAAATTTGAATAGATGTTTTGCATATATTCAAAAATCAAAAACGTATTGCATATTTTGCGCAATACGTTTTTTGATTATTGAAACTTATCTTTACTTAATTGTTCTTTCAAGCTCTTCTATTATTTTTGCTATTGCATTTTCATCATTTGAAACAGTTACAAAATCCGCCGCGTCTTTTACCTCACAAATGGCATTTGCGACGGCATACGAAACATCAGCCGCTTTCAGCATTGTGATATCGTTTTCATAATCACCCACGCATATGATCTTTTCAATATCGTCGTCAATATAATTTTTTATGATCTTTACACATTCACCCTTGGTACTTTTTTTATCAAGTATCTCAATACCCATCGGCCAGCTTGTGGTAATAAAAAAATCCTCTGCGGAATATCTGTTTTTAAGCCTTTCTTTAACGATCTTCGTACATTGCGTATCTTTTGTTACAAAAACTATTTTATACAATTTACTGTCTTTTGTTAAATACTCAAAATTATCAAACGAATTTTCGGTATGTATTGTTATACCTTCCAAAAATTGATCATTTTCCCGGACAAAACCTTCAATATCTCCGAGCTTTTCTTTGTTCATGGGATTTTCATACAATATTTTTTTATTTTGAGGATCATAGATCATGGCGCCGTTTAATGCTATAAATGCAGTATTTATAAACAAACCCTCTTTTTTAAGTTCCTCTGTATATTTATAATTTCTGCCTGTAGAAAGTGTAAACAGCCCGCCTCTTTGCTTAAAATAATTTATGGCTTTTATATTTTCGGGCGAAATAACAGCCTTGCTGTTTCTCAGTGTTCCGTCCAAATCAGAGCATATTAGAATTTTTTCAAATTTTTTCACAATAGATCCTCCATTTTATGACTTGTCCTTTAAATATTCTTTTTCAATATAACACTTCTGCCAATTTCAATCCCTTCGGCGGAAGTGTAGTTCCCGCATATTCTCTTTTATTTGTTTTAAAAATAAAATCTATACAATTATCTTCCGCTTTTCCAAGGCCTATTTCCAAAATAGTCCCCGAAATAATTCTTATCATGTTATACAAAAAACCGTTTCCGTTAATTCTTATGTTAATATAACTTCCGTTTTCCGTAATTTCTATACTGTTAATTGTCCTTACAGTTGATTTTTTTGTTTTTCCTACAGAACTGAAGCCTTTAAAATCGTGAGTCCCCAAAAGTTTTTGTGATGCTTTTCTCATCTTATCGATATCGGGATACTTGTCAATATAATACACCGTACGTCTTGTAAAAACATCCGGTTTTTTTACGGCACAGATAGAATATTCATAAGTTTTTGATTTTGCATTTAACCGGCTGTGAAATCTTTCATTTACCTCTTCAATTGACAATACCGCGATATCCTCCGGCAAATATCGATTTATATAACTCATGATCTCATCACAGCTCATGTCGGTATTACATTTAAAATTTGCAGTTTGTGCCAGGGCATGGACTCCCGCGTCGGTACGTCCCGAAGCAAATATTTCTGTTTTTTGTCCCGTCATTCTGAACAAAACATTTTCAAATTTTTCCTGAATGGTATTTGGTGTATTGCCTTGTCTCTGCCACCCGTTATACCTTCCGCCTTCATATTGTATTATCATTTTATAATTTTTCATATTTTTCCTGCATTTCGCCGCCTTTTATACGGCATATATTCAATATTATCAAAGTATCAAACAAATGCCTTTATTTAATGGATTCATAACAGTCAAAATGACTGTAAGTACTACATTCATAACTCTTAATTTATCATTGCCATTATACTATAAATTAGAATAAAAAACAAGTAAATTTCATTATATTTTGTCAATTGACTTATTTTAATCGGTATACTATAATATTATTTGGTTATTTTTTAACAGAAGAAAGGTAAATATTTATGAAACACACTAAGTTAAAAGGCAATTTAATGCTATTGCTGACTGCTTTTATATGGGGTACTTCCTTTATTGCACAAAGTGTAGGGGTAAATTCAATATCAGCAATCACCTTTACCGGTATACGTTCGCTGCTCGGCGGTCTGATTCTGCTGCCGGTTATATACATACTCGATTTTAAAAAAAAGAAGGAAAATCAGCCTGTTTATAAAATAGATAAAAATCTTTTGATCGGCGGTGTATTATGCGGTATTATATTATGCGTTGCAAGTACATTGCAAACCGCCGGGTTGATATACACAAGCCCCGGCAAATCAGGTTTTATAACTGCTCTTTATATGGTCATTGTTCCCATTGCAGGATTGTTTATGGGCAAAAAAATAAACCCTCCGATGATTATTGCAGTTATAGGTGCTGTTATAGGGCTTTATATGTTATGCATTGATTCGGCATTTTCCATAAATAAAGGTGATGTACTTACATTTTTGTGTGCTATAGTGTTTTCTGCTCATATACTTGTAATAGACTATTTCTCTCCAAAGGTGGATGGTATAAAATTATCATGTCTGCAATTTTTTGTCTGCGGTATAATAGATACACTTATAGCCGTAATATATGAAAGACCGTCTGTAGCACCGATCTTGCAAAGTTGGATACCTCTTTGTTATTCTGGCTTTTTGTCATGCGGGGTTGCATACACTCTGCAAGTTATCGGTCAAAAATACACCGATCCTACCTCGGCGTCAATTCTTATGAGTCTTGAGTCGGTATTTGCAACACTTTCCACCGTTATACTTGTTGCTTTAGGCTGGAATTTGACAGGCGGTATACTGTCACCAAGAGAAATTGCGGGCTGCGTTTTAATGTTTATATCTATAATGCTTGTACAGCTGCCTGATATGAAAAAAGCAAAAATGGAATAATCTCATGGAAATATCCCATTTATACAAAAAATCCTGTTTAATATCTTTCTTTCAATTACAAAAATAAAAAAACACTATGCCTCAGCACAATGCTTTTATCCAAAAATGAGATATGTAAAAAGTTCCGTTTATTTTTGTTCCATTCAATAAGGGCTTGTCCCGTCTTGGGCGAGGACAAGGGCGCAGGCTGTGCTTTGCTGTAATCAGCGGGAGATTGTACTCTCACTGATTACAAATATGGAACCCGCCGCCGATTACGGCGGGTACAACATGTGCGCAGTTATATTTTGACCTTCAATATCAGCTGTCAGACAGGGAACTTTCAAAAAAATGTGACGGAATATAAATTTTGCCGTTATAAAGATAAGCCGATACTTCTTTTTCATATGTCTGCCCGTTGGTAAGCATTGTTCCGCCTCCGATTACTGTTATAGGCTTTATTGTACCATTAACATTTATTTTCAAAAGAATTTTATAAATATCCTTTTCTTCTTTTTCCGCATTCCATACCGATCCTTCAGATATATCAAGTACCGGAATTCCATCTATATACAATGTGTCGCCGTCTAAGATATAGTCTGTTTTATATGCCTCCAAAATATCGGTAAGGCAAAGATATTCCGATTGATATTCATATGACCACAATGAAGGAATTCCAACGGATTGAGCACCTGTCCAAAAAGTTTTTATGCCGGTATCTGTGCAAAAGGAATCGTAATAGGACAATTTTCCGCTTACAATTACATCGCCCACATCAGACCCCATCACCGTGAGTGTACGCTTTTCTCCCACATTTAATGTCCTTTTTTCAGCATTCCATTCTACTGTATATCCAAACTGAGTCAAGTCTTCGCACACAATGGCGGTTTCGCCTCCAACATTATAAGAACGAATGGGATTCCCGTTTAAATATGTCTGAATGTCGGTTGTGTAAATATATTCCGGTGCCGGCAGTGAAAAATATGACTCGGGTAAATTTTTAATATTTTGAGAAATGTCGCGCATATATGGTAAATCTTCCGGCAGATAATAGGTATCTTTCCATTTGTCATCAACACGTAATGTACGCTCATCCGGATTCCAAACCACATCAAATCCGTAATACCAGTTTAAGTCTTCACAAATAATAATCGTTTCCCCGCCGATATTGTATGAGCGTATGGGTTCTCCGAATAAATACGTTTTAATATCCGTAGGATAAATATTCCCGGCAATTGTGGCATTACAGGGGATTTGTATATAAAATACCGCCAAAAGAAAAATAAGAAAACAACGTTTCATGTTGTCACCTTCTTTATATAATTTTAAATAAATAAGTTTTTTTATTATAATATAGCATTAATTTTTTGTCAATATTAAATTTTATTTATTTAATGATTTTTCAAAACAATTAAAGATGCATCACTGTAAATGCAATAAATTTCCCATACGTTTACTTATTCGGAAAGCACCTATTGATTTAATAAGAGCTTGTCCCGTCTTGGGC
The DNA here is from genome assembly GCA_944392335.1 of uncultured Clostridia bacterium. GTDB lineage: Bacteria > Bacillota > Clostridia > UBA1381 > UBA1381 > RGIG1988. Next base: position 37,890 of record CALXWJ010000034.1, read on the forward strand.
GAGGACAAGAGCGCAGGCTGTGCTTTGCTGTAATCAGCGGGATATTGCGCTCTCACTGATTACAAATATGGAATTCATCGACGATTACGGCGGTAGAACAACATGTTCGCAGTTATATACGGACTTTGCCCAACAACGATAAAATTTTGTAACACATTATTGACGAACTCACAAAAAAAACTGACTCTGAACAATTACAGAATCAGTTTATCTTATTAAATTATCCCGCTGAGAAATATAAAACCCAAGGCAAGAAGAAGCAGCTTATCATCACAGTCATCTACCAGCAGAATAATTATAATGGCAATTAAAATTACATCGTCTAACTCAAATTTACCGAATAATTTACCGTCTTTGATTATTCCAAGCTCTTCTTCAACATTTTTATGTACTGCGGAAACATGTTCTTCTTTTTTCTGTTCCCGCTGATTGATATGTGTATTCTCTTTTCGTATCATCTGAGGCATATCATTTACACTGTAACTTCTATACATATTATCACCCTATATCTTGAATAAGCCCGCGAACCGGCTTAAATTTAATAATTTTACCGCATTATCAATACTTTTTTGTCTGTTTGTTCTCATATACGGTTTTAATGACATTAATAAATTTGAACGTGAATCATTTGCCGAACCCATTTCATCTATAATGCCTTTTATTTTTGACATATATGCCAAGCCCTCCGGAGAGAAAAGATCATTTGTATTTTGTGAATTGCTTGTCGGAGAAAATGAAACAGGTATTGTGCTGTGATCATCGTTTACCTCAATACTGTTGCTGACGGAATCCAAGACTGAATTTATATTATCTGCCATACTGCTGCCGCTTGTTCCGTTTCCCGAGCTGTTTTTTAAAGCATCCATAACAGCTCCTATTTTTTCATCCGCATTATCACCCAGCAAGCTTTTGAGTGTATTTAACATATTACTATCAGCCACAAAACACAGTCCTTTCCATATCTTTTATTTTAACTTGTTAATTATGTCATTTGCATTTATGTTTGACATTTTCGATAAATCCGCATTTTGGATTTTTCGTTTTATTTCATTTGTGTCCATTTGCATAAACATATTCATAAGCTTTGACTTATCAATATTTCCAATATTTTGTAAAAGCTTTTTTCCTTCGGGAGTATTCATCATTTGCTCCAGGCTCTTCTTGGAATTAGTTATTTTATTTTTATCTATACCCTGTAAAATGTCCTCTAATTTTTTGTTTATGTCCTGACCCATATATACCATTTCCTTTCAAATTATAATAGTCTGCATCCGGAACAATTTCCGTCACAAATCCCGTTGCTGTTTTTACAGCAATTATTTTCTCTTCCGGTACTGTATACTATCTTCTTTTGACTGTCCAATTCCTCTTTTACCTTTACCCTTTTTCCTGCTATTGGGCAATAATACGTAAAGTAACCCTCCATCTTTTTCTCCTTTCGCCGACAAGGCTTTGGTATATATTATTTTACACTATTATTATATTCCATATCATTAAAAAGATTTACAAAAAAAATAAAAAACAGGATTTTTTTAAAAGAAATATTATTCCAGCTTAAATAAGGGCTTGTCCCGTCTTGGACGAGGACAAGAAATTGTATCTCATTGATTACAAATATGGGGCCATACGCCGATTACGGCGGGGGACAACATGTGCGCAGTTATAATTTTTTATAAAAAATACCTGTATTTTATCCATCAGCAAATAATAACAAAATACAGGCATATTGATTTTTAATTAACAGTTTAATAATTAACGGTTATGTACTTTCCGATTTTATACATCAGGCTTACGGCATCATCTATGAGTTCATCCGGCAACCCTCTTGTGAAATTATGTGTCTCAAAATTAAATGTACCTTGGTAATTTACCTCTCTTAGTCCTTCCATTATGTTTTTCCAATCGGCGTCACCGTAAAAAGGCGGCATATGATCATCTGAATAACTTAAATTATCGGCTACATGCAACACCTTTAGAGCATCACCCAATTTTAATATTTCTTTTTTCTGATCTTTTGTTGTAAGATTTGCATGACCCGTATCCCAGCAAAATCCAACCTGACCGCCCAAGGCTTCTCTTATTTCATTTAAATGCTCGCTTGTATATCCGTATTCATGATGTACATCGCCCAGCTTTACGGGAATGTTTTCTATTGCGATCCCTATATCCAATCTTTCGGCATATTCTGCTATCGGCAATAATTCCTCACGATTGTTTTTTAAAAAATCCTTCGGTGTTCCAAAATCTACCGGATGAAAAACGACCCATTTTACATCCATGATTTTTGCGGCTTCAACAGAACGAAGAGCTTCATCCATACACAGCGAATATCTGTCCTTCTTAAAAGCTTCATACATTAAACCATGCGACTGATAAAATATAACATCTTCTTTATCGGCAAATTCCTTGACGCTTTTGAGCCAATCTTTCCAGTTACTTTTTGTGTACAGACTGTCTTTATAACCGTAATAATCGGTTATGTTAAAATCAAAATATTTAAATCCGCATTTTTTTGCCCTTTTGATTTTTTCCTCATAGCTCTGACCTATTGATGCATAAACATTCAATGACGTTGATAATTCCATCAAAAATCCACTCCTTTATTTGATCTTATCTTCTTTAACAATGTACTGACCGGTCAATACTTCTTTTACATATTGTCACACCCCCATTTTTTATTGATTCTTACAGTAATTTTTCTATTACTTTTCCAAAAGCTTCAGCCATGCAATAGGAACCGAAATCATTTGGATGGCAAGTATCAACATTCATCATATTTGGATCAATACTGTTTAACATATCTTGTCCATTTATAAAATAAACATTTTTATCCCCTTCTGCCTTTGCTTTTTTCATGGTATCTTTTATTATGTTTATTCTTTCTCTAATATGTTCTTCATCCACACACATATTCGGACGTGATGCCATAATAATAGGTATATCCGGATGCTTGTCCCTTACGGTTTTATACATTTTGTAGTGAGTATCCTTTAAATGCTGAGCACTGGGAGCATTATGATCATAGTCATAGACAAATATACTCATTTCAAGATTTGAAATATATTCTGCAATTGCGTCTTCTGCCAACGCACTGCCTGAAAAACCAAGATTAATAAAATCAAAATTAAATTTTCTCGAAAGAACGCTTGCATATAAATTCCCCGGTTTTGAAACACATCCGCCCTGCGTTATGGAAGAACCGTAAAATACAACGGGTACTTTATGAAAATATTCATTTCCCGCATCAACTTTTGCACTGTCTTCCATTCCCAAAAACACTTTATTTACCGCATTGTATAAAGGAAAATTAATAATTATATCACGCATTTTTCTGTCATCAAATTCTATCATATCTTCATAGCCCAATATTAAAGGATAGTCTTTGTCATTAAAATGTGCATAATATTCTTTCAGATTTTCCACATCGGGAATAAATGTTTTCAAATATTTTCCGTCGGCAAAAAAATCAAATCCAACCGAGCCGGTAAGCGGCATATGAGGCATAAGATCTATGTAAGGAAGAATACATTTTAAAGCTATATATTTAGAATCGGTTTTAAAGCGAACACGGCCTCCGCTTGTATGACTGTTTAACATTGCCACACTGTCACTTGTTTCTTTGGCTGTTTTTCTCGGTATTCTGATAAATTCCGTTTCACCTTCGGGCTTAAATATCCCATAAAGTTTGAAGGGTTTTTCTTCAACATCATATATCTTTATATTATCTTTTTGTATTTGCTGTGATTGAAAGTTTTTATCAATTTCAGATATACTTTTCATTTTTTATACCTCTCCTTAAAAAGTAAAAAATTTACATAATTATAGCATAGGAAAATTTCAAAGTCAATGCAATATATCTATATTTTGTTAAATAATCGTCCTCATTTTGATTATTATTCAGCTGTTATTTTGTCACAGCCCTTTTTGCTTTATCGGGAATGACGGCATTTGCACAGAGCAGCGAACCGGCGGAATCGGCGCCCACACCAACGGAAATCGTCATAGAGGACAACCATACTTTAACACCGGACGGAAACGCTCAGCTTATGGACGATGTGACGGACAATGAGAATTTGCAGTTTATCACCGTCACCGCGCGGGACGGCAGCGAGTTTTATATCATTATCGACAAAGGCGCGAGCAGCGAAAACGTATATTTCCTAAATACGGTTGACGAAAGCGACCTTGCGGCGCTGGTGGAGGACTATGCACAGGAGCAAACAACAGAACAGCCGGAGCCGTCAAGCACGCCGAGTATAGAACAGGCGGAGCCGGAGCAGGAACAGGAAAAACAGCCTGAACCGGACACAGAAAATACAAACAGCAGTTTTATGTTTTTGATTGTTCTTGTTTTAGCAGGCGGCGCAGGGCTGGCGGTTTACTATTTCAAGGTGTTCCGTCCCAAAAAGAAGCCGGAACAGGCAGACGATATAGAGGACTTTGAATTTGAGGAAACCGAAAATGAGGAAGTTTTAGATGAGAAAAAAAATAAAAAAATTTAATTTCCGCTTGATTTTTTTCTGCAAATGGCATATAATATATATGTAAGAATTTCAGAAAATCAGAATATATGTTGTAAAGGAGTTGAATACAATGCTTGCGGAAATCAGAGGACGCTCACAGATTACCATTCCGGCAGAGATTATCAAAAAGCTGGGCATATCGGAGGGCGATAAATTTGAAGTTATGGAAAAGGACGGCGGTATTTTTCTGTGTCCCGTTGTGGTGTACCCGAAAGACAAGCTCGCAAAAATAGCGAAACTGATCAAGGAGTCAGAGGCGGATGTGAAAGACCAAACTGCCTTTGAAAGCGTGGAAGATATGTTTGCGGATATGGGGATTGATATAGACAATGTATAAATTAAAATATACAAAAGCCTTTCTAAAGGATTTGAAAAAGATGTCCCCGCCCGAACAAAAAGCCGTGGCGCAAAAGCTGAAAATACTGACCGAAAACCCGTTTTATCCATCACTTCGGACAAAGAAAGTACAGGGCTTAGACAATGTATTTGAAATGAGTGTCAATATGGACATACGGATATTATGGCGGTATGAAAACGGCGTGATTATCCTGCTTTTGGACGTCGGGCGCCATAAAGATATGTTAGGGATTTAACAGATTTTAATCACAGTGAAAAATATTGGTTTTGTAAAGTTAAAATGAAAAAATAGCATAATGATTTCACGAAATTCCGCCGATTTTTGCCAAATAGCTTTTAAATGCTCGACTGAAATTTGTCAAGGGTAAAATGAACGTGCCA
>CALXWJ010000035.1 GCA_944392335.1 uncultured Clostridia bacterium
TGGTGTAGCTCAATTGGTAGAGCAGCTGATTTGTAATCAGCAGGTCGCGGGTTCGAGTCCCATCACCAGCTCCATTATTGGGGAGAGTTCCCGAGTGGCCAAAGGGGGCAGACTGTAAATCTGTTGCGCTTCGCTTCGATGGTTCGAATCCATCCTCTCCCACCATATTATAACAGAGTTCATTTTACTCTGTTTTTCTTTTGTAAAAAAATAATTAATTAACAGAAGAGACTCATATTTTACAATTCTATAATTCTAAATATGTTTTATTTTTCAATAAGGGATTACCCCATTATTTTACATGGGCAAGATCACAACCATACAGCGCTTTGATCAGTTTGAGCTTGTATTCGCGCACTGATTACAGACTCAGATCCCCTTGACTGCCAAGATCGGGACATCTTGTCCGCAGTTATATAAAACGAACATTAAAGCATAGTCAAAAGAATATGTTTATAAAATTTATGAAATGGATGTGTTATAGTATGAAATGGATTACATCAACCGAAAATAATTGCTGGAGAAGCTATGACAAAATTTCCGACTCGGCCGGTTCAACAATTGAGTTCGGCGAAAAATTACAGAGCGTCGACGGCTTCGGCGGATGCTTTAACGAGCTTGGAATGATCGCTCTTAATAAGTTAAACGAAAAGAACAGACGTGAAGTATTTGATGAGCTTTTCTGTGAAGATAAGTGTAATTTTAACTATAACAGAATGTCTGTAGGAGCAAATGATTTTTCAGAAATATGGTATAGCTATAATGAAACAGACGGCGATTTCGACATGAAAAATTTTTCAATAGAGAGAGATCACAAATACGTTATACCTTATATTCGCGAAGCACAAAAACGTGTTGCAAGCATGACTCTTTTTGCTTCTCCATGGAGTCCGCCGACGTGGCTGAAATTCCCTAAGGCTAATAATTACGGTACCCTTGTGTGGGAAGAAAAATATTTGAAGGCATACGCAAAATACATTAGATTGTTTATTGAAGCATATAAAAAAGAAGGCATAAAAATAAATCAATTTCATATTCAAAATGAGCCCTGCAGCTCACAAAAATTCCCTTCCTGTATCTGGACAGGGGAAGAATTTAAAGATTTTATTGAAAATTATCTTTCCTATGAATTTGACAATAATAATATCGATACAGAAATTTGGCTCGGAACAATTAACGGTCCTGAAACTGATAACAGGATGCTTTACACAAGATATAACAATTATGCAAATATTGTTTTGGACAGCTCCAGATGCAGGGAATACGTTAAAGGTGTGAGTTATCAATGGGCAGGAAAGTTCGCCGTTGAACAAACACATGACGCTTTTCCCGATCTGAAATTGATCCAATCCGAAAGCGAATGCGGCGATGGTAACAATACGTGGCAATTTGCAATGTATATTTTTGAGATGATAAAGCACTACTTCAGAAACGGAGTCCGCGCTTATATATATTGGAATATGGTTCTTGAAGAAAATGCTGAAAGTACATGGGGCTGGAAACAAAACTCACTTATTTCCGTTTCAGATGGTAAAGTTAAGTTTAATCCGGAATTTTACGTAATGAAACATTTTTCGCATTTCGTAAAGCCCAATGCACATGTTATCGAGGTCAAAGGAATGTGGAGTCCCAATGTATTGGCATTTGAAAACCCCGATAACAGTAAAGCTGCCGTAATCATGAATCCGTTTGACGTTGAAAAAACCGTTACGATAGAAAACACTAATTATATTTTACCCGCAAAATCCTTTAATACAATTCTTCTTTGATACATATGATTTTTATTTGTAAAAACCGCCGGATCAGCATAAATTTCGGCGGTTTTTACGTATAACATTCTTGTTACTTACTTTATTATTTCATATAGCTGAAATATTTTCAATTCTGATATGGTAAAACTAACATAGTTATCTTCATATGTAAAGTCTATTTCCGCTTCATCATTGTGTCGGATAACCTTTTTCGGCTGTTCTGATATTTTTACTTTGATGCAGAAATTTCCCACTTCTTCTGAACAGTATTCGTCGTTTAAATGAACAGTGTTTATATAAATTGATTTTTCATCAATAAATTCTGTAATTTCAACTTTTTTAGGTGCATTGCTTATAATGGATAACTCTTCCTCACTCAAAAATTCAAAAATTAAATTATTAAATATTCTTTTATATTCCTCTATGTTTATGGATTCGATCGGAAGAGCCGACCATATTACTTTTCCTTTACCGTAATCAGTTACGGCAACAGCCGGCATTTGAGTTTTAATATACGGCGGATTTGAATGTATTGATGCAAATTTTATACTTTTCGGGCTTGTACATGGCAGAGTTATAGTTGCGTATATTTCTCCTTTCATATTCTTTATTTTCGGCGCTGTTCCATCAAACGGCAAGGGGTATTTCTCGTTAAAATATTCAAATAAATCATCTCTTCGCGGTGCTATGTATACTTCGTTTTCCTCTGTCCTTCCGACATAATCGGCATCAAAGAATCTCTTAAGCATACTTTTTGAGTACGCTCCGCTAAAATATAATATTCCTCCGTCCTTAACATAATCAGTGATTCGCTCTTCATCTATTGAATCCTCTTCTCCCGGAAGAGGGAAGATCAATGATTTATATTTTGATATATCACAATATTCTCCGCACACTCCTGCCAAAATATTTTTTTCGATCATATTCTTTACGGTGTTTACTGCACAATCTCCATTTAACGGCTTTTCTCCGTCAGGATTATATTTACTTCTGAACGTATAATATACTCCTATATCTTCGACCATTTCTCCCTTAAAATATTTTTCATACTTTTCTTCTTCCTTAAAGACTTTTCCTATTCTGTCATATACTTGTGGATTCAGGGTCCCGTCAAGATTGATCGCGTCTATCACCATAGTCGCCCCATGATGCGCCATTGTTACTGCTGTTTGCGTCCTCATTACATCTTCCGATTTGGTGATCGTATGCTTGGATAAATTCGGTGTGCACCGCGAAAACATATATTCAAAAGGTTTTTGTTTTGTAAGATTTGAATAAAATTTACACGAAAATGAGTGCTCAAACATTCCTCCGTATAAATCCCCTCCCGCATAATCGCTTGCATTGCTTACAAGATTTGTGCATCCCAAATTCCATCCCAAGGATATTGTTGCCGCCACATTATGTTCAACACTTATTTTTGGATTTATTTTTTTTGTTTCATTTGTGACCCACTGCGCAAATTCTCCCATCCATTCGGCTCTTTTCCTTATAAAAATTTTAAAATTATTATCTGTTAGATCTATTTTTTCAGGAAATTCCATACCCGTTTCTTTATTCCATCTTGCACGGCATGATCTGCAATAGCATATATGAGGCCAGTATAACATATCATAAAACATGCCGTCCACATCAAAATAATCAAGCATTTCTTTTATCTGATCCTTTACAAAGGCTCTGTACTCCATATTATTGGGACAGCATAAGCCGTATCTTGCTTCAGCCGCATTTGTGAAAGACATTTGGGAATTTGCTTGTGCGGCTCCTTTTTCTCTCTTTGATTTTCCATCCTTTTCTACCATTCTCCATGTTGGATGATCATCATGCGCGCAATTATTATAAATCAGACTGTAGTACCCCGTTACACTTATTCCGTTTTTTCTGCAAATATCGACCAGCCGTCTCATTTTCCCTTCATCGTTTTTAAATGCATTGTGCAGATATCCATACCTTGTAGGAAAATAACACAAGCCAACATGTGACTGAAAATATATCATTGCACTGTTAACATTTGCTCTTTTTATATTATTAAAATAATCTGTCTCGGAAAATTTCGATAAAAAGCTGTTATCCCATTGTTCTATATGCATATCGCACAAATGCCTCCTGTATTTTTCTTCAAACCACTTCATTTCCTGCCTCCTCAAAGCACTGTTTTTTCCTTAAAATCTTTTTTACTTATCAATAAAAAAACTGTACAAAGTCTTTATCAATGTACAGTTTTTTATATTTTTAAGGTTTTAAAAAAACTCATTTTAGGGAATTTCCTTCCCTCAACCTTTTTATTACCAAGTATATTTTCGGCATTTTTCATCAGATAATTAAGCCTGTCTTCCCCATATACCCTTACAATTGTATCGGCTGCTTTTTTCATTAACGACGAACGCGTTGTCATATTATGCATATCGCTTCCCAAAATATTCACCGCGCCTTCTTCAAAAAGTTTTGGAATATATCGTTTATACGGTGATTTGACAATTGATTCGGCATTTACCTGATATATCAGATCCAACGAATATAAATTATAAAATTCTTTTCTGTGATTCCAAAATCTTTCGATATGTGCCATAATAGGTCTCATGCCTCTTAGTATCATTTCATACAGAAAATCATAATAATTGACATCCCATTCTTTAAAAGGCATTTCCACCATAATATAGTCTGTTCCTTCGATACGCAGTTTATCAAGCGCACGCATATCATTTATTTCTTTCATTATTCGCAGTTCGCATCCAAGTCTTATCTGCGGAAATGTTCTTTCATCAGATTCCATTGCTTTTAGCAAGCTTTCATAGCTTGCTTGCCTTTTATTAAGAAAAGTATCTATATTGCTGTCTTTCATCAAATAGCAATGCGGTGTTGCTACAATTGTTCTTATTCCCTGTTTATAACTGTCGGCAAGCATGTTAAGACTCATTTCCACGCTTGATGCTCCATCATCAATGCGTGGTAATACGTGTGAATGAAAATCAATCATTGCATTACCCTCCATTATAAAGAGAAATCCCTCTCTCAGACCGATTTTTAGTTACATTAAAATTCAGTTTAACATACCTACAGAGTTTTAATATAATTTTTTAAAAGTTCTTCCAACAATTCATCTCTTTCAACCCTGACAATTTTACTTCTCGCGGAATCATAACTTGTTATATAAGTAGGATCTCCCGACATAATATAACCGACAATCTGGCTTATAGGATCGTATCCTTTAATGGTCAATGCCAGATAGACTTCTTTTATTATTGTTCTGACTTCCTGTTCCCTATCATGTTCAAGGTTGATTTTCATGGTTTCATTCAGACCCATCTAACATCTCTCCTTTCTGACTCTCCCATGGTATTTTGTCTTTATCTTCTTTTAGATAATCAAAAATCTTCCAAACTCCTTCTCCCGTAACGGAATCTACAAAGAAAATATTTTTACAGCCAGCCAATTCTAACCAATGCTTTGCCAGCTTGCAGTCTGCTTTAGGATCATTTATTTTTGTAACAATACCTATAACATCTCTGTTTGCAAGCGGTGTTATGCAAGGACTGAAAAGTGAATACGGCTCCGTTGCGCTTATAAGCAACCCTACGACCTGTGCTTCAAATGTATACATAGCGATTGCGGCACCCAAAGATTTATTTTGAATATATTCTCCGGGCGTATCGATTATTACATCAAAATGATTTGTATATTGGGTTTTTTTATATATTATTTTTTCTCCTCTTAAAGCTTGTGTTAATGTTGTTTTCCCGCTTTCGCTTCTTCCTATTAAAATAATTTTCTTCATTATGTCCGAGTTACCTCACATACTGAAAATCCCAATGTATCTCTGATATATCTGACGTCCTCTTCTATTGCATTCTGAACATCGGAAACCATTCCCGTTATAATCAAAGTGCCGCTGAATCTGTCAACAAACCCTAAATCAACATTTGATGTTTTTAATGCTATATCTGCTGCGATTACCGCTGTTTCCGCCGGACTGACCGTTAATATTCCGATGGCAGCCTTCTTATAATCAATATCAGGATTTAAACCAAGCTTCTGATAAACAATTTCATCAGGACTTGCTATAATATGTGCCAGGGTTATTTGTTTTCCCGGGACAAGCTCCTGTATTATTCTCAGTTTTTCATTATTATCTTTTATCATATCGGTAATATCCATGGCTTTTCTTCCTTAATTATTTATAATAAACTGCGCACATGTTGTCCCCCGCCGTAACCGGCGGCAGGTTTCATATTTGTAATCAGTGAAAGTACAAGCTCCCACTGATCACAGCGATGCAACGCAGTGGTGATTCACGAATCGCCTGTTTTGCTATTGTCCTTGCCCAAGACGGGGCAAGCCCTTATTGAAAATATTCTGCTGTCGTTTCCGGTGCTTTGACCGTTATCTGTCTTTCAGGTTTCTTTGCACAATAATTGCATCGATTATATTTATTATATCACCTTTTTTTTTAAAAATCAAGTGATAATGATTAATGTATTATTATTGAAATATAACCTAAGTGCAGATGTCCCCCGCGTAATCGGCGGCGACTTCCATATTTGCAATCAGTGAAAGTATAAGCTCCCGCCGGTTACAGCCCAGCACCATATGGGCGATTCACGAATCACCTGTTTCGCTCTTGCCTTCGCCCAAGACAGGGCAAGCCCTTATTGAAAAATTATATATTAACCTTTTATTGTTTGCAGGATCATAAAATGTCATTTTTTATCAGATCTTCATAAGTTTCTCTCTTTATAACAACTTTCGCCTCGCCGTTTTTTACCGCTACTACCGCGGCTCTGGGTATTCTGTTATAGTTGGATGCCATTGAGTAATTATATGCACCTGTTGCAAGAACAGCCAATATGTCTCCTACCTCTATTTCCGGCATCATTACGTCCTTTAACAAAATGTCTCCCGATTCACAGCATTTGCCCGCTATCGTGACCTTTTGTGTTCTCTCTGCATTCGCGTTATTGGCTATAACCGCTTCATATTCGGATTGATACAAAATATATCTCGGATTATCACCCATACCGCCGTCCACCGATACATACTTTCTTACATTTTTTATATCCTTTATTCCTCCCACGGTATAAAGAGTGATTCCTGCATTTGCTACAATCGACCGTCCCGGTTCCATATAAATGAACGGCTGCTTTACTCCCCTTTTTTGCGCCGTTTCCTTCACCGCTTTTGAAACAGGCTCCATATATGCGTCATACGGCAGCGGATCGTCCTTTTCGGTATACATGATACCGTAACCTCCGCCGAGATTGAGCTCGTCTATTTCAATACCCAGCTTGTCCTTTAAGTCACCGATAAAATTCATCATGACTTCGGCGGCTTTGACAAATGGATCTATATCAAATATTTGAGATCCTATATGGCAGTGTACCCCCGTAACCTTTACATTTTTTAATTCGATAGCTTTTTTGATAATTTCAAATGCTTCTCCGTTTTCCAAGGCTACTCCGAATTTTGAATCTATCTGTCCGGTCCGGATAAAGCTATGCGTATGTGCATCGATTCCGGGCTTTATCCTAAACATTATTTTTTGGATTTTTCCCTCTTGTCCTGCAATTTTATTTAATTCTTCAAGCTCATAAATGTTATCGACAACAACATGTCCCACATTATTTTGTACCGCCATAAGAAGTTCATCATGGGTTTTGTTGTTTCCGTGAAAACATATCTTTTCCATCGGAAAATCCGCCTTTATTGCGGTATATAACTCTCCTCCCGATACAACATCAAGCCCCAAGCCTTCTTCCTTTGCTATTTTGCAGGTATATAAGGAACAAAATGCTTTATTGGCATATAAAATAAGACCCTTTCCTCCGTAATGTTTATCCATCGCGTTTTTATATGCCCTGCAATTTGCACGAATCAATTCTTCATCCATAACATAAAGAGGCGTCCCGAATTTTTCGGCAAGTTCAACTGTGTCATTTTTTCCTATGGTAAGATGTCCTTTTTCATTTACATTTAAGTTTTCCGATATAAACACAATAAATCTTTCCTTTCTGTTGAGTCTTATACTTTTTATGGATTTTTTTACCACACCATATATTACAAAAGGCAGAAAACCCCAAAACAATACGTTTTGTGACCTCTCTGCCGCAAAAAATCAATTTTAAGCTCTGATAAGCTCCGGGCTCATATCTTTCGTTACACAATTCTCATGAACGATACATTTTTTTACTCCTCCGTCCGATGGGATATCGAACATGATGTCTGTCATTATCTCTTCGATAATAGAACGTAACCCTCTTGCCCCGGTGTTTCTTTTTAATGCCTTTTTTGCAATGGCTCTTATGGCATCAACATCAAATTTAAGATCAACGCCGTCCATTTTCAAAAGAGCCTGATATTGTTTTACCAATGCATTTTTCGGCTTGGTTAAAATATCACACAATGCATCTTCATCAAGCTGTGACAGCTTTGCTACAATAGGCAGTCTGCCTATAAATTCCGGAATTAAACCGAATTTCAACAGATCCTGTGGCGCGATTTTTTCCAGAAGCTCTCCTATATTTTTTTCCTGTTTGCTTTCAATCTCCGCACCGAACCCAAGTCCTTTTTTTCCTATCCTATCCGCAATTATCTTTTCAATACCGTCAAATGCCCCGCCGCATATAAATAGAATATTAGTAGTATCTATAGGTATAAATTCCTGATGAGGATGCTTTCTTCCGCCCTGAGGAGGAACAGATGCAACGGTGCCTTCCAATACCTTTAGTAATGTTTGCTGAACGCCTTCTCCGCTAACATCCCGCGTTATGGAAACATTTTCAGACTTTCTTGCGATTTTGTCGATTTCATCTATATAAATTATTCCCCGCTCTGCCGATTCAATATCATAATCTGCCGCCTGTATGAGTTTTAAAAGAATATTTTCAACATCTTCACCCACATAACCTGCTTCTGTTAATGATGTCGCATCAGCGATCGCAAACGGCACCTTTAATATTCTTGCCAGATTCTGAACCAAAAAAGTTTTTCCAGAGCCTGTAGGTCCTATTATCAATATATTGCTTTTTTGCAATTCCACGTCTTCTTCTTCAACTTCTCTGCCGATTCTTTTATAATGATTATATACTGCAACTGATAGAATTTTTTTTGCTTCTTCCTGACCTATTACATACTGATCCAAAATTTCTTTTATTTCTTTCGGTTTCGGCAATTCAATATCTTCAATATCATAAATCTCATCTTCAAATCCTTCATTCAGTATGCCGTTGCATATCTGAATACATTCATTGCATATATACACATTGGTACCGGAAATAAGTCTTGAAACTTCGCTTTCTTTTTTTCCGCAAAAGGAGCAACAAACCTCTTTTTTTTCGTCATTCCTTGCCATATATTATAATCCCTTCCGACATTAGTTGTATTATGTTTTTAATCAATAGGATGATTCCGATCGATTCTACAGGAGCATTAATTAACAACAATCTGTTTTTCCGCCGAAATCATTCCTATTTTTTTAATAATCACCGAAGATAACAATATTAAATATACTGATTACTGATGATCCGCAGCAATCCTTTTATTACCTAAAAATTTTATTATTTTTAATTTATCGGTAATTTTCATTGCAAGTTGTGTGTTTAAAGGTATATTACCGGTTTGGATCATTTTCTACCTTGAAATCTCACAAAATGCATTTATTTTCTTTTATTTTTTCTTCTTGGATTCTATAACCTGATCTATAAGCCCGTACGCCTTTGCCTTTTCTGCCGACATGAAATTATCTCTTTCCGTATCCGCCGCGATCACGTCGATGGGCTGACCCGTACGTTCACTTAAAATCTCATTTAAATGCTGTTTCATTTTTATTATTCTTTCAGCATGGATCTGAATATCGGTCGCCTGACCCTGCATACCTCCCAGCGGTTGATGGATCATGATCTCACTGTTGGGAAGAGCGTATCTTTTTCCCTTTGTTCCCGCTGCAAGTAAAAATGCTCCCATACTTGCCGCCATTCCGATACATATGGTAGATACGTCGCATCTTATGTATTGCATCGTATCATAAATTGCCATACCTGCCGTGATCGATCCTCCGGGACTGTTGATATAAAGCTGTATATCTTTGTCCGGATCCTTTGATTCAAGGAATAACATCTGCGCGACAACAAGACTCGCACTTGCATCCGTTACCTCTTCTCCCAAAAATATAATTCTATCCTCCAGCAGCCGGGAAAAAATATCATATGATCTTTCTCCTCTCCCTGTCTGCTCTATGACCATAGGTACCAAACTCATTAATAATCATTCCTTTCATTTTTATTATAACGATTAATAAATATTTAATAATTATTTAATTACGGCTTTATTAACCATCATATCAATTGTTTTTCCGTAACTGATATCTTTCTTAATATTTTCGATATCATCTTCACTTAATACTTCCTTAAGTTTTTCAACTTCCATGTTGTAGATCTTTGCCATTTCAGCGATCTTTGCTTCATATTCTTCTTCATTTGCCGTTATATCTTCTTTTTTAGTTATTGCTTCAATAACAAGTGATACTATGCATTGTTTTTTTGCCTGTTCTTTAAAGCTTTCTCTCATTGTATCCATTGTTCCGCCCGTATATTGAAAATATGTGTTAAGATCCATTCCCTGATATCTCAGACGCTGAGCAAAATCATTGACCATTCTGTCAATCTGTGCCTGAACCATCGCGTCGGGAATGTCCACCTCTGCATTTTCGCAGACTTTTTCAATTATAGCATTCTCGGTTTCTTGTTTTGTCTTATTTTCAGCTTTTTCTTCAAGCTTTTTTCTTATACTGTCTTTATATTCCGCAAGGGTTTCAAATTCACTTACCTCCGATGCAAAATCATCATCAAGTTCAGGCAATTCACGAACCTTTATTTCATGAACCTTTACCTTAAACATTGCCGGTTTTCCCTTCAATGACTCAACATGATAATCTTGTGGAAATGTTACGTTTATTTCAATGTCCTCATCAATTTTTGCACCTATTATTTGATCTTCAAACCCGGGTATAAAGCTTCCTGATCCGATTTCAAGCTCATATCCTTCAGCTTTTCCGCCGTCAAAGGCTTCTCCATCGCAAAAACCTTCAAAATCAATGACAACAATATCTCCATTTTGAACTTCTCTGTCATCAACGCTTATAATCCTTGCATTTCTTTTACGAGTAGCTTCGATCTCTTTATCTACCTCTTCATCAGATACAGTATTGTCAATTTTATCCAATTCTATACCTATATAATCGCCTAATTTTACCTCCGGTTTTGTTGTAACCAGAGCTGTAAATACAACAGGTTCTCCCTTTTTTATTTCATCTATATCTATTTCCGGCTTAGCAACTACATCAAGCTCTGCTTCTTTAACTGCAGATTCATATGCCTCCGTTAATACGTAATTAATAGCGTCATCATAAAATACACTTTCAGAATAATATTTTTCAATTATCGCTTTTGAAACTTTTCCTTTTCTAAATCCCGGAATATTGAACTTATTCTTGTTTTTCTTATATGATTCATTTATTCCCTCTTCAAATTTTTCTCTTGAAACCTCAAATGTAAGCTTTACAAGATTTTTTTCTACCTGTTCTGTCTTTACAGCCATTGGTAAATCCTCCTCAAATGTTAAAATATTCAATAAGGGCTTGTTCCGTCATTCAACGAGGACAAGAGCGCAGGCAAAGCTTGCGCTGTAATCAGCTGGAGATTGTACTCTCACTGATTACAAATATGAAACCCGCCGCCGATTACGGCAGAGTACGTCTTGTCCGCAGTTATATGATGACACAAATCACCATTATTACATCATCCAATATTATACCATAAAATTAGTATATTTCAATTCTTTTTATTAAAATTTAATATTATCTTAATATTTCTATACTAATCGCACAATTTAATTGGTATAAAGTCCGTATAATCGCACGAAACAAGCATAAATTTTATGCCGTCGATCTCTTTGCATACCGCTGTTTTATGCCCTTGTGCATGAAGATGTCCGTATACGCATCTTTTGACATTGTACTTTTTCATAATTTTTGTAAATTCATTTTCCAAGCAATCGGCAGACACCGGCGGATAATGAAAAAAAACTATTATCTCGTCCGGATTTTTTTCAATGCATGATTTTATTGAAAGCTCCAGCCTTGCGGCTTCTCTTTCATATATTTTTTTGTCATCCTCCTCCGCATTTCCGAACCCTATATAATTCCAGCCTCTTGTTCCGCATATTCCGATATTTTTATATATAAAAGAGTTGTTATGCATAAAGTTTATTTTGTCAAACGAATTTTCTTTTAAAAATTTATTCATTTTTGACATTGTTGTCCACCAATAATCATGATTGCCTTTTGATATTATTTTAAATCCGTTAAGCTTTTGCAAAAATTCAAAATCCGGAATACTTTGCTCCAGATATGTAGCCCATGAAATATCTCCCGGCAGAACCACCCAGTCATCGTCATTTATTATATTCTGCCAGTTGTTTTCAAGTCTTTTTACATAATTATTCCATTTGCCTCCGAAAATATCCATGGGTTTATCTATTCCTATAGGCAAATGCAGATCCGAAATCGTATATAATGCCATATGATCACCTTGTATAACCATTTATTGAAAGTATTTCTTTTGCTTTTTCCAATATGTTTTGCGAACTGTCTATCCAATTGATTCTGTCATCCCTGCGAAACCATGTCATTTGTCGTTTTGCATAGTGACGTGTTGCTGTTTTTATTTTTTCAACCGCTTCATCAAGAGAACAATAGCCGTTAAGATAATCTATCATTTCTTTATATCCTATGCCCTGCATACAAAGCAGTTGTTTTGTATAACCTTTTTCACATAAATTTTTTACTTCCTCTTCCAATCCTGCTTCTATCATTTGATCCACACGTTTTTCTATTCTTTCATACAATTTTTCCATATCCCATTTTATTGCCATCATACACGGCTGATAGCGGGATTCTTTTTTCTTTGTTTCCTCTTGATGTTTTGATATTGGTACCCCTGTCATTTTATAAAATTCGATTGCTCTTATTATTCTCCTGGTATTATTTTTATGAAGACGCTGCGCAGATACGGGATCAAATTTTGTTAGCATTTCAACAAGAAAGTCAATTCCTTTTTCATCACAAAGCTTCTGTAATTCTTTTCTTAATTCACTGTCTGAGTCATCCTCTCTGAAATCCACATCATTTACAAGAGAAGTTATATATAGTCCCGTCCCTCCGGTCAATATGGCATTTTTGTTCTTTTTTCTGATGTTTTTTATAACATCATGAGCCATTTTAACATATTCCGCCACCGAAAAACTCTCATAGGGTTCTGCAATGTCCATCATATGATGGATTATTCCTCCTCTTTCCTCCATATCCGGTTTTGCGGTCCCTATATCAAGATGCTTGTAAATTTGCATACTGTCCGCCGAAACAATCTCCCCGTTATATTCTTTGGCTATTTCTATTGATAATGCCGTTTTTCCAGATGCAGTCGGTCCTCCTATAACAATCAAAGGTATTTTATTCATGTTTTTCTCCTATTTTTCCTGTACGTTTTCGAAATAATTAATTATGTTTTGCGCTGCTTTTCTATCCATTCCCTTTACCTTTAACAATTCGTCCAAGGGCGCCTTTTTTATATTTTCTATAGTTTTAAAATAAGCTAACAATTCTGTTCTTCTTTTTACTCCTACTCCCTCAATATTATCTAATTGAGAACTTATTTTATTATGAAGCTTTCTGTGATAGGTTATTGCCGTTCTATGGACTTCATCCTGCATTCTTGTGATCATATGGAAAAAAGCGCTTGTCGGATTTAATCCGATTTCCCCTTTTGACGACAGTAATCCTTTTGTCCTGTGATGGTCGTCCTTTACCATCCCGAAAACAGGAATATCTGTATCCGTCATTTCAAGCATTTTTTCTGCCGCCGAAATATGCCCTTTCCCTCCGTCAACAAAGATAACATCAGGTAACGGCAAAAATTTTGCTTCCTCTAATGTCATTTCTTCTCTTTCAATTTTTTCCGTTTCTTCTCTTGCTTCATTAAGCCGTCTGTATAAGACCTCCTGCATAGCCCGATAGTCATCGGCTCCTTCAAATGATCTTATCTTAAACTTCCTGTATCGTGATCTTATCGGTTTGCCGTTTTCAAATACGACCATAGACGCAACATTATCGTTTCCCGAAATATTTGATATATCATAACATTCAATATATTTTACTTCCTTGTCAAGACCGAGGATTTCATTTACTTTATATGCCGCCGCTCGTTTATCCTCATCCCTCATTTTATTAATGTTGAAATTATTCATTGCTATTTGGGCATTTTTGTATGCCATTTCTACCAATTTGACCTTTTCTCCGCGTTTGGGACAGATTATATTTACTCTTGTGCCCTTTATCTTTCTCAGCCATTCTGAAATAATTTCTTTTTCATTAATTTCAAACTGCGTTATTATTTCCTCCGGGATAAAAACCGAATTTTGATAAAATTGCTTTATGAATATTGTTATTATTTCCTGATCTGATGAGTCTTGTGTATCATTTATTTGATAATTTTCTCTTCCGCACAATTTTCCCGACCGGATAAAAAATACCTCAGCAAATGTTATATTTTTTTCTCTTGCTATTGCTATAACATCCTTATCATTTTGTTTTTCGGAATTTATGACTTTCTGTTTTTCATCGATTGCATTAATTGCTCTTATTCTGTCACGAATTAAAGCAGCTTTTTCAAATTCCAGCTTTTCTGAGGCTTCCTTCATTCTTTCTTCAAAGTTTTTTATCAGTTTTTTATGATCACCCTCCAAAAAATCAAATATATCATAAAAAATTTTTCTGTATTCGGTATTTGAAACGTTCCCGGTACACGGGGCAAAGCATTTTTTTATATGATAATTCAAGCAAGGCCTTCCTTTTCCGATATCTCTCGGAAATTCCCTGCCGCACGTCGGAGGATTAAAAATTTTCTGAATTATTTCCATCGTGTTTTTGATCGTATTTGTTCCCATATATGGACCGAAATATTTTGCCCCGTCATTTTTAAGATTCCTTGTCATAAAAATTCGCGGCCATTCTTCATTTATTGAAATTTTAATATACGGATACTGTTTATCATCCTTTAATAAAATATTATATTTTGGCCTGTATTTTTTTATAAGCGTACATTCAAGTACCAATGCCTCTATTTCCGAATCGGTAACTATATATTCAAAATGATCAATATTTGAAACCATTGCTTTTACTTTTGGAGTATGGTTTGCACTGTTTTGAAAATACTGGCGCACTCTGTTTTTTAATATTTTTGCTTTTCCGATATATATAATTTTATCCGTTTTATCATGCATGATATAAACGCCGGGTTGTTCCGGCAGATTTTTCAGTTCTTCATTAATATCAAACATATTTTTCATCCTTTCTTTAATAAAGACACACAAAAAAACAATGTTAAATAAAATATATCGGTACTTAATATTTCTCTTTACGTCAATATTGAATCATATCTGTTGTTTTAATGAAAAAAGTAACTCTACATATAAGATAGAGTTACTCTTTTTTCTTATTGTACAAACTGATCATTCAGTGAAATTTGATGCGATAAGATTAACCAAAGTAGTTACTGCTTCCTGTTCATCCGCACCATCCGCAATAATTACAATTGAAGTTCCTTTGGTGATACCGAGCGATAATACTCCTAACAGACTTTTTGCATTAACCTTTCTTTCATCCTTTTCCACCCAAATACTGGATTTGAACTCATTTGCCTTCTGAATAAAAAAGGTAGCCGGTCGAGCGTGTAATCCAACCTGATTTTGTACAACAACCTCTTTTGAAAACATAGCTGATATCCCCCTGTAAAGTTAATCTACATTTTATACGTTTATACGGCGAATGTTACATAAAACACTCAATTATAATAATATTAGAATAACAAAAAAATTGTTTATAGTCAATACTTTTTTTATTTTTACCAAAATCATTTACTTTTTTTTAGTAAAATTATATTATATTCATATATTTTATAATCATTTTTTTTCACACTTTTATTAAATTATTTTTCCCTTAACGTTAGTGATATTCATTATTTTTTCTTTTTTCTTTATAATTATACGGAATAAAAATCAAATATTTATTCCGTATTATAATACGCTTTGCAAAAATTGCTTTGTCCGTAAATTTTGAGGGTCAGAGAAAATCTGATCAGGTGTACCCACTTCTCCTACCATTCCTTCATCCATAAATATAACTCTGTCTCCAACCTCTTTTGCAAATCCCATTTCATGAGTAACACAAACCATTGTCATTCCTTCCTTTGCAAGATTCTTCATTACATCCAAAACCTCTCCTACCATTTCCGGATCAAGCGCTGATGTAGGTTCATCAAACAGCATTACATCGGGATTCATACACAATGCTCTCACTATCGCAACTCTTTGCTTTTGTCCTCCGGATAATTGAGACGGATAAGCATTTGACCTGTCAGCAAGTCCTACGCGCCTTAACAAATCCATTGCTTTTTCTTCTGCTTCCTGTTTTGACATCTTCAATAGCTTTATCGGTGCAATAGTCATATTTTTTAATACGTTCATATGCGGAAAAAGATTAAAATGCTGAAATACCATTCCCATCTTCTGTCTGTGCTTATTTATATTGGATTTATGATTCGTTATATCATGTCCCTCAAATATTATTTTTCCCGAAGTGGGCATTTCAAGAAGATTTAATGAACGGAGAAATGTGGATTTTCCCGATCCGGAGGGGCCTATAACAACTACGACCTCTCCTTTTTCCACTCCTATATTCACATTATCAAGTGCTTTTATTTTTCCATCGTTATAATATTTACAAAGGTCCTTTGTTTCGATAAGATAATTATCGTTCACTCTTACGTAACCTCCTTTCAAGAATGTTAACAAGTTTTGTGAAGAATATAACCATTATCAGATAAATTACCGCGACTGCAAACAGCGGCATAAACGCGTCAAATGTTCGTCCTCTGATTATATCTCCTCCCTTTGTCAAATCCTGAAGTGCAATGTATCCCGAAACAGACGTCTCTTTTAAAAGTACGATAAATTCATTTGCCAATGCCGGCAGTACATTTTTAAATGCCTGAGGTATAACTATATAAAACATTGTCTGTATATAGTTAAATCCTAAAGATCGTCCCGCTTCTGTTTGTCCTGCGTCTATTGACATTATCCCTGATCTTATTATTTCCGCAACATAAGCACCCGAATTTATACCAAACGCAAGAATTGCAATCGTTACCTTATTGTTCGATGACTGAAATATTATGTAATATGCGATCATAAGCTGTACCACAACAGGAGTTCCGCGGATAATTGTAAGGTATATGTTACATAAGAAATTTAAAAATTTAAGAAAATATTTTAATATTTTTATTCTTATGGAATCTATTGTTTTATCATGTGTTGACTTAATGGCAGCAATAACCATTCCTATAGCTATACCGATCAATACCGCAAAAAAAGTTATTTGTAAAGTAACACCAAGACCATCCCACAGATATCTCCATCTGTCATCCTTTATAAAATTCAGATAAAATTTATCCTTTTGATCTAAAAACCATTCCTGCAAAACAAAAACCTCCTGAAAATTGTTAAGGCAATACCGCAAATTTCGGTATTGCCTTTAAAACAGCATTTATTTATGCTCTTTCTTTGACAATTAATTAATATATTTATTCAGCAGGAATATATTTATCAATTATATCCTGTACTGTACCGTCTTCGATAAGCTCATTTAAAGCCTGATTTACTTCATCTCTGAGTTCCGTATTATCCTTTGCAAAGCAAATAGCATAATCCTCTACAGCATATTCGGTATCAAGTATCTTTAATCCTTCATTTGCCGCAACAAATGATTTTGCCGGCTCATTATCTATGATAACACAGTCAATCTTACCTGCAGCCAATGCTGCAACGGCATCTGCTCCCTTTGAATAGCGTTCAACATATTCATCACCATAATCATCTGTTGAATAAATATCACCTGTTGTAGACGTTTGGACTCCTATTTTCTTGCCTTCTAAATCATCTATACTTTTTATATCAGAATCTTCTTTTACAATTACCGATTGAATACCCGTAGCATAAGAATCCGAGAAGATGACGTTTTCAAGTCTATCCTCTGTTACGGTCATTCCTGCCATTCCCATATCAATTTTTCCTGTTTGTACTGCTGTTATAATTGAATCAAATTCCATATCTTCAATTTGAAGGGTATATCCGAGTTTTTTTGCTATTTTTTCGGCAACCTCAGCATCTATTCCGACTATTTCATTGTTTTCATAATATTCATACGGTGGAAATGCCGCATTTGTACCCATAATTAATACTTTTTCATCCGTTGTTGTATTTGATGTATCTTCATTTATCTGTTCATCTGTGTTCCCTCCACAGGCTGCCATTGACAGAGCCAAAATAGATGCAATTGATAGTGTTAAAATTTTTTTCATTATTTCTTCCTCCATTTTATTTCATTCATTGTCTGTTATTTTAAACTATATTTCTTCATTTGTCAACAAAAATAATAAAAATTTTATATTTATGCATAAAAATAAATATTTATAACTGCACACATATTGTCCTCCGCCGTAATCGGCGGCAGATTCCATATTTTTAATCAGTGAGAGTACTTTCTCCCATTAATTACAGCGCAAGCTTTGCCTGGGCTATTGTTATCGTTGAATGACGGGACAGACCCTTATTGAATAAGTTTTTAATTTTTAAAAAATTATACTTTAATTTTTATTGTATATTTTTTTATTATGCCGTCAATAATAATATCGTAAAATTAACATAGAAATAAAAAATCGTTCAGAAAGGAATTTTATATTATGAAAAAATTAAGATATGTATTAATATCAACTTTTATATTTTTAATGCTTGCAGGCTGCGGATCCGATAATACAATGGACAATACCGCTTCCCCTTCACCTTCTTCAACCGCTGACAGCATGATAGACAATGCGGGTGACGCCGTAGAAGATGTAGGAGACGGAGTCGTTGACGGCGTCAAGGACGTCGGCGAAGGAGTAGAAAACGGTATTAAGGATATAACCGGCAACGAAGAAAACAAAACCAATAATGAATAATTTATTTACAAAAATGAGGGATTGAAAAATTTTCAGACCCCCATTTTTTTATTATTGCTTATAAGCTTTCTTATTCTGATATCTTTTCCGCTGAATTTAAAAATTTTAAAATTTTCATATATTCTTGAGGTCAGTCTTACCGTATAAACCTTTGAAAACTGACCGATATCCAAATTTGTATTTATAATTATCTTTTTTTCAGCACATATTCTGTCATTTATAAGATCAGCAAAAAAAGCTATTCCCGTCTTACTTTGGAATTCGCTTCCCAAATCGTCAATGACCAACAAATCACATTCCGAAAATTCATCTATTTCCGATTTTAAAGAATAATCGTGAAATTTATAATCATCAAAAATCGAAAATAATTTATTCGCCCTTACATAACAAACACTTTTCCCTTTTCTCATAAGCTCAGCTGCAATAATCGAGGAAAGAAAGGTTTTTCCCAATCCTGTAGAGCCATAAAAAAATAAATTAAAATCAATGTCATTAAAATTTTCCACAAAAAACTTTGAGCATTGCAGTGCCTGCTCTACTATACTCTTCGGACTTTGCCCTTCACTATTCTTTTCATCGCTGTAATATTTTAGAGAAAAATTTTTAAACTCGCTGTCTTTGAGCATATTTCCCATTTTTGATTTATTAAAATAATAATTTGTTATTTCTTTTTCAAAGCATTCACATCTTTTCCCATCCTCGCAGTAACCGGTATCATTGCATTTTTTGCATTCATATACAGGCTTGTTATAATTCGGATTTATATTATTTGAAAAAATTATTTTCTCTCTTTTATCATTTAATTCGTATAATTTTCTTTCAAACTCTTTCTTAAGATCAGACGCCTTTTGAGGATTTTTTAAAATTATCCTTATACTTTCAAGCCCCAGCTCATTCATTTGCTTATCTATTTTTTCAAGTTCGGGAAATTTATTGTATGTTTTTTTTATTTCCATATTCTTTTTTTCAATGGCAATTCCCTGTTTTATTTCATAATTTCTTATTATTTCATTTATAACTTCGTTTTTGTCCATTTCGATCACCGTTATTTTTAACCGTAATATTTTAATATTTCTTCCTTTTTTTCGATTATCTCATCAAATCTTTTTATATATTCATAAGGATCCTTGAAATTAAATATTCTTTCTATTTTATCATCCTTAACAATTTTTGTTACAGCTCCTCCGCCCAATGCTATAATGGTCTGAACCTCTTCCATAATGTTTATATTATAAAATGACATACAATCCTTTTTTGCATATCCAACATTTTCAAGATTACCCGATATGTTTTTTTGTCTGTACATATAATAAGGGTCTCTTCCGCTTTTTATCATCTCATATAATGTATGATCAAGCATTTTATTCATATTTTCGCTTTTGGTCAGCTCTATCCCCGAAAATCTCAATGCCGCCGCCTTTTTTATACACATGGAATGAACGGTTATACTTTCCGGATCCAATTTTTCCACTTCCGAAAGACTGTATTTATACATTTCCACAGTTTCATCCGGCAAACCCGCTATAAGGTCCATATTTATATTTTTAAAACCGCATTTTTTTGCCAGGTCATATTTTTCTCTTATCATATCGCTTGTATGACATCTTCCGATCCTTTTTAAAGTTATGTCATTCATTGTTTGAGGATTTATACTTATTCTGTTTACTCCTGTACTTTTTGCTATGGTAAGTTTTTCTTCATTGATTGTGTCGGGACGTCCCGCTTCAAGAGTAAATTCTTTTATTTTATCCGTTATTAAATTTTTTTCTACGCTTTCCAACAATAGCTTTAAGTTTTTTTCAGATAATGTTGTGGGAGTTCCTCCGCCTATATATACATTTTCAACATACAAGCCGCATTTTTTTATTATTTCCGATGTTTTTTCTATTTCCTTTATCAATAAGCTTACAAATTCATCCATATATTTTCCGCTTCTTTTTATATCGGTTGAAACAAAAGAACAATACAGACATCTTGTGGGACAAAATGGTATCCCAATATATACACTTACCGAATTTTTATTGATATTTTCCAGTACCTTTTTTTCATTATTAGCAACCAGCAATGCCAATTCCGATTTTTCTTTGCTTGTATTGTATAGCTTTAAAAGAATATTTTTTACTTCCTCTTCGTTATATCCTTCTTCAATATATTGTCTTACAACCTTTGCCGGTCTTATTCCAGACATAACTCCCCACGAAAGATTAACATTTCTTATTTTTTTTGCCGTTTCGCAAAACGCTTTTGTTACGGAACAAGTATAATTTTTTTTGACGTTATTCTTGTTATTTATGTCATGAAAAAATTTATATTTATAATCACCAAAATAAACTTTCCCATTGAATATGATCTCAACATATACATTTATAATGTCATCTTCGTGTTTCATATCGGTCATTATTATAACATCTTCGTCTTTTTCAAAAAACAGATTTATAAAAATCTCCATATCATATTTACACGAATAACCTCTTTGAATCAGATCCATTTTTATGTAGCCTTTCAAACAGATTTATATAAACCAATAAAGATGTCCCCTGCCTTTTATAACTGCGGACAAGACCCTATTGAATTTTAACTATTCCTTGCAAAATACATTATATCTTTTTTCATAATATATTTTCGTATCATTTCCATGACCCGGATGTACAATTATATCATCATCCATTGTAAAAAGTTTTGTTTTGATAGATTCTTTTAAATTTTTTTCATTTCCTGTCGGAAAATCCCATCGTCCCACACTGTTCAAAAACAAAGTGTCTCCCGAAAACAGGTCTTCCCCTATCAAATAACATGCCCCTCCATCGGTATGCCCGGGCGTTAAAATTGTTTTTACCTTCATCCTTCCCACATCAATCGCATCTCCTTCAGTTACAATAATATCCGAAGGACCTGCTTTTATCGGAAAAGAAAATAAAGAAGATAAATTTATCGATGGATTTTGTATATTTTTATTACATTCAAAGGATGAAACGACTTCTGCATTAAGAGCCTTTCTTAATTCTTCTGTTCCTTCTATATGGTCATAATGACAATGAGTTAAAAAAATGTATTTCACATTTACACCGAAATTATTTATTTTATTTAAAATGTATTCTCCTTTGCTTCCCGGATCAATAATCAGTCCTGTTTTATCTTCATCATACACCAAATAACAATTTTGATCATATTCCTCATTTACGATTCTCTCTATATTCATAAAACAGCACCCCATTTTTATTATTATTAATACAGTTTAATCATACAGTCTTACAGGTAATATCATGTATATATAATCACTGTTTTTAATAGGCTTTATAAAGCAAGAGCTTTTCGGACCGGAAAGCTCCAATTTGATTTCTTCATCCTCACAGCTTCTCAGTGCTTCCAAAAGATATTTATGATTAAATCCTATTTCAATATCATCTCCTATTTTGTTAGCGCTCACCTCGTCGCTGATTTTTGCTTTTCCTGTTTTACAGTCTATTTCTATTCTGTCATCCTTTATATTAAGTCTTACCGGGACTTTTTCCGTTTTTGCCAGCGCGTCGTCATTTATTATTAAAGCAGCCCTTTCAAGGCTTTCGGTAAATTCCTTTGTATTGACGTTTACTACTATATTATTGGGAGTATTGAATATGGGCTTATATTTTATGTATTCTCCTTCCAACAATCTTGATACAGCTGTAAAATTATCAAAACAGAATTTTACATATCTTTTTGAAATAATTATTTTTATATTTTCATCTTTTTCTTCCAATACCTTCATCAGTTCTCTTAGTGTAAGCCCGGGTATAACAAATTTTATATTTTTTAATGAAGAATCCACTGTCATTTCAATTTTTGCTATTCTGAAACCATCTGTTGATACTATTGTTAATATCCCTGTATCTATTTCAAACAGCGATCCTGTTAAAATAGGTTTTTTTGACTCATTGTTTGATAAAGCGAATATTGTTTTTCTTATCATCCTTTTTAAACCTGATTGTTTTATATAAAATTCATAATCCTCATTCACTTCCGGTATGGCAGGATATTCATCAGCATTTAATCCTTGTATATCAAATTCACTGTTTCCGCATTTGAGAGTAGTTATATTATTTAAAGGGTCAACTTTCATGTAGACGTCATTACCTGAAAAACGTCTTATTATTTCTCCGAACATTTTTGAACTTATCGCGATCGACCCTTCTTCAAATACTTCGCATGATGTCTTGTATTCTATGCATATATCAAGATTATTTGCCGTTATAATAATATTACCGTCCTGATGTACATCTATTTTAATACATTCAAGAATCGGCATTACCGATTTTGTTGTTACGGCTTTTTGAACGGTATTGATTATTTCCAGAAAAATATTTTTATCAAATTTTATATTCATTTTTTTTATCACCGATCCTTTTTTATGTAATAGAATTTTTACTTTGGTAATTACCAATGATGAATAACTTTTTAAAAACTTGTAAAATTCAAGATTGTATAGGTACGTACGTATAATTATATATAATAATATAAATAGAAGTAATATTAGTAGTAGCGTGGATATGCTGTATAAGTATTTTAAATAAAGGAAAAATCTCATTTTTTATCCACATTTTTCATGTTGATAACTGTTTATAAATCATAATAATTTTTTATTTATCCACTCATATTTTAAAAAGAAAATTATTCACCTTTATTAAACAGCTTATTAACATGCAGGAGTGGATAACTTTAAGGGTTTAGATCTTTTGTTATAAAATCTATTTCCGATTTAAGTTCGGCATTTGTTATCATATTTTTCATTATTCTGTCAACGCCGTGCATTACCGATGTCCTGTCACGATTACCGAATACTTTTGCGATCGTGACAAAATTCATATCTGTAAGAGTTTTACACAGGTACATTGCAACATGGCGCGGGGTTACTATTTCTTTAACACGTGAGGGTCCTTTAAGATCTTCGGGATTTATTTTATAAAAATCGCATACATGTTCTATAATTACCTGAGGTGTGATTTTTACTTCATCAGCCGCCATGGAAGCAAGAGAATATTCCGCAAGATCGATATCTATATTTTTGTGAGATATGCCTGCATAGGAAATTATCTTTGATAAAGCGCCTTCAAGTTCACGTACGTTAGAGTTTATTCTTTGTGCGATATATTCATAGATTTCATCGTCTATTTTTATATTGAGGCTTTCTGCCTTTGTTCTTAAAATTGCTACACGGGTTTCATAATCCGGTATTACGATATCAATCGATAATCCCCATTCAAAACGGGTTCTGAGTCTTTCTTCAAGAGTGATAAGGTCTTTCGGTTTACGGTCGCTGGTGAGAACGATTTGTTTGTTTTTCATATGAAGGTCGTTAAAGGTATGGAAAAATTCTTCTTGTGTTCCGTCTTTTCCTTCTATAAACTGAACATCATCTACCAAAAGAACATCTACATCACGGTATGTACGTCTGAATTCTTCCATATTTTTTTCTTTTATACATTCCACCATATCATTTGTGAACTGTTCGCTTGTTACGTATAGTACAGTCATGTTTGGGTTTCTTTTTAAAATTTCATTGCCAATCGCCTGCATAAGATGAGTTTTTCCCAAGCCTGATTTTCCGTATAGAAATAAAGGATTGTAATTTTGAGCGGGAGAATTAACAACATTTTGTGCCGCGGCAAAGGCGTAGGAATTGGACTTGCCCACAACAAAGTTTTCCATGGTATACCGGGGATTAAGGTTATTTTTTCTTAAAAGCGAAGATTTGTTCAATGGTTTTGGAATATTACTGTTTTGCAGCTCTTCATCTTTAGCCGTATGAGGATCGGACAAGTGTTCCGGTCTTGAATCGGATAAAATAACATTTAATACTACCGGTTTGGCAAGAATCCTTGAAAGTGAAGATTCTATTATGGATTTGTATTTTATTTCTATCATTTTTTTTCTTGTTGGCAATGTTACGGCAATTGTAAATATATCATTTTCATATGATACCGCAAATGCATCCTTTAAATATGTATTATATGCAACAATTGAGTTTATATCGGTACGGATGTAAGACTGTGCATGATTCCATACGTCATTTATATCCATTTGTTTTCTACCGCCTTTTTTGATTATTGGAAATTAAATTATAAATAAAAACAGGATGTCCCCCGCCTTTTTGGGTGGCCGGTTTTATAATTGTAATCAGACAGCGAAATCTCCCGCTGATTACAGCGCAAGCTTTGACTGCGCCCTTGTTCTCGTTTAGTAACCGGACAAACCCTTATTAATTATATAGAAACATTTCATTTGTGCAGCTTTATGATTATATCATAAAAACAGAAAAAATTCAATTGGTATTATGTAAGAATTTACGGTAATTAATTTATAAAAAAATAATAGGATTGCCAAGACCGGAAATCAAAGTGTGTACAGATCTTATTTTGGAAATGTTCAGATCTCTTATATAATGTGTGTCAGAGCCTATACTAAGCTTCAATCCGCTTTTTTTTATTAACTGCTGCTTGTTGAAACTGGTTATAAAATCATAATAATAATTATAGTTGCCTGAGGTGTTTATTTCCCAGAAAATATCATACTGTTTCATTAGTTTTATCATGTTGACATGATATTTATCCGACAATTTAAAAATATCGGTATGAGCAAGGCCTTTAGGCATATTAAAAAGCCTTGTCCATTCCAGAAACTCAAATAGATCCATGGTTATATCATTATCACTGTCAAGACATTCAAAAATACAGTAATCAAGACCTTTTTTATTGAATGAAACAAAGTTGTCCGGCTTTGGACGAAGCCCTATTTCAATTCCGCATTTAACAGTTATTTTATTTTTGTATTTTTCTTTGCATTGATTTATTTTATTGATATATTCGTCAATGTTGTTTATTGAAAATTGATGATCGGTTATACCTATAACAGAAATACTGTTTTTTATGGCATTTTCTATTATTTCTTCACAAGTATTCATTCCATCATAACTGAAGGTTGTATGATTATGCAGATCTACTGTTTTCATTGATTTAGCCCCACAAAAATTAAATAAAATTCCATAATTTTTTTTTGAATTTATTTTTTATTTATATATATTTTATCACATTATTAAAAAAAAAACAATTCTAATATTGAAAAAATTTTATATATAATATATAATAATGACTAAATAATACCTTATGAAAGGAAAGTTGATATGAAAATATTGGTAACCGGCGGAGCAGGATATATAGGAAGCCACACATGCGTTGAATTGCTGAATGCGGGATATGAAATAGCAGTACTTGACAATCTTGATAATTCTTCGGAAAAATGTCTTGATGTAGTAAAAAAAATAACCGGAAAAGATTTTAAGTTTTATAAAGTAGATTTGCTTGATTATGAGGCAACGAACAAGATTTTTGAAGAAAATAAATTTGATTCGGTAATACATTTTGCCGGATTGAAGGCTGTTGGGGAATCAACAAAAATTCCTATAAGATATTATCATAATAATATAACCGGAACTTTAAATCTTCTTGATATAATGGAAAAGCATAATGTATTTAATATAGTATTTTCATCTTCTGCTACGGTATACGGTATGCCGAAAACCGTTCCAATTACCGAAGATTTTCCGTTGTCAACGACAAACCCGTACGGATCCACAAAACTGATGATAGAAAATATAATGCAGGATGTTTATAAAGCAAATAATAAATGGTCTGTAACTTTATTGAGATATTTTAATCCTATAGGTGCAAATAAGTGCGGTGATATGGGAGAAGATCCGAAAGGAATACCGAATAACCTTCTTCCTTATGTTGCACAGGTCGCGGTCGGAAGATTGGAGTATGTCCATGTATTCGGAAATGACTACGATACTCCGGACGGAACGGGTGTAAGAGACTATATCCATGTTGTGGACCTTGCATTGGGACATATTAAAGCAATTGAAAAGAAAACAAATGTACAGGGTGTGCATATTTATAATCTCGGAACGGGAAAAGGATATTCGGTTCTTGATGTAATACATGCCTTTGAAAAAGCCTGCGGAAAAAAAATTCCGTATAAAATTGAAGGAAGACGTCCGGGTGATATAGCTCAGTGTTATGCTGACGCGACAAAGGCAAAAAAAGAATTGGATTGGACGGCAAAAAGAGAAATCGCCGAAATGTGCGAGGACAGCTGGAGATGGCAGAGCAGGCATCCAAATGGGTTTAATGATTAAAAATGGACAATTTGATAAATGAAAAAAAGAAGTTGTTGTAATTGCAGCAACTTCTTTTTTATAAAATTATTATTTATTACATAAATCCGAGTTGTTTTAGTACAAATATCCAAAGAAAAACGGTAATAACACAAAAAGCCGTACCGAACATTAAAAGCTGTGCCGCAAGATCATAATCACCCTCCATTTGATTTGCCATTGTGTAAGAAGAAACCGCAACGGGTGACGCCGCAAGAGAAAGCAAAATTGAAAGCTCGGCATTTCTGAATCCCAGAATAATTCCAAATGATAAGATTAAAGCGGGGGTAAAAATAAGCTTTCCGATGATCCCTATTAAAAGCTGATGAATATTTCCTTTTACTTTTTTAAAGTCTATAGAGCCGCCCAAGGCGATCAATGAAAGAGGGGTTGCAATTTGTGATATATCCCGTATTGTCGTTGTTATTACATCGGGGAATTTTATTTGTGAAAATAAAAATATAAATCCGATCGCGGAGGAGATTATAAGAGGATTTGTTATTATTCCCATGATTATTTTTTTTATGTCCGGCTTTACTCCTCTGAACAATTCGAGAGATATGACCGCAAGCAGATTAAAAAGAGGAATAATAAAAGCAATCAGTACCGCTGTTGTACCCTGTATTTGTTCGTTGTAAAGCGATACCGAAAGAGGTATGCCGAAAATAACAAAGTTGCTCCTGTATATTCCTTGGATAAGAACCCCGCGTTTTTTGTTGTCTTTTTCAATGATAGGTATAAAAATAAGCGCAATAAAAAAAACTGCAAGTATTGATATAACGGAATAACCGATCAATTTAGGATTGAATATATCTGATATTTCTGAAGTATAAACATTGTAAAAAATCAGGATAGGCAGAAAAACTTTAAAAATTGAAGAATTTAACTGTTCTAAAGTTTGAGCATTGAAAACCTTTATAACTTTCAAAAAATATCCCAATACCATCATTATGAAAAGGGGAAGAACCACTGTAAAAGACAAAACAAGATTATCCATAAGTAAAACCTTCCAATAAAAACAAGCATTAAAAATTTCTATAAAATATCTTACAATAAATATAAATTGTTGTCAAGAATAAATTTAGCCAAAGAAAAAAAGAAAATGATAATAAAAAAAATAAGCAGAGAAAATTCTCCGCCTATTTCATAAATAAAAGAAATATTATTTATATACACATTTCATTGCCGATTCAAATAAAGCATTGACATTTTCGGGAGGCGTACCTGTCTGTATGGCGTGAGAAGGCGCCAGTATATAACCCCCGTTTTTTCCGAGAACCCTGAAACGTTCATTTACTTCATCAATTACATCCTGAGGTTTTTTAAAGGGAAGTGTTGATTGAACGCTTATGCCTCCGTGAAAAGAGAGCCTGTCACCGTAATTATTTTTAAGCATTTCAGGATCCATTCCCTTAGCATCAAACTGCAGAGCTTCCAGTATGTCAATCCCTGCATCCATTAATTCCGGTACAAGATGGTGAATAGCCCCGTCTGAATGATACATGAGTTTTACATCAAATTGTTTAAGAGTATCATACAATCTTTTATGATGAGGTTTTATCATATTTTTGTATAATTCGGGACTCATTAAAAGACCTTCCTGACCGGCAAGATCATCACCGACAAAAGCAATGTCCACCAAACCGTCTGCCGCCTGTAATGTTTTTATGGAAAAATCAATAAAGAAATCGGTAACACGCTTAAGGACTTCATTTGCATAGTCGGGTTCTGTAACAAGATCCATAAAAAAGTTTTCAAATCCTCTTAAATACCATGAGTGTTCAAATAATGTACCGGCAGAAAATCTAAAACAATATTCATTTTTGTTTTTCGATTTTTTATTTGTTTTCTTTATAATATCCTTTATCTGTGTAAAATCAAACCATTCTGTTTTTGGCCATTCATAGCTGTTAAGGTCTTTAACAGTGTTAATATTCTTTAATGGATATTCAAAAATTTCATCATAACATCCTCTGCCGTAGGAGACAAATCTTCTTCCGACTCCCCATTCATCATATTGTGTATCGCCTATGGTGCACATTCTTGAATTATTAGCGGTATAAGGCACAATAAGCCATTTAAGGTCGTTTAATTCCTCAATATAGTCTATAGCCTGTTCATATGTGGGAATTTTCATATAATGCTGAAAATCCTCCAATGCCGGACGGTTGAATGAAAATCCCAAACTAAAAGGCACTCTGTCTGCCTCTTTATGCTGCAGTGCTAGACAGATTCTTTCCCGTGATGTCAATTCCATGTATAACACTCCTTAACAATTAAAATATCATAAACATAATCCTCTGAATTATGATTATTAAAATAAATTTTCCGTATGAGCGGTCAGATTAAAATGTACCGCTGTATTGATTTTTGTAGAACCGCGGTTCTCATATTGATCATTCTTTTAATATTGATGTTCATTATATCAAAACTTTTTGTATATGTCAATAATTTAAGTTTAAGGTTTTTGAATATAAAAATCACGGTATAAAATATATTCAATAAAAAAATATTTGATTTAAATAAGGGCTTGTCACGTTATTTAAAGAGGGCAAGAGCTCTGCACAGCATATCTGTAATCAGCGGGAGGTTGCATTCTCACACTGAAACGCTGGGGAGCTAATTCTCCTATTGCTGACCGCAGCGTTTTCAAACTCCATTTCAAACAAGCCCGATGTAATATTGCCCCGATTTAAATTAATGTATTTTAAATAAACTGATTGGTATTTATCTTGAAAAAATTGTAAATAAAATTTTTATTGATTTTTAATGTTTTATAATGTATAATAGTAAGTATAGTATTTAACAAAGGAAAAGGGGATTTGTGTGAAGCTTTATTATGATTTACATATACATTCTGCGTTGTCTCCATGCGGTGACAATGATATGACTCCGAATAATATAGTAAATATGTCTATAATAAAAGGGCTTGATGTTATTGCCGTTACCGATCACAATTCCTGCGGAAATGTAAGAGCAATTATGAAAGCGGCAGGAGAAAATTTGCTTGTTATACCGGGTATGGAGGTTGAAACTTCGGAAGAAATACATGTTGTATGTTATTTTAAAAATATAGAAGATGCGGAAAAAATGTGGGAAATTGTAAGATCTCATATGCAGCGGATAAAAAACCGTGAAGAGATTTTCGGCGAGCAGCTGTATATGAATGAACATGACGAGATCGTAGGAAAAGAGGAAAACTTGCTTGTCAGCGCTACTGCCATGAATATTTATGACGTGGTAAGATATGCAAAGGAATGTAAAGGAGTTGCGGTGCCGGCGCACATTGACCGTTCAAGCTTCAGTGTTCTTTCAAATTTGGGAGTAATACCTGATGATCTGGAAGTTGCGGCTTTGGAAATTACTAAAAAAAACAGAAAAAAATTAGAAATTGATTATAAAAATTACAGAATAATATCAAGTTCGGATGCACATTATCTTGAGGATATTTCAGAACCGGAATTTTGTATGGATATTATGTCAAAAACTGCCGAAAATGTACTTCGGTATTTGTGCAAAATAGAGTAAATTATTTTTTTAACAATCTTGTATAGATTTTTTTTTGATTTACTGATATAATTAATAAGTATGATTGGTATAAATAGGATTTATATTGATTGCAGAAAACCGGAAGGGTTTTTAGCATATGAACAGGAGGTCTATCAATGGAAAAAAAGACAATGCCGGCTTTTAAAGGCACAAAAGAACAGGAAGAACAGCTAAAAGAAGTAATAGAAAGCCATAAAGGACAGGAAGGTGCGGCGATCCCGGTACTTCATAAGGCTCAGGACATTTACGGGTATCTTCCGATTGAAGTACAAACAATGATCGCTGAAGGCTTAAATGTTCCGTTGGCGGAAATATACGGGATAGTAACCTTTTATACACAATTTTCGTTATATCCGAAGGGTCAGCATCAAATATCCGTCTGTCTCGGAACAGCATGCTATGTAAAAGGATCAGGAGATATCCTTGAAAAAATCAAGGAAAGACTGGGAATCGATGTAGGTGAATGTACGCCTGACGGAAGGTTTTCGATCGATGCTACAAGATGTATAGGGGCATGCGGTCTTGCACCTGTTTTAACTGTTAATGACGATGTTTACGGAAGACTTACCGTTGATGATGTGGATGATATTTTTAAAAAGTATGAATAAATGAAAATTCCGAAAGGAAGGACTTTTAATGAAGGAAATTTCACTGCACATATTGGATATTATGCAAAATTCCGTTGCGGCAAATGCAAGCCTGATAGAGCTTGAAGTCATAGAAGACGTAGAGCAGGACATTTTATCATTTAAAGTTACGGACAACGGAAAAGGTATGAGTGAAGAAATGATAGCAAAAGTAATCGATCCTTTTACTACCGGAAGAACCACCAGAAAGGTTGGTCTGGGCATACCTTTGACAAAAGCTGCCGCAGAAATGACGGGAGGATACATAAAAATAACATCAAAGCCCGGAGAGGGTACGGTTTTTTTTGCCCTTTTCGGATATAGCCATATTGACAGACAGCCATTGGGAGATATGGCGCAGACAATGCATCAGATAATAACCTCTTTTGAAGATGTAGATTTTATTTACAGGCATGTTATAAACGGTAAAGAATTTTTATTGGATACAAGAGAGATAAAAAAAATTCTCGGTGGAGTTTCATTAAAAGAAAACGATGTTTCTCTTTGGATATATGAATATCTGAAAGAAGGAGAAAAAGAAATTGCATTAAAATAAAATATATTGGATTTTGGTAAGGAAAGGAATGAAAAATATATGAAGAGTTTAGCAGAATTGGAAGCTATCAGAAACAAAGTGGTTTCAAATGTTACCATGAGAAAAGACGATCATGCGGTAAGAGTGGTTGTGGGTATGGCAACATGCGGAATTGCCGCGGGAGCAAGACCTGTAATGAGCGCGTTTGTTGAGGAAATAGGAAAGAGGAATCTTGAGCATGTATCTGTTGTACAAACAGGCTGTATAGGAGTTTGCAGATTGGAACCTATTGTTGAAGTATTGGTTCCCGGTGAAGAAAAAGTCACGTATGTAAAAATGACTCCCGAAAAAGCACGCCGAGTTGTCGCGGAGCATCTCGTAAACGGAAGACCGGTTAAGGAATATACAATAGGTGAAGCTGACAAATAACGGTTTTAACCGGAATTATTTATGCAAAAATGAAAGGAATGATAAATAATATGGATATGGTAAGAGGTCACGTTTTATGCTGCGGCGGAACCGGTTGTACATCCTCCGGAAGCGAAGCGATAATACAGGAAATGGAAGCCCAGCTCGCTGCTTACGGACTCGACAAAGAAATAAAAATAATTAAAACTGGGTGCTTTGGTCTTTGTGCATTGGGACCGATAATGGTTGTATATCCCGAAGGGGCTTTTTACAGCAGAGTAAAAGTGGAAGATGTTAAAGAAATTGTTGAAGAACATCTTTTAAAGGGCAGAATAGTAAAACGTTTATTGTATCAGGAAACTGTTACTGATGATAATAATATAAAGAGTTTAAATGAAACAAACTTTTATGCAAAACAGATGCGTATTGCATTGAGAAACTGCGGTGTTATAGATCCTGAAAACATTGAAGAGTATATAGCAGTGGACGGTTATAAGGCTTTGGGTAAGGTTCTAACCGAAATGTCAAGAGAAGATGTTATTAAAACCATACTGGATTCAGGCCTTAGAGGAAGAGGCGGCGGCGGATTCCCAACCGGCTTAAAATGGAAATTTGCATATGCTGCCGAAGGCGATCAGAAATATGTCTGCTGTAATGCCGACGAAGGCGACCCGGGTGCATTTATGGACAGATCCGTTCTTGAAGGCGATCCTCACTCCGTTATCGAAGCTATGGCAATCGCCGCATACGCAATTGGCGCCGATATGGGTTATATATACATAAGAGCAGAATATCCTATAGCGGTTAAAAGACTTGAAATCGCGATAAATCAGGCAAGAGAATACGGATTGTTGGGTGAAAATATATTTGATACCGGCTTTAACTTTGATTTGGAAATAAGACTTGGCGCCGGTGCGTTCGTATGTGGTGAAGAAACCGCGTTGATGACGTCAATCGAAGGCAGAAGAGGAGAACCTCGTCCGCGTCCTCCGTTCCCTGCAAACAAGGGATTATGGGCTAAGCCTACAATATTAAATAACGTTGAAACCTATGCGAATATTCCTGTTATAATAAATAAAGGCGCTGATTGGTTCGCGTCAATAGGTACAGAAAAGAGTAAGGGTACAAAGGTATTTGCTTTGGGCGGAAAGATCAATAATACCGGTCTTGTTGAAGTACCTATGGGAACAACACTTCGTGAAATTATAGAAGATATAGGCGGAGGTATTCCCAACGGAAAGAAATTTAAGGCCGCTCAAACCGGAGGGCCTTCGGGAGGATGTATTCCCGCATCGCTTATTGACACTCCGATTGATTACGATTCGCTTACAGCTATCGGTTCAATGATGGGATCGGGTGGTCTTATTGTTATGGACGAAGATAACTGTATGGTTGATATAGCTAAATTTTTCCTCGAATTTACCGTTGATGAATCCTGCGGTAAGTGCGCACCCTGCCGTATAGGTACAAAAAGATTATTGGAATTGCTTACGAAAATTACAAAGGGTCAGGGAACCATGGAAGATCTTGACAAGCTTGAAGAACTTTGCTACAGCATAAAGAATGCTGCGTTATGCGGATTGGGGCAAACCGCACCTAACCCTGTATTATCTACATTGAAGTATTTCAGAGAAGAATATGAAGCGCACGTGCGTGATAAAGTCTGTCCGGCTCATGTTTGTAAATCTTTGACAAGCTTTGTAATTGATCCCGAGAAGTGCCGCGGCTGCAGTTTATGTTCAAGACAATGTCCGAATGATGCTATTTCAGGAAAGATCAAAGAACCGTTTGTTATTGATCAGTCTAAATGTATCAAGTGCGGCGCTTGTCAGGCTGCTTGTAAGTTTGGCGCTATTTTAAAGAAATAATAAAGGAAAGGAATGAATATAGATGGTAAACTTAAAGATTAACGGTCAAGACGTAAGTGTGCCTGAAGGATACACCATTCTTGACGCTGCGCGTGAGGTCGGTATAAACATTCCTACCTTATGTTATTTAAAGGATATAAATCAGATAGGCGCTTGCCGTATGTGTCTTGTAGAAGTTAAAGGCGCGAGAGCTTTGCAGGCTGCCTGTGTTTATCCCGTTGCTGAGGGTATTGAGGTATTTACAAATTCAGAAAAAGCAAGAAACGCAAGAAGAACAACTCTTGAGCTTATTCTTTCAAATCATGAAAGAAAATGCTTGACCTGTATCAGAAACAGAAATTGTGAATTACAAAGCCTTGCTGAAGAATTGGGTGTTGACAATATCCGTTTTGAAGGTGAAAACACCAAGTATGAAATAGATGATGAATCAACTTCATTGGTAAGAGATAACAATAAATGTATTCTTTGCAGAAGATGTATTGCCGCTTGTGACAATCAGGGTATTTCGATAATATCCTGTGTAAACAGAGGTTTTTCGACGGAGGTTGCGGCTTCTTTCGGAAAATCAATGGCAGAGGTTGGCTGTATATATTGCGGTCAGTGTATTGTATCATGTCCGGTCGGCGCATTATATGAAAAGAATGATATTCCTAAGGTTCAAAGAGCAATAGATGATCCTGAAAAGCACGTTGTTGTTCAGACCGCTCCTGCTGTAAGAGCTGCTTTGGGTGAGGAATTCGGCTTGCCTATGGGAACCCCTGTTACGGGTAAAATGGTTGCGGCATTGAGAAGATTGGGCTTTGACAAGGTATTTGATACCGATACCGCCGCCGATGTTACCATTATGGAGGAAGGAACTGAGTTTATACAAAGATTTACAAATCAGGGAAAACTTCCGTTAATTACATCATGTTCACCCGGATGGGTTAAATACTGTGAACATTATTACCCTGAATTTATAGATAATTTATCAACCGCAAAATCCCCCATGGAAATATTCGGTGCGATCATAAAATCATATTATGCGGAAAAATCCGGAATTGATAAGGATAATATTTATTCAGTTGCTATAATGCCTTGTACATCAAAAAAATTCGAGGCTGCAAGACCTGAACATTCTTCAAGCGGCAGTCAGGATATTGACGCCTCTTTGACAACGAGGGAACTCGCAAGAATGATCAAGCAAGCGGGTATCAACTTTGCGGAATTACCTGATGAAGAATTTGACCAGCCGTTTGGAATAGCAACAGGTGCAGGCGTTATTTTCGGTACAACCGGCGGCGTTATGGAGGCTGCGATCCGTACAGTATACGAAATTCTTGAAAAGAAACCGCTTGAAAATGTTAATATTAAAGAAGTAAGAGGGTTAGAAGGAATTAAGGAAGCAACTCTTAAGATTGCCGGAAAAGATGTAAAAATTGCCGTTGCACACGGAACAAAGAATGCAAGTATTCTTCTTGAAAAGGTAAAAGCAGGGGAACATTATGACTTTATTGAAATAATGGCATGCCCGGGAGGATGTATTAACGGCGGCG
The DNA here is from genome assembly GCA_944392335.1 of uncultured Clostridia bacterium. Lineage (GTDB taxonomy): Bacteria > Bacillota > Clostridia > UBA1381 > UBA1381 > RGIG1988. The sequence goes on from CALXWJ010000035.1 coordinate 35,563, forward strand.
GTCAGCCTATCGTTGATTCAAAAACAAGAGCAAAAGTTAACTTTAAGGATGAAAGAGCAAAGGCTCTTTATTCGGAGGATGAAGCTTCAACAATCAGAAAATCACATGAAAACCCATATGTACAAGCACTGTACAAGGAATATTTCGGTGAACCGTGTTCACACAAGGCACATGAGCTTTTGCATACACACTATACAAAAAGACCAAAATATTAATAGACAGTTAAAATGCAGGGAAATTTTCCCTGCATTTTCGCGCTTTTAAATATCCATTTTAAAACCTAAATCAACTATAGAGACGGGTGAATTTTTTAGAATAAAGGTACGTTGGGCGGAAATAAGCGACATATTTATTAAGGAAGCTGATATATTATTTAGGTTAGCTATTATTTCGGGGTCGCTGCTGTATGTTTTGTCAATGATCTGATTTACCGAATCAGTTTGCGCGACAATAAATTGGTTAACAGGCATCATACCGTGCCCCGAATAAATTTCTGTATCTTCCATACTTGATGAAGCAATGTAAAAAAATTCAAGATTATCGTAAAACAACTGAACAGATACAAGCCCTGAAGAATTATCTGAATTTATCATATAAAAATCAAAATAAATCGTATTATTGCTTTCATCATAATCAATATTTGATCTTTTGTCCTGATTTATTTCAAGTATATTATAACAATTATCGGAGTAGTGAGTGTGGTTCTCAATGATCCAGTCTTTCATTAAAGAAAAATTTTTACTGTAATCCTTTGTTATATCAAACTGTGAAATTATTACGGTTTTTGCGGAGTCGTCCCATGAAACATCACAATTAAAACTTTCGGCAATAATTCTGACAGGGACATAGGTTCTGTCGTTGATCAGCTGCGGTGCAACATCAGCTGTCAGAATTTCATCATTTTTAAAATAAATGGTACTGTCGATTGCAAGATATATAGATGTAGTATTTCGGGATGCAAGAATTGCTTTATTTTTATTGTCCCAAATAACATTCGCACCTAATGCCTCAAAAATAGCACGGACGGGTACAAGAGTACGTCCGTCTATAATTACCGGCTCCTGATCAAAGTTTATTTTTTCTCCATCAACAAGAACCGTTATTTTTTCATTTTTGGCATATGCATTTACACAAGAAAGAATAAATGCAATCAGTATAATTATGGAAATCAGTTTTTTTCGCGTATTTAATCCCTTTCAGTAAGATTTTTATTATCAGATTTTTTTATGTTTTCAATAGCATATTCACAGCATTGAACAACTACTTGATTAAAAGATACGTTTTGTTCATTCGCTATGGCATTTATTTTTTCTATTAGATCATCGGACATTCGTACAGTCTTATTTGAACTTGTATTTTTCTTTATTATAAAATCCATATCCACACCTCTTTCTATACCATTATTTTACATTATTTTTTTAATTAATGATATATGCAAAAATATACTTTATAATTAATGTAAAAAATAGTTGCAAATATTAATATAATTTGTAATACAAATAAATCAGCAGAATATTTTTTGTAAATACGCAAAGATTTTGATGCAAAGAGGTATTGCTAATGTGCAATATTTATGGTATAATCAATTTATAAAAGGTGGAGGTATATATACATAATGGAAGATAATAAGTTTAAAATATTTGAAGAAAAAAATTCAAAACCGCATGAGATGAATCAGGATAGACCGAGAGTCTCACAGCTATCGCGTCACGCGCCTCGCCTCGGCGGGCGGGAACGACAAACGTTCTAACTCTGCGAGCTCGCCATTATCCTCCGGCACAGCATTTTTTATTATCATAAATACCTCTTCCTTTCTATCTTAACCGCCCCCTTCTCTGCTGTAGTGTCAAGTGTTTTTACATATTACTTCGCAACCCTTAGCAGCTGTACGGTTTATGCAAGTTTTTCGTTGTATAAAAGTCAATGATGCGCGGCATATTCCAAAAGATGGGGTATTCTACCTTGCGGGCGCGCGGTGAAGATTAAAAAAATAAGTGGGAGTGCACAAAAACGGTCTATATCCTCACTAAATAAAAAAATATCTATATGAGCCCGGCTCTTTCTTCCGGGCTCATATAGGGCAAAATAATGAAATAAACTATCTTCTTTTTTTAAGCTTTGTTTTCTCTGACAAGAGCTTCACCATTTGTCTGTATGATCTTTTTATACCATTCAAATGATTTTTTTCTGTAACGGGCAAACGAACCGTTTCCATCATTATCCCTGTCAACATAAATATAACCGTAACGCTTGCTCATCTCCGCTGTGGACGCGCTTACAATATCTATACATCCCCAAGAAGTATATCCTATAACAGGAATACCATCATCAATAGCTTTTTCCACTTCTACAAGATGATCGTTAAGATATTGTATCCTGTAATCGTCACAAACTGTTTTATTCCCGTTTTCATCTGTTATAAGCTCATCCTCAGCTCCTAAACCGTTTTCCACAATAAACAACGGCAATGAATAAAGATCATAGAGCTTTGTCAGGGTGTACCGCAATCCTTTAGGATCTATCTGCCAGCCCCAATCACTTGCTTTCAGATAGGGATTGATAAAGCCTTTGCTTAAATTGCCTCCTGTCATATCATTTTGTTCATTTGCACTTTCACAGATGCTTGAATAATAGCTGAACGATATAAAATCAACTGTGTTCTTCAATATCTCTTTATCCTCATCTGTAATATCGATCTTTATATTGTTCTTCTCAAAATAACGGAGAAGATATACCGGATATTCTCCTCTTGCATGGATATGAGCAAACTGGTAAGTTTCACGGTCACGAAGCATCGTCTTTATCACATCATCGGGCGAAGGTGTCAACGGATATACTGTTACCCCAAGTATCATACACCCTATCATAGCATCCGGTATTATTTCATGACAAAGCTTTGTCACGGCCGCGCTTGCTACCAACTGATAATGCATTGCCGTATAAAGCTGCGAGGGAGATAATTCCTCCTTATCCGTCATTATAGCGCCGCACATAAACGGAGCCTTTAATATTGCATTTATCTCATTAAACGTAAGCCAATACTTGACTTTATCTCTATAACGCTTAAACACAGTTTCGGCATACCTCTCAAAAAACGATATCGTCCTCCTGTCCAGCCATCCGTTATACTTCTCTGCCAGCGCTAAAGGCGGCTCATAATGAGACAGTGTGACCAGCGGCTGTATTCCATATTTCAAACATTCATCAAACAAATCGTCGTAAAACTTTAAGCCTTTTTCATTCGGCTCATCATCGTCACCGTTCGGAAATATTCTGCTCCATGCTATCGACGTCCTGAATACTTTAAAGCCCATTTCTGCAAACAGCTTTATATCATCCTTATATCGATGATAGAAATCTATTCCTTTAAGCTTCAGATTATCCTCTGTTGGCTTTTCGGTTTTGGCCCCGCGTAAGCCTCTCGGCATAACATCCTGAACGGAAAGTCCCTTTCCATCCTCATTATAGGCGCCCTCGCATTGATTTGCCGCAACAGCGCCTCCCCATAAAAAATTTTTCGGAAATTTGCTCCTCATACAGTTCCAACCTCCAAATCCAAAAAAGGAATTTTTTCTACCGCTTCTGTATCAATTATTTTTACGTGCTCATAATCGCCATGATTTGTCACAACTAACATAGTTGTGGTATCGTATCCCTCTGCCTTTATCTTATCTATATCAAACTCTATAAGCGGCTGGCCTATTTTTACTTTGTCACCATTTTTGACCATAGCTTTAAAATATTTACCCTTTAATTTAACTGTATCAATACCGATATGAATCAGAATTTCTGCGCCGCCGCCGGTTGTTAAGCTTATTGCATGGTTTGTATCATACACCGTTTCCACCACTGCATCAGAAGGCGATACTACAAGTCCTGTTTCCGGAACTATTGCAGCTCCATCGCCCAATATCTTTTCCGCAAACGTAGGATCGGAAACCTCCTCTATCGGAATTACTCTGCCCCTTACCGGCGCGCACAGCTTCTCACTTTTAATTACCATACCATGCTCGCTCCCGCCGTTATCTTCCATTGATTCGCTTTCTTTCGGATCATCAAATCCCAATATCAGCGTCGCTACGAAAGATACCACAAGCGCTATGGCGCTTCCGATAATAGCATTTATGATATTTGTAAAGCCATCCGTCCCAATATATCCCGGTAATGCCAAAAGTCCCGGAGAACCCGAAGTATATCGTCCCACTCCTGTGATGCCAAGATATAATCCAGCCGCGGCTCCTCCTATACTTGCCGCTATAAGCGGTTTCTTCAGCTTCAAATTCACTCCGTAAAGAGCAGGCTCTGTTATTCCGCAAACAGCTGTTATTCCGGACGAGTACGCTTCCTGACGCATAGTTTTGTTTTTCGTCTTAAGCGCTACTGCAAATGCCGCTCCGCCCTGCGCGATATTCGAACCAAGCATACCCGGTCCTACAATTGTATCAAATCCGGCTGTAGCAATATTGTTGATCCCTATCGGGATAAGACCATAGTGTGTTCCTGTCATTACCAAATACGGTGACGCGGCCCCTATTATAAGCGGCACAAGCCAGCTTGCATAGTTATTGAGGAATGAGATCCCTGTCGCGATACCATCGCCTATAATAGTTCCAAGCGGCCCGAGAGCGGTTATAGCGATTGTTCCCGTAACTACCAGCGTAATAAGCGGCTTTGTAAAGAATTTAACCGGCTTCGGCGAGATTTTATCCGCTATAGGCTCAACATAAGACATAAGCCATACGGAAAGAATTATCGGTATAACGGATGAAGAATACGTTGCCGGGGTTACAGGTATTCCTATAAATTTTAATGCTTCACCCGTCTCTTTGACATTATTTATCATAGTTATAAAATTCGGATGCAATATTATACCGGCGATGGACAATGCCATAACTACATTGCAATTCATCTTTCTGGCTGCTGAATATGCTATGAGAAACGGGAGAAAGTAGAATGCCGCATCGGAAAACACTGCCAATATACTATACGTTTGAGATGTATTGTCAATCCATCCAAATGCTGTCAACAGCGCCATAAAGGCTTTCAAAATACCTGCTCCTGTTATTGCCGGTATTATCGGGGTAAAAATACCTGCAACCGTATCAAGTATCTTGCTGAGCGCACTTCTGTTATCACGCTCAGATGAACCTTTTGCCGTGCCTTCAAAATCACCCAGCATATTAAGCTCACGGTACACATTTGGAACATCACTGCCTATGATTACCTGAAACTGTCCTCCTTTGTTTACAGTCCCCATTACGCCTTTCATCGAATCCAAATGCCCCTTGTTTATTTTACTGTCATCATTTAAATTAAAACGCAGTCTTGTTGCACAATGAGTAAATGAGATTACATTCTCCTTCCCTCCCACATCATTTAAGATCGCTTTTGCAAGCTCTTTATAATCCATAAAATTCAGCTCCTTAATCAGACACAATAATAACGTGTTTTTTTTATTATGCATCCTAAAAAAAATTTTTATTCAGCTACTGTATCTGCATATGAAAATCGGGCAACATTATTTTTTTCGGTTAATTATATGAAAAATATTTTATATATAGCATTGACAATAAAACATAGATGTGATACAATCTGATAAAAATGAGTATTTACGCAAAAAAATCAGGAGAAAATATGATAGAAAGAAAAATTTACCTTGATAAGCTGATAAGTAAAAGAAAAAACGGGTTAATAAAGGTTATAACAGGAATAAGAAGATGAGGAAAATCTTACCTTTTATTTGAAATATACAAAGATTATCTGTTGTCTATCGGAGTTGATGAACAATATATCATCGGGCTGGCGCTGGACGAGGTTATGAATGCACGCTACAGAAATCCATTTGAATTGGACAGCTATATAAGAGAACAAATAACAGACAAAAACGAGACATATTATATTTTTATTGATGAAATTCAAAAGGTAACTCCCGTTAAAAAACCCTATCTTGAAGATGAAGATTCAAAGGTTGGGTTTGTTGATGTTTTGCTGGGACTTATGAAAATAAAAAATGTAGATTTATATGTAACAGGCAGTAATTCAAAAATGCTTTCCTCCGATATTTTAACCGAGTTTAGAGACAGGGGTGACGAAATAAGAGTAAATCCCCTTACTTTCAGGGAATTTTACTATGCATTTGAGGGAGATAAGCGTGATGCATGGAAAGAATTTTTTACCTATGGCGGTATGCCCCTTGTAATGAGTAAAAAAGACCATACGGAAAAAAGCAAATATCTGAAAGAATTGTTTTCAAAAACATATATATCGGACGTTATCGAACATAATAATATTAAAAACAGCGAGGACGTTCTGGAGGATTTATTGAATATTATTTCTTCTTCGGTCGGTTCTCTCACAAATCCCGCAAAACTCTCAAAAACTTTTAAAAGTGAAAAGAAAATTGATATTTCCCCCGATACAATAAGTCAGTACCTTGATTATTTTGTTGACGCTTTTTTAATTTACAAGTCTTACAGGTATGATATTAAAGGGAAAAAATATATAAATTCTCCCTTAAAATATTATTTTACCGACGTAGGTCTGAGAAATGAACGGCTGAATTTCAGACAGCAGGAAGAAACTCATATAATGGAGAATATTTTATATAATGAGCTTCGTGCAAGAGGGTTTGATGTTGATGTGGGTGTTGTTGAATATAACACAAAAAACGAAGAGGGTAAAAGTCTGCGCAAACAGTTTGAGGTTGATTTTGTTGTAAACACCGGAAGTAAAAGATATTATATTCAGTCTGCACTGTCTGTTGCAGATGAGAAAAAGCACCGTCAGGAAATAAATTTATTGATCCGTATACCGGACTCATTTAAAAAAATTGTGGTTATAAAAGATAATATTATACCGTGGTATGATGACAACGGTATATTGTTTATCGGAATAGAACAGTTTTTGCTTGAAGAAAATGCTATTGATATGTAAAATAAAAGCTGCCTTTCGGTTTTGTGAAGGACAGCTTTATTTATATTATAACCTAAGTGCAGATGTCCCCCGCCGTTTTCGGCGGCGGGTTTTCGTATTTGTAATAAGTGAGAGAACAATCTCCCGCCGATTGCGGCAAAGCACAGCCTGCGCGCTTGTCCTCGCCCAAGACGTGGCAAGCCCTTATTGAAACAGAATAAAGATAAATCTTAATGCAGTAAAATTTTTGTTTATTAAGAAAACATACCGGTAAAAAACACATTATCCGCCGTGAATTCTTTACCGTTAAGATAATCGAGTATTCCGGCGTCGGTGGAAAAATCGAATTTCAGCTTGTAGGAATAAAGCGCCTGTGTTGTCATGCCGTATTTTTTATTGATCCGGTTTATTCCATACTTCCCGTCTCCGAGAAGCGGGTGACCGATCGATGCAAAGTGTGCCCTGATCTGATGTGTACGGCCTGTTACAAGTTCAACCTCAACCAATGACAGATCATTTTTTTCCTTTAAAACCCTGTATTTTGTAATAATTGTTTTTGTGCCTTTTTTCGAGGTATTATAAACATAGACTCTTTTTTCCTTTTCGTCCTTGAAGAGATACCCTTTTAACTCACCGGATTTTTTTGTAAGAGCTCCGAGAACAATACAGAGGTAAAATTTCTTCATTTCCCTGTCTTTGACTTTTTGATTCATTATTCTGAGCGCGTCTGCGTTTTTTGCGGAAATAACGATGCCTCCGGTATTCCTGTCAAGACGGTTGCAAAGAGCGGGTACAAAAGTGTTTTCGGCTGAGGGATCATATTCGCCTTTTTTGTATAAGTAACTTTTTATATGATCAATAAGACAGTCACAAGACCCTTCATCATCGGCATGCACTACCATACCGACCTTTTTATCGATCAATAAGATATTTTCGTCTTCATATACAATGTTGATATCAGGGGTCACATTTAAAAAATTATTTTCCAAATCAGGTTTTTGAAAAAACTCATCTTTTAAGAACAGCTTTAAAACATCACCTTCCGAAAGCCAAAAAGCACCGTCTTTAATGTGTTTGCCGTTAACTTTGACACAGTCTTTTCTTAAGCTTTTGTAAAGCATGGATTGAGGCATATTCGGACACAGCTTGGTTAAAAATTTATCAAGCCTCTGGTTCGCGTCATTTTTTTTTACAATAATTTCTCTCATATATAAAACTTCCTGTAATGTTTACGATTTTGTTAATTTTGTTTATTATCTATTGTATCACAGTTTTTTTTATGATACAATAGATAACGCGGAAATTTGCACTTTATTTTAATTTATGTAAAAACATTTGGAATATATGTTTTTCGGATATTTTTGGAGGAAGATGTTATGGGGTTGTTTTATAATTTTTCAAAAGAAGGGCCGGGCATTGACAAGGATGCGCCTAAAAAAAAGGGAGTCTTTTTATATTTTGAAATATTGTTCAGGAAGTTTTGGAAATTGTGTCAGGTGAATTTTTTGTATACAATATGTTCGATTCCAATGATTTTTTTGTATTATATATTGGTCACTCCCTCAGTTGTCAGCTTTGTTCAATCACTGGGGAACGGGGAAGCATTGATGAATGCTGATGAGATGGCAATGTATTCTACAATGCTGACGTTATTTGTGACGATTTCGGCGGTCACCTTTATGGGATCGGGACCTGCTTCTGCGGCAATGGCGTTTGTTATGAGGTGCTTTGCAAGAGAAGAACATACATGGCTTTTTTCTGACTTTTTTAAAAAATTCAAGGAAAATTTTAAACAGGGTATGATCGTTGCTGTTGTTGATCTGATCGTGGTTTTTGTGGGAAGCTTTGCCATAAGGTTTTATTATAATTATTTTTTACAAAACGGTCAGATGGTTTGGTTTTTCCTGATGTGTTTTTTGATTGTATGTATGTTTGTTTTCATATCCATGCATTATTACATTTATCAGCTTATGGTAACATTTGAAAATAAAACAAAGGATCTGTTTAAAAATGCAATTATTCTTGCATTGTCGACTGCTCCGGTCAATATATTGTTTACCTTGCTGTTTGGGGTAATAAGCTTTATAGTATTCACTGTGTTTACACCGATCATGTCATTAATTTTGACAACAGTATTATTAATAGGGCTTTTAAGATTCCCGTTTGAATTTTATGCGCAGAGCGTTATCAGGAAAAAAATATTAAACAATATGGATAATCCTTCCGATGATGAATCGGAGAAAAATGATGAGCAAATGATTGGAGTGGACAACTGATGGTGTTGGACAATTATGATGTTGTTGTTATCGGTGCGGGACATGCAGGGGTTGAGGCAGCCGTTGCGGCTGCAAAACTGGGTATGAAAACAGTTATATTTTCCATAAGCCTTGACGCAGTCGGGAACCTTCCGTGCAATCCAAGCATCGGCGGAACAGCGAAAGGTCATCTTGTAAGAGAAATTGACGCTTTGGGCGGGGTTATGGGAAAGGCTGCCGATAAAACTTTTATCCAGTCAAAGATGCTAAATGTCGGAAAAGGCCCTGCGGTTCATTCGTTAAGATGTCAGATCGACAGAAAGAAATATCATATTGAAATAAAAAGAATATTGGAAACACAAAAGAATCTACAGCTAAAACAGGCAGAGATTTGTAAAATACTTGTTGATAATAATAAAGTAACAGGAGTTGTAACTCATCTGGGAACTGAATACAGGGCAAAGGCCGTTATTGTTGCAACAGGCACATATTTAAGAGGAAAGATCCTGATCGGGGATTATGAAAGACAGTCAGGACCCGACGGCACCTTTCCTGCAAATGAATTATCAGAAAGTTTAAAGGAGCTTGGAATAGAGATACTGAGATTCAAAACGGGAACTCCGGCAAGGATACACGGCGACACATTGGATTACGAAAAAATGGAGCGGGAAACGGGAGATGAAAAAATCATACCCTTTTCGTTTGAAACAACAGATGCGGGAGAAAATAAAGCTGATTGCTGGCTCACATATACCAATGAGCAAACCCATAAGATAATAATGGATAACATTGATAAGGCGCCGATGTATAACGGAAAGGTTGAAGGTATCGGACCGAGATATTGTCCTTCCATTGAAGATAAGGTCATGAGGTTTAAAGACAAAAAAAGGCATCAGCTTTTTATGGAACCATTAGGGCTGGAGACAAGAGAAATGTATGCCCAGGGTATCAGTACGGGATTGCCTGAAGAAGTGCAGCTTAAAATGTTAAGAACTATTGCCGGCTTGGAGCATGTGGAAATCATGCGTCCGGCATATGCCATAGAATATGATTGTATAGATCCCACACAGTTATACCCTACTTTGGAATTTAAAAAGATAAACGGACTGTACGGTGCGGGACAATTTAACGGTACAAGCGGATATGAAGAGGCAGCGGCGCAGGGAATTGTCGCGGGAATCAATGCCGCATTAAAAATTAAGGGTGAAGAACCAATGATAATAGACCGTTCGCAAGGTTATATCGGTACACTTATTGACGACCTTGTAACAAAGGGAACCAATGAACCCTACAGGATGATGACCTCGCGTTCCGAATACAGACTGCTTTTAAGGCAGGATAATGCGGATGAAAGATTGACGCCGATAGGACACAGGGTGGGTCTTATAAGTGATGAAAGATATAATAGACTACTAAAGAAAATTGAAACGGAAAAGGAAGAAATCAAAAGACTTGAAGAAACGATCATAAATCCGCAGACAGCAAATGCTGTCTTGGAAGCAAACGGAACGACTCCCGTCATAACCGGTATAAGATTATCGGATATGCTGAAAAGACCGCAGCTAAATTATGAAAAAATAAAAGAAATAGACACAAAAAGACCCCAATTGCCTTATGATGTTTGTGAGCAGGTAGAAATTAAGCTCAAATATAAGGGATATATCGACAGACAGCTTATGCAGGTGGAACAGTTTAAGAAAATGGAGGAAAAATTGCTTCCATCCGATTGTAATTATTCTTCAATTCACGGTCTGCGGCTTGAAGCAAGGCAAAAACTTGAAAAAATAAAACCCGCAAATTTGGGTCAGGCGTCACGTATCTCGGGAGTGTCTCCCGCAGATATCTCCGTTCTTATAATATGGCTGGAAACACAAAAGCAGATAAATAAAAATCAGTAACCGATCAAGAGGAATATATATGATTGATTTAATAAACAATATCGACTCAGGGATAATGTTTTTTATCCAGGAATATATCAGAAGCCCGATTTTATCAGCGATATTTGTTCCGCTGACGAAATCGGGAGATGGTGGGATACTTTTAATGGTAATCGGAATAATACTTGTGATAATAAAGAAAACAAGACAAGCAGGGATTGTTTTTCTCATATCGCTTGCAGCAAGCTATCTTGTAAATGATTTGGTCCTTAAGAATATTTTTGAAAGAGACCGGCCATTTGTCGGTATTGAAGGTCTTGATATACTTACAAAAAAACCGGTCAGTTTTTCTTTCCCGTCGGGACATACGGCTACAACCTTTGCCTGCGCGGTTTCTTTGCTGTGTATGAGAGTAAAATATGCGCCGCTGGCTTTGGTGTACGCCATATTGATGGGATTTTCAAGAGTATATGTTGGAGTACATTATCCGACAGATGTGCTGTTTGGAGCCATTGTGGGAATTATTACGGCAAATACAGTTGTGTTTTTATTTAAAAGAATAAAAAAGATGAATTGATGGCAAGTTATTTTTCGTCAATTCATCTTTTTTGGTTAGATCTGTACTAAATAATAGACTGAAAAAACCGAAGCCAATACAAGGAAAAATACAGATACACCGCCTAATATATTTTTTTCTCTGCAGCATGAGACGGCATAGCTGACCGTTCGGACAATCACTGTAATTATAAGTATAATAATCAGTATATTCACCGTATCACTCCTTTGTGTTTTTTTCCGATCTTATAATTAGTCCTGTGCGTTCAATATTAAAATCTACAGTTACATTAAATTGCGCGTCCTTATATTTCCCCTCCCAATTGTAATTATTCAATTCTTTATATGTTAAAAAAGATCTTTTTGCATAAGAAGCAAAGCCGAGAATGTCGGAATCATATTCCTTGGAAGTCTTATAAAGAAAGGTTAAAACGGCGTCTTCAATATATTTTTGGGTTTCCGCTTCAAATCCGTCAACATTATCCTCTATCATATCCTCATACGCGGTGGAAATAAAATCGCCGTTGAGATAAAGTTTAATATTTATTTGGGGAATATCATTTTCTACATTCACGATTATTGATGGTTTTTTCTTTTGGACCAAAAGAATTGTTATAGGAGACGAAGGAGTATATTTTGAATAAATAACGGTATATCCGTTTTTATATGTCCCGTTTATAATATTATATATTTTACATTCAATATCATTTAGGGTATCGATCATTCTATCTTCTTTAAAAACAGCGGCGCCGATCTCTTCGCTTTCGTTGGAAATTGCAATATCCATATTCCCGGATAAATAATTTTTTACGTGATATTCAAAACCGCCCTTATTAAGGGGAACATTTTTTTGTGTATTTGCAGATTCTTCATTCTGTGTTTCTGAGGTGGTTTTTGTTGAAGCCTCTTCCCCATTCTTGCTGTTTTCCTCATTACCCGATTCATTGCTTTGAGAATTTTGCTTTTCTTTGCTTTCTGCGGTGCCTACATAGGGTATTACGTTGTCTCTTAGACCGTTTTTATAGTTAAAATATATCTTCTGCATATCGTTAAACGGGGTATATGATGAGCTGTTATTTTCAAAGATTAGCTCGTAATATTTGGCGGGATTAATTTCGATGGAAGGCTTAACAGAATTGAGATATTTTTCGGCGCTGTCATTTGCAATACAAAAATATACCGTTGGGCGTATATCGCTGTTTCTTCCAAATGCATCGATAATCGGAGCAATACCTTCTTTTGCGATTTCTTCGGAAAGCACGATTACCTTTGTATGTGACAGGGTAAAGGTTTTGCTTATTATATGATTTGCAAGATTTATCGCTGAATATATGGACGGAGACTCTATGCTGAGTATTTCACTTGTATCTTCGCCTTTACCCCCGCCCTCGCTTGTCCCTCCGGTAATTTGAGTAGGACGCGCATATTGAATGGAATACTTATAAATGCCTTTCGAATTCCCCTTATCGATCCCTAATGCAATAACATAAGCAATGTTGTTTGGCTCCTTGTAATCATAGCAGCTTGACAAAATAGGGACACTAAAACACAATAATAATAGCAGCATTATTAATTTTTTTTTCATTATATCATTCCTTACGTTTATTATTGAAGTGTTATTTTTGATCTGTATTTTACTCTGTAGGCTACCGATACAAGTATTGGAATTAAAAATGAAATTGAAGGTGTGATTCTGGCAATAATTTCACTTATTTTATATAATTCCATGAGTGTTCCGGGTATAAAGGAAATACCTCCTATTATTATTGCAAAAGGTAAAATTAATTCCCTGTAATATTTTAAATCAAAGATTTCTTTCCATATATAACAGATAACAAATAAATATGCCGATGAATATAAAAGCATTAATATTGCCCATATATATTCGAAAAATGCCTCTATACGCTGGAAGAAGTCACCTATTTTTATAAGCCTTGTCATTTGATATGACGGAAAAATGAATTCCGTGGATGTAGGATAAGAATAGACAAGGACGTATAAAAAAATTATCAGAAATGACATTACAGCACTTGTGATCATTGCATTTAGACCGCTTTTTTTAGCAATGGAAAAATTTTTGCAATATGGCATTAAAATAAATAAAACTAAAATATCTGAAAATATGCTCAGAGAATCCAATCCGGTCACAAATAAATTATATGTCCCTAAACCCAAAATTGGAAACAGGTTGTTTACATCTGCATGTGGTATGATAAAAAGAAATAATATAGCCAAACAAATAGTAATTACCGGTATAAACAATGCATGAATCCTGCATATAGAATATATACCAAAATATGCGCCTAATGCAATAGCGGCCAGAAACACAATAAATAGAAGATTAATAGGTGTTAATGGAAGCAAAACTGTTTTTATTGATTCCGGAAGTAACCGTATATTCATAGCTATATTGGAAACCAAAATTGCCGTTGTTATAATACCAATAATGATTTTTAATGGTTTTCCGCCGATTTTATCACATGCTTCCAAAATGCTTATGCTTCCTATCTTTTCGTAAAGCTTTATACAGGCAAGATACAGCAGTATTGCAATAACAGATACATATAAGCATTGTATCCATGCAGCATTGCCTGAATTGATGATCATAATACGAGGGTATACAAAAAGCATTTTAATTGTTATTAAATTAATAAGCGTGCAGGATAGCTCCTTTTTCCCCAATAAAAATTTATTATTCATATTTTAATCACTTTCTTTTATTTATTTTCCATTTCCGGCTTATTTTTGGCTCTCGCTCTCTGTTTTTGGTTGCTAAATAGTCGGAACGCTTTTCGTTTTTCCAGATTGGATTAACAAATACAGAATGACTTATACTTCCCTTGCTGTCGTTTGTTAAAGGAGCTAAAAACGGCGTCCCAAAACTTTTTTGTGCCCCCAGCAGCATTGAATATAAGAATATTCCTATTGCGATCCCATAAAATCCAAGAGTAGCCGCTAATATGATAAAGATAAGCCTTAAAATACGGTAACTCCATTCCAAAGAATAGTCTGTCATTGCAAAGGATCCTATCCCTGTAATAGCTATGATTATGATCATAAGAGGACTAACTATTTTTGCACTGACAGCAGCTTGCCCTAAAATCAAGCCACCCACAATACCCAAGGTCGAGCCCATTGGACCGGGCATTCGTATTCCGGCCTCCCGTATCAGTTCAAAAGAAAAATTCATAATCAAAAGCTCGACTATGCTGGGAAAAGGAACATTTTCACGCGCGGCGCTAATGGAATATGCTAAAAAGGTCGGTATCATTTCTTGATGATACAGGGTTATTGCAAGGTATAATGCCGGCAAAAGCACACATATAAACATAGCTGCTATTCTGAGAATACGGGTCATATTTGCATAAGGAAATCTTAAATATGCATCAGATGCAGAATGCATAAGTTCAAAAGCGTTTGTGGGAAAGATTAATGCCTTTGGGCTGCCGTTAATAATTAATGCCACTCTTCCCTCTGCCAAGGCTCGCGCAACCCTGTCCGGTCTTTCGGTAGCGAGAGTTTGGTTTGTTATCATGTATGTTTTATCTTCTAATAGATGTGCAACTTCTTCAATTGCTATTACATAATCAATTGATATTGCATCGATTCTTTTTCTTACCTCATTAACCAGCTCATCATTTGCTATATCATTTATATACATGATTACTCCTCTGGTTTGACTTATCTTGCCGATTTTTGTCCCTTCGCAAATTAATTTTTCTGTTTTTAATATTTTTCTTACAAGCGCGGAGCTGTTTCTAAGCATTTCATTAAAAGCTTCCTGAGGACCATAAATGGATTGTTCAATCTCCGGCTTGTCAATGCCTCGATGCCCCCAATTACGGACATCGATTGAAAAGGCCGATGCAATCCCATCGACAAAGAGCCCTACGCTTCCAAAATTCACATCATCTATTATTTGATCAAATTCCGTTACTTTATAGGCCTGGCAATGTGAAACGAGTTTTTCAAGTATTTCATCTTCGCTGACATTTTTTGAAAATTGTGGTATTTCCATTAATGTCTCAATAACCGATAAGTCTATTGACTTTGAATCAGACATGCCGTCATAAAAAATCAAAAAAGCTTTTGTATCTTTAAATATTTTAATTTTTCGTATAACGACATCATTATTTTTCGGAACAGAAAATCTTTTTTCTATATAATTTAAATTTTCCTCATAATCGGGAAAAATATTTTTTATTTCTTTATTGTATTCCTTTCTGACGTCATACCCTATGCCGGATTTTTTGTTTTGCAGTATAAATGCATTATTTGTTTTGGGTGTTTCAAACAAAAATAATTTCTTTAATATATTCATAACATACCTCGAAATAATTTAATACAGATATTTTATCCTTTTTTTGTGAAAATTATTCTGTTTCACGTGAAACAACAACAAAAAATAATAAATTAAATTATAGCTGTGCACATGTTGCCCCGCCGTTATCTTCGGCAAGTTCCATATTTGTAATCAGTAAGAGTACAATTTCCTACTGATTACGGCGCGGCGCAGCCAGCACTCTTGCCCTCGTTGAATGACGGGACACCCCTTATTGAATTTGCCATGAAACGCTGAGGAGCTAACATTCCTATTGCCGGCTGCAAGCATTTGTAAGTCCCATTTTAAATAAACTTAATGGAGTGTTACACAAAATTAAAGAAAAAAATAAAAATGTTTCACATGAAACATTTACTTTTTAAAAATATGTGGTATAATATATACTATAAAAGAGAAGAAAGGAAACAATTATGGGTAAAGTGATAGCAATAATCAATCAAAAAGGAGGAGTCGGTAAAACAACAACGGCGGTTAATCTGTCAGCATGTCTTGCATATAAAGGGAAAAAGGTATTGATTGTGGATGCTGACGCTCAGGGTAATGCTACAAGCGGATTGGGGGTTGAAAAAAATGAAGCGTTACTTTCTACATATGATTGCTTAGTAGATGATACCAAAATCAATGAGGCAATAATCAGAACAAAATATAAAAATTTGTCAATACTTCCTGCAAACCAAGAATTATCAGCGGCAGAAATTGAGCTTTCATATGAAGAAAAAAGAGAATTTTTTATAAAAAACACATTATCACATGTGAAGGATCAGTTTGATTATATAATTA
Source organism: uncultured Clostridia bacterium (assembly GCA_944392335.1). Classification (GTDB taxonomy): domain Bacteria; phylum Bacillota; class Clostridia; order UBA1381; family UBA1381; genus RGIG1988. The sequence goes on from CALXWJ010000035.1 coordinate 52,284, forward strand.
TAGATTCGCCTCCGGCACTTGGATTGCTTACAATTAATATTATGACTGCAAGTGACAGCGTGTTGATCCCGATTCAATGTGAATACTATGCTTTGGAAGGGCTGGCTCAACTGATAAATACCGTTAAAACAATAAAAAAATCCTTAAACAGGAATTTGGAAATTGAAGGTATAGTTGCCACAATGTATGATAAAAGAACCAATCTTTCGGAGCAAGTATATAATGAAGTTAAAGAGCATTTCCCGGATAAAACGTATGAAGCTGTTATACCGAGAAATGTAAGACTGTCAGAGGCCCCGAGCTTTGGAGAACCTATTATAAAATATGATATTACATCTGTAGGTGCACAAGCATATTTTAAATTGGCAAGAGAACTGATGGAGAAAAACAAATAAGTACATTGAAAAAAGAGGTGAGAAATTATGAAAAAAGGACTTGGCAAGGGTTTGGGAACTTTATTTAGCGAAGAACTGGATCAAACAAATGAAAATGGTATAACAATGCTTAAAATCACGCAGGTCGAGCCGAATAAAAATCAACCCAGAAAGGATTTTGACAAAGAGAAGTTAGAAGCCCTGGCGGAATCAATAAAAGAGCACGGAATGATTCAACCTATTATTGTAACAAGAAATGAGGATAACAGATACATGCTCGTTGCGGGCGAAAGAAGATGGCGTGCTGCGAAATTGGCGGGATTTACCGAAATTCCTTCAATAATAAAAGAATATTCACAAAGAACAGTGGCGGAAATTGCATTAATAGAAAATCTTCAAAGGGAGGATTTGAATCCGATTGAAGAAGCTATGGCATATAAAGAACTTTGTGATATTCATGGATTGACTCAGGATCAGATAAGTCAGAAAGTGGGAAAAAGCAGAAGCGCGATTGCAAATGCAATGAGATTGTTATCCCTTGAAGATGAATTCCAAACAAAAATTATCTCCGGAGAGATATCGGAGGGACATGCTCGTGCGGTGCTGTCTTTGGATAATTATGAATTAAGAGAATTTTTGATAAATCAAATTATTAATAATGGATTAAATGTAAGACAAACCGAAATTCTCGCAAAACAGCTTCAAAAAAGCATGAATAAAAAAACAACTCCGAAAGTCAATTCTGATATGTACAGCATTGAGTTAAAAAAAATACAGGAAAAGCTATCAGCAAATCTTGGAACAAAGGTTACAATATTAAATGGCGCAAAAAAAGGAAAAATTGAAATTGAGTATTATGGAAATGATGATCTGGAAAGATTATTAAATATTCTAAAGGTATAAAATGACATAAACAAGCCCTGAAAGAATAAATTTACTATAATACATATAATTTTACAAAAATACACAAAAAACAGCAAAATAAACGGTGCTCAAAAATGGCATATGAACCTGCAAAAAATTTTCGTTGTATGATTTTATCAAAGAGAGGTAAAATGCTTTAGAAATGAATTTTGGGCTTTATATAAAATTTTATAAAAGGTGGTGATACGGTTGGCAAATAAAACTGAGAATAAATCATTATATCTATATACAGCATTAATTTTTATAGTTGCAATTTTAATGATTGTAATATCATTTTTCAGTCAGATAAATTTGGATAAGCAGCATAACGAGGTTACCGGTGATGATTCGGCAGGTAGTTCGATCGCAGAAAAAACATCACAGCTCAGTGATGAAAATATGATTTTATTGGAAACAAATAAATCTCTTAATGAACAAAATTCAGAATTGACCTCAAAGAATTGGGAATTGAGTGAACAGATTTCTGAGTTAGAAACAAAACTGGCTAATGCGGATATACTTTGCGAAGCTGTGGATGAATTTGAAAATGGTAATACAACAAAAGCAGCCGAAGATCTTGAAAGACTGGATATATCATATCTTACACAGGAACAGCAGAAAGTATATGACAGTCTTAAAGCAAAATTGGAAAACTAGATATTGGAGGATATATAAATGTTAGACATTAAAATTTTAAGAAACGATCCGGACAGGATCAGAAGGGCACTGAAAAACAGAAATAATGATTTGGATATTACGCCTGCCATTGAGCTTGATTTAAAGAGAAGAGCTTTATTGGCGGACGCAGAACAGAAAAAAGCAAAACAAAATGAAATAACAAAACAAATCCCGGTCATGAAAAAGGCAGGAGAAAATACCGATGAAATTTTTGCGCAGATGAGGGAATTGTCGGATGAAATAAAAGAGGATAACGCCAAAATAAACGAAATTGATGAAGAATTAAGAAGCTTTATGCTCAGAATCCCGAATATTCCGAATGACGATGTACCTGTCGGAGCTGATGACAGTGAAAATGTTGAAATAAGAAAATTTTCAACACCGAGACAATTTGATTTCGAACCTAAAGCGCATTGGGATATAGGTACAGAGCTTGATATTCTTGATTTTGACAGAGGAGCAAAGATTGCGGGCTCGCGTTTTACGGTATACAAGGGATTGGGTGCAAGACTTGAAAGATCGGTAATTCAATTTTTTCTAAACACTCATACAGGGGAATCGGGATATACGGAAATATTTCCGCCGTATATGGTGAACCGTGCATCAATGACGGGAACGGGGCAATTGCCAAAATTTGAGGAGGATGCATTTAAGGTAGCAAATAATGGTTATTTTCTTATCCCTACAGCGGAGGTGCCTGTAACTAATTTGCATAGAGATGAAATATTAGACGGCACAAAGCTTCCTATTAAATATTGTGCATATTCGGCATGCTTCAGAGCAGAAGCCGGTTCTGCGGGACGCGATACGAGGGGCTTGATCCGTCAGCATCAATTTAACAAGGTGGAGCTTGTTAAATTCGCAGATCCCGAAAAAAGTTATGAAGAACTGGAGAAACTGACAAACGACGCCGAAAAATTGCTGCAAAAGCTTGGCATCGCATACAGGGTTGTATGTTTGTCTACGGGAGATTTGGGATTTTCATCAGCAAAAACATATGATATAGAAGTATGGATGCCCAGTTACAACAGGTACGTTGAAATTTCTTCGTGTTCTAATTTTGAAGATTATCAGGCAAGACGTGCAAACATAAGATTTAAAAGGGATGTAAAAGATAAGGCGCAGTATGTACACACATTGAACGGCTCGGGTCTTGCAGTGGGCAGGACAGTTGCTGCCATTCTTGAAAATTATCAGAATGCCGATGGTTCTGTTTCTGTTCCGGAGGTTTTGATCCCCTATATGAATACCGATAAGATTTCAAAAAAATAATATTAAGAGGAACTGTTACATTAATAAAAAAAGTAATGATAATAATGCTATTATTTTATAACTGCGGACAAGATGTCCTCCGCCTTAATCGGAGGCGGGATACATATTTGTAATCAGTGAGAGTACGATCTCCCACTGATTACAGTGATAGCACAGCTTGTGATCTTGTCCTCGCCCCAGACGGGGCAAGCCCTTATTGAATTAATGTACCGGTTCTCTTTGTTTTTTATTAAAAATAATTATGTAAATTTGCGTTATGTAAACCTAAAAATACTTTATGCACGGTGTTGAAAAGTAGTTATACACTTTAAAAAAGGCTTTAATAACGAAAAAATTAAAAAAGTTATCCACATATTCACAGGGTTATCCACAGTATGATGGCTTTATAAATGTGGTATAAAACCTAGTTTTGTGGATAAATTCATTGGTTTACATATAATTTTAATGATTTTAAAGGTGTTTTTTCACACTTTTCCACACCCTGCTGTGGAAAAGTAGTATAACTGTAAAAAATATATTGAAAACAAGCCATTTTTTTATTTTATTAAACAAAAAAAATTATGAACACATGTGAATAAGTGGAAAAACAACAATATATTTGTAAAAATATTATGAAATATAGTTAGTTATTTATTAAAAACCGTACATATATTAATCCGGGAGAAAAATTGTATGATAACTGCGAGATTACAGGCGATTATGAATCTGATTGACACTAAGACCATTGCCGATATAGGAACGGATCATGCCTATATACCTATAAAGCTTGCTATGGAAAACAAAATTTCAAAAGCTATAGCATGTGACAAGAACGAAGGACCAATTGAAATTGCAAAGGCAAATGTAAAAAAATACGGCATCGATAAGATTATTGATTTAAGATGCGGTGATGGATTGTCAGCGATAAAGGAGGGTGAAGTTCAGACAATAATAATTGCGGGTATGGGCGGCAATTTAATAGGTGATATTATCGAAAATGATATAAATAAGGCAAAGGGATCAAAGCTCATATTACAGCCGATGAATGCACAATATGAACTCAGAAAACGGCTTGAAAGCATGGGATTTAAAATTATTAAGGAGGAGCTGGCAAAAGAAGGCTTTAAAATTTACAATATTTTTGCGGCAGTTGAAGGAACGCAAATGAGGAAAAAAAACGAAGAAGAATATCATATTCCGACAGAATTATTGAATCATCAATTGATTGATATGCTGGTTGCAAAAAAGCAAAGAGAGTTTAATAAGATTTATGAGGGAATAAAAAATTCACATAGAAAAAGCGATGAAGATTTGAATATATTAAAATACTGTGAGTATATGCTTTCACAAATAAATAAAATAGAAAGCACATACCGGAAAAAATGATTATTTGGAACCGATAATCTAAATATTACATGAATGTTTTATTTTATAAATAAAAAAGAGGTTGAATGTCAAAATGAATTCCGGTGACAAATGAAATTCCGGAATGTCAAAGAAAATGTGGAATTGAATCAACTTTTTCCTTGGCATTTTTGAAGAAAAGGTGTATAATAATTAAGTAAACAGTCTGTTTTCTGCATGGCAAACAGACAACCGGAAGTTTTTTTGTCAAACTAAATTCCGCTTATCTGACTGA
>CALXWJ010000036.1 GCA_944392335.1 uncultured Clostridia bacterium
CAAGCATTGCTTCTTGCGCGGAAGTTGTATCTTTATTAGAGAGAATTTTTAAAAATTGTTCTTTGTACCAATAGGCTCTGCTTATATTTACAGAATAATAAAGCATAACATTAACAGCTTGTTTATCATCATCATTTAACATATCAAATCGTTTGATCAGCAGGGATTTAGAGCGTTTAAAATATTTTCTGAGTTTTGGACTGAGTTTTTTCTGTTCAGTCTTTCTCACATTTTCAAAAGCCGATTTGTCATTTTATGATATTTAGGCAAAAATGAATTAATTTCAAAGAAGCTTTTTTCACAATGAGGATAACAATACCTTCGCTTTTTTAATACAATAGTAACTGGTTTTCCAGAAGCGGGAATATCTTTAATTTTTTGTGTTCGGTAGTCGTGCATTGTGTTAGTTTTGGTATTACAATGAGGGTAAGTGTGTTCTTTTCTTTTCAATTCTGCATAAATAGTTATATTTTTTTCGTTATTTTCAATTTTTTTGATAATCACCTCTTGCAATCCGTGCAAATCTTCTGTAAAATGAGTATAGGGCATATTAGGTTCCTCCGTTCATGGTTTGTTGACAATTTCATTTTAACGGATTTTTACCAAATATGCTCTACTTTTTAAAAATTATTAATAATTTTTAGCAGGCTTTATTTGGTTACCTAACATTTATTATAGAGCCTTTTTCAAAACCTATAAAATCTGATCACATTTATTAATTGTGTAAAGGCAAAGGGTTCTTTTTTATTGAAACATTATCGGTATTTTTCATAATTTATTTTTAGAATATTTATAAAGTTTTGAGGTTGCATATCAAACAAATATATGATATGATTTTATGTATGAGATATAATTTATTATATAGGGAAGAATATCATTTCAAGCCGTTATATAATAAGAGATTAAAACTTATAACTGTATTTATTTTAAACAAAAACGAAGGGAGAGAAAATTGTGAATAAAAAAATATTGTCTTTGGCAGTGGCGGCGGCAGTGTCGGTTTCGACAGTCGTTTTTCCGATACATGCTGAAATAAACGACACGATAACGGTCACATATTATCCGAAAAATTACGTAATAAGATATGGAGGTCAATATTCACATTCAGCAAGAAATGAGATCGCTGTTAATACCGCGCCATACAAATTAAGAAATGATCAGGATGATTATTTTTCACAGTATGAAATTGCGGCGCCTGATGCAATACAGTCGGTTAAGATCAATATTCCTAAATTGCCGTTAAAGCTTAAAACCGTAAAAGACGAAGAAACAGGCGCAGAATCAATACAGGAAGCAATTATGGGAATGAGTATATATTATAATATACAAAATACCGAGCTTCCGGCCGACGGAGAATATTATCTTGTAACAGAAAGTGACGCGGGCACAACGGCTGTAGGAGGAGATGCTGAATACGTAGATAATCTGTTAAAGGCTTGGAATAACAGGCTTTTTTATAATATCCTTTCCAATCCGGTGCTTGTAGACCCCATCAAACCTTCGACTTTTGGAATAACCAACGCTACAACAACACAAAGTGTCTATGATGTCACATATGATATTACCGATACTGTAAAAGACGGGTTAATAGATACGAAAAATAATAATATTTCGTATTTGGAAGTCCTTTACGGTGCATCTACTACATTCGGAATTTGGGGAAAAGGAAATTCATCTGACTATTACGCGAACGGACATGAAAATTGGGCAGAAAACACAACTCTTGAAATAGAGTACGATATTAACTTGTTGTTGAACGATATAAATTCTGCCGCGACTGCTGAGGATTTAAAAACAAAAATAGAACAATACAGTCCTATGCTTGGATACAGCTCGGAGGATTTTAATCCGGCGGTAATTAATGAAAGAATAGAAAATTATGCAGGAACGGTATTTACATGGGATACCTTTGTGGATATGATAGAAGATATGAAGATAAAAAATATGAGTGAGTATTATCTTGATATTGATAAATATCTGACTTCCGATTCCTTCGCGAAAATAGGAGATAAGGCAGATCCTGACACATGGTATTCATCAACGTATACTGTCGATTGGGCGGGTCAGGCAGTATATTCAAACGGATATTTCAATTGTGAAATAAGGGATTATGAGTATAATGATGAAACGGGAGAGTATTCCTTTAATACAACGGGCGAAACCGTAAAATTTGATGTATCGGCAGAAAAGCTGAACGGCGGCGTTTTGGATAACGTTGTGGTTACGGGAACAGATGAACATAAAAGCGTGGAAATTAATTCGGTGGGACAGCGTTCGGAACGCGCCTATTTTCTGATGGCAAGTAACGGTGCGGCTTGTTATCCTATTATAACGGTAAACTATACAGACGGTACAAAAGTAACAAAGAATTATTCAATATCAGGGTATTATTGGGCAGCAGATTCTAATATACAAAAGGAACAAAGATATCCCGACCTTGCGGGTTATATGTTCGGGAGCTGGAATCAGCTTGACGCGGCGAAGGTAAATGTAGATGATACATTCTTAACGGTCAAGGATAAGGACGGAAACCAGACATGCGGCATACCGGTATATTCTATGGAGCTTGATCCGTTTAAAAAGGTAAAATCATATACCTTTGAAAACGCGAATGCGGAAGACAATTATCAATACAGAATATTTGCAATAACAGAAAAAACTCTTACAAATGATGAAATAAGCCAATATATAGAAAATATTGATTTTGATACAGCAGCAGATCAGGAAATTATCAATGCGGCTGTATTTGCGGATGAGCTGGTTGCAAGGCGCGTCGGAATAAAATCCGATTATGCCGCAGTGTATGCCGCATATGATTCGGTACTGGAAGAAAACGGAATAACAGCGGTCGACGGAAAGGATTTTTATGTCAAGGATACAAAAATTGTTGATGAAGACGGCTATGAAATAGGCGCGTTAAAAGGAGTAACCCTGCAAAACAAAACATTATCAAATCTTGCGTATAAATTGAATAATAAGGAAGATGTATCTGTAGCATACGTAGGAGGATCATTGACCTTTGGTTCGGGAGATTCCGCAAATTGCTGGAGAGTACAGAATATGCGGTGGTTCGAGGAAAACTATCCCGATGTAAACTTTAACTTCCGTATGTGCAGTATAGGCGGGGTAGGCTCAAATCAGCACTTATACAGGATACAGAAAATGGTAATGGATGAAAATCCTGATGTGGTGTTTATCGATACCGCGGTAAATGATTCAAATCAGAATGAAACAACACATATAAGGAATATGGAAGGTATAATAAGACAGATACTATATCAAAATCCATATGCCGAAATAATATTAGTGGATTTAACAACAAAACCGATACAGGATTCGGATGATCTCCCCAACACCTATTATAAATCATATATAGTTGAAAGTCATGAAAGACTTGCGGATTATTATGGATTGTCAATAATTAATGCGGGAAAATATTTGTATGAAAAGATTTATTCCGGAGAGCTGATAGAAGTAGGGGACAGCGGAAGTATTTCTCATAATACGGAGGAAGCAAAAAAATATGCTTATTTGTCAAGCGATACAGTACATCCTACAACAGGAGGATATACTGCATATGCAGACTGTATCGATTCGTCAATTGGAAATATGTTAAGCGGTTTACAGCCGGAGAAAATGATAGAATATGTAATGCCGGCAAAATATGATAAGGATTCCTATAGTACCTATACACTTATTACACCTGACGAGGACTGTATAACATATAATGGATTCAATCTTACATCGGGTGCATACGTTGGAGATTGGACAAATGTCCCGATGATAACATATTCTGATAATAATGCACAGATGACAGTTGAATTTACCGGAACATTGTTTGGCTTCACATGGCTGAATCAAAATGTTGATAATACTACAAAGTTTAATATTGATATTGACGGAAAATCATACAGTGTGACGCCGTCCTCACCGTATGCTTCATGGCAGTCACAGTTTACGACGGTAGTTACCGGACTCAGTAATACAAAACATACGGCAGTTATAACGGTAGACAGCTCAAATACATCATATTCCACAAGAATTTATGGCTTTATGGTGTCGGAGGATAACGACAGAGTTGAAAAAATGGGAAAAATAACCTCCTCTGTTGCCATACCGGAATTTACCCTTGCAAATATAGGAGATAATGATATAGCGTTTGATACGTATACCGGAGTCTATGATGAAAACGGAAAACTTGTCAATATATCAAAAATTGATAACAATATCCTTGCAAAGCAATTAAACGGGGAATTTAACGGTGCGCCGGCTTCGGCAGAGGGAAATTTAAATACAATAAAGACCTTTTTCTGGGAAAAGGACTCAATGATACCGTTAAATGATCCGGTATTGGTCACGGAGTAAATGTTTATTTTATGATGTGGATAATACTCGGTAAAAATTCATAAATTTTTGCGTATCTGTCCGGGTCACCGGTGTTGTATATGTTTTAAGATCAAATAAAGATGTCCCCGCTAATGCATGCGGGGATGTTTTCATTCCATATACAGAATTATTCAATATGATTAAATATCCAAATAACATGGGTATGATTTACGGTAGTTTTAATAAAAAAACATTTTGCGGTCAAAAAAAGTTGACTTTAACGCTGTAGTGTGATAATATATTAGTGTGATAAATTGCGCTAAATAAAAAACAAGAAAGTGCAAAAAAATGTTGTATATGTTTTTTTATTAAAACTTTCTGCATCATCAGAAGATGGAAAGGAGGATCGGCATATGGGAAGCATAAGATCGGAAGAAACAGACGAATTGTTCAGGGCAATTCTTTTATTGAGTGATATTGAGGAATGTTATAACTTTTTTGAGGATATATGTACGATAAAAGAGGTGCTTGACATATCCCAGCGATTGCAGGTAGCAAAGAAGCTGAAAGAAAATAAAAGCTATCAGGAAATATCAAAGGAGATAGGAGCAAGTACGGCAACCATAAGCAAGGTAAATAAATGCTTGATGTACGGAAGCGGCGGTTATAAATGTATTCTTGAAAAATTGGAAAAATCGGAGGCATAACGGATGGATATAGATTATTCTGTACTGAAGGAAGACGAAAAAGCAGTATTTGAAATGCGCAATTTATATCAGAAATACGGATATACACAATATAAAATGAGTAAATTTGAAGAATATGACCTTTATGTAAGAAATAAAGATTTTTTGGTATCCGATAATATCATAACATTTACCGATACAAACGGTAAGCTGATGGCTCTAAAGCCGGATGTGACCTTGTCAATAATAAAAAACTGCAAAGCTCCGGATAATTGCGTAGAAAAAGTTTACTATAATGAAAATGTATACAGAGTATCAAAGGGAACACATTCATTTAAGGAAATCATGCAGGTGGGGCTTGAATGTATCGGATTAATTGATGATTATTGTATCTATGAGGTCTTAATGCTTGCGGCAAAGAGCCTGGAGGGTATAAGCAATGATTATATTCTCGATATTTCCCATATGGGTATTGTGTCCTCTGTTATTGACTCTCTGAATATATCGGATGAGAGCAGGGAAGAAATTTTAACGTGTATAGGCGCGAAAAATATTAACGGTTTTTCCCGAATATGCGAAAAAGAAAATGTTAATGGTGAAAAGCTTATTAAGCTTGTATCAAATTACGGAGATATAGAAAAAGTAAAACCTGTTTTAGAAGAGATCAGAAATGAAACAAATGAAAAAGATGTTGATCAATTGATAAAAATAGCGCAAATGCTGAATAACTGCGGATTAGGTGATAAAATACGTATTGATTTTTCGGTCATAAACGATATGAATTATTACAACGGATTTGTATTTAAGGGCTTTGTAAAGGGAATAGCATCAGGGGTTTTGTCCGGAGGTCAGTATGATAAACTGATGAGAAAAATGGGAAAAAGATCAAAAGCGATCGGATTTGCGGTTTATCTTGATATGCTGGAAAGACTGAATGAAACCGAAAAACCGTATGATGTAGACGCTGTTATTTTGTATGACGAAAACAGTGATATTGAAGCGCTTGATAATGCTGTACGACTGCTTGCCGGGAATGGAAAAAGCGTTATGGTGCAAAGAAGCATACCTGAAAAAATAAAGTATAAGCAGCTGTTAAGACTTCGCGAGAGGGGAGTGGAGATCGTTGAAAACAATGCTTAATGTGGCGCTTCCGAAGGGAAGGCTGGGAGAAAAGGTATATTCAATGTTTGAAAAGGCAGGCTTTGAATGTCCGTCGATCAAAGAAAATAACAGAAAGCTTATTTTTGAAAACGAAGAAAAGGCGGTCAGATATTTTTGGGTGAAACCGTCCGATGTTGCAATATATGTTGAAAGAGGAGCGGCCGATATAGGAGTTGCGGGAAAGGATATCTTGCTTGAATATGAGCCGGAGGTATATGAGCTGCTTGACTTAAATATCGGAAAATGTAAAATGGCGGTTGCCGCAAAGGCGGATTTTAGGGATGACACTCAAAAGACTTTAAGGGTCGCGACAAAGTTTACAAATATAACAAAAAACTATTATGCGGCCCGGGGCAGGGATATCGATATAATACATCTTAACGGTTCTATCGAAATAGCGCCGATACTTGATTTGTCAGACGTCATAGTGGATATTGTCGAAACGGGAACAACACTAAAGGAAAATAATCTTGAAGTGATCGAAAGTATTGTGCCGATAAGTGCAAGGATGATAGCAAACAAGTCAAGCTTCAAATTTAAAGGCAGTCAGATAGAAAATATTGTAAATGAATTGGCAAAGCAATTGGAGAATAAGAAATGATTAAAATATTAAAATATGCAGAAGTTGAAAATAAGGATATTTTTTCAAGAGTTGTTCCGAAAGTGAATGTAGAGGAAATAGTTGCAGATATAATATACGATGTAAGAAAAAACGGTGACAGCGCTGTTTTAAAATACTGCGAAAAGTTTGATAAGGCAAAATTGGATAGCTTGCAGGTAACGCATGACGAAATTATGGATGCTCTTTCGGATGCCGAACCGGAGTTTTTGGAGATATTGAAAAAAGCAAAAGAAAATATTGAAAAATTCCATAAAAGACAGGTAAGGAACAGTTTTATCATAAATGATGAACAAGGAATTGTTATGGGACAAAAAATTATTCCCGTAGACCGGGCGGGGCTTTATGTACCGGGAGGTACGGCCGCCTATCCGTCAACCGTTTTAATGGACGCTGTTCCGGCAAAGATCGCGGGCTGCGGTGAAGTTGTAATGGTAACACCGCCGAACAGTGAAGGAAAGGTCAATTCTGCCATACTTGCCGCCGCATATGTTGCAGGTGTGGATAAGATATTTAAGGTTGGGGGAGCGCAGGCGATTGCCGCATTGGCATACGGCACAGAAACCATACCGAAGGTCGATAAGATCGTGGGTCCGGGAAACGCGTTTGTTGCCGAGGCAAAAAAACAGGTATTCGGAGTTGTTTCTATTGATATGATAGCAGGACCGAGTGAAATTCTTATTGTTGCCGATAAGACCTGCAATCCGAGATATGTTGCCGCTGATTTGCTGTCGCAGGCAGAACATGATAAGCTTGCAAGCGCGGTGCTGGTAACCGATTCACAGGAGTTGGCAGATAAAGTCCAAAAGGAGCTTGAAATTCAGATACCAGAACTTGAAAGAGCGGAGATCGCAAGAGAATCAATAGATAATAACGGTAAGATCATTGTCGCGGACACATTGATGAGGGCGATCGATATAGCAAATGAAATAGCGCCGGAGCATCTGGAACTTTGCGTTGACAATCCGTTTGACTATCTTGACTCGATCCGTCACGCGGGTTCGATATTTATGGGAAAAAATTGTCCCGAAGCGCTTGGAGATTACTTTGCGGGGCCAAATCATACATTGCCGACAAGCGGAACGGCTAAATTTTCAAGTCCTCTGTCGGTAGATGATTTTGTAAAGAAAACTCAATACACATATTATACAAAGGATGCATTGAAAAAAGTAGCAAGAGATGTTGAATTTTTCGCGAAAAAAGAAGGTCTTACCGCACACGCGAAAAGCGCAGTTATCCGTATTGAGGAGTGATTGATTTGAGCAGATATTTCAGCAGAAAATATGAAAAACTTATTCCGTACACACCGGGAGAACAGCCGGAGGAGAAAAAATATATAAAGCTAAACACGAACGAATCACCCTTTCCTCCATCCGACAGGGCGAGAGAATACGCAAATGAGGCGGCAAAAAGTCTGAATCTGTATCCCGATCCGGAATGCAGGGAGCTGAATAAAAAAATGGCGGATACCCTGAAGGTCGATGAAGATCAGATATTGATGACAAACGGGTCTGATGAAATTTTAAACTTTGCCTTTATGGCATTTTGCGATAATGATCATAAGGCAGTATTTCCCGATATAACATACGGATTTTATTCTGTTTTCGCGCAGTTAAATAATGTGCCATATGAGCAAATACCTCTAAAAGATGATTTTACCATAGATATTAACGACTATATAGGGATAAATAAAACAATCTTTATAGCAAATCCGAACGCGCCGACAGCAATTTTTCTAAAGCCGGAAGAGATAGAGAAAATTTTGGCGTCAAATCCCGATAATGTGGTTGTGATCGATGAAGCATATGTGGATTTCGGAGCAAAAAGCTGTGTGCCGCTTATAAATAAATATGATAATCTGCTTGTTACGCAGACCTTTTCAAAATCACGTTCCATGGCTGGGGCAAGGCTTGGATTCGGAGTGGCGTCAAAAGAAATTATAAAAGATTTAAATACGGTAAAATATTCCACAAATCCGTATAATATAAATAAAATGACAATGGCGGCAGGTCTTGGAACGCTTGAGGATGAAGAATATACGATAAATAATTGCAAAAGGATCATAGAAAACAGGGAATACACAAAAAACGAGCTTTTAAGGCTTGGTTTTGAGCTTACCGATTCGTCAACAAATTTTGTTTTTGCAAAACACCCTAAAATCGACGCAAAGCGGCTTTATCTTGAGCTGAAGGAAAAAGAAATTTTGGTGCGCCATTTTGATAAGGAAAGAATATCGTCGTATAACAGAATAACGATAGGAACACATGAAGAAATGGAAACACTTGTAAACACACTTAAATCGATATTGGAGGAAAAAGCATGAGAACTGCAAAAATCGACAGAAAAACGGCAGAAACCCAAATAAGCCTTGAACTAAATCTTGACGGTACGGGAAAAAGCAATATTGATACCGGTTGCGGTTTTTTAAATCATATGCTTACCTTATTCGCACGTCATGGACGATTTGATATTTCTCTTACATGCAAGGGGGATACGGATGTTGATTATCATCATACCGTTGAGGATATAGGAATTTGTCTCGGACAGGCATTTGATACGGCGCTGGGCGATAAGAGGGGAATAATACGCTACGGCAATATGATCTTACCTATGGATGAGGCATTGATTTTAACGGCTGTTGACTTATCGGGAAGAAGTTATCTTTGCTGTGAATTGGATATCCCGACCGAAAAGGTAGGAGATTTTGACACCGAACTTGCGGAGGAATTTTGGCTTGGATTTGTAAGGAACGCAAAATGTACTCTTCATATCAAAAAAATATCGGGTACAAATTCACATCATATAATTGAGGGAGCATTCAAATCGGCTGCAAGAAGCCTAAAACAGGCAATTTGCGTCGATAAGGATTTTGCGGAGGAGATACCGTCAACAAAAGGAGTGTTATAATGGTTGCAATTGTTGATTACGGTGTGGGTAATTTGTTTTCGTTAAAAAGCTCTTTTGAAATGATAGGAGCACAAACGATCGTAACAGGCGATAAAGAAAAAATAATGTCGGCAGACAGAATAATATTGCCAGGAGTAGGGGCTTTCGGAGATGCCGCACAAAAGCTTAATAAAACCGGATTGGACAGGGTAATTATTGAAGAGGCAAAAAAGGGTAAACCTATTATGGGTATTTGCCTTGGTATGCAGCTGTTGCTTGAAAAAAGCTATGAGTATGGCGAACATAAGGGTTTAGGGCTTATAAAAGGAGAAATAAGACCTATTGCCGACGTAATACCAAAGGATTTAAAAATTCCGCATATAGGTTGGAACGCGTTGGTATTTAAGGGAAAGAAATCAGATATTTTTAAATATATAAAAGAAGGCGATTTTGTTTATTTTGTTCATTCATATTACGCAGCTGCCCGGGATAAAAATATAATTGCGGCAACAGAATACGGTGCAGAACTTACTGCTGCAGTACAGGATAAAAATGTATATGGTTGTCAGTTTCATCCTGAGAAAAGCGGTAATGTGGGACTTAATATTCTTCGTGCATTCTGTGAAACGGAGGTGTAAGAATGCTGATTTTTCCGGCAATCGATCTATATGAAAAAAAAGCGGTAAGACTGTTAAAAGGCGAATATGATAAAATGACGGTATACAGTGATAACCCGTTGGGAATTGCAAAAGATTTTGAAAAAGAGGGCGCAGAGTGCATACATATTGTAGACCTTGAGGGAGCAAAAGACGGGACAACGCCCAATTATGAAACGGTAGAGAATATTGTGAAAAATACCGGTCTGTTTACCGAAATAGGCGGAGGTATTCGCAGTATGCAGGTGGTTGAAAAATATATAAATGCGGGAGTTGACCGGGTCATACTTGGTACTGCTGCCGTTAATGATGAGAGTTTTCTTTCGGAAGCGGTAAAAAATTACAAAGATAAGATTGCAGTCGGCGTAGACATAAAAGACGGATATGTTGCCATTAAAGGGTGGACTGAAAAATCCGATTATGATTGTTATGTCTTCTGCAAAAAAATGCGGGACATGGGAGTAAAAACGCTCATTATTACCGATATATCAAAAGACGGCGCAATGCAGGGAACAAATCACGGACTGTATAAAAGCCTTTCGGAAAAATTTGATATAAACATTACCGCATCAGGCGGAGTTTCCTGTATTGAAGATATAAAAAAATTGCGTGCGATAAATTTATACGGTGCGATTATAGGTAAGGCATATTATACAAAAGCAATTTCATTAAAAGAAGCAATAGAGGTGGCGCGATGATCACAAAAAGAATTATTCCATGTCTTGACGTAAAAGATGGAAGAGTGGTAAAAGGAGTAAATTTTCTGGGACTGTCTGATGTATCTTCTCCTGTTGGTCTTGCAAAATATTACAGTGATAACGGCGCGGATGAGCTGGTATTTTACGATATAACCGCATCCAGCGAAGGGCGGGCATTGTTTACCGATATTTTGTGTGAGGTTGCGAGAACAATATTTATACCCTTGACTGTGGGCGGCGGTATTAATACTGTTAATGATTTTGACAGAGTGTTAAAATGCGGTGCTGATAAGGTAAGTGTAAATTCCGGAGCAATAAGGAATCCAAACCTTATATATGAGGCGGCAAAATTATACGGAAATCAGTGTGTTGTGATCTCAGCCGATGTAAAACGTGTAGACGGGGTTTTCAGAGTATTTGCAAAAGGCGGACGTGAAAATACCGGCATGGAGGCGATAGAATGGATAAAACGCTGTGTTGACAACGGCGCGGGAGAGGTTGTTTTAAATTCTATAGATACCGACGGTGTGAAGCAGGGATTTGATATTGAAATGCTTGATGCGGTATGTAATGCGGTAAATGTCCCGGTGATAGCGTCGGGCGGCGCGGGATGTATTGATGATTTTGTAAAGCTGTTTTTGACCTTGCCTAAGGTTGATGCAGGACTTGCAGCGTCAATATTCCATTTTAATGAGGTCAGTATAAAGGATCTTAAAAACAAGCTGGCTGAAAATGGTATACCGGTACGAATATAGTCTAAGTGAAGATGTCCCCCGCCGTAATCGGCGGCGGATTCCATATTTGTAATCAGTGAGAGTACAATCTCACGCTGATTACAGCACAGCGCCGTAGGGGCGATTCACGAATCGCCTGTTTCGATCTTGTCCTCGCCCAGGACGGGGGCAGGCCCTTATTGAATTTTGATATTTAAAAGATTTTTTTTGGTTAGGAGAGACTTGGATTGATAACTATAGATGAATTAAAATTTGACGAAAAAGGATTGATTCCCGCAATAGTTGTGGATGCAGTATCAAAAAAGGTTTTGACGCTTGCATATATGAATAAGGAAAGCCTGAAAATTTCCATGGAAAAGGGACTCACCTGCTTTTGGAGCAGATCAAGAAATGAATTGTGGCTAAAGGGTGAAACAAGCGGAAATTATCAGCATATAGTTTCCATAACGGCGGATTGTGATAATGATGCGTTGGTCGTAATGGTTGAAAAGGACGGGCCGGCATGTCATAAAGGAACAGATTCATGCTTTAATACTCCGTTATGGCAAAGCAGTGATAAACAGGAGTTTTCATATGAAGGCTTAATGGAGCTGATAAAGGGGAGAAAAACAGAAAAAAAAGAAGGTTCATATACAACGTACTTGTTTGAAAAGGGGATCGATAAGATACTCAAAAAGGTAGGAGAGGAAAGTACGGAGGTTATTATCGCGGCAAAGGATAATGACAAAAAGGAGACAGTATATGAAATAGCTGATCTGGCATATCATGTTATGGTGCTCATGATCGAAATGGGTATTTCGCTGGAGGATATTCATAAAGAACTCGCATCACGTCATGTTATAGACCATAAGATAAAACAGGAGAAAATGACAAAATGATTTTAGAGGATCTTCATGTCCATACAAGCTACTGCGACGGAAAGGACAAACCGGAGGAAATTGTTAAGGCGGCAATAGAAAAAGGCATGAAACGCATCGGCTTTTCAGGACATTCATATGCACCTTATTGTGAGGATTATTGTATGTCAGAAGCGGATACGTTAAAATATATCGCCGAAATAAAATCATTAAAGGAAAAATACAAGAACAAAATAGACATTTTGTGCGGCATTGAAATGGACTATTATTCACAGATAGATACAAAAACTTTTGATTATATAATCGGTTCGGTGCATTATTTAAAGGTAGGAGAAAAATATTTGCCGGTGGATGAAAATGTGCAAATGACGCAGGATCATATAAAAAGATATTTTGATAATGATGCATATTCTTTTGCCCAACAGTATTTTCTGACCGTTTCGGATGTGGTGAAAAAAACCGGCGCCGATATAATAGGACATTTTGATTTGATATTAAAATTTAATGAGCAGGTAAAAATATTTGATGAAAATAATGAGAGGTTTGAAAAAGCATATAAAGAAGCGATAGACCGTCTTGTAAGATATAATAAACCTTTTGAGATAAATACCGGAGCAATATCGAGAGGATATCGGACGCAAGCATATCCGAGTGATAAAATACTTCGATATATATACCAAAAGGGAGGAAAGGTAATATTGGCAAGTGACAGTCACAGCAAGGAGACGCTGTTATACAAGTTTGACGAATATGAAAAGAAGGCAAAGGAGATTGGGTTGTCATTGTTTAATGACGGGACAAACCCCTATTGAAAAAAAGTAAAAGATCAGTATTCAAAAACAAATACTGCTGATTCATTTTTTTAAAGCAACGAGGGGTGTAAAATTAAGTGTGTAAGTTATAAAAAAATAACTTATGCACTTTTCTTTTTTTGAAAAGTGTGATAAAATAGAAAGGAAGAAAAAAATGGAGAATGTAGAAATGGCAAGAAAGAAAAGAAACCCTCAAGCTGTAGCGTTAGCACAGCAAATTATCTCACAGTATCAACCTCAGAATGTTGAGGATATGGAGAATGCATTGAAAGATATATTTGGACCCATGTTCGAAGCTATGCTTCAAGGCGAAATGAATGCTCATTTGGGATATGAAAACAATGATCATGGAGCCAAGACAACTGCCAACAGACACAATGGTTACGGGCAAAAGACGATTAAAACATCGCGTGGAAATGTTGAAATAAATGTTCCTCGTGATCGTGATGCCAGCTTTGAACCAAAGGTTATTCCGAAGAGAGAAAAAGACGTTTCCGGAATTGAGAACAAGGTTCTTGCGATGTATGCCAGAGGTATGAGCCAACGTGATATTTCATCAACCATTGAAGATATATATGGATTTAATATTTCGGCTGAAACCATATCTAATATTACCGATAGCGTACTTGATAGGCTGGAAGATTGGCAAAACAGACCGTTAAAAAAATTCTATACATTTCTTTTTATAGATTGTATGTACGTTACCATACGAGGAGATTATGAAACAAAGAATTATGCGGTATATACAATTCTCGGATATGATATCAACGGAATGAAAGATATACTGGGCTTATGGCTCAATGAAACAGAAAGCAAGCATGTATGGATGCAAATATTTGATGAATTAAAAAACAGAGGTGTAGAGGATATATTATTTATTTCAATGGACGGAGTAAGCGGATTGGAAGAAGGCGCAAAATCAATATTCCCGAATGTTGTTGTGCAGCGTTGCATTGTACATTTAATAAGAAACTCAATAAAATACATACCTAGTAAAGATTATAAGGCATATGTCGCAGCATTGAAAAAGATGTATGGGGCAAGCAGTTTAAAGGCTTGTATTGCTGAATTTGAAAAATTTAAGCAAGCGTGGTCAGCGTATCCCGGAGCTGTTGATGTGTGGGCAAGAAATTTCAAACATGTTGAGCAACTATTCAATTATGGAAGTGCCGTAAGAAAAATCCTGTACACAACAAATGCAGTAGAAAGTATAAATTCAAGTTTTCGTAAAGTTACAAAAAAAGGAGCTTTTCCGCACGAAAACGCACTATTAAAATTACTGTATTTAAGAATAACCGAGCTATATGATAAATGGAAAGACCGCCCTGTAAGCAATTGGGCAATGGTTCGTAACCAACTTATTATGGACGAAAGAATTAAAGAGCGTATATTAAAATACGAACAATGAGGCCCGCATTTATTCCACGGTTCACTTGACTGCGTGTCGATTTTGAAATTTTTAGCGCCTGTGGATTGTATGAAAAAATATGTTATACAATCCACTAAGGCATTGTATACAAAATCG
>CALXWJ010000037.1 GCA_944392335.1 uncultured Clostridia bacterium
GATAAGATTTCCCATACCAAAAGGTAGTAAGGTCCCATGAAGACTACATGGTTGATAGGCCGGAGGTGGAAGTGCAGTAATGTATGTAGCTGACCGGTACTAATAGACCGAGGGCTTGACCAAGAGAGAGAAGGAAGAGAGATTAAGAGAGAAGCTATCAAAAGTAGGCATTGTTTAGTTTTGAGGGTATAACCCTAAAAAGATCCGGTAATGAAAGCAAAGAGGATCCACCCGTTCCCATCCCGAACACGGAAGTTAAGCTCTTTTACGTCGATGATACTTGGCGGGCGACTGCCTGGGAAAGTAGAAAGTTGCCGGAATTCATTTGGCCCGTTGGTCAAGCGGTTAAGACACCGCCCTTTCACGGCGGTAACGCGGGTTCGATTCCCGCACGGGTCACCAAAAGTCTTTTATAAGACTTTTATTCTAAGGGCCATTAGCTCAGTTGGTTAGAGCATCCGGCTCATAACCGGACGGTCCTAGGTTCGAGTCCTAGATGGCCCACCAAAGAAGAACCGCAATTTTATATCAAAATTGCGGTTCTGTTTTTTTGCCCGAAAACCTTGAAGTAGAGGGATTTTTGAAAGAAGAAAAGTTTTCGAGTAACACTATTTGAACAGAAATTAAAGCACTTTTACCCGTCACGCTCATTTTCGTGTTCACGCTGAAACTTTTCCTCAAAAAATAATGCACCGCTTTTGACCTAAAATACAGGTAAAAGCGGTATATTTTTATCATATGGAATTTTATTTACAACAACGCTTTCGGCTCGATAACAATACTCATTTACAGATTCATCGCTTGTAAAACAGATTTTCTCTGCGATGCCCCGGATATTAACGGTTCTGCCGGTAAAGTCATCTTCTGTTTATCTTCCGATTAATCGGTTTTTGCCGTCATATATATGTTTTATTAATCCGCATTTTTCAGTATGAGTAATCAGATTATAAAACATCCATTACTGTTATTTCGGTGGTGTACGGCTCGGAAAGCGGTTTTAAAAGTGATATGTCTTCCCAAACAAACACTTTAGCTTCATATCCATTACAGATTTCATCTGTATCCAATTCAAGGAGAATTATAAAAGCTTCTGTTCCGAGAGAATGTGTTTTTAAAGCTTTCAATTTTCCTTTATCATAAATTGCAAGCACCAATATTCCGTTTTGTGTAATATTACCTAATGTTACTTCTGCCCTCAACTCAGTGCCGTTAAGGTAACATACTGCCGACCGAATATTTACCGGCCAGTCACTGTAATATATATTCGCATTTGTTAACCATTCATTGTATGACCCGATACTGATTTTTTGCCACTCTTCATTGTTACCGCTGTAATATACGGTTGCTAAGCTGTAGCAAAAGGAAAAGGCGCTGTCTTTTATAGTCGTTACACTGTCCGGTATAGTTACGACTCTTAATCTGTCGCACGAAGTAAACGTATGACTTTCTATACAGGTTATGCTGCTTGGTATTGTTATGCTGTTTAAATCTTCGCACAAACAAAATGCATTTTCTCCTATGCTCGTTACGCTGTCCGGTATAATTATATGTGTTAAACTTTCGCAGGAACAAAACGCATACTCCCCTATACTCGATACACTGTTACCTATAGTTGCATCTAATAAATTCAGGCACTCGTAAAACGCATGATTTCCTATTGTTATTACACTGTTCGGTATAGTTACCCCTGTTAAACACCAACAACCGTAAAATGCAAAGTTTCCTATTGTTGTTACACTGTCCGGTATAGTTACGGCTTTTATGCTGTCGCACTGATAAAATGCATAATTTCCTATGTTTGTTACGCCGTATTTTATATCGATCGTTTTTATAATATCTTTTTTCGAATACCATGGCGGACGTTTATATTGATAATCCATCATATCTCCCGTACCGCTGATGGTAAGCGTGCCGTTGTCGTCAAGCGTCCATGTAAGATTTTCGCTGCAGGTACCGCTTGTCGCCGCACTTACCGTGATCGGCAGAATAATTATCAGTGTTGATAACACACCGATAACTAACAGCAATCTTAAAAATCCTTTTCTCATTATAAACTTCCTCCTAAATAAAAAGTGTGAGGTTAATCAAAACCACACACAAAAAAACGCACGGCTTTGATTATTTTAGCTCAGGTTTTATTCCAACATCAGAATATAATAATCAAAGCCAATATGTTCACAACTGCAAATCTGAAGCTGAAAATACAAAATATTATTTATATTTTATCATGAATTTTCCGATTTTGCAATATTTTTCCGCAATATATTTTAATTCGGCTTTTTGAGAACATCTATGTAAACACTTTCTCCGTTTTTAAAGAAAATCTTATACGTTTTATCGTGAGATACTTCTGTTTTTTGCCCGACAACACTGAAATATTGGGATTTTTGAAAGTATTTGTAAAATATAATTATCATGTATATAACAGGTATATACTCTCACATATATAAGCGGCAGATATGTGGATAATGCGGAAAAGTCAAAAACCAGTCTGTATTATCCACATATTTGTGTGTCGTTCAGCTCTTCGGTATAATAGCATATGCAGGATTTATTTTTTGAAATATTCAAATTACGATAGTGCACCTTAATTTTGTTGTATGAGCCTTCGCAAAAGCCGTTGAGATATGGGAAATCAAAGAAGTTAAGAATATCTTTTTGCCGTTTTTTATGGTCTGATCAGTATTTCGTCTGCGTACTTGCTCGGCAAAATTCCTGTTTCCTTTTTAAAGATCTCCGAAAAATAATTGTAATCCTCAAAGCCGGAGCTTATTGCCGCATGGGCTACCGTTGAGCCTGATTTTAGCAGTGAAGCGGCGTTTTGAACACGTTGCTTTCTTATGTATGCCGCAATGCCCATTCCATAGCTGTCACGTGATATTTTATACAGCTTGTTTCTGCTTATTTGAAAGTGCGAGCAGAGTGCGTTAACTGATAAATCGGCGGTAAGGTTGTTATTTATATATGTAGAAATCAGTACGGACAAACAGTCCTCATTCACTCTTACCAAACGGTTTGCCCACAGATAGCAGGCACACGACTCCATTATATTTGCCGCCGCATCTATCTGTCTTTTACTCTTTGTTATTAGTTTGTCGTATTCCTCGGTCAAATCACGGCCTATGTAATCGCGTGTATAGTTTAAAATGTCGTTTTTTTTCTTCTTTTTTTCTGACTTATCTATGATCTGACCGAGCATTATATATCCTAAAATAATGCCGTTCATCTTTATGGGCGCTATTGCCTCTGTAAGACCGGCATGGCATGTATATGTATAAATATTGTTTGTATTGCGGCAAACGGAACGTGCGTTATTGTTGCATAATTTGCAGCGTTCATTAAGCACTGTATTTTCCTTTAGTGCATTGCAAAATCCACAGTCATTATCAGGTACTGATACTATTTGATTGAATTTGTCATCAAATATGACGATGCGTATTTTTGTCAGGATATAAAAATGAGCCATGATTTCATGGAGTTTTTCGGTGTCAAAAGTTACATTCATGGCTATTATTCCTTTCGGTACGAATTTCGAGATTTTGGGATGAATATATCTATCCTCACAGCATTAAATATGATATAATCATTATAAAAAAGATTTGACAATTTGTCAATACATTCTCGGATTACAATTTTTAAAAAGGAGGGAAAATATAAGCATGATACTTGATTTTTCGCAGAACAATTTTTTTGTCGTATTTGAGATAACGGATGACAACAATGTGGTGCTTAAGCATTTTTCAACACTTCCGCAGCCGGATGAAAACAAAAATACAAATGCGTGCCTTATTTCCGATATTCACATATGCGGCGATATACCCAACGACCGTTTTGGTTCAAAGCACGTCGGAGAATCCGCAAGAATGAGCCTGAAATACGTAAATCACCGCTATTACAAAAACGAATACGGAAATAAACTTGAATTTCTGCTGAGTGACGGCAAAATTAACGTTATTGTACACTATCAGTTTTACAGCAATATTCCGGCGGTAAGAGCATGGAAAACAGTAACCAATATATCGGATGATGCAATAGGTTTGGAATATGTATCATCATTTTCCTATACCGGACTTGACGGTGATGATTTAAGGCTGTCAGTTCCGAACAATTCGTGGTGTAATGAAGCGGACTGGGAAGAAGTCACCGCATTGCAGCTGAACCGAAAAACACTAACAACCAAAAGGTTTTCGATATCAAATACCGATTCCTGGTCGTCAAGGGAATATTTGCCGATGGGCGCAGTGGTAAGCGATAAAGAAACCTTGATGTGGCAGATAGAAAATAATGGTTCCTGGCAGTGGGAGATAGGCGAAAATGACGGAATGCTCTATCTGAAGATATCCGGGCCAAACGAACAGGATAATTCATGGTATAAAGAGCTTTTGCCCGGAGAAAGCTTTGAAAGCGTTAAAGCGTGCGTTTGTGCTGGAAATAATTTCAATGCCGCACTGGAAGCAATAACTGCCTACAGAAGAAGAATAATTAATAATAACGGACCAAGCAAAAGGCTTCCCGTAATATTCAATGATTATATGAATTGTTTGGTAGCAGATCCTACAGAGGAGAAAGTGCTCCCGTTAATAGACCGTGCGGCGGAGCTTGGCTGTGAATATTACTGTATGGATGCAGGCTGGTATGCAGACGGTACATGGTGGGATACGGTCGGAGAATGGAAAGAAGAGAAAAAGCGTTTTCCACATGGTATTAAAAAAGTATTTGATTATATAAAAAGCAAGGGCATGCACCCCGGAATATGGCTCGAGATAGAGGTAATGGGAATAAACAGCCCGAATTTAGATGAGTTTGACGATGAGTGCTTCTTTGTAAGACACGGCAAAAAAGTGGTAAACAGAGGAAGATACCTGCTTGATTTCAGAAATGAAAGAGTGCGTCGTTTCGCAACCGATACAGTTGCAAGGGTTGTTGAAGAATACGGCGCGGAATATATAAAATTTGACTACAATACCACACCGGGAGTGGGTACGGAGATAAATTCCGACAGTTTCGGCGATGGTCTTTTGGAGCATAACAGGGCATATCTTGCTTGGATAAGAGAGATAAAGGCTAAATACCCAGAGCTGATATTGGAAAACTGTTCAAGCGGCGGCATGAGAATGGATTATGCAATGCTCAGCGAGCATCATATCCAGTCGGTAACAGACCAGGAGGATTTTAAAAATATGGCATATATTGCGGCTTCTGCCCCTACTGCAGTATTGCCTGAGCAGTCGGGAATATGGGTATATCCCCTTGCCGAAAGCAGCTGTGATGATGTCGGCGTAAATATTACAAACGGACTTTTGCAAAGACTGTATCTTGGCGGACAGATAGATAAATTGGATGAAAACAGACAAAGACTTGTTAAAGAGGGAATAGATTTACATAAGAGCATAAGAAATGAAATTCCCGAGTCGATACCGTTTTATCCGCTTGGATTGGCAAACCGCAGCGATAGCGTGATTTGTGTGGGCTTTAAGTATCCCGCGTGCAGGCGTATCGCGCTGTGGTGCTTTGACGGTGAAGACCGGGAGATTGCTGTTCCGATTGAGTTTAAGAGTGCAAAAGTATTATTTCCATCCGATACAAAAATCACAATATCCGATGAAAATAACAAGCTAAACGTAAAAATTCCGGCGGAATGTTCGTCGGCAGTTATAGAATTGATTTAAAGGAAAAGGAGAGATCAGCATGAAATTTGCTTTATTTTTTGGAAACAGAGGCTTTATGCCGGCAGAATTGATTGAAGGAGCAAGAGAGGATATGGTAAAGGCTGTAACAAACGCGGGCTATGACTATATCATGATGGATAAGGACGCGACACGCTACGGTGCGGTTGAAACACGTGACGAGGGGCGTCTTTATGCGCAGTGGTTAAAATCACATGAGGGAGAGTATGACGGCGTTATTCTTTGTATGCCGATATTCGTTGATGAAAACGGGGCTGTAGCGGCTCTTCAGGATGCTGGTGTGCCTATCCTGATGCAGGCATATCCTGACGAGATAGGAAAAATGGATTTCAATCACCGCCGTGACGCTTTCTGCGGAAAGTTTTCGGTTACCGACGTGTTTGAACAGTATGAGATACCGTATACGGTTATGAAACCTCATGTCGTGCATCCGCTGTCGGACGCTTTTGAAAAAAATCTGCATGATTTTGCGGCGGTTTGCCGTGTTGTAAACGGTATGAAACGTTTTACGATAGGATGTATCGGTGCGAGAACAACAGCTTTTAAGACAGTGCGTTTCGATGAAGTGACAATGCAGCGTCATGGAATAAATGTTGAATGTTTTGATTTGTCGGAGCTTTTCGGGCTTGTTCGCGCAAAGGCGGACGATGATGAAAAGGTAGTTGCGAAAAAGGCAACACTTGAAGAATATACTGATTTTACAAATGTTCCCGAGGATAAGAAGATAATGCTTTCAAAAATAAGCGTTGTTATAGATGAATATATAGATACATATCATCTTGATGCAATAGCACTCAGGTGCTGGAACGAGATGGAAACATATTTAAGAGTCAGTCCGTGCGTGCTGATTTCTGAGCTTAATGACAGGGGAATAACGGCGTCATGCGAAATAGATATGTGCTCCGCAATCACTATGAGAGCGCTGTCATTGGCAACGCAAGGGCCTGCCGCTTGTCTTGACTGGAACAATAACTACGGCGACGATCCCGATAAGGTGATTTTATTCCACTGCGGCTCAACCGCGCAAAAGCTTATGGCGGGAAAAGGAACGGTAAAATCCCATAAGATGTTTGAAAAGGGCAATCCGGGCTGCGGCTGGGGTACAAACGAGGGCAGAATCGCGTCATTCCCGATGACCTTCTCTAACTGTAAAACAGAAAACGGTAAGATTACTATATACTTCGGTGAGGGAGAGTTTACCGACGATAATATCGAAAAGGAATTTTTCGGCTGCGGCGGTGTCGCGAAAATCGATAACCTGCAGAATAAGCTCATAAAACTTGCAAGAGGCGGTTTTAAGCATCATACAACGGTGGCAAACGGTCATGTAAAGGATGTTTTGGAAGAGGCATTCAAGTATTATTTGGGATATGACGTTGTAAGCATAGAGGATTGACACCAAAAAATTATTAATGTATAATATTTATAACTGCGGACAGGATGTCTCCCCGCCGTTATCAGCGGCGGGTTCCGTATTTGTAATCGGTGAGAGTACAATATCCCGCTGATTACATCGCAGCTTGCGCTCTTGTTCTCGTTAAATGACAGGACAAGTCGTTATTGAAATCAGGAGGTACGAATTATGAAACTGAATATCAAAGAAACAGATAAAGTACAGCCGGATCCTTTTATATTTGATGACGGAGATGGTTTGTATCTATATGTTACCGGGAATGACGGTGTTGAGGCCTATTCAGCAAAAGACCTGTTAGGCGAATGGAAATATGAAGGGATAGTTACTAAATTTCCGGGATGCTATGAATATTGGGCGCCGTCTGTTATTAAAATAGGAAATACTTATTATATGTATGTATCATGCTCTAATGAAAATATGTTTCAATTTTTGCATGTAGCGTCTTCGGACAACCCGCTTGGACCGTTCACCAATGAAAAATGCTTGTATAACTATTTTTCAATCGATTCACATATGGTCGAGTCGGGAGGAAATCTTTTTTTGTGGTATGCTAAGGACAATTTAGAGAGTGAGCGGATCGGAACAAGGGTATATCTTGACCGGTTTATTGATCCGTATACACCTGAAAATGATCCTAAAGAAGTAATTGTTCCCACGTTTGAAGAAGAAAAATTCACTCCCAACTGCAAAGACGGAAAAAACTGGTATACAATTGAAGGCCCGTTTTGGTTTATGGAGGGAGAATGGCAATATGTCATGTACAGCGGAGGCTGTTTTATGGATGATACATATCATATCGGATATGCTTGCGCGAAATCTTCGGAGGAAGATTTGAAAAAGGTAGAATTTGTTAAGAAAACCGATAACGGTAAATTTAATCCTGTTATTATAAAAAATGATTTTGAGGAAGGCACCGGACATCACAGCGTGATCAAATACAAGGGGGAATATTACGCTATATATCATGCAAGGGACTATGATAATGAAAATAAAAAGGAATATGTTGAAAAGCGGACTGCGAGAATCTGCAGGCTTATTGTGAAGGATGGTATAATAACGGCGCAAAGATATAAAGATTCTATTTAATTGGTTATACTAAGTACAAAAATCACAATAAATTTATTTTAATTAAAAGGGGTGTTGAAAATAAAAGAAATAAATCCTAAACAAACAAAGCGCGCGGAGGCTTTTGAATTGTGGATGAAAGCACCGATGCCGATGGTAACAATTTTTAAAGCTTTGGATATTTCCGATTTAATTAAAATAAGCAGAAAAAATAAGGTGAAGCTTAATATGCTAATGTGTTGGTGCATTGGAAAAGCTGCATCATCGATTGAAGAGTTTTATATGCTCCCGGTAGGTGAAAAATTAGTGCAATATGATAAAATCGCGGTCAATACGGTTGTAACAACACAAAATGGCGGTATCAGCACTTGTGATATCCCTTTTTCAGATGATATAAAAATATTTAACCGGGATTATCTAAAACTCACGAAACGGGTATATGATACCTGTAAGCCTTATGATATCAGTGATGAATATATGGTGATAGGAACATCTGCGCTTATAAATCATGATATTGACGGAGTTGTAAATATTTACGCGGGGACATATAATAATCCGTTTGTTATTTGGGGCAAATACAAAAAGAAATTATTTAAATCGATCCTTAAGTTGTCATTTCAATTTCATCATACCCAGATGGACGGAGATCACGCGGGAACATTTTTGGATCGTCTGCAAAAAAAGATCAAACACTTAAAAATAATCGGTTGTGACTGTAAGTAAAGAAGCGATGAAAATGCAGAAAATAAAGGGAGAAATTAATGCTTGTTTTGCCGGTGTATTAATAATTTTATCCTTAGTAAATTTTATGATTTACAAATTTGATTATTTATACAGACCGAAAAATTATATTATTTTCATATGATTTTAATTTTGAGATTGAAAGTTATTTTTTCTGATTATACATTGTCCAATGGATATATTTTTCGTAAAACGAAAGCAGAAAGGAAATATTGGAATGAAAACATTAATTGTTATAGACATGCAGAGGGATTTTATAGACGGAAGTCTTGGAACTAAAGAAGCCGTTGCAATTGTAGATAGTGTAAAAAAGAAAATAAAAGAATATGAAGAAAACGGTGACGAAATTATTTTTACACGGGATACTCATCAAACAAACTACCTCGAAACATATGAAGGAAAGAAGCTTCCGGTTGAGCATTGTATTGAGGGAACGGACGGATGGCAGATCTTTGACGGACTCATAACAGAGGGAGCAAAAATTATTGATAAACCAACATTCGGATATACGGGATGGAATAAAAGATCGTTTGAAGAAATTGAAATTGTGGGTTTGTGTACCGATATTTGCGTGGTGTCCAATGCACTGATATTAAGAGCATATTTCCCCGAAACAAAAATAAGTGTACAAAGCAGCTGCTGTGCCGGGGTAACGCCAAAAACACATAATGCGGCTCTTGAGGTAATGAAGATGTGCCAAATAGATGTTAAGTAGGTGAGGCAATAATTATGTTTTTTATAATGGGAATTACCGATGGCAATAAGGAATTGAAATATGACGGCGGAGGAATGAATATCTGTAAAAGCTGTGGGGCTTATACAAGATACATTGTTTATATGACATATATGTGTCTTAGTTTGTTTTTTATTCCGACAATAAAATGGGGAAAAAAATATTATGTAAGAACATCTTGCTGCGGCAGTGTATATGAACTTAATGAAGAAAAGGGTAAGATGATAGCCCGCGGGGAAAATGTAAATATAACTGATTCTGACTTGACGCCTGTGAGCGAGAAAAAAAGACACAAAATCTGTAGAATATGCGGATATGAAACAAATGAGGATTTTGAATATTGCCCAAAATGCGGAGGAAAATTTTAATAAAAGGATATTATTGTCAAACCGCGGCAAAGGAAAAATATGCAAATTCCAATAAAAATGACGGGGAAATCATAATGATATTCCCTCGTCATTTTTTACATATTTTGTCTTCCTTCCAATGCTTTTATTAAAGTTATTTCATCAGCATATTCAATATCGCCGCCGATAGGAATACCGTTAGCGATTCTTGTCACTTTAATACCCATTGGAGAAATAAGCTTTGAAAGATAAACGGCGGTAGCCGTACCGCTTACTGTAGGATTTGTTGCCATTATGACCTCATTAACATCGGCAGTCAAACGTATAAGCAGTTCTTTTATCTTTAAATCATCAGGGGAAATTCCGTCCATTGGTGACAGTGCCCCGTGAAGAACATGATATAAACCGTTGAATTCTTTTGTTTTTTCTATTGCCGTAACGTCTTTTGGGTTCTCAACAACGCATATAATACTTTTGTCACGCTTGTCCGAAGAACATATGCGACAAGGCGATACATCGGTGAGATTTTGGCATATCGGGCAAAAATGTACCTTTTCCTTTGCCTCTGATATACTCTTAATCATATGCTCAACGTCATTTTTTGACATGTTGTCAAGAACATAAAAGGCAATCCTTTCCGCGCTTTTTCTGCCGATGCCCGGCATTTGCGCAAAGCTTTCAATAAGTGATTCAATTAATGGAGGAAACATTAAAACTCATACTCCCGTAATCTCAGAATAATCCGGGAATGTTGATCCCGCCGGTAACGGCGCTCATTCCTTCGGTCATCATGTCATCTGCTTGTTTAATTGCATCATTTACAGCAACAAGGATCAGATCTTCCAAGGTCTCAACATCCTCCGGATCCACTGCCTCAGGTTTGATCTTAATTGAAAGTATTTCCTTTTTACCGTTGGCGGTAACATTGATAACACCGCCTCCCGCAGTTGCTTCAACGGTTTTATCTTCCAGCTCCGATTGGATCTTTTCCATTTCTTCCTGCATTTTTTGTGCTTGTTTTAATACGCTGTTCATGTTTTTGCCTGTGTTTAAGCCGGCGCCGCCATGAAAACCCTTGTATTTTCCCATATTAAATCTCCATTCTGTCATTGATGGCTATGACTTTTATGTTTTTATTTATATTACACTGTCCAT
Organism: uncultured Clostridia bacterium; assembly: GCA_944392335.1. GTDB lineage: Bacteria > Bacillota > Clostridia > UBA1381 > UBA1381 > RGIG1988. The sequence goes on from CALXWJ010000037.1 coordinate 11,143, forward strand.
CATTCAGTGTTTTGTGATATCCTTGCGGATGATCATTCATTTGTTTGTGTTTCTTCAGTATCTGAATATTGTTTTTCTATTTCATCGGCGTCAAGAAACTCTTCAGTTATTTCCTCATCAGACAATTCCTGCTGCTCGTATGAAGAAGATCCGTCAGCTGAGCGGTTGTTATCATCTTGAAATTCCACAATATCAGGATATTCGTTTTTTAATTTATCAAAAGGATCGTTACTGTCAAAAGATGATGGATGATCGGCATTTATCTTCGTATCGGAATTTGATTCTTCAATATCCCAGACATCTATAATATAATCTTCCATGTCTTTAGCAAAAACAGGCTTGATCATAAAATCAGTGTTAGAATAGTGACTGAAACTTTTTTGTATCTGCTGCAAATATTTAACTGCAAGGTTTTTTAATGTGATTTCCTTTTCATCAAATAACAGTATTATGCCGTCGCCGTCAATAGTTATTTTCCTGTTGATCAAAAAATTTAAAAAAGGATACTCGCGGCAAATCGCTCCGGCAATCTTATCCCAATTTCTTGCCGCCGCAACGATCGGTGAACCGGAGGTCAAAGCTGATTTATCAATGGGAGTAAAAAGTCTTGCCGGGACTTCAGCTTTTTTTTTACTTTTTTTTTCTTCTTTTACTTCTTCTTTTTTATCCGATGTGTTTTTTACGACAATACCGTTTTCAGCCTTTTTTTCTACCGAAGCAAGCCTGTCCAAAAGTGCTTCCTGAGATGAATCAAGTTCGGGCTGAGTGAGTTTTACCAATGACAGCTCATATATTATACGGGGATTTTTTACCCATTTTGCATCGGCTTTTGCCTTTGTTAATATTGTTACCGCGTTTGAAAGCTTTTCATACGTTATATTTTCAGCCTGTGTTTTTATTTTTAAAAGAATATTATCGGAATATTCAAGAAGATTTTCCGGTTTATTTGAAATTTTACATACAAGAAGATCTCTGAAATGTTTAATGAGTGAATCACAAAATACATTGAGATCTTTTCCTTCTTTTGAGATGTTGTCGATCAATGTCATCACCGAAGCAGAGTCTGATGATATTACCGAGTTCGTAATGTCAAACAGCATATCATTTGGGACCATACCCAAAATATCGGTAATGGAAGCACGGTCGATTTTATTGCCTAACGAGGAAACACATCTTTCCAATATACTCAAGCCGTCTCTCATTGAACCGTCTGCAAGCTGTGCCAAAACGGAATAAGCGTCATCCGTAATTTCAATACCGTCTGCTGCTGCAATTTCTTTCATTCTTACAATTATATCGGAAGGCGTTATCCGTTTAAAATCAAAACGCTGACATCGTGAGAGAATTGTTTCGGGTATTTTGTGGACTTCTGTTGTCGCCAAAATAAAAATAACGTGAGCAGGAGGCTCTTCAAGAGTTTTTAACAGTGCGTTAAAAGCCCCCGTTGAAAGCATATGGACCTCATCTATGATATAAACACGGTATTTTGTCTGAGTTGCCACGTAATTTACATCGTCTCTTAATTCTCTTATATTGTCTACACCGTTATTCGAAGCCGCGTCTATTTCGGTTACATCCATGATACTGCCGTCTTGTATTCCGCGGCATATTTCGCATTCGTTGCATGGAGACCCGTTTTGAGGATTAAGGCAATTTACCGCTTTTGCAAAAACCTTTGCGGCAGTGGTTTTACCTGTCCCTCTCGTTCCGCAAAAAAGATATGCATGGGAAATCCTATCAGACATTATTTGTTTTTTAAGCGTGTTTGTAATATGACTTTGTCCGATTATATCTTCAAATATCTGAGGACGCCATTTTCGATAAATTGCCTGATACGCCATTTCTCATACCTCCTTTTTACATAAATGCTCAGAATACGGATGCTATTATGAAAAAACCCCGTTAAAAACAGGGAAATAATCAAAAAAAGGCTCCGACCGAGTTATCCATAACACATCAAAATATCCGCTTATTGCTGCTTGGTTCCCCATCTGACAAGGTTCACGGCTTTCAATCGCACGGGCTCGGCCTTCATCGCCCAAAAGTCTTTTATTGACTGCCTATATATTATAATACAAAAAAGATAAAACTGCAAGACTTTTTTTAAAATTTTTTTGTTTACATACGAATTTGTATTATTTTTGTAATAAATCATCTGCTTAAATATCATTTTTTTTGATATAATCCGACCAAACTTGATTTTAAATTGCATATTATTTGATTCGGGTCGAAGCCTGATGATGAAAATAAGAAATATCTGTCGTATTATGCGATTTTTTTCTCTTGTATTTACCGTGATTTTGTTTTATAATATGACTGCAGAAAGTTAAAATTCAATAATTAATATATTGGATTGTTATCCGATGATTAATATATACATGAAAGGACAGTTTTTAATGAAAAAAGTTCAGTTTGGCACAGAGGTTGTATTACAAAATGAAAAAAATAACGGTTATATTATTTTGAAATACTATTTGCTGGAAAGCCCAGTCGGATTCGGATACAGTGAGTTAAAAAGCTACGGTATAGAGATAATGCGAACGGACAGAAAACCGGGCTTGCAGGATATGAATGAATGTAAGCAGATAGAGGGCGTATTTTTTGATGTTGAAGAAGCCATTGCCTTTATTGCAGAGATCAAAAAACATAAAGTAATGCCTGCAAAGCTGTGTGGTGCGCTGGAAGGATACATAAAGGAAAAAGTGCGAAAACAACGTGAAAAATGCAGATTCAGTGCAAATAGATTATCATAACCAAAGCGTGCTGCCGCAAGGAATGTATGTATTTCTTTGCGGTTATTTTACGAATAAATGAAGATGGCGCGCAAACCTTTGCCGTCGATTTTCGATTTGTTATTTAATATGATTACAATATTTTGCAAAAAAACGTTAAACGACGGAGCGTTGACTTTTTTAAAGAAGCTGCGATATTTATTAAGTATATGTTACACTGTATAATATTGACTTGCTTTTTTTTTGTATAAGTGGTATAATGCTATTATTCGGATATTATGTTATTTTTTTGAAATAATTATAAGAGACAGCGGTTTATATTTATTATTTTCCGTATGAAAAAATCTGTGCCGACCGATAGGAAGGCGGAATGGAGATAGCCATGGAATTTGAACAAAGGGAATTTATTCCGGTATTATTTGGAAATGATATTAATGTTTACAGCGTAGCAAGAGCTTTTTATGAAGAATACAGAATACCATCGGTTGTTTTTGGAAAAGCCCTGATGGGGACATGCTATAAAAGCAAAATGGTAAAATTCAAGGAAATAAAAAATCTTGACGACCCTGATGTGATGTTAACACTGTTAAATGATTTTGCATTGGAAAACACGACAAAAAAAATTTTGGCGATAGGCTGCGGCGACAACTATGTTAAGTGTCTTGCCAAAAATAAAAATCAGCTGAAATCAAACATAATAGTTCCTTATGCCGATTACGATTTTCTTGAGGAATTGATGGATAAGGAAAAATTTTATAATTTATGTGAAAAATACGGCATAGATTATCCGAAAACATATATATGCACCGTAAGAGATTACGAAAACATAAAGCTGTTTTTTGACGCGCCTTATATTTTAAAGCCGGCAAATCAGGTCGAGTATTATAAACATAAATTTGAAGGGCAAAAAAAGGTGTTTAAATGCAATACCAAAAAGCAGCTCAAAGATACGGTAAAAAAGATATATGACGCGGGATATACCGATAATATGATAGTTCAGGATTTTTTGCCGGGTGATGATACATACATGAGGGTTTTAACAAGTTATTCCGATAAGCGCGGAAAGGTTAAAATGATGTGTCTTGGGCATGTGCTTTTGGAGGAGCATACCCCTTACGGTATAGGAAATCATGCTGTGATAATAACGGAATATGAAAAAGAACTGATGGAAAAATTCAAAAACTTTCTTGAAGAAATACATTTTATCGGTTTTTCCAATTTTGATATAAAATATGATACCCGTGACAATAAATTTAAAGTGTTTGAAATCAATACAAGACAGGGCAGAAGCAATTTTTATGTGACCGGTTCGGGACATAATATTGCCAAATTGCTCGTTGAGGATTATATATACAATAATGACCTTGAAGAGGATATTGCAAAGAATGAATATTTATGGATGGTTGTGCCTAAGGGCGTCGCGTTTAAGTATGCTCCTGAATACAAAGACAGGATGAAGCGTATTATCAAGGAAAAACATTATGTTAATCCGCTTTATTTTGCGCCGGATAATGATATTGAAAGAAAATACAGGCTGCTCAGATCACAGCTGGGGCACTATGTAAAATTCAAAAGGTATTATAAATAGTTAATATTTGAACTTTATCGAAAAAAGTCTTTTGTATGTGAAGGACATTGTGCTGCAGGATGTGCTTGATATTGAATAAACAGAATTTTTGAAGAAAGGATGCTGATGTATGGGTAAATTAGGCGTTATCGGAGGAATGGGCCCTTTGGCGACTCAGCTTTTATACAGGAAAATAATTGATAAAACAGACGCAAAACGCGATCAGGATCATATTGACATGATCATATTAAGTCATGCAAGCGTGCCTGACAGAACCGCCGCGATAAAAAGCGGGCATACAAGCAAGGTTTTTCACGCGCTTTTGACAGACGCGCTGATGCTTGAGAAAAACGGGGCGGACGCGATCGCGATCCCGTGTAATACATCGCATTTTTTCTGGGAGCCGCTGCAGGCGGAGCTTGAAATCCCTATAGTCAATATGGTAAGGGAAACCGCGAAAAGAATGAAAAAAATGAACCCGGATATTAAAAGGGCTGGGCTTTTGGCAACAGACGGAACGATTTATACCGGAACATATGCACATGAATGTGAAAAATTGGGTTATGAATGTATAAATCCGGATGAAGAAACACAAAGGATCGTTATGGACATTATTTATAATCAAATAAAAGTCGGTGAAAAAGGCAATATGGAGGATTTTTTGAAGATAGAAAATTATCTGAAAAGTGCAGGCTGTGAAGCAGCTATATTGGCATGCACCGAATTTTCCTGTTTCAGGGAAAACCATAAATTAAGTGATTTTTATATCGATTCCTTGGATGTGCTATGTGAAGAATCGATATTGCTGTGCGGAGGCAAGCTGAAAAAATAACGTTGTATTTTGCGAAAGGTATTAATGGTTTTAAAATATGATTTACAAAATTAATGACTATATTGAATTATTGAAGAAAAATAACCTTTTAAAAGAGACTGACGCCGTAAATGAGACTCAGATTGAAAATGTCACCTATAATTCAAAGCAGGTTGGAAAAAATACATTATTTATATGTAAGGGAGCACATTTTAAAGACGAATATCTTAAAGAAGCAATAAAAAACGGTGCAGTGTGTTATGTGGCACAAAAAAGTTATGATGTCGACGGGGGTCGCATTATTGTAAGCGACATAAGACGCGCGATGGCTTTATTGTTTAATATGTATTATGACAATGTGTGGAAAAAACTGCATTTGATCGGAATAACCGGGACCAAGGGCAAGTCAACGACAACATATTTTATAAAATATATTCTTGATGAATATCTGAAAAGTATAAAAAAACCGGGCAGCGCATATATTTCATCAATTGATACTTATGACGGAGCGGATAAATTTGAATCTCATCTGACAACCCCGGAAGTGGGAGAATTGATGATGCATTTTAACAATGCGGTCAATTCTGGTATTGAATATCTTACTATGGAGGTTTCCTCGCAGGCCTTAAAATATGACAGGGTTTACGGCGTCGGTTTTGAAGTTGGAGTATATCTGAACATAGGAGAAGATCATATAAGTGACATTGAGCATCCGGATTTTGATGATTATTTTCATTCAAAAATGAAGATATTCAATCATTCAAAAACTGCTTGTGTATCTCTTGATACATTAAGAAAAGAAGAGGTGTTGGAGGCAGCGCGGGTTTGCAAAAGGGTAATAACATTTTCATCGGAGGATGAGAATGCCGATATTTATGCATATGATGTAAGAAAGGTCGGAAATGATACGGTATTTGATGTAAGGACGCCTGAATATACCGAAACGTTTACCCTGACTATTCCCGGACTGTTTAATGTTCAGAACGCTTTGGCGGCAATTGCCGTTTGTTATGCTTTGAATATACCTAAGCATTTTGTGTATGTCGGGCTTATGAAGGCGCGTTCTTCTGGAAGAATGGAAATATATTCAAATTCTGATAATAAGGTAATAGCCATCGTAGATTATGCACATAACAAAATGAGCTTTCAAAGTCTTTATGATTCGGTTTTAAAAGAATTCCCTAACCGAAGAATAGTAACTGTTTTCGGATGCCCGGGCAAAAAGGCATTTCAGCGACGAAAGGATCTGGGTGAACTTTCGGGAAAATATTCCGATATGGTATATATAACGGAAGAAGATCCCGGAGAAGAACCTTTGATTGATATTTGCAATGAAATTGCGGGTTTTGTCAAATCGGCGGGCGGGAATTATGAGATCGAGACCAATCGGGGAGAGGCAATTAAAAAAGCTGTTTTTACTTCGGACAGGGATTCGGTGATCCTAATAACCGGAAAAGGAAATGAAACGAGACAAAAACGAGGTACAGAATATATAAACTGCTCGAGTGATGTTGAGTATACAAAAAAATACTTAAAGGAATTCGATGTATCAAAAAAAATTGACGCTTCCGAAACCATAAGCACGATCCAGCGTATGCTGCCCGCATTTCGGAAGCTCTATTCAAAAACCATATTAATAAAACTGGGCGGCAGCATTTTGGAGGATAATTCTCTTATTGAAAACATTTATGAGGATGTCGCGTTGCTTACAATGGTAGGAGCAAGAGTTATTATTGTTCACGGCGGAGGGAAAAATATTTCGAAAAGTCTCGGTATAAATAACATAAAAGCGGAATTTATCGGAGGATACCGTGTTACTACAAGTGAGGCTGTTGAAATAGTTGAACAGGTATTGTCGGGCGGCGTAAATAAAAAAATTGTTCAGGGTTTAAAAAATGAGAAACTGAATGCATGCGGAATTTCGGGAAAAGACGCAGGGTTGATCACGGCAAGAAAAAAGATTATATCCGAGGGGGATATAGGATTTGTGGGTGAGGTTGAAAAGGTTGACACAAAAATCCTTGAATTACTGATCGAAAACGGATATATTCCGGTGATATCACCCGTCTCAGCTTCGGAAAACGGTGATACGTTAAATATAAATGCCGACGATGCCGCATTTGCGGTTGCAGAGGCGTTAAAGGCCGATACGCTGGTATTTCTTACCGATGTTGACGGCATATTGCTTGATATTGCAAACAATAAAACAATTATTAATAATATTACTTTGGAAAAAGGCAGAGAGCTGCTTAAAAACGGATTTATCGGAGGAGGAATGCTTCCGAAGCTTAAAAACTGTATAAATTCGGTGGAAAACGGCGTTAATGAAGTCGCGATCATAAACGGCAGGGAAAAATATAACCTTGTATCTTATTTTATAACAAAAAATAAGATAGGAACAACAATAAAATAATATTTATTATATGGAGCGATCAAAAAATGGTGCATATGTACAAAATAGGCAAAAGAAAGTTTTGGTTGCTCTTTAATTTTATGTGAAAATAATCTTTATATTTGTTGAAATTTGTGATAAAATAATATGGTTATTGAATTTGATAGTTTGGAGAGGATATTACGATGACAGACCGTAAAAATATAAGAAACATAGCCATAATTGCCCATGTTGACCATGGAAAGACAACCTTGGTTGACGCCATGCTCAAACAGAGCGGAATATTCCGTGAAAATGAACAGGTTGACGAAAGAGCAATGGATTCAAATGATCTCGAACGTGAAAGAGGCATTACGATTTTGGCTAAAAATACATCTTTATGGTATAACGGTGTAAAAATCAATATTATAGATACTCCGGGCCATGCCGATTTCGGAGGAGAGGTGGAACGCGGTCTTGAAATGGTAGACGGGGTCTTGCTTTTGGTCGATGCATTCGAAGGATGTATGCCGCAGACAAGATTTGTTTTATCAAAGGCATTCGCGATGAATTTAAAACCGATCATAGTAGTAAATAAAGTAGACAGACCTAACGCAAGACCTTATGAGGTCGTTGATGAAGTTTTAGATTTGTTTATAGACCTGGGCGCGACAGAAGAACAGCTCGATACGCCCGTTATATATGCATCGGGACGTGACGGCTGGGCAACGGCGGAATATAATCCGGAGCGACCCAACAGCGATCTTAAAGAATTGTTTGAACTTATCGTTAACGAAATACCTTGTCCTGATGGAGAGGATGACAAACCTTTTCAGATGCTTGTTTCAAACATAGATTACGATGATTATACGGGCAGGATCGCCGTAGGTAAAATTCAGAGAGGTAAAATAAATACCGGTATGGCGCTTTCTGTCTGCCGGAGCGACGGGACTGTTAAAAAGAGTAAGACTACAAAGCTTTACATGTTTGAAGGGCTTGGAAAAACCGTTGTTGAAGACGCGGGCGCCGGAGATGTTGTTGCAATATCGGGGATCGCCGATATTAATATAGGAGATACTATATGTGATGCTGAAATGCCTGAAGCTTTACCCTTTGTAAAAATCGATGATCCGGTACTGTCAATGACATTTAGTGTAAATGACAGCCCGTTTGCAGGACAGGACGGTCAATTTGTAACATCAAGACATTTAAGAGACAGACTGTTCAGAGAGCTTGATTCAAATATTGCATTAAGGGTCAGTGAGTCCGATTCCACAGAAGCATTTGTTGTATCGGGCAGAGGAGAACTTCACTTATCTGTGTTGATTGAAAATATGCGCCGTGAAGGTTACGAATTTCAGGTTTCAAACCCTGTTGTAATATATAAGGAGATAGACGGCGTGAAATGCGAACCTGTTGAAAGACTGACAATTGATGTTCCGGAAGAATATACCGGAACGGTAATGGACGGCGTCATAAAGAGAATGGGACAATTGGTAAATATGTCACCTACGGCACAGAGTTATACAAGACTTGAATTTTTGATCCCGTCAAGAGGATTGATCGGTTACAGAAGTGAATTGCTTACAGCTACCAAGGGTACAGGTGTTATCAATAGTATTTTGGATGGTTATGAGCCGTATAAGGGTGATTTCCAGACCCGTTCGAGAGGAACGCTTATTGCGTGGGAAAACGGCGTTTCGGTAACTTACGGTTTATATAATGCTCAGGAAAGAGGAACATTGTTTATAGGACCGGGTGTTAATGTTTACGAAGGAATGATTGTAGGTGAAAATTCAAGACTTGAGGATATAGTCGTCAATGTTTGTAAGAAAAAGCATGCAACAAATACCAGAGCTTCAGGTTCGGACGATGCTTTAAAGCTTGTACCGCCGAGGGAAATGAGCCTGGAACAGTGTTTGGAATTTATTTCGGATGATGAATTGCTGGAAGTAACGCCGAAGCATCTGAGAATGCGGAAGAAGATATTAAAAACCGATTTGAGGGCAAAGGCAAGAAACAGAGCACAATAAATTTGAAAAATATTCATATAAAAAGGGTGTGTCAGTTATGAAGATAGGTATTTTGGATGTCGGGACATTGGGTGATGATATTGATTTGAGATCGATAGAAAATCTCGGTGAAGTTACCATACATCAATTGACCTTTGCTGAAGATGTGATCGACAGAATAAAAGACAAAGAAGTACTGATACTCAATAAGGTTAAACTTAATGAGAGCAATATAAAATATGCCGAAAACTTAAAATTGATCTGTATAACAGCTACGGGTTATGACAATGTGGATATAGAATACTGTAAAAAACACGGCATTGCCGTTTGCAATATCGCCGGATATTCCACCGACAGCGTTGTTCAGGTCACTTTGTCGATGGCTCTTGCATTATCAACAAACCTGATACAGTATAACCAATATGTAAAATCCAACAGTTACACAAAAAGCGGGATATTTAACTGCCTGAAGCCGGTGTTCCATGAAATAGCCGGAAAAACCTGGGGAATCGTGGGATTGGGCAATATCGGAAGAAAGGTCGCAAAGGCTGCTGAGGCAATGGGATGTAAGGTTATTGCATATAAGAGAAATCCCGTTGAGGATTTTGAGTGTGTGGATATTGATACATTGTGCCGCAGAGCGGATATCATTTCACTTCATACCCCTCTGAATGATCAGACAAAAGGGCTGATAAATAAAGACAGGCTTGGACTTATGAAAAAGGATACCATTCTTATAAATGCGGCAAGAGGAGCCGTTGTTGATGAAGAGGCAGTGGCATGTGCTTTGGAAAAGGGTGAAATCGGCGGTTTCGGAACTGATGTTTACAGTATCGAACCAATGCAGCAAAACAGTCCTTATCAACGAATTTTAAATATGGAAAATACAATATTTACACCACACATGGCATGGGGCGCATATGAGGCAAGACAAAGATGTGTTGAAGAAGTAAGTAAAAATATCAAAAGTTTTTATAACGGTGAAAAAAGAAACAGAATTGTTTGATTAAGAGATTATTTTATTGACAAAGAAATCCATATGATATACAATTTATTTATATCATTAAAGATGGGGGTTGTACAAATGAAAAGTGTGGAAATAAAAGAAACGATACCTTGTGCGGGGGAATATGACGTTATAGTTGCAGGAGGCGGTGTCGCCGGCGCCGCGGCTGCGCTGGCGGCAAAAAGAAACGGCAAAAATGTTTGTCTTATCGAGAAAACAATTGCTCTCGGAGGTCTTGCGACGATCGGGCTTGTTAATTTGTTTGTGCCTATGTGCAACGGCAGAGGAACACAGATCATAAAGGGAATGGCGGAGGAATTTTTAAGACTATCGATAAAACACGGATTTGACACGATCCCCGACGAATGGAAAAGCGGTGAGCCGGGTGAAGGCGCAAAAACAAGATATGTTACAAGATTTTCGGCTCCCATATTTATTGCCGAATTGACGGAGCTTATGCATAAAAACGGGATAAAACTGCTGTTTGATACCATAATCACAAGGCCCGTTATGGAGGACGGCCATTGCAGGGGAGTAATAGTTGAAAATAAGTCGGGACGAGAATTTTACGCAGCCAAGATTATTATTGATACTACCGGCGATGCCGATGTCTTATACCGTGCCGGAGTGCCCACCGTTCAGGGGAAAAATTATCATACATTTTACGGATACGGAGCAACCTTGAAAAACTGTGAGGAAGCATTGAAAACAGGGGATATTTCAAAGCTGACGAGGGCTTATTTCGGCGGATGCGCCGATCTATACGGAAGAAATCATCCGGAAGGCATGGAATATTATAAAGGTACAAATGTTGAGGATATAACAAAATATGTAATAGATAATCATATTGAGTTACTGAATAAAATAAAAAATGATGACAGAATGACAAGAGATGTGTTAGTTATACCTTCAATGTGCCAGTTCAGAACAACAAGACATATTGACGGGGATTATACCTTGAAGGTTGAGGATGCATATAAGCATTTCGATAATTCAGTTGCAGCGATATGTGATTTTGACAGAAGGGATTATCTTTTTGAAATACCTTATGGAACAATGGTAAAAACCGGGTATGACAATATAATAACGGCCGGAAGATGTGTTGCAGGTGATGGTTATGCGTGGGATGTTTTAAGAGTTATTCCGCCTGCAATAATAACAGGTCAGGCAGCAGGTGCTGCTGCGGCCATATCCATAGATACCGATAAACCTATTTATGGAATTGATGTTAATATACTGCAGGATAATCTTTCAAAAGCTGATGTAATGATTCATTTTGATGATAAATTGATTCCGGTTGATAAAGAACAATCGGGAGAAAAATATGATATTGGTCATATTTGATATAATATAAAAGGATAGATATATGAAAATTTTATGTATTGGAGATATAGTTGCAAGACCTGGCAGAGATATTGTTTTTTCGTATCTTGACAGCCACCGCTACGATTATGATTTGATTATTGCAAACGGAGAAAATGCAGCCCATGGCCGTGGAATAACGATGCCTGTATATGAAGAATTGAAAAGAGCGGGAATTGATGCTGTGACGATGGGAAATCATACTTGGGGCTGCGGTGACGGAGCAAAGGTTTTGGAATATAATGATGATATAATAAGACCGTTAAATTTTGACAAAGGCTGTCCGGGAGAGGGCAGTATGGTGATAAAGGCAAGAAACGGTGTAAATGTCGGGATTATAAACCTTATCGGAAGAGTATATATGCAGCCGGCTGACTCACCTTTTACAATGGTGGAAGCTGAAATAGAAAAGCTGAAAAAAAAGACAGATATTATTATTGTTGATTTTCATGCCGAAGCAACCAGCGAAAAGATCGCTATGGGTTTTTTTCTTGACTCAAAAGTATCGGCGGTTTTTGGAACTCATACTCATGTTCAAACCGCAGATGAAAGAATTCTTCCTGGCGGCACGGGATATATGACCGATTTGGGAATGACAGGGGTTATTGATTCAGTTCTTGGAATGGATAAAGATATTATTGTAAAAAAATTTTTGGATAATATGCCGTCTAAATTTGAAGTGGCACAAGGAAAGAGCAGATTATGCGGCTGTGTTTTTGAAATAGATGAAAAGACGGCAAAAACCGTAAGCGTTGAACGTATTTGTTATACTGAATAAAACGGCAGATTATTGCCGTTTTTGCGTTTTAGTAAAAATGTATAAATAATTAAATATAAAAACAATAAATTTTGTCAAAATTTTTTTATAAAATTTTCAAAAAAACTTGCAAAAAATGTATAAATGGTGTATAATATTAATGTTGTGACACTTGACAAACGATGAAGCGGGAGGTTGCGAACATTAGGTTCGGTTTTTCCGTGGAGAATGTCCGATTCATGAAACCGGGCGGCAGGTCACGCTGTATTTAATATGCGTATACAAAAGATACCCGATGTTGGGATTTTTATGCCCTGAATTGGGGTATAGTTATGTGCTTTTAACAGCGTAAAAGACTTCCCGGAGTGCGTTATTGCAATTCGGGTTTTTATTTACCGGGCGATGGAAACACCCGGAAGTGTGTAAACATAACGAGCTGTCGTGCGAGAAACACAATGATTATGGTTGTCTGAAAATACCCAATGATTTCAGATCACCGGAGAAAAAATTATATAGGAGGGAAAAACATGGCAGCAAAGCAAAAAATCAGAATCAAGCTTAAAGCTTATGACCACGCTGTTCTTGATCAATCGGCAGAAAAGATTGTTGAGATAGCAAAAAAGAGCGGAGCTAAGGTTTCAGGACCTATTCCTCTTCCGACAGAAAAGGAAGTAATCACAATCTTAAGAGCTGTTCATAAGTATAAGGATTCACGTGAGCAATTTGAAAGAAGAACTCACAAAAGATTGATTGACATTGTGGTTCCTGGTGCAAAAACAATGGAAGCACTTGTTAAAATCGACTTGCCTGCAGGCGTTGAAATCAACGTAACGCAAAGCAAGAAATAAGAAAAGCTCATTTTATGAGTGGCAGTAGCATGAAAATGCTATGATGCAGGTCAATGTTCCCGTGCTTTGAGGGAACCAATAACTGTTATGAAAGGAAGAGAAGTATGAACAAAGCAATTTTGGGTACAAAAGTCGGCATGACGCAGATTTTTGACGAAAACGGTAAAGTTACTCCCGTAACCGTTATCCTGGCAGGACCGTGTACTGTAGTTCAGAAGAAAACAGTGGAAACAGACGGTTATGACGCTGTAAAAGTCGGATACGGTGAAGTAAAAGAAAAGAATGTAAATAAACCTGACAAGGGACAATTTGCAAAGGCTGATGTTGCAGTAAAGAAATATCTCAGAGAATTCAGATTGGACGATTGTTCGGCATTGAACGTAGGCGATGAAATCAAAGCAGATATATTTGCTGCAGGTGATAAAATCGATGTTTGCGGCATAAGCAAAGGTAAAGGTTTTGCAGGTCCTATGAAGAGATGGGGATTGCACAGAGGTCCTATGGCTCACGGTTCAGGATATCATAGAGGTTCAGGTTCTATGGGAGCTTGCTCAAACCCGGGTCGTGTTATGAAGGGTAAGAAGCTTCCGGGACATAAGGGTGTTGTAAGAGTAACAGTACAGAATCTGGAAGTTGTTAAAGTTGATGCGGAAAACAATTTGATTTTGTTGAAGGGTGCTGTACCCGGAAACAAGGGTGGACTTGTTACGATAACAAACAGTAAAAAAGCATAAGAGGGTTTTTGAAGAAAGGAGGAATAAACTATGTCTATAGTAGCTGTATATAACATGGAAGGTGCTAAAGTCGGAACAATGGAAGTAAACGATTCGATATTTGCAGCTGAAGTGAACAAAGCTGTTTTGCATGAAGTTGTTGTTAACTATCTTGCAAATCAGAGACAAGGTACTCAAAGTACAAAAACTCGTACGGAAGTATCGGGAGGCGGAATTAAGCCTTGGAGACAAAAAGGAACAGGTCGTGCAAGACAGGGAAGTATCCGTGCTCCGCAATGGACAGGCGGTGGCGTTGCACTTGGACCGAAACCACGTGATTACAGATATAATGTAAACAGAAAACTTAAGAAGATTGCTTTAAGATCTGCTTTATCAGCTAAATATGCTGCATATGAAGTATATGTAATCGAAGGTCTTAAGATGGATGAAATTAAGACTTCGGTAATTGCAAAAATGCTTAAAGGTCTTGAAATAGATCAGAAGGCTTTAATTGTTACTGCCGACTATGATAATACAATTTATAAATCAGCAAGAAACATTAAAAATGTTAAGCCGACATATGTTGGAGTATTGAACACATACGATGTTTTAAAGTATGATAAGTTTATTATATCAAAAGAAGCAATCGAAAAGATTGAGGAGGTGCTTGCATAATGAAATTTGCACATGATATTATCAGAAGACCAATCATCTCCGAACGCAGTATGGAAACCGTATTTGACAAAGAAGGAAATGAAATCAAAAAGTATACATTCGAAGTTCCCGTTACTGCTAACAAAGTCGAAATTAAAAAGGCTTGTGAAGATATTTTTGGAGTGAAGGTTGCAAAGGTCAACACAATGCACGTTATGGGAAAAATTAAGAGAATGGGCAGATTCCAGGGCAGAAGAGCTTCTTGGAAGAAAGCGATAGTTACATTGACAAAGGACAGCAAGTCAATCGAATTCTTTGAAATGTAATAACTTTTTAAATTCAGATTAAGGAGTGAAACAAAATGGCTATAAAAAAGTATAAGCCTACCTCTCCTGCGAGAAGATTTATGACTGTTTCGGATTTTGCTGAAATTACAAAGACATCTCCGGAGCGTTCGTTGATGACTTCTTTAAAGAAAAATGCAGGAAGAAATTCATACGGAAGAATTACCGTACGTCATAGAGGCGGCGGCAACAGAAGAAAATACAGAATTATTGATTTTAAAAGACAAAAGGACGGAATGCCTGCTACCGTTATCGGAATAGAATACGATCCTAACAGATCGGCAAACATTGCTCTTATTCAATATGAAGACGGCACAAAGTCATATATAATTGCACCTGTTGGTTTAACAGACGGAGCTACCGTTGTATCGGGAGAAGGCGCTGACATTCAGCCTGGTAATGCATTGTTTATAAAAGATATTCCGGTTGGTACATTAATACACAATATTGAATTATATCCCGGAAAGGGCGGACAGCTTGTACGTTCTGCAGGCGGTTTTGCTCAGCTTATGGCAAAAGAAAACGGATATGCACAGGTAAGACTTCCTTCAGGTGAAGTAAGAATGATCCGTCTTGATTGTAAAGCTACAATCGGTATGGTTGGAAACCAGCAGCATGAAAATATTTCTATCGGTAAAGCCGGAAGAAAACGTCATATGGGTTGGAGACCGACAGTTCGTGGTGTTGTAATGAATCCTAACGATCACCCTCACGGCGGTGGTGAAGGTAAATCACCTATCGGACGTGCTGCTCCTGTTACTCCATGGGGTAAACCTGCTCTTGGATTAAAGACAAGAAAGCATAAGAACAGAACAGATAAGTTCATCGTAAAGAGAAGAAATGATAAATAATTATCGTTACAATCCGGAAGGAGGAAATAAATAAATGGGTAGATCACTTAAAAAAGGACCTTTCGTTGAAGAGCGTTTAATGAGCAGAATAGATGCTATGAACGCTGCAAATGAAAAAAAGGTTATAAAGACCTGGTCAAGAGCTTCCACTATTTTCCCTGAAATGGTCGGACATACTATTGCTGTTCATGACGGCAGAAAACATGTTCCGGTATTTATCAGCGAGGACATGGTTGGACACAGATTGGGTGAGTTTGCTCCCACAAGAACCTTTAAAGGTCATGCAGGAGCTAAAACATCTAAATAATATTAAGATAAATCATTAGTTCGGATATATTAATGAGAGGAGGATTTCCGTAATGGAAGCACGCGCAACTGTAAGTTATGCTCGTATTTCACCGAGAAAGGTAAGAATTGTTCTTGATCTTATAAGAAATAAGCCTGTCGGTGTTGCTATGGGCATTATAAAGAATACTCCGAAAGCTGCAAGCGAGTATTTGGAAAAACTTTTGAAATCAGCTATGGCTAATGCTGAAAATAATCATAATATGGATATTAACAAGTTATATATAGCAGAGTGTTATGCAAATCAAGGTCCTGTATTAAAGAGAGTAAGACCGAGAGCTCAGGGAAGAGCGTTCAGAATTTTAAAGAGAACAAGTCATATCACTTTGGTTTTAAAAGAAGTAGAATAATTGAAGAAGGAGGTAATTCCTAATGGGTCAAAAGGTTAATCCCCACGGACTTAGAGTCGGAGTTATAAAAGATTGGGATTCTAAGTGGATTGCAGGTAAAAAAGATTTCGGAGACCAGTTGGTTGAAGATTATAATATCAGAAAGTTTGTTAAGAAGGCTTGTTATGATGCCGGAATAGCAAAAGTTGTAATTGAAAGAAAACAGAATAAAGCATATGTTACGATTCATGCTGCAAGACCGGGCATAATAATCGGAAGACAGGGTGCTGAAATAGATAAGTTGAAAAAGCAGCTTGAAAAGATGATTAAAGAATCGGTTAACATTAATATTATGGAAGTAAAACAACCTGATACAAATGCTCAGCTTGTTGCGGAAAACATTGCAGCACAGCTCGAAAAGAGAATATCTTTCAGACGTGCTATGAAGCAGGTTATGGGAAGAGCAATGAGAATGGGTATAAAAGGTATTAAGACAAGCGTTTCAGGCCGTGTCGGCGGAGCGGAAATCGCAAGAACAGAACAGTATCATGAGGGAACAATCCCACTGCAGACATTGAGAGCAGATATTGATTACGGTTTTGCTGAAGCTTTGACAACATACGGTATTTTAGGTGTTAAAGTCTGGATTTATAAGGGCGAAGTTCTTCATGATAACAAGAAGGCTGAGCGTAAACCGAGAGGAGGAAGACAATAATGTTGTTACCTAAAAGAGTTAAATACAGAAAAGTTATGCGCGGAAGAATGAAAGGTAAGGCAACACGCGGTAACGTTGTATCTAACGGTGAATACGGTTTACAGGCATTGGAGCCTTGCTGGATCACTTCAAGACAAATTGAGGCTGCCCGTATTGCTATGACAAGATACACAAAAAGAGGCGGTCAGGTTTGGATTAAAATATTCCCTGACAAGCCAATCACACAAAAACCTGCCGAAACTCGAATGGGTTCAGGTAAAGGAAGTCCCGAATACTGGGTTGCAGTTGTTAAACCGGGCAGAGTTATGTTTGAAATCGGCGGTGTCAGTGAAGAAATAGCACGTGAGGCTCTTCGTCTTGCAATGCATAAGCTGCCGATCAAGTGTAAATTCGTTAAGCGTGAAACAGAGGATGGTGAATAAGAATGAAAGTGACAGAGCTGAGAGAATTATCAACAGAGGAATTAACTCAAAAGCTTGCTGATTCAAAGCAGGAGTTATTTAACTTAAGATTTCAAAATGCTATAAACCAATTGGAAAACCCGCAAAGAATCGGTGATGTTAAAAAGACTATTGCTCGTATTAAAACCATCATTCGTGAAAGAGAATTAGAAGATTCCGCAATTTGATGAGCAAAGCAAGAACATCAATACAGTATATACAACATTGATTGTATGAAAGGAGGCACACTAACGTGGCAGAAAGAAACAGCCGTAAGGTAAAAATCGGTAAAGTTGTCAGCAATAAAATGGATAAGACCATAGTTGTTGCTATTGAATACAGTGTAAAGCATCCGCTTTACGGAAAAGTTGTTAAAAGAACCTATAAGCTGAAGGCACACGATGAAGAGAATATTTGTGCTAAGGGCGATAAGGTAAAGGTAATGGAAACAAGACCTCTGTCAAAAGATAAGAGATGGAGATTGGTTGAAATTGTAGAAAAGGCACAGTAATTAATGTGTCAGCCGGAAAGGAGATATAGACATGATACAACCACAAACACGCTTGAAAGTTGCTGATAATACAGGCGCGAAAGAAGTTATGTGTATTCGTGTAATGGGCGGCTCCAAAAAAAGATATGCAGCTGTTGGTGATGAAATCATCTGTTCTGTTAAGAAGGCAACACCGGGAGGCGTTGTAAAAAAAGGTGACGTAGTTAAAGCTGTTGTTGTTAGAACTGTAAAGGAAACAAGACGTCCTGACGGATCATATATAAGATTTGATGAAAATGCAGCAGTTATTGTAAGAGATGATAAAAACCCAAGAGGTACCCGTATATTCGGACCTGTTGCAAGAGAGTTAAGAGACAAGGAATACATGAAGATATTGTCACTTGCTCCCGAAGTACTGTAAGGAGGTGCCCGATATGAAAAAAATGCATGTAAAACGCGGTGATACCGTTAAGGTAATCTCCGGTAAAGATAAGGGTAAAGAAGGAAAAATTATCACTGCTATTCCTGAGGCAGGAAAAGTTATTGTTGAAGGTATTTCTGTTGTTAAAAAGCATCAGAAGGCAAGAAGACAAGGACAGGAAAGCGGAATTATTCATATGGAAGCGGCTATTGATGCATCAAACGTATTAAGAGTATGTCCAAGCTGCGGTAAAGCTGCAAGAACCGGTATAAAGATTTTGGACGACGGTTCAAAAGTAAGATATTGTAAGAAATGTCAAGAAATATTTAATGACTAATTTTTGAGAGGAGGTAATTTCATACTATGTCAAGAATGCAAGAAAAATATACTAAAGAAGTAGCTCCTGCTCTTATGACAAAATTTGGTTATAAAAGCCCGATGCAAATTCCGAAGTTAGAAAAAATTGTTATCAACATCGGTATGGGTGATGCTAAAGATAACGCAAAAGCTATTGACGCAGCCTGCAACGATTTGGCGCTTATAACAGGTCAGAAGCCGGTTGTTACCAAGGCAAGAAAATCAGTTGCTAACTTTAAGTTAAGAGAAGGTATGAACATAGGCTGTAAGGTTACATTAAGATCTGATAAAATGTATGAATTCTTAGATAGATTATTTAATGTTGCATTGCCTCGTGTACGTGATTTCAGAGGAATCAGTGCAAATTCTTTTGACGGCAGAGGAAACTATGCCCTCGGAGTAAAAGAACAGTTAATATTCCCGGAAATTGACTATGATAAGATTGATCAAATCAGAGGTATGGATATTATCATTGTTACAACCGCAAAAACAGATGAGGAAGCTCGTGAATTATTGGATTTAATGGGCGCTCCGTTCATTCGCGGTTAATAAGGAGGATAAATTATGGCTAAAAAATCTATGATTATAAAGCAACAGAGAAAGCCAAGACATTCTACACAAGCTTACACAAGATGTAAGATTTGCGGAAGACCTCACGCTTATCTGAGAAAATTCGGTATCTGCCGTATTTGTTTCAGAGAATTGGCTTATAAAGGTCAGATTCCGGGTGTTAGAAAAGCAAGTTGGTAAAATATAGATAGATTCGAACTCATTATGGGTTTGGAAGGAGGTAAATTTTAATGCAAATAACTGATCCTATCGCAGATATGCTTACACGCATCAGAAACGCGAATACTGCTAAACATGAAACGGTTGATGTTCCTGCTTCAAACATGAAGAAATCAATTGCTGAAATTCTGAATGAAGAAGGATATATTGCCGGATATCAGATTATAGAAGACGGAAAGCAAGGAATTATCAGAATCGCTTTAAAGTACGGACCTAACAGGGAAAAGGTTATAAGCGGTTTAAAGAGAGTGTCAAAGCCCGGTTTGAGAAAGTATGCCGGTGCCGAAGAATTGCCGAAGGTATTGAAAGGTCTTGGTATTGCCATAGTTTCCACATCAAAGGGTATTATGACTGACAAAAAGGCAAGAAAAGAAAATATCGGCGGAGAAGTTCTGGCATTTGTATGGTAAACCATAATAGAAAATATAGAACTGAAAACCTGCATATGCAGAGTAAATTTAAGTTAAAGGAGGACATTGTAAATGTCAAGAATTGGTAAACTGCCGATTACGGTTCCTTCCGGAGTTGATGTAAAAATCGGAGCCGAAAACGAAATTACCGTAAAGGGCAAAAACGGAACATTGACAAGAAAACTTCATAAAGATATGATTATCAAAAACGAAAACGGAGTTATTGTTGTTGAACGTCCGTCAGAGGATAAAATGCATAAAGCATTGCACGGTCTTACAAGAACATTGATTAACAATATGGTAATCGGTGTTACTGAAGGCTTTGTAAAAGAGCTTGAGGTCAATGGTGTTGGTTACAGAGCACAAATGCAGGGTAAAACCTTGGTATTAAGCCTTGGTTATTCTCATCCTGTAGAATATACACCTGTTGAGGGAATTACAATTGAAGTTCCTCAGCCAAACAAAATCATTGTTAAAGGTGCTAATAAGGAAGTTGTTGGAGAAACAGCTGCTAAAATCAGAGAATACAGATTGCCGGAACCTTACAAGGGTAAAGGTATTAAGTATATTGATGAAGTTATCAGACGTAAAGAAGGTAAAGCAGGAGCTAAGAAGAAATAATAGAAAGGAGTGTTCTTAAATGATAAACAAAAAAGATAGTAATGCTGCAAGAATTAAGCGTCACAGAAGAATTAGAAAGAACATCTCCGGTACTGCGGAGAGACCTCGTTTGAATGTGTACAGAAGCTTAAATCATATATATGCACAAATAATTGATGATACTAAAGGTGTTACATTAGTAAGCGCTTCAAGTATGGATAAAGAATTTAATCAATACGGCGGAAACTGCGAAGCAGCTAAAGCTGTAGGAAAAGCTGTTGCCGCTAAAGCACTTGAAAAAGGAATTAAAGCGGTGGTATTTGACAGAGGCGGATATATATATCACGGCAGAGTTGCATCTCTTGCAGAAGGCGCAAGAGAAGGCGGCTTAGATTTCTAAGAAGGAGGTAGACATTGTGACTGAGAGAATAGATGCATCAACACTTGATCTTCAAGAAAAGTTGGTTGAAGTAAACCGTGTTGCTAAGGTTGTAAAAGGTGGTAGAACCTTCAGATTTAGCGCATTGATGGTAGTAGGCGACGGAAACGGACATGTAGGCTGCGGAACCGGTAAAGCTGCGGAAATTCCTGATGCAATCAGAAAAGGAATTGAAGATGCCAAAAAGAATATGATAAGTGTTCCGTTGGTAGGTACAACAATACCTCATGAAGTTATCGGTGAGTTTGGCGCCGGAAGAGTATTGATTAAGCCGGCTAAAGAAGGTACCGGCGTTATCGCAGGCGGTGCGGCAAGAGCTGTATTGGAGCTTGCAGGTGTTAAAGATATTCGTACAAAGTGCTTACGTTCAAACAACAAAAAGAATGTTGTTAAAGCTACAATGGCAGGTCTTGCAGAATTAAAGCAGGCTGATGAAGTAGCTAAGCTCAGAGGTAAGACCATTGATGAAATCAAGGGTTAAGGAGGCAGCGAATAATGGCTAAAATTAAAGTAAAGCTTATTAAGAGCACAATCGGTTGCAAGAAAGATCAGATTGCAACGGTTAAGGCTTTGGGTTTAAAGAAAATCAGATACGTTGTAGAACATAACGATACTCCGCAAATCAGAGGTATGATCAACAAGGTATCACATCTGGTAGAAGTTGAAGAAAACTAATTTACAAAAGGAGGTGTAGCAAATGAGATTGGATGAACTACAGCCTGCTGAAGGTTCTAAATTTGCTCCGAAAAGAGTGGGCAGAGGTATCGGTTCAGGTACAGGTAAAACTTCCGGCAAAGGTCACAAAGGACAAAATGCCCGTTCGGGCGGAGGAGTAAGACCGGGATTTGAAGGCGGACAAATGCCTTTATACAGACGTTTGCCCAAGAGAGGATTCACAAATATATTTGCTAAACAATATGTTACTATAAATGTTTCGGAATTAGAGAGATTTGAAAACGGCACTGAGGTTACTGCTGATCTTTTGAAGGAAACAGGAGTTATAAGCAAAACTCTGGATGGAGTAAAAATCCTGGGCAGAGGCGAGCTTACAAAGAAATTAACGGTAAAGGTGGCAAAATACTCAGCATCGGCTGCTGAAAAGATTGAAAAAGCCGGTGGAAAGGCAGAGGTGATTTAAATGTTTTCAACTATTAAAAATGCATTTAAAATCCCGGACCTTAGAAGAAGAATATTTTTCACTTTGATGATGTTGATTGTATTCAGATTCGGAGCACATATTCCCGTTCCGTATCTTGATCCGTCGGCTATGAAAGAATTTCTTGGAGGCGGCGGATTGGACTTGTTCTCAATGTTTGATGTATTTACAGGTGGCGCATTTTCAAACGCAACGGTAATGGCAATGGGTGTATCTCCTTATATCAACGCGTCAATCATAGTACAGCTTCTTACTGTTGCAATCCCCGCTTTGGAAAGATTGGCAAAAGAAGGCGTTGAGGGCAGAAAGAAGATAAATAAAATAACAAGATATTTGGGTATTGTACTGGCTTTTGTGCAAGGCGCCGGCCTTTATGTAACACTTCACAATATCGGTGTTGAAAACAATATGACAACGATCGCAAACGAATCGGTTTTATCATTCTTCGTAATTGTTCTTACATTTACAGCCGGTACCGCATTCATTGTATGGCTGGGTGAATTGATTACCGAAAAAGGATTGGGAAACGGTGTATCGATGATAATTTATGCCGGTATCGTTTCGGCAATACCATCAGGAGCTTATTCAATATATAAGCAGTATCTTGATCCGGGTGTAATTTCCGTAAAGGGAGTTATTATATCGGCTGCAATATTGATTGTTGCTATTTTGGCAATTGTATTGGTTGTATTATTTAATACCGCAGAAAGAAAAATACCTGTTCAATACGCAAAGCGTGTTGTAGGCAGAAAGATGTACGGTGGTCAAAATACAAACATTCCTATTAAAGTAGTTATGGGCGGAGTTATGCCGATCATCTTCGCATCGAGTATTATGGCATTCCCGGCAACAATTGTCAGATTTGTTACGGGAGGTAATATGCCGCAGACCGGTATATGGAATGATATTTTGGGATGTTTATCTGCAGGATTAAGTACTGCATGGTGGACATATGTTGTATATTCGGTATTATACTTCCTGCTGATAATATTTTTCACTTATTTTTATTCGTCAATACAGTTCAATCCTATAGAATTGGCAAATAATATGAAAAAATCCGGCGGATATATTCCGGGTTACAGACCGGGTAAACCGACAAGTGATTTCATATCAAAGGTTTCATCAAGGCTTAATTTTGCAGGTGCTATATTCCTTGGGATCATTGCGGTAATGCCGATTGTTGTAGGCGCGATATTCGGAATACAGGGTCTGCAGATAGGCGGTACATCGCTTCTTATTATGGAAGGTGTTGCACTTGAGACTGTACAGCAAATTGAATCACAGATGGTAATGCGTCATTATAAAGGATTCCTTGAATAAGACGTTGATTGAGAAAAAGAAAGGTGGCATTCATATGAAATTAATTCTGTTAGGACCTCCGGGAGCCGGAAAGGGAACACAAGCAGAAATACTATCAAAGAGATTAGGTATTGACACAATATCGACCGGCGTTATGTTAAGGACTGCCATCAGAGAAAAGACGGAGCTGGGCAAGCTTGCTCAAAGCTATATGAATGAAGGTAAGCTTGTTCCGGATGAAGTTGTTGTCGGAATAGTTAAGGAACGTTTGCAGCAGGAAGACTGTAAAAAAGGTTTTATTCTTGACGGTTTCCCCAGAACTACGGCACAGGCACAGGCCCTTACCGAAACGGGCATTGAAATTGACAAGGTATTATCTTTGGAAGTTTCCGATGAAACGATAATTGAAAGATTATCCGGCAGACGTGAGTGTAAAGAATGCGGAACACCGTATCATGTGGTTTACAAACCCTCATCAAAGGGTGATGTATGCGACGTGTGCGGAGGAAAACTTATTCAAAGAGCGGACGATAACGAAGAAACCGTCAGAAATCGTATTAAAGTATATCACGATCAGACAGAGCCTATAAAAGAATATTATCAGAAAACAGGAAAACTGGTTATAGCATATGGCAAGGAAGAGCTTGAAGAGACAACTAAAGAAGTTGCTCATGCACTCGGATTGGAATAAACGGTGATTGTTATATGATTACAATTAAGTCAAGAACAGAAATTGAAAAGATGCGTGCGGCGGGAAAGATAACCGGAGATGTTTTAAAAGTAATTGAACAGCATATAAAGCCGGGAGTATCCACTGCCTATCTTGATAAAATAGCACGTGATTATATAGCTTCACACGGAGCAACGCCATCCTTCCTTCATTATAACGGCTTTCCTGCCGGAATATGTGCTTCCCCAAATGATTGGGTTGTGCATGGTATTCCTTCAAAGGATATAATATTGGCTGACGGAGATATAATCAGTATTGACGTCGGTGCATGTAAGGATGGTTATCACGGTGATGCTGCGAGAACCTATCCTGTCGGAAAAATTTCGGCTGAGGCACAGCGTTTGATCGATGTTACAAAACAAAGTTTTTTTGAAGGAATAAAATATGCTGTGCATGGAGCAAAGCTCGGAGATGTTTCAGCAGCAATTCAGGAATATGTTGAATCTAATGGCTATTCCGTTGTCAGAGATCTTGTGGGACACGGAATAGGAAAGAATATGCATGAAGACCCTAATGTGCCGAATTTCGGACATAAGGGAAGAGGTTTGAAACTCGCGTCGGGTATGACATTGGCGATTGAACCTATGGTTAATGCCGGAGGGTATGAAGTTTGTGTTTTGGATGATGACTGGACTGTTGTAACAGAAGACGGCAGTTTATCTGCACATTATGAAAATACAATATTAATCAAACAAGGTGAATGTGAAATATTGACACTGTGAGGTGAATATTGTGGAAATAACTGCAGGATCCGTCGTTTATTCAAAAGCCGGACGAGATAAAGGAAAAAAATTTTTGGTGTTATCTTTGGAAAATAACTTTGCTTATATTGCCGATGGTGATTTAAGAAAGGTTGCAAAGGCCAAAAAGAAAAAATTAATGCATCTGCAAAAAACCAATTGTGTTTTTGAAATCGAAGATGATATAACCGATTCCGGGGTTCGTAAATTATTGGCACGGTATAAACCGGTTCAGAAAAGTTGAAGGAGGGTATTTCTTTGGCTAAAGATGATGTTTTGGAATTGGAAGGTACGGTTGTGGAAACCTTACCTAATGCAATGTTTAAAGTAGAGCTTGAGAATGGTCATCAGATATTGGCTCATATTTCAGGCAAATTGAGAATGAACTTCATAAAAATTCTTCCCGGAGATAAAGTGACGATTGAAATGTCACCATATGATTTGTCAAGAGGCAGAATTACTTGGAGATCAAAATAAGGAGGTAATTATAATGAAAGTACGTCCATCAGTAAAACCAATTTGCGAAAAATGTAAAATAATTAAGAGAAAAGGCAAAATTATGGTTATCTGTGAAAATCCTAAGCATAAGCAAAAACAAGGCTGATGTTTACCGGATTGGGTATCAGACACACTTAATCAGTTAATTACTTATCAAAGGTGCGGCTGCCGTGAAATTTGCTCATTCACGGTTCTTGGGTAAGTTTTAAATATTATAAACAAAAGTTTTAACAGTTTGATATTTTATATACGGAGGTGTAAGAATGGCAAGAATCGCAGGTATTGATTTACCGAGAGAAAAAAGAGTTGAAGTTGGCTTGACCTATATATATGGTATCGGTTTACCGAGCTCTCAGAAGATTTTGGCTAAAACAGGTATAAATCCTGATACAAGAGTCAAGGATTTAACCGATGATGAAATTAATAAATTAAGAGAAGTTATCGACTCTGAATTTACCGTTGAAGGTGATTTAAGACGTCAAATTGCTTTGGACATCAAGAGATTGATGGAAATCGGCTGTTACAGAGGAGTTCGTCACAGAAAAGGACTTCCTGTAAGAGGTCAAAATACCAAAAATAATGCAAGAACCAGAAAAGGTCCTGCAAAGACAATGGCTAATAAGAAAAAATAATAAAGGAGGTACTGAACTCAAATGGCAAAAGTAGCAAAGAAAACGACTCGTACAAGACGTCGTGACAGAAAAAATATTGAGAAGGGTGCGGCACACATTCGCTCAACATTTAATAACACAATAGTTACTATCACAGATACAGCAGGAAATGCTTTATCATGGGCCAGTGCCGGTGGTTTAGGCTTCCGTGGTTCAAGAAAAAGCACACCGTTTGCAGCACAGACTGCAGCAGAAACAGCTGCAAAAGCTGCTATGGAACATGGCTTAAAAACTGTTGAAGTATATGTAAAAGGCCCTGGCGCAGGCAGAGAAGCTGCAATCAGAGCATTACAGGTAGCAGGTCTTGAAGTTAGCATGATTAAAGATGTTACTCCGATTCCTCATAACGGATGCAGACCGCCGAAAAGAAGACGTGTTTGATTGTTATACTATTATGTTTTAGTTGAAGGAGGTTAATTTAGCATGGCTAAAAATATGCAGCCCATTTTAAAAAGATGCAGAACTTTAGGCATTGAACCCGGTACTATGGGTGTTGACAAAAAGTCAAACAAAAACCCAAAGCAAAGCAGAAAGAAAATGTCTGAGTACGGCTTGCAGTTAAATGAGAAGCAAAAGGTTAAATTTATTTACGGTGTACTTGAAAAACAATTCCGTAAATATTATGTTATGGCGACAAAGAAAAATGGTATTACTGGTGAAATGTTATTACAAATACTTGAAACCAGACTTGATAACGTAATATTCAGATTGGGACTTGCAAACACAAGACGTGAAGCAAGACAAATAGTAAACCATGGACATATTCTTGTTAATGGTAAAAAAGTTGATATCCCATCATATTTAGTTAAACCCGGAGAAGTTATATCTGTAAGGGAAAAATCAAAATCATCACCAAGAATAAAGGAAATTGTTGAAACAAACGCATCAAGAATTGTTCCTGATTGGCTGGATATGGATAAAAATACGCTTACAGGTAAGGTTGTAGCTTTACCGAACAGAGATCACATTGATTACGAAGTAGAAGAACATTTGATCGTCGAATTGTATTCTAAGTAATAATGTTATCACCCTCGGTAAGTGGAATGGTTGCATGAATATGTTAAGGAGGGTTTCAAAATGATAGAGATGGAAAAGCCCAATATTGAATGTACACAATTAACAGGTAATTACGGAAAATTTGTTGTTACCCCGCTTGAACGCGGATATGGTACAACTTTAGGCAATTCATTGCGCAGAATATTATTGTCATCTTTACCGGGAGCTGCGGCTACCTCGGTAAAGATAGACGGTGTTTTGCATGAGTTTTCTACAATTCCGGGAGTCAAAGAGGATGTAACTGAGATTATTCTCAATATAAAGAAGTTATCTTTAAAATTACACTCTGATTTACCGAAGACTGTTTATATTGAAGCTAAGGGTGCCTGCGAAATTACCGCAGGAGATATTAAAGCGGATGCAGATGTAGAAATATTTAATCCGGATTTACACATTGCAACGTTAAATGAAGATGCAAACTTGTATATGGAGATTACTTTATCCGGCGGAAGGGGTTATGTATCGGCTGAGAGAAATAAGCAGTATATGCAGCCGCCTGTAGGAGTTATCGCAATAGATTCTATTTATACACCCGTAACAAAGGTTAATTACTCCGTAGAAAATACTCGTGTCGGACAATATATTGACAGAGAAACACTCTCTGTTGAGGTTTGGACAAACGGAACAATAAAACCGGATGAAGCAATCAGCTTATCCGCTAAGGTTATGAATGATTTATTAAGGTTGTTTGTAGATCTTTCGGATGAAGCTAAAAATACGGAAATAATCGTTGAAAAAGAAGAAAGTAAGAAGGAAAAGGTATTGGAAATGACCATAGAAGAATTGGATCTTTCCGTTCGTTCTTACAATTGTTTAAAGCGTGCCGGTATTAACACGGTTGAAGATCTTATCAATAATTCCGAAGAAGATATGATGAAGGTCAGAAATCTCGGAAGAAAGTCGCTTGAAGAAGTTATTAACAAGTTACATGGATTAGGACTTGCCCTTAAAAAGGAAGAAGAATAATTCTTTGCATTATGAAAGGAGGTAATGTATAATGCCGGGAACAAGAAAATTAAATCTCCCAACAGACCAAAGAATGGCTCTTTTGAGAAATATGGTAACAAGTTTGTTGGAAAACGGTAAAATAGAAACAACAGAAACAAGAGCAAAGGAAGCAAGAAGTTTGGCTGAAAAGATGATCACTCTTGGTAAGACAAATACACTGCATTCACGCCGTCAGGCTTTGGCATTTATTACAAAGGAAGATGTTGTAACAAAATTATTTGCTGAAATTGCTCCAAAGTATGCTGACAGAAACGGCGGATATACAAGAATAATTAAAACAGGACCTCGTCGTGGTGACGCAGCTCCCATGGCTATAGTTGAATTGGTTTGATTTATTTAAATTAACAAGAAATTAATTTATAACTGCGGACAAGATGTTCCCTCCTATGTAGGCGGGTTCATATCGGAAAGGGGCTGTTGCAAATGAGCATCAGAAAATGATCATTTGCAACAGCCCTATATTTGTAATCGGTGAGAGTACAATCTTTCACTGATTGCATCGCAGCACAACTAGCTTTTTTGTCCTCGCTCAAGATGGGATAAGCCTTTATTGAACATGTCAAAGTACAAAAGTTATAAACCTTATGCAGTAAATTATACGAGTAATATGTGAAAAGTTCAGCGTCTTACCTAAAAACGATCAAATATTAGGTGTTCATTTGTTGTGTATTTATATTATAAAAAATCTTTAAACGTAAATTTTTTATGGATTTGGATAAAACTTGTGTTTAATAACTAACGTTAGAAGTGATGGCAAAAGGTTTAGTGCAGTCATTATAAAGATGTATATGATGAGCTGGTGAATCGAGGAGTATTATAGATTTAAAAATTTGCGTGTGTATTCGCTTGCTTAAATAATAATTGTTGAAATGCTGCTTACAATAGCAATTGGGTTTAGCCCGATATACTTAAGCAAAAATCAAAATCCATACAATTGTCCTTGTTCATTGATATTGGTTTTGGTTGGTGCTGAAAAATAGGAAAATTCAAAAGATTTGAATTGTTGACAGAAGGGAACTATTATGGTAAAATTATAACGATAAAATTATATCAAAAACATATTGATAACAACGATGATACTTTGACTGAAAAGAAAGAGAGTGATCTGATTATGAAACACAAATTAAGAATAGCAATGTTGGTCGTATCTATTTTGCTTATGATACTGCCGACCGGGATATTTGCCTCCGACACGGCGGCTGAAGCCGATCTGGTTATCACTACAGCGGAGGAGCTGGCGGCGTTCAGGGATGATGTTAACAGCGGAAATCATTATATAGGAATGACGGTCGTGCTTGCGGCGGATATCGATCTTGAAGAGAGCGGTGTAAATACGTGGCAGCCGATAGGCATAAACAGCAATTATGCTTTTGCGGCGTATTTGACGGCGGCGGGCATGAAATAAGCGGAATGAACGCGAATAACGGGGGTTTATTCGGTTATCTGGGTGCAAATATCAATTGGAGCAATAAATTCGGAGAAATCAGAAACCTCGGCGTTTCGGGGACAGTTTCGGGAGGCGCTAACAGGGGCGGAATAGTTGCCCGGATCAATTTCGGCACAGTGGAAAATTGTTACAGCAACTGCAGCGTTACCGGTTCAACGAATGGAACAGGCGGAGTTGCCGGCTACAGCGGAAGTGACGGTTCGGTGATCGGCTGCTATAATATGGGCAGTGTTACAGGCAGCGGAAACGTAGGCGGCATTGTGGGTCAAGGCTACGGAGTGATAGAAAATTGCTATAATATGGGCAATGTCAAAGGAACGGGCAGCAACATAGGCGGAATTGTCGGGAATGGTTCTACAATAACGAATTGCTACAGCACAGGCTCTGTAACCGGAGGAACTTCTGTGGGAGGAGCTGTGGGAAAGACCAGCGGAACGGTTATAGCTTGTTATTACCTATCCGACGGCAGTATGACAGATTCATATGCAGTTGCCCTGACGGCAGACCAAATGAAGCTGCAATCCTCATATGAAGGCTTTGATTTTGAGACGGTATGGGGAATCGATGAGGGTATAAATAACGGATTCCCATATCTGCGTTCATTTGTGGCAACCGAGCCGGTCGGAGAAATGACCGCGCAGGTCACATCCGAGCCTGTCTATGACAGTGAAAGCGGTTCATATAAAATCAACGTTTCTGCCGATAATGGTACAAGTGCTGCCGTTACCACAAATGTTTTTGTTGCTACATATGACGAGGACGGAAGGATGACGGGCGTTTATATGCAGGCTTTGACCGGGCTTGAGCCTGGAGCGGCATTTGATATACCAGCCGAGATAACCGCAGAGCAAACGGCTTTTGAAATCAAAATTATCTGTATGGGTGAAGATATGATCCCCGATATGAGTGAATCGGTATCATACACACTTAACGGCAGCTCGATGCAGTGATATAAAAAGCTTCGGGAAGGTTTTATATCCTGTAATACAGAAAAAAATAAAGGATGTAGTGTTTATGAAGCGAAGATCATATGCTATAATTCTGATCATATGCCTTTTGTCAGCGTTGATGCCTACTGGGATTTTTGCATCCGACGCGGCTAATGAAGCCGATTTGGTGATCAATACGGCGGAGGATTTGGAGGAATTCCGTGACAGTGTCAACAGCGGTGCGGATTACAGCGGCAAGACCGTAATACTCGGCGCGGATATTGATCTGGGCGGAAGCCAATATGACACATGGAAGCCGATAGGAACCGAAGCATCGAATTATTTTAATGGTGTATTTGACGGCTGCGGACATAGGATCAGCGGAATATATCTCAAAGGATCATTCAGTGCAACAGCGGCTTTCTTTATGGGTATCGGCGAGGATGGCGTCGTTAAAAACCTTATTGCCAAGGGTACAGCGCTTGCGGCAGAAACCGCAGAAAATAAAAGCGGCGGAGGTATTGCGGCGGAAAACTACGGTATAATAGAAAACTGCCTGAGCGATATTTTGATCAGCGTTAATGTACTGAATAAGGTTGTATATGTAGGCGGAATTGTCGGTACCAACAGCGGGATTGTCAGAAATTGCTGCCAGGTTAATTATATTTATAATGCTTACGATCCGATCAATATCGGCGGGATTGTCGGCAGGAACGTAGGCTCGGGCATTATAGAAAATTGCTATTATAACAGCGGAAGACGCGGCAGCAATCAGCTTGAGGGCGCAGAGGGAAAAACCACAGAGCAGATGAAATCCGGAGAGGTCGCCTATCTGCTCCGGGCAGGTCAGGATGAGCAGCAGACAGGGACTCCTATGTGGGGACAGAACATACTGACCGACCCTAAGGATGAGTTCCCCGTGCCGACATATGATACAACAAAAGATGTATGTAAAGTCAGCTTTATAGTAAACGGCGAAGAGTATGCGGCATAATATACAAACTACGGCGGAAATGTCACCCTTCCTGAGCCACCGTCCATCGAAAACGGGGAACTGGCTTATTGGACTTCGGATTCTCAGACTGAAGATATATTTGACGAAAACTCGAATGTTAATGGGGATATGACCGTTTACGCTGTGTTCGGGAGACAGTTTGAAACGGTTTTATCGGCAGTGATCGCCGCCAAAAGCCGGTAACACGGCCGAGATAGACCTGTATGATTATGTGGAATTTACAGACAACTATGATAAAGCGGGTCGGTTTGTTTTTGAGGCGAAAGATCCTCTTCCGGCGGAGATTACGCTTGACGGCAGCAGGGTCGTATGGAGTCCGACAGACGATACCCAGGATCGGATCGACGTAACATTCACCGTTACTGACATTGATCCCTATATCCCGGCTGTAAGCTCAAACAGCCTGTCAGCGGCTGTAGGCTCGGCCGAACTTACTGTTACATTTGTAAAGACGCCTGATTTATCGGAGTATTTTAAAAAGGACGAAACAGACCCATACGGCAATACCTATCTTATACAAAACAAAGAGGAGCTGACTCTTCTTGCCGAAGGCGTCAATTACGGCGTGCCTACAACAGGGATCACATTTATCCAAACGGCGGATATAGACCTGGGCGGCAGTGAGGAAAATATATGGACGCCGATAGGTTCTTATGATTATCAATTCCAAGGAACCTTTGACGGCGGCGGATATGAGATAAGCGGTCTTTACACAGACGGAAGATTTTGGCAGGGTCTGTTCGGATATACAGGCGAACTTGCCGTCCTTCGCAATATCAGCGTTTTGGGCTCTGTTGCGGGTGATTCCGGCGTCGGAGGAATAGTGGACTGGAATTTGGGAAGGGTCGAAAATTGCACAAACGCGTCTTCTGTCTGGTCAAGCGGCGCGGCCTGCGGGGGAATAACAGGCTACAATGAAGGCTCGGTAACAGACTGTCGCAATATCGGAGATATTACCGGGGATAACAGTCATGTCGGCGGGATCGTCGGTCAAAACCTCGGCAAATCAGTTACAAATTGCCGCAATGACGGATCGGTCACAAGCAACGCGTCGACCACAAGCAATGCAGGCGGGATAGTCGGCAGAAGTGCGCAGGGTTCCATAGTCAACTGCTGCAATACAGGCAGGATATACGGACGCAATCAGGCGGGCGGAGTGGTAGGCTCTGCACAGAACTGCACTGTTGCGCGCTGCTATAATATCGGCAGCGTTGAAGGCTCTGTGGTAGTCGGCGGTGTGAGCGGCAATAACAGCGAAAATGTTCGGATCGAGGATTGCTATAATGCCGGAGCGGTCAACGCCTACATGGGGATTGGCGGCGTGGCAGGATATATTTCGGACGGCAATGCCATTGTTAACTGTTACAATGCTGCTGTCCTGACGGCTGTCGAGGACGATGATATCGTCGTGGTAAATACGGGGAGCGATCCCGAGGAACCGGTTGATCCCACATACAGATACATGGGAAGCATAGCGGGAATGATTGAACGTTCCGCTTTGATACAAAGCTGTTTTTACAACCAAGAGATCGCATCATCACAAGAGGAAAATGGGATCGGCGATGTGACGGGGATCACAACGGCGGAATCTGCCGATCAAAGCATATTTGAGGCTGCAGGATGGGATTTTAACGACGTTTGGATGATAGGGATATTTGTGGACAGACCTGTCCTTCGTGACATCCCGGAGGACGGCGAAGGCTCGGAGCAGTTTGCCTATCTCATACCTGACCTTGAAACTCTCGAGAAATTCAGGGAAATGGTAAACGGCGGACGATCGTTTGAAAATGAGTATATCAAGCTTACAAATGATATTGATATCGGAGCAAATGATGAAAATCAATGGATACCTATCGGTGCGGACGAAGCAAATGCCTTTTGCGGAAATTTTGACGCGGACGGTCATGAAATAATTGGTCTGTACATAAATGACGCCGACTCTGCCGCGGCGGGTCTGTTTGGTTATGTCGCCGAAGGCGGCAGGGTTGAAAATCTTGGTGTTGCGGGAATTGTCACGGGCGGCGATCTTGTCGGTGGTGTAACCGCATATAACAAAGGAATATTGTCGAATTGCCACAGCTTGGTTTCCGTTTCGGGAGTCACCGACGTCGGAGGGTTGACCGGGCGAAATTCGGGCACTGTGGAAAATTGTTATAATACAGGCTCTGCCGAAGGCACACAAAATATCGGAGGCATAACCGGAAATAACGAAAGTACAGGGATGGTCGCAAACTGTTATAATACAGGTGCTGTCACAGGTGAAAGCAATGTCGCAGATTTGGTCGGATTAAAATCAGGCTTGATTAAAAACAGCTACTTTCTCGCAGAGGAGGAGACCGAAGCGCAAAATGGTGAGACGGGTAAAACGCAGACGCAGTTTGAATCGGGCGAAGTTGCATATCTTCTTCAGCAGGGACAGACATACGACGGCTCGGGAACAATTATTCAAGTATGGGGACAGGAAATTACAAATGAACCTAAAGATATTTTTCCGTTACTGACAGACGATCCGGAAAAGACGGTGCTTCGGGTAACGTTCATGGTAGAAGACAGCGTGTATGCGCAAAGGTTTACCAACATAAATTCCACCGTCAGTTTGCCTGAGGAGCCGGAATTAGGAAGAGGCTTTGATAAGTGGTCTCTGACAAACAGCCGCGACGGTATAAAGTTCACATCGGACACCCCTGTGACAGAGGATATTACGGTCTATGCTATTGAACGCAGGAGATCAGGCGGTTCCTTGATATCGGCAACGACATATTATACCGTGACCTTTGACACACTCGGAGGCAGTGAGATAAGCAGTCTGCGTGTGGCGAAAAATACAACTGCAGACATGCCGCAGTCGCCTGTCAGAGAGGGATATGTTTTTGACGGCTGGTATACCGATAAAGAATGTACTGAAAATTATGACTTTAATACCCCGGTGACAGAAAATATTACTCTTTATGCAAAATGGACTCAAGAATCCTCAGAGATTGAAGAACCGTCCGGATGGGAAAATCCGTTTACCGACGTCGATGAGAGTGACTGGTACTACGGCGCTGTGCAGTATGCGGAGCAAAACGGATTGTTTAACGGCATTACGGAAGATACCTTTGCGCCGAATATGGCTATTACAAGAGGTATGCTGGTCACAGTTCTCTGGAGGATCGAAAACGAACCGGTAGTAAATTATTTAATGACCTTTGAAGATGTTGACGAGGCTGAATATTACGGCGAGGCGGTACGCTGGGCGGCAAGTGAGAAGATCGTCAGGGGCTATTCCGAAACCGAATTTGCACCCGAACGCCTGATTACACGTGAAGAAATGGCAGCGATAATAAACCGCTATGCGGAATTTAAAGGTATCGGGTCGGACGCAAGCGGAGATCTTTCGCAGTTTGAAGATGAGTCTTTGATCTCCGACTGGGCAAGAAATAATGTCTCCTGGGCAGTGGGCGAGGGAATTCTCGCAGGCAAGGGCGACGGCATGCTTGACCCGCAGGGCAATACCACACGTGCACAAGCAGCGCTGATATTGCAGCGCTTGTTGGAGCAATAATACGCAATACGGATGTAAACTGAGCAGACGGAGGAATTTGACCTTTCATCTGGATGCCCACAAATTTGCGCTATCGCGCATATTAAAGCAAGCATAAAATGATACTGTCGGGTTAATTAATGATATAACCTCCTTAGAGTGGACACACGAAATAACAAAAATATTTCAATCTATTCTAAGGGGGTTTTTCTATGCAAATTAAAAACATATTGATTATGAACAAAAATTGCAAGCGGTGACAGAATATTTACAGGGACAAACAAGCTAATCAAAAGTTGCAGCCAAATATGGTGTTAAACAGTCCGGCTTTCAAACTTGGTTAAGGAAATACAACTCAGAGGGAGCGGATGGGCTAAAGAAATCAAATAAATGTAAGCAGTATTCTGTTGAACTTAAATATGCTGCAGTAATTGAATATCTTTCGGGATGTATGAGTCAACAAGAGATATGTAAAAAATATAACTGCGCACATGTTGTCCCCGGCCGTAATCGGCGGCGGGTCCCATATCTGTAATCATTGTGAGAATATTATCTTCCGCCGATTACAGCGCGGCGTCGTAGGGGCGATTCACGAATCGCCCGTTTCGCTCTTGTCCTCGCCCAAGACGGGACAAGCCCTTATTGAAAATTTCAAGTAAAACTCAACTACAACGCTGGATTTTATGGTATAATGGTCATAAGGAATTGAAATCTACCGGTTCAGGAGGAAACAGACTTATGACTAAAGGACATAAAGTAACATTTGATGAGAAAGTTGAGATCATGTAGTATTGTATAGCACATGGCAGAGATTATTATGCCGTATTTCGAAGTTCCGACATTGCAACGGATGCTGCCAGTCAGTACTTTAAAGTCATATCCGGTATAAGGCATTATCATTTGTATGTATGGCGGTATGATATCACATATCCTCAAAATTGATTTTTTGTTTGAGCTTCCATGGCTTTAACATATTTTCATCGGCAGACATGGGTTCATGCTCCGGGAATTTGTCAAGGGGCCCGAATTCTTTATCGGTGCACAGCTTGTTATTTTTGAACACGGCCGTATCTGTTTTACATAACAAATTACACATGTCATAAGACCTTTTTGTCCTGAAAGCGACAACATTGTCTTCAATAATGTTTTCGCCGTAAAACGGCGAGCCATAGCATTCGATCTGCAAGCCTCTGCCATCCATACGGTCTTCCCATGAAAGGCATTTGTCCTGATATATCTTATTTCCGCGGACTACGCTTCCTGTCCCTCCGCTGATACCGATACCGCAGTTTTCTGTATAGTACACCTTATTGTCTATCACATGAAAATACTCTCCGCCTCCGTCAGCGACCATGATCCCGGAATTGCTGGTGCTTGAGCTTCCTCCGTAAAGATAGTTGTTTTTGATAATAATAGGAGATTCTTTACAGCCATAGCATTGATAGAAATTGATGTGATCTTCTCCGCCTTGTCTGCCGTTTGTCATAAAGGAACGCTGCAAAGGTAATTTGCCGTCAATATAAGAAAAATTATTTTCCACACGTATTGAGGTGTTGGGTGTTGTATTGCATGCAAACATTTGGCAGATCTGCCCTCTCGGAAAGGGCCCGAACTGATTTTTGCAGTAATTCCCGTCAACTGTGAGATTTCCCGCAGCCTGTACAAGATAAACTCCCGATGGCACATTTTCAAAGTAATTACCCTTAACCAATACATTTTCAGCACCAAGCTCAAAAGAGGCAAACTCACCTGCTGCTTCCGTTGTGGTGACCCCTGTTATCTGGCTTGCTGTAAGGGAATCACAGTCCGGCTTTATATCATGGATATAATTGTTGACAATAACAGTATCTTTGACCTTTCCGCAAAGGTATATCCCTCCGCAAAGGTCACATTCCTTCACCGTCACATTATTCGCCTTTATAATAATTGCAAATCCCGTTGGATTATATATTTTCAGCTTTTCCACTACGGTATTGTCTGTTGTAACTATCAATGGTTTTGAATCTTTTAGCATATCATTCTCCTCTTTCTTAAAAATCATCAGATAAAGATCATCTCGTTATACTTTAACATAATTGAAGAATCATGTCAATATATTTATGTTTGATCCGGCTCTTTTTATAATTTATTTGACAATCTAAAAAAAATATGGTAAAATTTGATTTAATATGAGGTGAGTATATGGCAAATATAAAACAAGTGGCAAATATGGCGGGCGTTTCGACGGCAACGGTTTCCAAATATTTGAACGGGATAAGGGTCAAGGATTTTAACAAGGAAGCAATTGAGAATGCGATAACAAAGTTGGAATATAAACGTAATCCTACCGCACGCAGTTTAAGGATACATAAAAGCATGACAATAGGAGTCCTTATACCCGAATTGGATAATCTGTTTTCCACATCGATCATATCGATCATAGAAAATATCATAATAAAAAAAGGCTACAGTACAATTATCTGCGACTATAAATCGGATAGGGAGTTGGAGATAAAAAAGCTTAACTTTTTATTGGACAAATTGGTTGACGGTATTATTATAATGCCCATATATCTTACAAAGAAGGATATTGAAAATATAGATATCCCCATAGTTTTCATAGACAGAAGGATCAACGATGTCGACGCGAATTGTGTAATTATCGATAATGAAAAGGCCGCGTTTGACGCAACAAAATATCTGATAAATAACGGACATAAGGATATAGGCGTCATTCTTGGACCGAGAAATGTATATACATCAAAGGAAAGATTTAAAGGCTATGAAAAGGCCATGAAAGAACATGATATCGAAATAAAGGAGCAATATGTTATACATGGCGATTATGATATAAAAACGGGACATGATGCTGCTATCAGTATGATGAAAATGAACAAAATACCCACTGCCATCTTTGCAACCAATTATGAGATAACCTTGGGTGTTATCATAGCTCTTAATGAGATGAATATAAACGTACCGGAGGAGGTATCGCTGGTCGGATTTGACAATCTTGAAATGGCAAGGGTCGTAAGACCAAAGGTCACAATTGTAACCCAGCCAATCGAGGAGATCGGCAAACGTATTGCACAGACGATATTGAGAGCAATAGAAACACAAAACAGAGAAAAGCAGTGTATAAAATTGGATACAGAGCTTGTGATCCAGGATTCGGTAAAGAAAATATAACCTACGTGCAGATGTCCCCCGCCGTTTTCGGCGGCGGGTTTCATATTGTAATCAGTGAGAGTTCAATCTCTCACTGATTACAGCGCAGAACCGCAGGGGCGATTCACGAATCGCCTGTTTCGCTCTTGTCCTCGCTGAATAACGGTACAAGTTTTTATTGAAATTTTTGCATAAAAATAAATCGATTTACTTTTTTGTAAAAATTATTGACAATATGTCGAATCTATGATATTATATAGAAAGTAAAACGATTTACTTTTTTAATCGGGAGGTCTTGATATGGCTTTGGTAAACCCAATGTACTTTATAAAAAAAGCACAGGAATGCGGCATTGCGATTGCATCCTTCAATGTACATAATCTGGAAACGATACAGGCGGTCGTTGAGGGGGCTGCGGAGGAGAATTGCCCGGTAATTATACAGACGACGCCGGGAACGTTGAAGCACGCGGGGATCCCTTATATAGGTGCAATGGTAAAAGCGGCGTCGGAGCAAGTGGATATTCCCATCGCCCTGCATGTGGATCACTGCAAAAGTTTTGAAACCATAATGCAGTGCATAAGATACGGTTATACATCGGTAATGATAGACAGCGCGCATCTTCCGTATGAGGAAAATATAGAAATGGTAAAAAAGGTCGTTGAATGTGCGCGCAGCGTCGGGGTCGCGGTAGAGGGCGA
This sequence comes from uncultured Clostridia bacterium, assembly GCA_944392335.1. Taxonomy (GTDB): domain Bacteria; phylum Bacillota; class Clostridia; order UBA1381; family UBA1381; genus RGIG1988. Next base: position 50,426 of record CALXWJ010000037.1, read on the forward strand.
ACTCGGACGCATAGGAGGCGTTGAGGAAGATCTTACGGTGGATGAGAAAACGGCAAGTTTTACAGTGCCTTCCCAGGCAAAGGATTTTGTTGAAAAAACGGGACTGGATACATTGGCTGTTGCGATAGGAACGGCACACGGGGAATATAAAGGAGTTCCTGATCTTGATTTTGAAAGATTGGAGAAAATAAGAGAGCTTGTAGCATTGCCTTTGGTTCTTCACGGCGCCTCGGGCGTCCCGGATCATCAGATAAAGGCAAGTCTTGAACGGGGGATATCAAAGATAAATATTGCTACAGAATTAAAGATCCCGATGGCAAGAGCCATACAGGAAGTATTTAAAAACAATCCCAAAGAAAATGATCCGAGAAACTATATGGGCGCGGCAAGGTCGGCAGTAAAAGAAGTAGTCAGACAGAAAATAAGGCTGTGTAACGGAACAGACTTTGCAAGCAGACTGTAGTTGTTTTGCAGGGAGGTCGTAAGATGCTTTTAGGAATAGATATAGGAACATCAGCTTGCAAGGTCGCATTGTTTGATTATGAAGGGAAAATTCTTGCAGAGCGGTCTCAAAGTTATCCGGTATATTATCCAAAGCCCGGATGGGCGCAACAAAACCCTGACGAATGGTATAAGGCTGTTTGCGACGCGCTTTTGTATATCTCGTCAAAGATCGATTTAAAGGACGTAAAGGCGGTAGGGGTCGGCGGACAAAGCTGGTCATGTATACCGGTGGATCAAAACGGAAGGGTTTTATACAATACACCGATATGGTTTGATGTCCGCGCGAAACAAGAGTGTGAGATGTTAAAAAAAGCGGTAGGAGAAAACAAGATTTTCGATTTATGCAAAAATCCGGTCGAACCTTCTTATACCACACCTAAAGCCTTGTGGTTTAAAAGAAATCTACCTGATATCTATAAAAATACAAGATATTTTTTACAAAGCAATTCATTTATTGTATATAAGCTTACCGGAAAATTTTCGCAGGACAGATCCCAGGGCTACGGTCATTTTTTTTACGATATGGATAAAGGCTGTTATAATGATGATATGGCGGAAATCATGGGTTTGGACATTAATAAATTCCCAAAGATATTTGATTGCAGCGATATAGTCGGACATATTACAAAAAATGCGAGTACCGAGACCGGTATCCCGGAGGGGATTCCTGTTGCCGCCGGAGGACTTGACGCCGCGTGTGCCACACTCGGCGCCGGAGTTATAGAAAACGGACAGACCCAGGAGCAGGGCGGACAGGCAGGCGGAATGAGTATTTGCATGGATCAGCCCATAGCGGACAGAAAACTTATTGTCGGAAATCATGTTGTCCCGGGCAAATGGCTTTTGCAGGGAGGTACAGTTGCCGGCGGCGCGTCGATGGAATGGTTTTCAAGAGAATTCGGCAGATGTTTTGGTGAAGATGAAATATTTAAAAAAATTGATAAAACTGTATCAGATGTTCCGTGCGGAAGCGACGGGCTTATATTCCTTCCCTATCTGAACGGAGAACGCTCCCCGATATGGGATACCAACGCAAAGGGCGTATATTACGGCATAACATTTTCAACAACAAAAGCGCATTTTGCCCGTTCGGTGATGGAGGGAGTTGCGTATTCGCTGCGTCATAATCTTGAAACCGCATACAATGCCGGGGCGGAATGCGATACCCTTTATGCTGTAGGCGGAAGCTGCAACAGTGATATATGGATGCAGATCAAGGCGGATGTAACGAAAAAAAATATAGAAATACCCGACTCATATAATGCGGCAGCATTGGGGGTGGCAATCCTTGCAGGGGTCGGCGTAGGGAAATATGAGGATTTTGATGACGCCGTGAGAAAAACAATAAATATAAAAAAGCGGTTTTCACCAGATGATAGAAATGTGAAAATTTATGATGAGGGATATGAAAAATATTTAAGAATATATGAAAATCTAAAGGGGGTCATGTCGGAATGAAGGCAGGCATACTGTATAAAAATGAGGACATAAGATATGAAGAAACAGATAAGCCCGTTATATCCGATAACGAAGTTTTGGTGAAGGTGAGGATGACGGGAATATGCGGCAGTGATGTGCCGAGAGTATTATATAACGGCGCCCATTATTATCCTATCATACTCGGACATGAATTTTCGGGAGAAATAGCGCAGATAGGAGCCAAAGTCGAAGGCTTTGAAATAGGGGACCGCGTTTCGGGTGCGCCGCTTATCCCTTGCATGAAATGCGAAGACTGCCAAAACGGAAATTTTTCATTGTGCAAAAATTATACTTTTATCGGATCGAGAATACAGGGCAGCTTTGCGGAATATGTAAAAATGCCGGCAGTAAACGCGATCAAGTTTGACAAATCGATATCTTTTGAGCAGGGCGCTTTTTTTGAACCGGCAACGGTAGCGCTTCATGGTATCAAATGCGCCGAATATACGGGCGGAAAGGACGTCGCGGTTCTCGGAGGAGGAACGATCGGGCTGTTTACCATGCAATGGGCAAAAATTTTCGGCGCGAAATCAGTTACGGTTTTTGATATATCGGACAGCAGACTGGAATTGGCAAAAAAACTCGGAGCCGATCATACGGTAAACACATCAAATGAGAAGACTGTGCAGAGCAAATATGGTTTTGTTTTTGAAACGGCAGGTCAGCCGCAGACGACCAAGCTTGCCTTTGAGCTTGCCAGGAACAAAGCAAGCGTCTGTTATATAGGAACGCCGCATGATAATGTGACATTTACACCGAGGGAGTGGGAAAACGTAAACAGGAAGGAATTCAAGCTGACAGGATCATGGATGAGTTATTCCGCACCGTTTCCGGGTGATGAATGGACGCTGACTGCTCATTATTTTAAAACTGGAAGCCTTAAATTTGACGAGAGCCTTATTTTCAGAAAGTATCCCATGAAGGATATAAAGGAAGCATTTATGCTGTATAAGGATCCTAAGTCTGTGGGCGGAAAAATTATGTTGTATAATGATTAATGTAAAAAAGAGGGGTATTAATATGGAAGCTATAGAACAGAGTAAAATTTTCAGAAGAAAGCTATATAACGGATATGAAATTCCCTGTATCGGAATGGGGACTTTCGGAAGCGATCATTTTTCAAATGATGATATCGCATCGGCTGTTGAGGGGGCTGCAAGGCTGGGATACAGATTATTCGACTGCGCCTCTGTATACGGTAATGAGGACCTGATAGGCATTTCGCTAAAAAGGATCATGGACAGCGGAATAAAAAGGGAAGAGCTGTTTATTCAGTCAAAGGTATGGAATGATAAGCATGACGACGTAATAAATTCATGCAAGAAATCTCTTAAGGATTTAGGGCTTGATTATCTTGACACATATTTCGTTCACTGGCCCTTCCCCAATTACCATGCACCGGGCTGCAGTGTTGACAGCCGTGCTGAGGACGCGACTCCCTATATACATGAAAAATTCATGAACACATGGGCACAGATGGAAGAATTGGTAGATATGGGACTGGTAAGATCGATAGGAACGTCAAATGTAACGATACCAAAATTAAAATTGATCTTAAGGGATTGCAGGATAAAGCCCGCGATCAATGAGATGGAGCTTCATCCATCCTTCCAGCAGCCTGAGCTGTTTGATTTTTGCTTGGAAAACGGTATTCAGCCTATCGGTTTTTGCCCGTTGGGTTCGCCTACAAGACCGGACAGAGATAAAAGCCCGGATGATGTTGCTGATATGAAGATGCCGGAAATCGTAGAGCTTGCAAAAAAACATAATGTACATCCGGCGATCATTTGTCTGAAATGGGCTGTGCAAAGAGGTCAGATACCTATTCCGTTTTCGATCCATGAAAGCGAATATTACAGTAATCTTCTTTCTGTTACACAAGACCCCTTAACAGATGATGAAATGAAAATCATGAAATCGGTAGATAAAAACTGCAGATTTATAAAGGGACATGTATTTTTGTGGAAGGGCGCAAAAGACTGGCGCGATCTGTGGGATTTGGACGGAACCATTACAAAGGTCAAATAATAAAAAAATTGAAATTCGGAAAGAGGCGATGGATGTTGATTAAAATTATAACAAAATGTACTGCGCTGACAGCGGCAGCGGCTATGTTGTCCGTACTTATTCCGCAGGGTATATCAGCAGCGGCCGATATTGTCTATACACAATATGATATGACATCTATATATAATACGGGCAATATATATACAAGCAGACAAGGCGCCCAGGGAAATGCCGGATACGCGGGAGCATTTGATTACGACTCGTTTATAGGAGATTCCTATAATACCTGGCAGAATGAATGGGAATCCGGCATGACGGACAATGTTTTAACGATAGGCGATATACCTTTTGCCATGAGAGTTATAGATCACGGCGACTGGATGGTGAACACACCGTGTGTATGGTGGAATACGGGATATAATACCCCGTATACAAATTTTGATATTGAGGATAGTTATTATACATCACTTGAAATACTTGCAAATTCAGATAGGCCCACACAACCGCAGCTTACTGTAAGGCTCAATTATGCGGACGGGTCAGTGGAGGCATATAACTATACTCTTGCATACTTTTTCAACGGCTTCGGGGATGCCGAAGACGGAATAGAGTCCCCTGACTGCACGATGGACATGAACGGATATGTGGGACATTTCAGCGTGAGCGTTGACCCTTTGAAGATTCTTGAAAGCTTTGACATTGTGAATGACAGATTTAATCTCACGTCAGGTTCGGACGGGCAGCCGGTAAAAAATGAAAATGGACAATATACCGCAAACGAAGAAGCAGTGTCAAACAGAGGAAGATATTCACACACCGCGGCAGTTTATGCCATGACATTGGTGCAGGATGAAGAACAGATAGAACAAGCTCAAAATGAAAAGATCGAAAAGGAGATCGAAGAGATTGAAAACGCCATCGACAGTCTTGGGGAAATATCGGAATTGACCTATGACAGAAAAGATGAGGTAGACAGGATCACAGAGCTTTTGGAAACAGCAGAACAGGACGGAATAGATGCAGAGACACAGATTTCAAATTATTCAAAGTATCTTGAAGCGGTCGAGAGGATGAATCAGCTGTATGAGCAGCAGGTCTACACATCAATTATAGACGCCATCGACGGTCTCGGAAATATTGCCGATCTGACATACGATCAAAAGGATGACGTAGATAACATAACAAAGCTGATACAAGAGGCAAATGCCGCGGGATATACAGTCACTGAGGAAACAGTTCCAAATTATTCCAATTATCTTGAAGCGGTGGAAAAAATCAATGAATTGTATGCTGAGACGGTATATAAGGAAATAGAAGACGCGATCGCCGCGTTGGGAGATGTGGATGAGATCACATATGAGGACAAAGAAAAGGTAGATCACATAACAGCGCTTATAGAAAACGCGCAGGCGCAAGGCTTGAATATATCTGAAGAGACCGTTAAAAATTATCCGGACTATGTTCAGGCAAAAAACACGATAAAAGGTCTTACATCAGTATCGATAACCGTTGATATGTCGCAAATGTATAATCAGGGAACGATCTATACAAGTGTAAATCAATTGGGAAGCGCCGGATATGCAGGATCGATCTATTATCCTTATTTTATAAGCAGTGAATATCATGACTGGAAAAAACCATGGAGTGAAGGTATGCAGACAAATACCATGACTGTAGACGGAATAGATTTTCTGTTTAAAGTAGTTGATTTCGGAGATTATGAAGATTCCACAAGCTGTGTATTCTGGAATACCAATGCAGACAGTGCATACACAAATGTCGACATAGAAGACAATTATTATACATATGTTAACATTATGGCAAATAACGACAGGCCGATAAATAACTCCAAGTTAGCCGTAAGGCTTAATTATGAGGACGGAAGCGAACAGGTGTATGAGTATGGTCAGGCATATATTTTCAACGGTTTCGGCGAAAGCGGCAGTGGTATAACGGTGAATATGATAAATAATACCGGTTCAACAGCGGAAACAGGATATATAACCCGCTACAGGATACCTGTTGATCAGGATAAAAGGCTTGTAAGCTATGATATTTTAAACGAAAGCTATGAATTTGTAAAGGATGATTCCGGGAATTATATCCTTGACGATAACGGGAAAGTCCAGACGAAAGCATCCCCATATTCGGGAAGAGATAATTATACTTATGCCACTGCGGTATATTCTATGACATTGGAAATGCTTTACAGGGATTATGAAGTAATGATCGAAAAGGTCATAAATGAGCTGGAAAACGAGCTGACCTTGAGAATGGAAGTTGTTGATAACAGACCGGTGAGCATTACCGATACCGGAAAGCAGACATACTGGGAGCTTGATAATTATATCCAAATGCTCGGAGATTACGATAATGTCGGCGAGCTTGAAAACTACAGCATGTTAAAAGAGGTAATGCCTGTTTATGATGGCTCGGGAGTTGAGGTAAAATATGACAATGTTATCATAAGCATGGATTTTGATAAGGAAATGAAAGATCCCGAAGGTCTTGTAACTGTGACAAGAAACGGAGAAAACGTCCAGAACTTTATAACAAAAACCGAGGGAAACAGTGTTTTTGTATCGATCCAAAATGATTTTGACACCGATGCGAAATATGATTTGAGGATTTCTTCAAATGCGGCTTCGATCTACGGGGATACATTCACTCTCGAAAGCGACGCGGTATTTTCATTTACCATCCCTCAGACAAATATAATAACCGACTTTAAGATAGTCGGCAGTGACGGAAATGAGATCACCGATATGAGTACATACACAGGCAGCGAAATAACCGTAACGGGAGAGCTTAAAAATGTTTCGGTATCGGAAGGACAGCAATATTTAATTTTGGTTTGTCTTTATAACAACGCGGGACAGCTTATCGATATGGATAGGATATACGGTGATTTGCCAATGGGCGCGGCCGCTGATATAAACAAAACGCTTACAACTGATGGCAATAGTGGATGCAGCTTGATTGCATATTCACTTGATGACATACTTACAATGAGAACGATCTATAAAACCATAATAAAATAATTTGTACCTTATGCGCTGCAATATAACTGCGCTAAAGCTGTCCGCCGCTTTACGGCGGCGGGCTCCATAGCTGTAATCAGTGAAAGAGTAAAATCTCTCTCTGATTGCATCTATGCCATAGAGCGCTCTTGTCTTTGCTGAATAACGGGGCAGGCCCTTATTGTACGCATTTAAATATTAAAGTAAATAACGTTTAAATATTTTGCTTCAGGTATGAAGTTATATAATATTTTACGTTACAATTTATGCCGTCTGCAATAGGCGGCAGAACGGAGGATTTTTATGAAAAAGGTATTGTCATGTATTATTGCAGGCTCAATGCTTGCGGCGTGTGTGAACTTGCCGATATCGGCACAGGAACAAAACGAAGATCCGATAAGCAGTATTATTGATCTGTCGGGAGTGTATAATCAGCACGGTATTTATTCAAGTGTGGAAAATGAAACAGGAAGCATCGGTAATGCGGGAGCTTTTGATTATGACGCATTTTTGAATGACATTGCATGGGAAGCTCCATGGGATGACGGACAAACAGATAATACTCTCATATTGGACGGCGTACGGTTTGAAATGCGTGTGATCGACCATGGTGCATGGGAGAATAAGGAATCTTGTGTATGGTGGAATAACGGGGCAGGATCATATACAAATTTTGACGTTGAGGATAACATTTATTCTTCCCTTGACATTTTAGCAAACGCGTATGCCGGAGAACGTCCGTATCTATCGGTAAAGCTTAATTATTCCGACGGGTCGATACAGGAGGAAACAATAAGAGTATATTTTGTATACCATAATTACGGAGAAACGGGACCTGTAATAAGAGCAAAGCTGACAGATGCGGCAGCAGGCGACGGAGGATATGCGTATATAGGAAAATATTCCATACCGGTAGACTCTTCAAAAACGCTGATAAGCGTTGATATTGCAAATGATAACTACAAGCCGGAGGGAACAGAGCTTGAGTATAATGCGCCGGTAGCCGTATACGCGATGACGCTGACTCAGACAAGAGAAGTCTATAACGAAACGGTCCTTTCGGTAATAGAGGATAAAATAAATGCTCTGCCCGCCGATATCACATATGAAAACAAAGCGCAGGTAGATGAAATAACAAAACTGATAACCGATGCGCAAGCCAACGGTATAGATGTTGCCGGTGAGCTTTCAAATTATTCGGTATATCTTGACGTGGTAGAAACGGTGGAAAAATTAACACCCGTATACAACATTATTGATATGTCAAGCGTATATAATCAGCATGGTATATATTCAAAGACAGCAAATGATACCGGAAGCATAGGCGGCGAAGCTGCTTTTGATTATAACGCATTTATAAGCGACGGCACTGTTGCATGGAAAAGCGCGTGGACGGATGATCAGACAGTAAACACACTTACATTGGATGGTGTGGAATTTGATTTAAAGGTAATAGATCATAATTCATGGCAGAATAAGGAATCCTGTGTATGGTGGAATAACGCACAGGAGGATTATGTAAATTTTGATGTTGAAGACGGATATTATACATCATATGAAATTCTTGCAAATGCATATGATCTTGTTCGGCCGTATCTGTCAGTAAAGCTCAATTATGAGGGCGGAACAGTTTCTGAAGAAACGGTACAATTGTATTATGTATTCCATAACTACGGAGAAAGGGGCCCTGTGATCAGAGCAAAACTGACAAATGCAACAGCGGGTGACGGAGGTTACGCATATATAGGAAAGTATTCTATTCCCGTTGATCCTTCAAAGAAACTTATAAGTATAGATATTGCAAGTGATAAATATAAACCGGAGGATACACAAGACGAATATAACGCTCATGCGGCGATCTATGCCATGACGTTGGTACAGACCAAGGAAATGGCAGACAGGCTGATCATTACCGCAATAGAGGACGCGATCGACAGCCTGCCGATGAATATCACATATGAAAACAAAGCACAGGTCGATGCGATAACAGAAATGATCGAAGCTGCCGAAGCGCAGGGCATTAATGTAGCCGAAGAGGCATACAACTACTCAAGATACACATTTGCGGTAAACAGAGTTGACGGTTTAACCCCTGTCAGCATGATCGTGGATATGTCCGGTATATACAATCAGCACGGTATATATTCAAGTGCGGAAAATGATACCGGAAGTGTAGGCAACGAGGTCGCTTTCGATTATAATTATTTTAAAAATCCTGACAATATCCCATGGAACAGCGCGTGGGAGGATGCACAGATAGACAATACGCTTACTCTTGGCGGCGTTGAGTTTGATATGCGTGTGATCGACCACAACGGATGGACTAACAGCACTCCGGATGTATGGTGGAATAATGCCCAGGAGGATTATATAAATTTTGATGTTGACGACGGTTATTATACATCATATGAAATCCTTGCAAACGCATATGATCTTGTTCGTCCGTATCTGTCAATAAAACTTAATTATGATGATAACTCGACGACAGAAGAAATAATACAGCTGTATTTTGCACATCACAATTACGCAGAGACCAATAACCCCGTAATTAGGACAAAACTGACAAACGCAACAGCAGGTGACGGAGGATACGCATATATAGGAAAGTATTCTATCCCCGTAGATCCTACAAAGAAATTGGTAAGTATAGATATTGCAAGCGATAAATATAAGCCGGAAGAGACACAAGACGAATATAACGCTCATGCAGCTATCTATGCCATGACGCTTATGACAACAAAATCAATGCTCGAAGAAGAAAAGGATCCTTATACCTTTGAAAACGCGTCGATGAATTATGACGGGGGCAATGTTACCGTGACCGGAACGCTTACAAAAAATGCCGACGTTGATTATGAGGGCGTATTGGTAATAGCAATAGAGGACAGCAATGGAAAGGTACTCGATATCAAAGCGGTTACGCCTTCGGGAGAAGAAACAAGTGTGTCGGAGAGTTTTGCGGCGGATGAAAATTGCAGGGTATATTATTATATCTGGGAATCGTTTGATAATATGAGACCTGTATGTAATAAAACAGAAATAAAGTAAGTGATTTTCACATGTTGAAAAAACGAAGGAAACACAATTATTGAAAATGACAACTTATCGGAAGGAACGTTATGTTCCTTCCGGTAGATGAGTTTTTAATTAAGGGTAAAAGGTATTTTATTTTCAGTTAAAGATTCAGCTATTTTGTCAGTAAGAGGTGATTATGTGAAAAAGATAGTTTCGTTAATAATTGTTTTGGCAATGGTATGCCCATATCATGTGGGATATACGCAGGATAACGCGCTGTCGATTTACGTTTCGGCAAACGGATCGGACAGCAATAACGGACTGTCTGACAGCAAGCCTTTAAAAACACTCAGCGCCGTTACCGAGAAAATTTCCGATTGTAAAAAGGGTGATCCGACACGGGATATAAATGTATATTTTGCGCAAGGGACATATTATGTCGATGAGATATGCAATCTTGACAATGCCGAGGGTATAACATATCAGGCCGCCGAAGGCGATGAGGTCATATTCAAGGGATCGACAATACTTGACGCTAATGAATTTACCCTAGTTACAGATACGCAAATGTTAAACAGACTCCCCGAATCGGCAAGGGGAAAGGTTTACAAAATGGATCTTGGCGATAAGTTTACCGCTTTTTGTGAACCGGAGATCGCGGATCATGGGAATGATAATAAATCGTATTATCAGCTGTATAAAAACAATGAAGAACAGGTGCTGGCAAGATATCCGAATACAGGATATATGTCGGCAGAAGCTGTGGGTGCGGATGAAATAAAAATACCGGCGCAAAAAGCAGAGTTATGGTCGGGCGCGCAGCAGACAATACGTTTAAACGGATTTCTCTGCTGGGATTGGTGTTATATAAGAAACTACATAAAAGATATCGATACCGATAAATCGACAATAAAATTTGATATTGCAAGAACATGTTCCCAAAGCGTGAGTAAAACAAATAAATTTTTTGTAAACGATCTGCTGGAGGAGCTTGATATACCGGGAGAATGGTATATCGACAGAAATAATAAAATCTTGTATTATTATCCGGAAAATGAAACAGACCTTGATGATATATATGAAATTTCTTCTCTGCAAACAGAAATGATGAGATTTTACAATGCAAAAAACATCACCTTCAAAAATTTGAAATTTGAGAATACATGTGAGTGCGCGGTAAATATTTTAAGCTCGTCAGATATCCTATTTGAAAATTGTACATTTAAAAATATAGGAAGGACTGCGATTGAGACGAACAGTGTTTCAAATATGACGGTAAACGGCTGTGATTTTTACAATATGGGGGTAAGAGGTATAACGGTTGACGGCGGTGATTCAGACACACTTACTGCAAGTAATAATAAAATAATAAACAATTCCTTTGAAAAGATGGGACAGGTGCAGCGCTCGTATGCGGGAGCGGTAAACATTATCGGAGACGGGAATACAGTTGCAAACAACAGGATAACCGATATGCCTCATCTGGCGATCCAGTTTGTGGGAACAAACAATAAAATAATTTATAACGACATTTCAAGAGTATGCCGGGAATCGGGGGATATGGGTGCCGTTTATTCGGGACGAAGCCTTGTGTATCGGGGAAATTCTATTGCGTATAACTATATACATGACGTTGTTTCCGAATGGTCGGACTATGAGGTAAGACCGGGAATCTATCTTGACGACAGATTGTCTGGGATATCGGTACATCACAATGTCATCAAAAATGCCGAACAGGGGATTTTTGTCGGCGCCGGAAGCGACAACAATATACATGATAACATTTTTATTGATTGTAAAAGCGCTGTGACGCTTATTTCGGGCGGAAACAGCGATACGGGAGCCGCGCATTTATTTGAGGAGGCGCTGGATTTTTTAAAGCTGCATGAAAATTATATTTCCACATTCCCGACCCTTAGCTACATTGACCCAAAAGGTACATTTCCGCGGGGCAACTTTATATATGATAACCTTGCGGTAAATTCCGGCTTTGAAGTATACAATGATGAGATGTATCCGTATGTCAGCTACGGCACGGGAGAAAGAAAAAACAGAAGGTTCAATAATACCATCGTTGATGATTTTGAAGGCTTTATGGATGAAGAAAATGAAAACTACGGTATTAAAAAAAGCGATCCGATATTGGAAACGTCCCCCTATTTATCCGATATAGATTTTTCAAAAATAGGTATGGGAAAAGACAGCAGCCAAGAGTATTACATTCTTGACAATGAATATAAAGCGGATATAATACAAAATGCTTCCGATAAATTAAACGGTATGAGTGATACTGTGATAAATGACGATTTTACGGAGTTTTTGGAGCTCAACGAGCTTTTGGCAAAGGCGGAGGTAAATGATATCATCGTCAGTGAATATAAAAATACTGAAAAATACCGTTATTATCTTGAAGAATATGAAAAATACAGCAAAGTGGAATGTATCCCTGTTGATCTGTCACAATTGTATAACACGGGCTGTATCTATACAAGCAGGGAGGATGTTACCGGCAATGCCGGATATCCGGGAGCTTTCGCCTACAATGATTTTATAAATAATCCCAATATACCCTGGGACAGCGAATGGGAGAACGGTCAGACGGAAAATACGCTTACATTAAATGGAGTTACTTTCAAAATGAGGGTTGTAGACCATGGCAATTGGGAAAATAGGACAAATTGTGTGCTATACAACTCAAATGAGACAGAGTATACAAATATTGATATTGATGACGGATATTATACCTCTCTTGAAATACTTGCAAACTCCCATAAACCGACACGGCCTTATCTTGTGGTAAGATTGAATTACAATGATAAAACGGAAGAGGTACAAAGGATATTGTGGTATGTATATCACGGAAACGGTGACGCGGACGGGGGAATCTCATCAAGAATGACCTCTGCCAATCCGGGCGAGGGCTTGGGATATATAGGTCATTATTCAATACCGGTGGATGAAAAAAGAAAACTCAAAAGTATAGATATTTTAAATGATAATTATACCGAACCCGGAAATGACAAATATCCGAGCACTGCCGCGATATACGCGATGACGCTTATGACAAACGGTAAAATAAAAAATTCGCAACTTTCATACACTTTCGGAGATATAACATATTATGATGAAAATATGATAAAAACAGATAATTTTTATGATTCTCCCAATGGGAAATTTTATGTGGAGGCCCAGATCATCAAAAATTGCGAAGGTGACGATCAGCCCGAAATAATATGGGCGTTATATGATGATAACGGACGTATGATAGATATGCAGGCTGCAAAATACGATACAAAGGTAATAATGGCATTTGACGCGAAAATGCCTATTAATCAGAAATGGAGCTTAAAAGGGTTTATATGGAGCTCCTTTGATATGATGCAGCCGATTTTCAAATAAAAAATAATAAAAAAGGAGAAAACCTAAATGAAAAAAATGATCCCTGTGATTATTATAGCTATTTTGACACAGTTATTTTCAGCGCTTGGTGTCTGTGCACAGGAGAATGATATATTGGAATTGTATGTATCGCCAAACGGTTCCGATATAAATCCGGGAACCAAGGATAAGCCTGTCCAGACATTGAAGGGCGCTCAAAATAAGGTAAGGCAGATCAATGACGGAAAACATGAGATCCATGTGATATTCAGCGGCGGTGAATACAGGATGACGGATGGGGTCGTGTTTGACGAACAGGACAGCGGAACGGAAGAATATCCTATTATATACATGGCGGCGGAAAATGAAACGCCGGTCTTTAAAGGCTCAAAGTTACTGGACGCGTCAAAATTCCAGCCTGTAACAAATAAGACTGTTTATAACAGGCTTCCCGAGTCATCGGCGGATAAAATAGGAGAATTGGATCTAAAGGAACAGGGAATAACCTCTCTTGCGGAATTGGTAATTACAAACTACGGTAACGATACCATTGATTATAATCAGTTTTATCTTAACGGAAAGCAGCAGACACTTGCACGCTGGCCCAATAATGGATTTGCCAACCTTGGAAGGATAGTAAATTCAACAGGCGGCATCGCTCAGGTGAATGAACCCAATGCGGCGAGATGGGGAACTGCTACCGATCCGAGAATAGCAGGCTTTTTAAGCTGGGACTGGGCATATGAACGTACATCCATTACGGCGGTTGATCCTGAAACAAGATATATCACGATCAATGTACAGCCTGTTCAGGATGTGAAGATCGGAAACACCAATGCAAGATACTTTGTATACAATCTGCTGGAAGAGCTTGATTCCCCGGGAGAGTGGTATATAGATAAAGAAAGTATGATGCTTTATTATTATCCCATGCTGCCCGTTACCGACGCGGAGTTTGAAATGGCGGTATTAACAAGCGATATGATCACAATGAATAATGCGTCATACATACAATTTAAGGGCTTTGAATTTACCCAGACCTGCGCGGACGCGTTTGATCTGAACGCGTGCAATAATATAACGCTTGACAATAATTATTATTACGATATAGGAAGATCTGCCGTAAGGGCGCCCAATATCGACTGCAGCAATATATATATAACAAACAGCAGATTTTACAATACCGGTTCAAGAGGCGTACATATTACGGGAGGCAGTTTTGAAACGCTTGAGGAAAGCGGAAATGTGGTAAGCAACTGTTATTTTAATAACATAGGAACAGTCAAAAGAAGCTACAGCGCGGCAATTCTCTTTGACGGCGTGGGAAACACGGCAATAAATAACGTAATATGCAATATGGACGGTATGGCAATAGGAATGAACGGATGCTTAAATAAGATAATGTACAACGAAATTTATGATGTGTGTAAGATCGCAAATGATATGGGCGCCATATACGCGGGAAGAGTTGTGTGGTGGAGAGGTACCGAGATAGCCTATAATTATATACATGATATAGTACCCTCCGAAGGAACGGCAGGCCTTTTGTGCGGAGTATATTTCGACGATTCGCTCTCAGGTGATTCGGTACATAACAACGTATTTAAAAATATACCGAGAAGCATATTTATGGGAACGAGCAGCAACCATCAGATATACGACAATATATTTATAGACAGTGAGATGGGTATAACGATCGGTGTTACTGCCGATACAACAGGAAACAGGGATCTGTTTGTGGCAGCAAAACAGATGGCGGATACATATCCCGTTTATTATGAGAAATTCCCCGAAATGAGGGGGCTTGACGTTAATTTCACAAGAGCAAGGCTTAATAAGGTACATGATAACCTTCTTGTAAATTCGCACGGCAACGTATTTACACCGAATGATCTGAACGTATGGGGTGATGGTGAATATCAAAACCAGATATATAATAATACCTTGGTAGATGAGTTTGATGATTTTATTGACGCGCAGAACAGTAATTTCGGGATAAAGGAAGATTCCGAAATATTAAAAGAGCATCCGGGACTTGCGGATATCGATTTTGATAAGATAGGGGTTCAAAATGATTTGACAGACGCCTATGAACAGGATTCCTTTATAAAAACATATCCCAAAAACGGTTCTTCAAATATAACCGTGGCAGACCTGGAGCTGTTATGGGAGGGCTCAAAATTTATCAATACATATCATGTGGTCGTTGCGACTGATCCGGAACTTAGTGACATAGTGTTTGAAGCATACACAAAGGATAACTATGTTACGCCTCAAAATATACTTTCGGGAGGAAACACCTACTATTGGGATGTCACCGCGGTAAGCAATATAGCAACGATGGACTTTGATGATAAAAAGTCGGTAGGGTCCGCGTTTTCCTTTACGACCTCTCAAAGGGACAAGCTTGAACAGACTATACTTACGGAGCGGTTAAATGAAGCTGAGGAGCTTTTATCGACTCTTTCCGAAGGAGATGAGCCGGGACAGTGTGAGCCGGGTTCACTGACTGAGTTTAATGCTGTTATCGATGAGGCAAGAAGAATAAACTCGCAGAAGTTCGGTGATCAGCAAACGGTGGATGAAATGGTAGTAGAGCTTGAAGACGCGACGGCGCTTATTATGACAAAGATCCGTAAGGGCTATACATCGCTGGATAATTGGTTATCCGATGATTCGTACTGGCAGTTTATGAACAGCGGGGAAAACAGCGGCGTGAGTGATAACGAGCTGCTGCTGGATTCGGGCTTTGCAATGTCCACTGAGGAATTGAAAAATTATCAGATATATAAGTTCAGGATGAAAATCGACAATAATCTGCACATGGCAACAATTTCAATGCGTCAGCAGAATATAGGCGATCCTTGGGCAGGCGGTATGATTGATTATTCCTTCTATTTTAAAACGGATTTTATAGAATTTCAAAGGTATGTTACCGGAAACGGCGGTATCATTGAAAGTGTACCGACAAATGGAATAATCGGACCGGATGAGTGGTTTGATGTTGAGATAGGAACGGTGGACGTCAACGGCGGAGTACGTATCTATCTTAAATTAAATGATCAGACAATATTCAACTATCTTGATGATTCGGGTCTTATTAAAGATGACGGTTATATGCAGTTTGCCAATTATGAGTGCGGACCGATACATGTACAGGCGGTTGATGAATTGCCGGTATTGGATGAGAGCATTTTGGAGGGTATGGATAAGCTCCCGTCCGTTGAACCTGTTATCACCGAAATATCTGAAATGTCATCTTATAAAGCGGTAAACGGGGATGTCAGCGAGGATAACGGTACAATCACATACAGAGGAACGGCCGAAGACAACGCGTTGATCCTTGAAGGTTTCTCGGATGGTGATGAAATAGTCGATTTTGATATAAAAATGAATATCGATTCGGGATCTCAGGGCTTTGCAATAAGAGCCGGTTCCGGTGACCAAGCCGGGGACAGTGAAGCTTATTATGTATCTGTCGGAAATGATACCATAGCATTGGAAAGAGTATCGGCAAGCGGCTCGCAGTATCTTTTCATAACCGATAATAACTATATCGAATCCGAAAAATGGACAAATATCCAATTCGGAGCATATCCGACGGATGACGGTATGAGGATCGTTATGTACGCCGACGGTAAAACTGTTTTTGATTATACCGATATGTTCTGCAAAACACAGGCAGGATATTTGAAATTTTTTGATAACGCGATGAGTGGAATACAAATCAAATAATATTTGCCGCAAACCATAGACGGCAGATGGGAGGATAAACGTGAAAAAAATAATAGCAAGCATATTATTATGTACAATGCTCGGGACAACGGCATTTGCGTCGGCGCCTGAGATAAGCGTCGATATGGGCAGCAATATGTTTATTGTAAAAGGAAGCCTTGAGACAGAATTGGCTGATAAGAATGTCAAATTGATTGTTATAAATCCTGAATACGATATTGCGGATATAAAGGACGATAACTATAAAAACGCGGTTCAAAGCGTGATGGAAACACAAGCGGATGAGGAGGGCGCGTATGAATTCAGGGTGCCTTTATATAATGCGTCCACGGGAGAATACAAGTTCTATATACAAACCGATGAGAGCGATACCCCTGTTTTTTTAACAGAGTATTACGCGGATTCTGATACGGTGAAAGAGGTGATTGAAGACCTCAACAATGCAACGGAAGAAACAATAGAGGAAAAGCTTCTTATGACAGTCGATCCGCTGAATTTAAAGGGCGGCATATTTGACGAGATAGATGTCGGAAAAATGAAGGACATAGTATATCAGTCACTGCAGGAAGAACAGTTTGATGCCGATGATGCTGAGGGTACGGTCAAAAGGATCAGGCAGCTGGCTTTGCTTTACGCGTATAATGAAGGCATGGAGACTGTTTGCTTTGATAGCGACGACAATTTCAAGTATGCGGATATATTTGATTTTTCAGCCATCGATACAAATAATGTAACATTATACAATGTATATGAAACCATCATGAGTGACAACGGAAAAGCGGCACTAAGGAGCAAATTACTTGGTTGGTCATATACAGCCATTGAAGAATTGGAGGACGCCTTTTGTGAGCTTGTATTTGTAACGGCTGTAAATAATGCCAATAAGGATGGTACAGGACATATACAAAGTATTCTGACCGATGCAAATGCTGAGAAGGTAGGGGTCTCGGTTGAAAAATATACCGCTTTATCAGACGGTACCTTAAAAAGCAATGCGGAAAACTATATAATGAGAAATTCATATTCCACACCGGAGCAGCTTGCCGACGCGCTGGATGAATATATAGATGACAATTCAGGAAACGGAGGCGGCGGAGGCGGAAGCGGAACCGGAAACGGCAGCGGAAACACAAGCTCGGGAAACAGCAGTACTTCCAATAGCGGCATATCCGGGGTACTTCCCACAATAAACGAGCTTGAAGAGAGCAAAGAAAATGAGATATTCAGTGATATTGATGATGTAGAGTGGGCAAAGGAAGCAATAATATATCTTTATAACCATAATATCATAAACGGTATGGGAGACGGCAGGTTTGAACCCCAGCAGCAGATTACGCGTGAACAGTTTATCGTTATGCTTGTAAACGCGATGGGACTTGAACTTACAGATGATGATACGGGATTTGGCGATGTTGTGGAAGGAAGCTATTATGAAAAACACATTGCCGCTGCCGTGAAGAACGGAATAACTACAGGAATTGGCGACGGACTCTTTGGAGTGGGAGAGCCGATAACAAGACAGGATCTTTGCGTAATGGTTTATCGGGCAATGTTTAACTCCGATACAGCCGAAATACAAAATCAGTTTACCGACAGGGATGAAATAAGCGAATATGCGCAAAATGCAGTGGATTATATGGCAGAAAAGGGAATAGTTAACGGTTTTGAGGATGGTACGTTCGGCGCGAAACAGTTATGTACACGTGCCCAGGCAGCAAAAATACTATATGGTGTTTTAAATAAAAATTAATAAGAAACACGCGGCGTATGTTTTATACGGCTGCGGTGCTGGAAAGGAGATTGTTATGAAAAGAAAATTGGGATTAATATTATCATTATGTATATTTGTATCAATGCTGCCTTTAACGGGTATAGCCTCAGATAATACGCAAGATGTATCCGGATCAAGTGAATATAAAGTCATAGACGGACTGGGGCTTCTGCCGGAGGAAATAACCGATAAAGCGCAGAACAATGATACTGTGACACGGGAAGAGTATGCGGTCGTATTATATAATATTTTAACATACACAGATAAAATAAAGGAATCTGAGAGCAGTGTTTGGGAAGAAGAGTTTTTCGGAGACTATGATATGCAGACGCCGGGGGCTGCAGGGGCAGAAACATTGATATTCGGTGATGTTGACGAATCTGTTTCTCATTATTCCCAGATCAACTATGTCGCAAGCAGCGGTTTTATATCGGCTGCCGAAGGAAATAATTTTGAACCGGACTCGGAGCTTGATAATGAAACGGCGTTAAATTCCCTGATAAATATGCTTGGTTACAGTGAGTTCGCACAGTTGAGCGGAAAATCTGCCTTAATGACGGCAAACGAATTGGGCTTATATTCGGCAGGCGCGGAAAATGCCGTTATGAGCGTTGAGGACCTGGTAAGGCTTTTGTACAGTGCGTTGGAATTAAATGTTATGAATATTAACATTGTCAATTCAAGGGTTGTTTATTCCGAAACGGAAGAAAGCTTTATGGAAAGATGGCTTAAAATCAGAAAAATAAAAGGTATTTTAAGCGATAACGGCATAACAGCGTTGACCGGTGAAAGTGAGGTAGGTATCGGAAATATAAAGATCGCCGATATGATACTGACCGATCAATGCAAAGAAGACGTATATGATCTTTTGGGCTATCAGACGGAGGCATATTATTCCTTTGCGGACAATTCGGTAAATGACGTTTATGTTGCAGTGCCCACAACAAAAAATACCGTTACGGAATTTGATATACTTGATATGACAGATTATTCAAACTATAGGTTCCAATATGAATATAACGGCAGAGTAAGAAGTATATCGTTAAAAACCAATACTTATATGATATATAACGGCAAGGCGATAAAGAGCTGGGACAGAGAAACCTTTGATTTTGATGACGGTACTGTCAGGATCATAGAAAACGGTGAGGATTACAGCGTCGTAGCTGTTGAAAGCTATGCAAACTGGGTCGTTGCTTCATACAGTACATCCACAAATACGCTTTATAACAAAGCAAAGGACAAGATAGATCCCAATGGAGACGAATATGTTGATCTTACCGATGCGATAGAAAACGGGACGCTGTTTATGTCGTGGTCTGACGGAACAGAGGCTTCCATTGAGGATATTAAAGAAAATATTGCGGCAGATATAATCATAAACGGAAATTATGTAAAGATGATATTAACAGATAATACCGTCTCTGACTTTACGGTCACAAGTATTGACGGGAATACGTCGTATGATATATATTACGGCATAAGCAATGGAGAAGAAGAATATAATGTGGCAAAAAGATATGACGATCTTGACGGCGCGTGTGTTATCGGATTGAATAAAAGCTATACGCTTATACTTAACAGAGAGGGTGTTGCGGTATGGATCGAACCGGTATCCCTTAAATATGATGCGGTAGGCTATCTTGTAAGCACCCTTAGGGATGACGACAATATTTCGACAATATTGAAAATATTTACCGAAGCCGGCAGGATGGTCAAATTAAATACGGCAGATAAGGTCACATATTTGGATGAAAGTGGAAACAGATATAAGATCACGGCAGACAAATTGTATGTGCGTTTATATGATTACGAGGGATTGATAACCTACAAAACAGATGAAAACGAAGCGGTCACATATGTTGAAATACCGCGGGCTGACGCCGTAAACGACAGTACCCTTCAAAAAATACATGACGGGACGGAAATGACCTATAAAAATGCGGGAAGATACGGCATGTTCGGCAGACTTATCTTTATAACAAGCGATACCAAAATTTTTAAAGTGCCCGAATCGGAAAGCGGTAAATCAGATAACGCAAATTATGCAATACTGAATAAGGATTCGGCGTTTGCTACCGACAGCAAATATTCTATTGTGGGATATGCTCAGAAAAGTGATACAAGGGTCGCGTCGTATGTTGTATTTAAAAATGATGCTGCTTCAGAATGGAGATATTCACCCGAGGACTTGAACTTTCTGCTTGTTGATGAAATAACAATGGGGCTGAACGAGGATGACGAGCCGTGCGATATTATAACGGGATGGAAATTCGGTTACACCACATCGGCAGAACAGGTAACGATGTATTCCGAATACAGTAAAACCGATGATAACGGTAACAGCGTATCGGCTTTAAGCGTTGCGAATGATACTCCCAAGAGCAAGGACGAAAGCGGTAATATGAAAAAATATCAGATCCAAAAGGGAGATATTATCAGATATTTGACCGATGGTAACGGGGATAATATCACAGACGCAGAACTGTTTTATCGTATGGACGGTGAAAATCCGGCGTTTGAGGGCGGAAGAAGCGGCTTTCTTGCAGGAAGCATAGGATATTATCAGAGCGACAATACATTCTCAAATCCATATGCAATATGCTATTACGGAGATAATATCGGAATGACGATGAATACGTCGCTTACTCATGATTCTGACAAATTCATAGGCTATACAAGCGCATATTACGGATTTGTATACAACGAAACAGACGGTATATATGAATGTACAACCAACGATCTGTCGGCAAATACCGGATCATATGATCCTGAAAGCGACAAATATCTTACATTCTATTATAATCTGATGGATACGACGATCCAGATCGATGTAGATAACGGTGTGCTCAGCTTGGTATCAACGCGGAATCCGAATATTAAGACCTATAAAGACACTGGAAATGAATGTTCAAGGATCATCAGATTATCGGTTGACGGAAACGACAGATTAACGATTATTATTAACGGTGAATAAGCAGAGGAGTGTGCGTAAATTGAAAAAAAGAAAAATGTTTTTGACGGTTTTTGCCGCATCATTCGTTATAAATACTTGTGTATATACGGCAGAGATCAACAGCACAAGCCATACTGTCAATACAGACGGGGAAATCGTCGATATAACAGCGTCTCAATATGCTGAAACAGGTGAATGGACAGACGCGGATTTTACCGGTTATGATAATCTGCCCGTAAGGATAAGCTCTCAAAGTAATGCTTCGGTGCTTTGGAAAGAACCTGTAAGTCAGACGGGACATAAATATGAGGTATATTTCTGGCATTGCGTTGTACCGAACGGAGATAAAGCGGCAACGGTCAAGACTACATCATTTACGGAAACTGCGACTATAGAAGTGGATTTTTCAAGAGGATATTCCGATTGGGTAAGAGTAGGCGTTTTAAATCTGCCCGATACATTGTTTTCTTTTGAGGTAACTCCCAGCGGTGACGGAGGGGTCGTTCCGGTATGCGCATATAAATATGTACTGACAAATGACGACGAGTATTATATTGACAGGATATTTGATATAAATTCCGATCTTATGGTATTGATGAAGGATACATATACAGCGTTGTACAACCATCAATACAGTGAGATACCAGATATTGCGCCGACCATAGTTAATGACAGGACCATGCTCCCCATAAGATTCATTTCGGAAAACATGGGCGCGGAGGTAATATGGAATGAGAGCGACAGGTCGGTAAATATTACATATAATGATCATAACATTGTTTTTTATATCGACAGTACCGAATATATAGTCGATGGGGAACAGAAGATCACAGATCAGCCGCCGATAATAATGAATGACAGGACAATGATACCGATAAGAGCTTTTTCGGAGGCATTGGGAAAACAGGTCTCATGGAATGATAATGGGGTCATACTTATAGGAGATACCGTAAATATAGAAGAAAATAATGAAGAACAGTTTTATGCATCGGTTATGAATGTTTTCCCGCAAAAATATACAGGAAGCAATTGAATCGAATAAACAGCCGAAAAATACTGTTACACAACAAAGGAAAGAGAGAGCTATATGTCAAAATTATGGTATAAGCAGTGGGCAAACCGTTGGGAGGAAGCCTTGCCCATAGGAAACGGAAAGATCGGCGGTATGGTGTTTTCAGGGCCGTTTTGTGATAAAATATCATTGAATGAAGAAACCCTATGGTCGGGCAGCCCTATAAAACAAGATATTGTATATGACATGAAGGACGTCGATGATATAAGAAAGGATATCAAAGAACGGCGCTATGCGCTGGCAGATAAGCAAATATCGGATATGATGACGGGTGAAAGATGTCAGTCGTATATGGCGTTCGGCGATATCATTATAGATATGTTAAACTGCAGCAGCAGTGATATATCGGATTATAAAAGGGAACTGGACTTTGAAAGCGGGGTGTGCAAAACATCCTGTGGTCTGTACGATATAAATGTCGGAAAATTTATACAGCATAACAGGGAGTATTTTACTTCGTTTGCCGACGATGTTATGGTGATACGCTGTGCGACCGGGTATAAATATTTCAGCGCCAATATTCATATTGACATGAAACTGAAAAGCAATGTTACATATAAAGATGACGAAATTATAATAGAGGGAAGATGCCCGGTATCCGCCGGTATCGATACACCGATTATCGAGGCTGACGGCGATGCCGAGAGCATACCTTTTTACGCAAGGATCAAGGTCGTATCCGATTGCGATCCGTATTACTTCGGAAACGCGGTGGCGGTAAGAGGAACGGAAAGTTTTTATATTATCATATCGATAGCGACAGGGTTTAACGGATACAATAAACAGCCGATATCCGAGGGCCGTGACTGCAAAAAAGAGTGCTGCAAAAAGCTTGAGAATGCATTAAAGTACAGCTATGATGAGCTTTTAAAAAGACATACGGAGGTATATAAAGAGCTTTACAACAGATCCAAACTGCATATTGACGGCGAAAACTATGACGACATACCAACAGACCGGAGAATACAAAATGTTGCAGAAGGAAAGACAGACAACGGTTTAACAGAACTGCTTTTTAATTACGGAAAATATCTTATGATATCGTCATCATGGAATTGCAAAGAACCAGCTAACCTGCAGGGAATATGGTCGTATGAATTGGTTTCGGCATGGAATTGCAATTATACGACAAACATAAATACGCAAATGAATTACTGGCCGGTTGAACAAATGAATTTACCTGAATGTCATGAACCGTTATTAAGAATGGTAAAGGATATGTCGCAAATCAAAAATCACTACGGATTAAACGGCTGGTTATGCTGTCACAATTCAGATATATGGAGGTTTAACCGCGAGGCAACAAAGGGAGTCTATGCTTATTGGCAAATGGGAGGCTTATGGCTTTGCCGCCATATATACGAGCATTATATGTATACCATGGATCAGGATTTTTTAAGGGAGTATATGCCTGTTATGAAGGGCGCGTTTATGTTTTTGAAGGACTGGATCGTCCGTGATGATGAAGGGTATTATATAACATCGCCGTCAACATCTCCCGAGAATTATTTTGAATATGAAGGAGAACCTGTAGCGTCTGCTTCGGCAAGTGCAATGGATTTGGGAATAATAAAAGATTTTTTGCAAAATATCATAGAATGTGCCGAGGTTTTGGGTGAGGACACAAAGCAATATCATGAAATACTCGATAATCTCAAACCGTTTGGAATAGGGAGCGACGGACGTTTGCTTGAGTGGTGTGAGGAATTTAAGGAAATTGAAAAGGGACACAGACATCTTTCGCCGTTATATGCGATCTATCCGGCAAATGCGATAGAGGAAGCTACAGAGCTTTATCGTGCGGCCGAAAAATTCCTTGAGGTACGATTGGCAAACGGAGGAGGACATACAGGCTGGTCAAATGCATGGATAGCTAATCTTTACGCGCGGTTTAAAAACGGAGAAAAAGCAAATGAACATATAAAGAATATGTTTAAAAAATCAATCTACAGCAATATGTTTGACGCGCATCCTCCTTTTCAGATAGACGGAAATTTCGGAATCTGTGCTGCAATCACAGAAATGCTTTTACAAAGCCATAATAAGAAGATAGAATTTCTTCCTGCCTGCCCTGAAGAATGGGAAAATGGATATATAAAGGGATTTAAGGCAAGGGGCGGATATACTGTTGATATGGAATGGAAAAACGGGAAGGTCATTTATTATCATATTGTTGATAAAGACGGAAAACTTATTGAACAGAAAGAATGAAACATAAGTGCGGTATTATTTTCGGCATAAAACGGCATGTGAAAATATATTTTTAAAAAGATATTGTTATTTTTGACAACGTGAAAGCATGATCTTTCGCTGATCACAGCAAAGCACCGTAGGGGCGATTCACGAATCGCCTGTTTCGCTCAAGCTATCGTCAAATGACGGGAAAGCCGTTATTAAAAGTTAAAATGCACCCCAAAAACCGAATTGTCAGGTTTTCCGGGTGCATTTTTAGTATATTTTCATTGACTGTATGCCCTTTTATTTTAATGCGGCATAGCTGTCCTCATCCACTGCCTCTAACCACTCGTTAGAGGTTTCTTTTCCCGGCACTTCGACCGACAAATGTGAAAACCAGCTGTCCTTTGCGGCCCCGTGCCAGTGCTTAACACCGGCGGGAATAACCACAACATCTCCGGGCTGCAGTTTTCGCGCTGCTTTGCCCCATTCCTGATACCAGCCGTATCCGTCGGTGCAAAGCAGTATCTGTCCGCCGCCATCTAAAGCCTTATGGATGTGCCAATGATTGCGGCAGCCCGGCTCAAATGTTACGTTCGCGATGGGTACACCGTCACGGGTGAGCATATTCAAATAGCTTTGACCGTCAAAATATGCCGAAAAAGCGTCGTTTGGGTTTCCTGTGTGAAAAAGTGATTCTTGTTTTTCCATTAAATTTCCTCCTATTCTGTTTTATCAGCCTGATTGATACATGCAATTGCGTTTAAACTGCGCGGATAGCCTATATACGGCAGACACTGTGATACAACCTTTATTAAAAATGCTTTATCATTACCGATATTCATATTACCTTTTGCATGTGCGGTAAGCTGCGGTTCACAGCCGCCCTGCGCCATTAAAAAGCAAAACGTGATCATTTCTCTTTGCAAAATGTTAAGCCCCGTTCTGGTGTAGTAATCCCCGAAACAGTTTGCGGCAAGCCAACGGTTGATGTGCCCTGTTTTCCACGCTTCTTTCATATGTTCGCCGAAGATCTCCGCTTGTATTTTGACGCCTTTTTCAAGCCTGTCATCAAGCGTAGTGGTGGACTGATCCGCTAAAGGCAGAGAAACACCTCGTTTTGTTAAAATTTCATTTGTTTTGGTCAAAAACGGCAGCATTCTTCCGTAGCCGACATAATCTGTTGCCTGATATACGATTTCTTTTACCTCTACAGGTAAGATACTCCCACTGACTAAAGCCTCAGACAATACCTCATCGTAGGCTTCCACACCCTGGCAGCCGATCAAAGCGGCCAAGACTGCTATGCATCTTGTTTTATCATCCAATTGCTGCCCGTCCTCCTGTATAACGTCATTTTTCAAAAAGTATGAAAACCGTTGTGTAAATTCCGGATCAGTTATATTTTTGTTCATTGAAAAACCTCCTTTGTATTATTGATTGCCCGGATCAAACGAGTGACCCCGTTGCAGCCTATTTTGTGTTTAGTACCGTTATGCTGACCGTATTGTGCAGTGTACATGATTCTTTTGCCAGACGGTCTTCCTCCTTGTACCCAATACCAAATCTATCGCTTTTAACGCCCCATTTTTGTATATGACGTATTTTGCTGTTTGTGAAATATACAACAGGCTTAAATACTGAAAATTACAGGCAGAGGATATGATTTTTTATTGATGAAACTCCCGTATTTTAGTAAGAAGCTTTTAAAACCTTCAAAATATCTTCGGATGTCATTTGCTTGTATCCGCCGCCCTGTATGGTTGAATTTGCAATCAGAGGAAGCATATCCTCCGTTGCACCGAGCTCACGAATACTTGTCGGCAGTCCAAGCTTTACAATAAACTGATGAAGTTTTTCGATCCCTGCCGCTGCAGCTTCCTCTTTTGTCATAGAATCAACAGGGATATTCCATACATTTTTTGCAAAACGTACAAATTTATTTGTTCCACAGCCGCAAATATATTTATAATACGGTACGGAAATTGCCGCCAGCCCCGCGCCGTGGGCACAGTCGGTATAAGCGCCGACCTGATGTTCGATCATATGCACTTCCCAGTCTTGTTCTTTGGAAAGACCTGTGATCGTATTGAGGCCGATCGCTGCACACCACATGATATTGCTTCGTGCTTCATAGTCTTCAGGGTTTTCCAATGCAATGCATGCACTGTGTATCAGCGATCTCAATACGCCCTCGATTAAATAATCGGTAGTATTGTCATCATCGCCGGAAAAATACTGTTCCATTAAGTGTGACATGGTATCAAATATCCCGCTTGACATCTGATATTTGGGAACGGTGTAGGTATACTCTGGATTTAAAATTGAAAATTTCGGATAAACATTTGCGGGATACACTCTGCCGTTTTTCAGCTTTTTTTCTTCATTGGTAATGACTGATCCGCCGTTCATTTCCGAACCGGTTCCCGCCATTGTTAAAACGGCTCCTACCGGAACGATTTTATTGTCCACTTCTTCAAAGTTTATCCAATAACGCTCCCACGGATCACCCTTGCAATAGGCTGACACAGATATCCCTTTTGCACAGTCTATAACAGAGCCGCCTCCTACGGCAAGGATCAGATCAACGCTGTTTTCCCTAACCAGTCTTGCCCCCTCGAGCATTTGTTCATATGTGGGATTGGATTTGATGCCCGCAAGTTCAACGACCTTTTTGCCTGATTCATTTAAAATTTTTATGATCCGCTCATACAGACCGTTTTTCTTGATCGAGCCTTTTCCGTAAACCAGCAGTACTGTTTCGCCATAGTTTGCGAGCTCCGGTGATAAATGCTCCAAAGCGGTCTTTCCGAAATGAATTTTTGTTGGGTTGTAATAAGTAAAATCGATTTTCATTGTTTTTTCCTCCTTGTATTAAAAAGTAAAAAAGTAGATGTACTGTTTTTGTTAATACCTATATTATACAATTATTTTGATAAAATGTCTAATACTTATTAATTATCGTCAGTAATGCTTTTTATGTATATTTTCTAAAAATCAATAAATTCAGATGCTCTGCGGGGAAATATCCGATCCTTTTCCCAGCCTTAAAAAGTGCATATTCCGATGATTGGTCATATAAAAAAATAGATTATTTCTGGTAAAATACAGAATTAATTTTCGTATCTTATGCTGGAAATTTTTTTGTCACAAAATTTATAATAAATTTTGTGAATGTTAATTTGTGGTATATGTTGATTTTTCTATTATTTTTTGATATAATTTATGTATACAATAACTGCGGACAAGATGTCCCCCGCCGTTTGCCGGCGGGGGGTTTAATATCTTTAGTGTGATAGTGCGACTTACGCCGATCACAGCGCAGCAGCGCCCTTGTCATCGTAAAATGACAGGATACGGCCATTATTGAAACAGATATGTTTGTTTTTTGACTGCCGTGATAAATGAGACA
Source organism: uncultured Clostridia bacterium (assembly GCA_944392335.1). Lineage (GTDB taxonomy): Bacteria > Bacillota > Clostridia > UBA1381 > UBA1381 > RGIG1988. The sequence goes on from CALXWJ010000037.1 coordinate 78,950, forward strand.
ATGAGAGCTTGTATTATTATATTAAAAACAGAAGATAGGAGGATGATTTGCATGAAGTGTTACGGAGATAACCCAATAAATAAAATAGAATGCTCGTTTATTAAATTTTCAAAGAATGAACCAGAACATACTCACGGTAAAATTGAAATGGTGTATATCGTATCGGGTATGGGCGAACAAATAGTTGACGGACAAAAATTCATTTATGAAAAAGGATCGATGATTATGATCAATACCGGACAAACGCATGCATTTAATATTTTTGAAAACACATCATATATAAATATATTATTTGATATATCCCTCATGTCTGATGAATTAAACAGCGGCGACAGCCTAAGTGAGCTGTTTAATATATATGGCTACGAATTGGATACTGAATTTTTCTTTACAAAATTCAGTCAGTATATGATCCCCAAAATCGAAGAGATTGCTTTTAATATCTTGGCTGAATACATAAAAAAAGATTATGCATATGAAAATGTAATAAAGGCAGGTATGGAACAGCTTATACATTTATTCGTACGTGAATTTTATAATAATAAAAAAATAAAGAATAATTTAAATTCGGAGTTAAAAATTGAAGACGCGATGAGGTATATACAAGAAAATTGCCTTGAAAACTTAAGGCTTGAGGATGTGAGTAAAATATTTAATTGTTCCCCTAATTATTTTTCATATATACTAAAAAAGAAATACGGTTTAAGCTTTAAACAGCTGCTTATAGAAAAAAGGCTGTCAATAGTAATATATTATTTGCTTGAGACAAATTACAGCATAGGAGAAATACAAACCATATGCGGATTTAATAATACAAGCTATTTCTATAAATTATTTGAGCGGCATTTTGGAGTAAAGCCTAAAACAGTCAGGGAATACAAAAGAAATTACATACGATTTATAGATGATGTTTCTTTTACATTGAAAAAGTAAAAGACAAATCAATTTCTTAAAATAGCAAAATTAAACAAAAATGCAGTAATTTTACATTTTAAAATATATACATAATTGATATGATATCGTTGATTTTGTTGTTTTTTTAAAAACACTAATAAAAATCAAGAAAAAAAAAACAGTTTTTTTGTCCTTGTAACATTTTGTGTTATATGTTATACTTTGATTATAAAATATGCACATTAAAAGAACTTTTTTAATTGAATAGTTGGTTTTTTTCACTAAAAAGTAAAAATTAGAGTAATCAAAACCAAGCTGTCAATTAACTTCAGTACCTAAAAATTTGATTAATATGAAAGGCTGGAATCAAAATTATGAAGAAAAAAATCATGGCAATAGCTGCCGTATTATTAGTATTGTCACAGTCTGTAAGTGCGCAGATCAATAGGCTTACATATGATTCATCGACCGGCGAGTGCCGCATACAAGGAAACTTTCGTAATGTAGACGCGCAAAAAGCCGCGGTCGAAGTTTTAAAACCCGGTAAAAATGTAAATGACGATGATGCATATATTCATGTTTTTGAAACAGCCATTGATGAACAGGGAAACTTTGATGACACATTCAGGATAGATGGAGTCAGTGGCGAATATTTGGTGCGTATAGGTGCGGGCGGACAGGTTTATGAAAAAAATTTCATATATGTGAGCACTGAGGAAAGCGAAGATTATCTGCAAAAGGTAAATGACGCAAGCTCAGTTGCAGAACTTACAGATATATTTGAAAGCGATTACGGAAGGCTCAAGGGTCTATTGGGTGTCACGGTAGATCCGGAGGATAAAGATTTTGTGTATAATGCTTTATATAATGAGATCAATGACAATACAATAAGCACATTTGATGAATTAAAAAGGATCACCGCAGAGATATGTCTGATAAACTCTTTTATGGGCGCGGATGAGAATCCGGAGGCGGAGCTGGAAAAATTATTTGAATATTTTGATGACGAGGCAATGCCGGCGGTAACGGTATGGAATGACAGTACCCTAGTTAATGACAATCTGAAATCAGAAATAGCGTTAAAAATACAAAGATCAAATGCGCAGACGATAGAAGCGCTTCAGAGCGAATTTGTGGAGGATTGTATTTATACGGCATTGTCAAAGGCTTCTTCAAAGGGAAGAGAATTAGCTGTAGTAAAGATTGCATATGAATACATAAACGCGGATGAATACGATTATTTTTCAGGTTTAAGCGAACAAAGGCAGATAAATATACTTTCCAATATATCAGGAAGCTATTCAACTGTTGCCCAGTACAGTGCAAAGTTTGATGAGGCCGTACAAAATTCCAGAGAAAATACAGGCGGCTCAGGCAATAATTCGTCGGGTAATTCATCGGGAAATTCATCCATTGGCACAGGGGTTCTTGTACCCGGAAATGTAACGACGCCGGACGATGACAATACACCGGAAACGGAACCTGAAACGGACAGCCGGCAGCCCTTTAATGATCTTGACGGATATGACTGGGCAAAAACATCAATAGAGAATTTATATAATAAAAATATTATAAACGGAAAAAGCAGCGGTGTATTCGCACCCGGTGACAATGTAAAACGTGAAGAATTTCTGTCGATGATAATGAATGCGTTATCCTTGATAGTGGACGACGCGCAATGCGATAACTTTACGGATGTGGATAAGCAAAGCTGGTATTACAACGCTGTTGCTTCGGCATATGTACAGAATATTGTAAATGGTATGTCTGACACGGAGTTTGGTATAGGTTATGCAGTGTCAAGACAGGATGCGGTGGTAATGTGTAAAAATGCCGCATCATGCGCCGGAGTGGCGTTTTCTGAAGAGGAAGCGGAATCGGGAGATAAGCCGACGGTAAGTTATGAATATGCCGATGTTTCGGGAGATATATTCTCGGATCAGGCAGATATTGCCGATTATGCGCTTGATTCTGTTATCGCCATGTACAGAACAGGCGTGGTCAACGGTATGGATACCGGAGAATTCGCCCCCGAGAACAATATGAGCAGAGCAGAGGCGGCTGTTATTATCGACAGGCTTATGAAGATGGTTTCGGAAACCGTAAGCAATATAGATACAAACACGGATATGTATGAAATGATGTCCGCTTTCGGAATGTATGATGCCGACAGCACGGGTTTGAGCTTAGAGATCACAAGAGGCGAAGCGGCAAAGCTGATCTGCGATATCCTGGATCTAACTCCATTGTCGGGCAGTGATTACAGCTTCAGCGACTGCGGACAAGACTACGAATATTCACAATATATTTACACAGTGGTCGAAAACGGTTATCTCAGCGGATATGATGACGGTAAATTTTATCCTGTGTCAACGCTCAGTTACAATGACGCGGTAAGAGCCATAGTAACTGTTTTGGGATATTCCAAGATTGCTGAAAATGACGGCGGATATCCAAACGGGTATTTAAAGATAGCAGCAAATAATTCATGCTTGAAAAATGTAACGCCGACAGACGCGGGTGAAATAACAAAAGAAAATTTTTTGAGGTTATTTTATAATTCCTTTGATGTAAATGTATATGAGTTAACATATAACGGGAACAATTTCGGATATTCATTGTCGGAGGACGAGACCCTTCTGAGTGCCTATCGGAATATTTATAAATTAAGAGGAAAGGTAGTTGCAAATTCGTATACAGGTATCAGCGGTGAAACAACGGCGGGAGAAGGAACGATTAAGATCGACGGGATCGAAATGACCAATGCCAACGATCTGTATGACAGTTATATAGGACGTGAAGTAACCTGTTATTATCAGGCGGACAGTGCAGATGATTATGAAATCCTGTATATGACGCCGACCAGCAGAAGCTCGGTGATCACGCTTACTGCCGATGAGATAGAGGAGTATGAGAATTTCAGCTATACTTATATACCCGAGGGTTCAAACAGAGACCGGACAATCACTATTTCAAACAATGCAAATATCATATATAACAATAAGGCGGTATATGATTATACGGATGATATGCTTTGCCCCAAGGTCGGCAGCGTTGAATTTGTTGACGCAAACAGCGACGGAAGATATGATAATAACGATACCGTTATAATTAACTCATACAGAAATATCGTAGTAAATTATGTAGATACAAATAATGAAGTGATCTATGATAAATACTCAAGCGATTTTAATCTTGACCTGTCTGAGGTGGAGAATGTTGAGATCAAGGATAAGCATGGAGATGTATTCGGTTTAAGGGAATTAAGGGAATGGGATGTTTTGACAGCTTTGATAAGCCCTGATAATGAATATGCACAGATTGTGCTTATCGACGAGAGCAGCACGGGAAATGTAAACAGTATAAACAGGCAGGATGATGAGATCACAATAGGCGGAGAAACGCTTTCTTTCGCGAAGGACTGGCGCGGAAATACCGATGATATAAAATTGGGCAATTCGGTTACCGTTTACTGGGATCTGTTTGGAAATGTTGCGGCCATCAATACCGTTGTACAGCAGACCAACGGAAGAATCATGATACTCACCGCACACGGCATGAATGACGAGAGCGGAGAAGAGGAATATTATATCAAATCCTACTCATCGGACAGGGAAATAACCTATTATCCTTTAGCCGAAAGGGTAAAGTATAACGGCACAAAAAGAGATGCTGAAGACATACAGGGCTTTCTTGATGATCAGATGGGTTCGGCAGTTATGGTGGATATAAATACAGATGGTGAAATATCATCGATAACAACCGCGGCAAAACCAGGTGAAGATGAAAACAGAGGATTTTATAAGCTTAATTATGATGGAGAATCGCTGGTATACGGTATAGAAGCAAGCAATTTCGGATACAGATTCAGAAGAGGCTCCGAGGTATATACCATTCCGGAGGATCCGGAGGAATACGGAGACTCCAGCAGATTTTCCTATAACGCGCAGTCATTTACAAACGGAGTATCCTATGTTGTTGACGGATATTCCACAACGCCGAATTCAGCCGTTGCGGATGTTATAGTATACAAAGCGCCTCCCGCGCAGTCGGCAACATATGACCCTTCGACCGGATTTGTTATCGCGAATATCGAAGAAAGACTCGATGATGATGATAATGTCGTAACATATGTTGAGGGCTTTAATTACAATAAAGATAATTATGATTACGGAACCGCGGCAGGATATGTTATAAAAGACAACGCGGTAATAGTTGATGTAGATTATAACATAAGAAATGACATATCTGTTGATGATCTGAGTGTTGGAGACTGTGTAAGATACAGTCTTGACAATGGACAGATTTCCACTATACAGCTTATGTATGATTACAGCGAGGATGTTATTGAGGAAAACAGCCCCACAAAAGCCGCAACAGGATACAGAGGATATGCGTATACAAAAACATCTGACGGTCAGTATCTGACGATCGCCGACGGAAAGAGACCGGAGGAAATTGATGAAAGCGATCCGACAGACGGAGGAACATATTTAAAGAGCTTCTGGATAAGATCGCAGATGGTAACCGTTGTTGATATGACCGGAAAGACGCCTGTTGTAAAGAAAGGCTCGATGTCTGATGTTATGACATATAAGCAGACAGGTTCGGCAAACGGATATTCAAAGGTCGTAATGTTCAGCGAATGGACCAGCACAATTTACGGATTGGTCGTATACATAGAGGATTAAAAAAGATCGGATCCGTTAAATAGCTATTCATATGAAAGGTTGTGAACCGGTGAAAAAAACAGCAGCAATACTTATAACGGCAGCTTTTATGATCCAAAGCCCTGTTTTTGCGGATACCGAAGCATCAGTAGATATATATGCCGCCCCCTGGGGCAGTGATATATACGGAAACGGTACATATTTAAATCCATATCGATCGATCGAGAAAATAACCCAAAAGGCTAAGCTGATGATCAGAACAGGAACTCAAAAGGATATAAAGGTGATATTGCGTGAGGGCGAATATACTTTAGACAGGACAATTTCATTTGATTATCTTACCCAGAATAATTACGAAGGAACGCTCACATATAAAAGCTATAATAATGAAGAAGTAAGTATTTTGGGTGCAAGCCGCGGATACAGCTGGGAAAATATCGGAAACGGGATATATAAGACCAATGTGGAAAATGAAGTAAACGTAATTTACGAAAACGGCGAAACAGCCATAAAAGCCCGGTATCCGAACAGAGGCGAAAAGCGCTCGGACGGTTATCTGTCGGCGGCTTATGACGGGACGTCAAGAAATCTGTATTTCAATTACGGTGATTTTCCGGTCGTGGCGGATCAAACGGATCTGCAGATCTATCTGTGGGCGGGAGGCGACCATATGGTCTATGCTCTGGATAATCCGGGGGTCAGCGTAGATTATTCCCAAAATGTTGTGACTCTGGATTGGGATACCGCAAACAGCGTCCCGATAAGGGCAGGATCGAGATATTATATGCAAAGCGCGATTGAATTTCTTGATATGCCGGGGGAAATGTATTACAGCTCTAATGAAAAAGCTCTTTATTACATGCCCTATGACGCGGATAATTTGGAGGATATTTATATTCCCGCCGTGAATACGGCAGTGAATATCGGCGGGATATCGAGCGACAGAGTATCGAACATTGCGTTTGAGGGAATAGCATTCAAATATTTCGGGACAGACAAAACAAATCCAAGCAGTGTGATATATACGGCGTTTTGCGACGATATAACGATAAAGGATTGTGAAATCTCCGAATGCGGGGGTAACGGGATTTATGCATATTATACCGATAACAGCGTCTTTTCGGGAAACCGGATAGAAAATATCGGCGGCGTCGGAGTAACCTTAAGAGAGAGCGACAAGCCGCAGAATGTGGGAAATAATCTTGTATACAATAACTATATAAAAAATATAGGATTATATGACGCGGAATCTTCGGGAATAAGTATAACGACCACAAGCAGTAATAAAATTTTAAACAATACCATTTCCGAAACCCCGAGAGCGTCTGTTTCAATGGGAACGGGTAATACGCAGCTGTATCATCTGCTGGGAACGGTTGTGGACGGCGTCGTGATAACAAGAGAAAATGCGAAGCCGTACCTCACCTGCAATGACAACATTATAAGATATAATGATTTTTCAAGGGCAATGCTTGAAACGAATGACGGCGGGTTGTTTTATTGCTGGGGCGCGGGATACGACAATGATATAAGCTATAATTATTTCCATGACTTAGAGGTAGAGTTTTCCTTTGCATGGGCGGTATATCTTGACGATGACTGTTCAAAGGAAACGGTAACGAATAATTTCATAGAAAACTGCCGTTCGGGTGACGGAGATCTGAGAAATGTATTATTCGTAAAGGGACAGGACAATTTGATTGAAAATAATTTTATAATAAACTGCGAATGCTCCCAGGGGATATTAAGAGTTGACAGCCAATCGGGAGCAGGTCCGGTAGGCAATGCGGTGTTCAGAAAGAATTTGATCTATAATTCGGGAAATCACATGTATGGTTTTTACAGCTATAATAAGGCAGAAACCGGAGGAAACAGAAGATTTGCAGAGTGTGATTATAATCTGTTTTATAATGCAGAAAACAACAGCTTTGACGTATTATGCCGAAATGAGCAGGATGTATTTGTAAAAATGGCGGATGCAAACACATGGAGGAACGAATATCTTTTGGATGTGAATTCAAGCTTTAAAATGCCTGAATTTGCAGACCCCTTTGCAAGGGATTACAGATTGATGCTGTTTGGAAACGCGGCAAGACTCGGAATAAGCAATGTTGATATATCAAATGCGGGAGTTACAAAGGAATATAAATATTCCGAGGATTCGGATATCGATAAGGTATATATCAATACAAACGACATTTCAAATGCCGCGTTGATAATGTCGGTGGGAGAAGAGAAGCAGCTATACACAACGGTTAAAAGCGCGGAAGGATTTATTCAGGCGGACGCCGAAATAGATTTTGTATCGTCGGATACGCAGCTTTTGACAGTGGATAAAAACGGAAAAGCCGTTGCAAAGGGAAAAGGTACTGTGTGCGTTACAGCAGCAGCCCAAAAGGATTCAAAGCTATGTACTGCCGAGCTTTACATTACTATAGAGTAAAAAACAAATTAACGTAATACAAAACAAATGTGCACAGAAAGGAGGGAAAATCTGCACATTGTTGAGTTTAATAAATTTAAATGGAAAAGGAAAAATATTTGATTGGCAAGCTGTATAACGGCCTGTAAAATATTTTTCATATAACTAAAAAAAGGAGAGTTGCTTAATGAAAAAATTAATATCAATATTGTTGGCTCTGTCCATGATTTTTACGACCTGTTCCATTGCATTCTCGCAAAATGCAACAGATGATTATACCGTTGCGTGGATCGGAGGATCATTTACGGAGGGTACGGCGGGAGAAAGTTTTGTTGCTCGTGTAGATGAATGGATGGACCAGACGCATTATGCCGGCGCTGAGACTGTAAATACTGTCAATGCGGGAGCCGGCGGTACAACATCCTATTATGGACGTGTAAGGCTTGAGCGAGAGGTATTGAATCATAATCCTGATCTGGTATTTATAGAATTTGCAGGAAATGACAGTACTAATTTGGATCAATCACTTACCATGTATGGTATGGAAAGTATGATACGAACAATTATCGCAAATAATGAGAATACAAAAATCGCGATTTTGTTCAGACCCGAATGGAATGAAAATACAAAGGCTAAGAAATATCATCAATATATAGCTGATTATTACGGAATACCTATTATAGACGCTTCTGACGCCTGTGGAGAAACACCTGACCCGGGAATGGTATCTGAAGACGGTGTACATCCGAATGCGGCCGGATATGCGGCAATTGCAGAGGCAATAGAGGAATGGTTAAGCGAAAATAGCATACCGTATCCAATCGCAAAGGTAAATCCGATCATGACAAATTATAAGCCGGCAGTAAACGTGTATAAAGACGCTTCGGAAATATTCAACGCGGCCGATACCGTAAACAACGGCTGGGAATTGGATGAAAACGGTTCTATGGTTTCCAATAACGAAGGGGACACTATTACCTTTAAAATAAAAGGAAATACCCTTGCACTTATAAGCGGCGCTTTGGGTTATGATACCGATATGGCAGGCAGGATCACAATTTCCGATGCGCTCGATGCGGAGCTTGCGGAAGAATACGGAGTCAATGAATTAATAATAGAAGAAGACAATTTGTATAATATACCGCGTGATATATTCAAAGCGCTTACATTGGGCGACGGTGAACATATCGTAAAGATAGAAAATGTTTCAGGTTTTGATTTGAATATAAGATATGTCGTTGTTGATGGTGTTGCTTATGGTGAAAAGGAAAGCATTGATGAAGTAAACAATACGGTTGTAATAGACGATATGAATGAAATGAGAAATGTGCAGGATTATAACGGTCTGCACAGTCCGACGCCTCAGGGCGGTGTTATCACAAGTCCTGACGGAGGATGGACCATAGCAACAGGAGATGGTTTAAATCCGAATAATTCTACGGGTCAAGCGGCTATAATCTATGATTTAAGCTTTTTCGGAACAAAGCATTTTACATATACCGTTCCCGAAGATAACTCCTTTGGATCGGCACATGCAAGGGTTTTAGCGCTTGTAGGTGAAACACCGCTTGAAATGGCAGATAATGACTGGGTAGACCTTAATCCGGATCAATATGTATCGTTTACTGCGATAGATGAAAACGGAGCTGAAACACCGCTTGATCAATTGAACTTTGTAGAATATGTTTCGATAGACGGATGGGTATATATTAATTACCGTACATCATCTATACCTGCCGGTACAAAAGAATTAAGAGTAACAGTTAACAGTTCGCCTGAGGCTCAAACAGTTCATCTTAACAGGATAGAATACAGCTACGGAATCCCTGAGATAGAGTCGGTTTATGTTGAAACTGTAAATTCAATGTTTGAAGGAGAAACAGCATCGGCTAAATTGATGGGTAATATGAGTAACGGCGCTGTGGCAGACTTGTCTGATTACTCACCGATGTATTACACAACGGATTCGGATATCATAACAATTGATTCGGTTACCGGAGAAATAAGCGCCGAAAGCCCGGGTGAAGCCACAATTTACGCACAGGTGCTTATCGGAGATAAGATGTTTGAAGCACAGGCTAACGTAAGGGTTTACATGGCAACCGGAATCGATGAGGCATATTTTGAAGTGCCAAAAACAAATTATACGGTCGGAACAGGCGGAAAAATTGATTTTGTGACAGTTATAGACGGAATGCCGAGCATTGACGCGTTTAATGTTTCATATGAATCCAGCGATCCCGATGTTGTTACAATAGATGATGACGGTAATTTCACGGCAGTTTCGGAAGGTACGGCCGTTATAACACCGCAGGCACAGGCATTGCCGAATGAATTTGAACCGATAACGATCACCGTTCATAAGTCAAATACCGTTGTTGTAGATATTCAGGACGATATAGATTCCGGAAAGCTTGACAGTGATTTCATAAATGATATGGATAATATGGGAGGACATAAGCACGGTACCGAGCTTTTCGCATGGACATATTACGGAGCGTTTATTTTCGGCACTGATTACTACACCCATTGTTCAGGCACACCGGGTGACGCTATGAATGTGGGGTACATATACAAAGTCGATGAGGGACTGGAAAAGGTAACCGGCGATTTCGCAACATGGAGCCCCGGTGACTTGGAAAAACGTACACAAATCGCGTATCTTGTAGATGATACCTTAACATTTACAGATGAAGCCTATCCGGATGTTGAAATGACACTGGGAGATGAAAGACTCTCTTCCTATGGTGTGAGACACGCGATAACCGATACGGCAGAAAACGGTGCGTCTAAGTTAAGAAGTGACTGGATTGATGGAGGGGATATCACATGGACTCAGCACACTTATGAAAATCCGTCAGTATTTTCCGGTGAGAACACAAATATTCCGGAAGGCGCAAAATATGTCGTTGTATTCATTAACAGCGGATTGCTTGAAGACGGAACCGAGGGTATTAATCCGATGTTTATCCATTACGGCGGAGTAGAATTTACATATGAAAAGAAGATCGCAGCGGCAGAGCTGACAGCTGACGGCAGGTTTGCGGTAACATATAATGCCGATGTCGAAAATCCCGCGCTTACGGTTAAGCTCAACGGTTCTGAGGTGCCGGCAGAATATATATATGACGCGCAGACATATACATCATATATTGATGTTAACGTACAAAACGGAGATACGCTGACTGTTACGGTTGAAGGAGTAGGCGAGATAACAAAAACAATAGAAGATGAAAGGGAACAAATAGAAAGCATTGTTGTTTTGGATTCATTCGGATATGAAATAGAGGAGCTCCCGTTTGACGAAACAAATGTGACGGTAAAAGCAAGTGTTAAAAACACAGACGAGGATATAATAAACTTCTATGTGGGATTATATAACGGCGACGAGCTTGTACAGGTTGAAATGGTAAGCGCGGCAGTGTCGGAAAGAGCCGCAAGCGTTGAGATACCAATGGCATTTGATACGCCTATTTCAGACGGAAATGTCCTGAAGGTATTCTGCTGGAAGGACAATATGGAACCTTTGGCAAATTATGCAAATTATCAGGATATATTTGAAACCGGTGATTTTTAAAAATATTTAGAAAAAGAATGAAAAAAATGCTTGTATGTGAGCGAAAAGATATCTTTTCGCTCCCGGCTTTTGCCGGTATGCTTTAATAAAGAGAGGGATGAGCAAATGAGAAGATTTTTATGCATATTAATCAGTTTGATAACGGTTTTATCGGGCGGAATTAATGCTGTTGCGGACAGAAATGAAGACAGGGTCAACAATTCGCAGCAGGATAGTGTTGTATCAGAAGAAAAAAGCATTCCGGAATTTGCCGATAATATAAAAGAAAAGCTTTCGGGCTATATTATTTTAAAAACAGGAAGTAATATTGTATTTGAAAACGGGCTGGGAAAAGAAATTGATGTCGAGCCTTATTATAAAAATGAAAATGTGTTTATACCCGCCGCAGTATGTGCCGAATTTTTCGGTAAAGAAGCGGTATACGACAAAGAAACGGGAAATGTTTCAATAGACGATGAAATTATCCATCCATCGGATGTGAGTGAAATCGTTTCGGACAGAACAATGATCGTTCCCGACAAATTGGCGCAGTACCTGGAATGTGATGTAGTATTTAACAATAACGAAATAGTAATACTGGGAAAAAATGACTTAGAAGATGATGTTGTCGATGAAATAGTAAAGACACTTAGAGATAAATTTTATGTTGTAAATGATACGACTGTTACCGGCGACGGAAGCTTTGAAAATCCTTTCGGAGGACTTGAAGCTGCCGTTGCGGGAATAAGACAGATAACACAAAGCGGAATGACGAGTGATATTACCGTTTATTTAAGAGGCGGCATGTATTATTTAGAAAATTCCCTTACATTTACTCCTGAGGATTCGGGAAAAAACGGATATACTATAACCTACAAAAGCTATCCCGGGGAACAGGCGGAAATTACCGCGTCCCATGAAATAACAAATTGGAGAGAATATACCAACGGAATATATGTAGCATCGGTAGATCCTGCAACTGAAATAAACGCTTTGTTTGAAAATGACAGCTATGCGGTAAAGGCAAGATATCCCAATATCGGAGACGGGGAATTCAGAGATTATTATTTAACTTCCGATGGATATAATACCAATAACCAAGCGCAGTTTTATTTCGCGCAGGGGGATATCCCGTATTTAAATGATACCACAGGTTTGCAGACCGCATTCTTCGGCGGCGGAGAAGAAGGTATTTTTAACTGGGTTTTTGAAATTGCAAACTCACAAATCGATTATCGTGAGCACACGATAACTCTATCCCGTGTGCCCCGTTATGTTATGGGAAAGGGATCAAGATACTACCTGCAGGGATGTCTTGAATTTCTGGATACGGAGGGCGAGTTCTGGTATGATGCTGTAAATAAGCAGATTTATTATAAACCGTATAATGATGATATAGAAAATCAGACAATTTCTTACGGAACGGTAATATCGCCTATCGCGGTTACAGGTACAGAGAATAATCCGGTTGAAAATTTGATTTTTGAGGATTTAAAAATAGGAAAATCAAATTCCGCGACAGAATCCAATGAGGGTATTCCTATGTCAAATCAATTCATAAACGCAAGAAATTGTAAAATAATAAATTCCGAGATTCTGATGACCGGAGGAACGGCAATAGGGATAAGAGACTGCAATAATATCGAAATAAGCGGAAATTATATACATGACGTCGGAGGGACGGGAGTGGAAATTTCCGATAACAACGCAAACGGAGTAATAAAATACGGCGGTAATCTTGTAACCAATAATTACATATATAATGTCGGAAATATTGTCCGTCATTCATCAGGAATATCCGTCGGTAATTCGGACCGAAATACAATAACATATAACAGGATCGATAAATCAACAAGATTCGGTATAAATTACGGTACGGGATTTATTGCAAAATCAAGGATCGGACAAACGATCAACGGTGTTTTGGTCGATGAATTGAATCAGTTTGATTTTATGAATGCCAAGGAAAATCACATTGCCTTTAATGATATATCAAATTGTATGGAGGATACGCAAGACGGCGGACCTATTTATACATGGGAAGCCGGCAAGGATAATCTGATTGAAAATAATCATATCCATGATTCCAATATACATTTTTCCATTGGATACGGTATCTATAATGACGACCAATCATCATATGAAACCTACAGCAAGAATATCATAGACAATCTTCAGCATGAGGGCAACGGCCAGTTGAGTGCAGCCATAATTACCAAAGGTGTTGCAAATAAGCTTATAAATAACTTTATGATAGACACCAACCCGCAATTGGGCGCATATTCAACCGAAACAAAATTAAATGACCCTCACGACAGAATGGAATATATCAGAAACATAACATTCAGATCCGGTGACCAGCTCCACGGTCAGTGGCTGTGGTATGATGACAGATTCAAGGTTTGTAACTATAATTTATACTTTACAGAGAGCGGAGAATATAAAATATATAACAATTACAAAGCTGCAACGTATGATGAATGGAAAAAGATATACACCGATTACGGATATATGGACACAAACTCTATTGCCGGGGAGGATCCTAATTTTGTAGATGCTGATAACAGGGATTTCAGATTGCGTTACGATTCACCTGCATATAAGCTGGGGATAGAGGATATTGATGAGAAAAACATCGGTTTGGAGGAAGATTTTAAATTTGCCGATCCTGAGGAAGAAATAAATAAGATATATCTTGAAACCGACACGGACGGATTGAGTGCAAATGTTCGTCTGAAATCGGGACAGAGTACAAATATATCGGTAAGCGCGAGAACACTGAGAGGATTTTATGCAAATCTTGATAATGCAAATATCACCTATGCTTCCGATAATGAGGACGTTGCAACAGTAGATGCAAACGGTGTTGTCAGAGCAAACAATTCCGGCATAGCTACAATTACAGTTACAGTTGATAAAAATGGTCAGTCAGTATCATCAGTATTATATATATTGGTAAATGATGAATTAGAAAGTGTAAGTGCAGATGTTGTATCCGATGTTCTTGATATAGGAACAGAAACAGAGGTTGTAACAGTTGCCAACTCTTCTATGGGATACGCTGTCCCGGTAAATGAATTTACATACACAAGCTCGAATACTAACGTTCTTACAGTAGATAGTGAAGGAAAAATCACAGCAGTAGGCGCAGGAAATGCGGTTGTTACAGTATCTGCTTCCTTTAAGGGCGTCACAAAATCCGCCCAGACATCAGTTAAGGTTGTAGACGGTGTTATAGATGTAATAACGCTTTCTGCAGAAAAAACCGACGCTATACTTATCGGCGAAGAGGTACAGTTAAATGGTGAGGCAACCTTGAGTAACGGAAATAAAGCAAATATGGATGAGGTCACCGTTACATATGAATCCGCTGATGATTCAATTGTGTCAGTAGATGAAAACGGAATTATGACCGGTATGGGAGAAGGAAGAACGGTAATAACCGTTTACATGGAAAAGGATGGATACAGAAAGAGTACACAGATAAATGTTTCGGCATTCAACGAATATTCGGGAACTCTTGCAGAAGGATTTGAAGAGATCAACTTCGGCAATTCACATGGATATGCTGATTTCAGAGAGGACGGAACCATCTTTATGCGTGCTACAGGTCAGGATTTCTTCGGAAAGGCCGATGACGGTTACTGGCTCTACAAGAAGATGCAGGGCGATGAAGATATGAGCATAGAGGCAACCTTGGAGTCTGTATATAATACCAGTACAAACGCGACGGTGGGAATTTCTATAAGAGAAACCGATACCCCTGAGTCGAAGCATGTTACGATAAGAATGACTACAGGCGGAGGACTGCTGGTTGTATGGCGTTCGGAAACAGGCGGCGACTGCGGATATCAGGGTATAAATTCAAATGGATTCCCTGCAAAAGTTAAGCTGGAAAAAGACGGAAATACAGTTATTGCATATCTTGATACAGGCGACGGCTTTGAAGAAGTATACAGAATGGATATGCAGTTTGACGGTTACAGTGCAGGTGTATCGTTGTTTGCACAAAGTGATATTTCAACAGAAGCAGTAGTCAGCGGATTGGTTATAAATGAGTAGGAGGAGTAAGATGAAAAAAGTAATTTCAACCTTTTTGAGTTTATCAATATTTTTCAGTTTGTTTATATCGGCGGCAAATGCCGCCGATGTAACGGAAATTGATGATGCTCTTGCGGATACATCTAAAATGACGTCATTCAGCGATAATCTTATCTTTGAAACAAGGGATTCGCTCGGAAGCTATCAAAATCCCGAGTATGTCACATCCAATGCGTCAGATACGATACAGATCATATATGAGCTTGAAAACCTGGCAAACTTTGAGGTAGTTACCCTTAATTACCGTAATACGGAAAATATTACATTTTCAGTCAGTGATGAAATAGACGGTGAGTATTCTGAGATTTCAGATTATTCAAAGGATACTGTTGATCTTGGAAGCAGCTGGACACAAAACACATATTCCTCCGACGTTGAGGAAGGAATGAAATATTTTCAGATAACCATTGAGCAGGAAAGATCAAAGTACATAAGATTGGATAATGTCAGACTGCTGGCAGATTTTGATGTAGAGCTTATAGATTATTCATTTTATGATGAAAACGGAGAGATCGAAGGAGATGATATCTTCGCGGCTGTTGGATTACAGCTTGAATTTAATCAAAGGATCACCACGATCCCCGATTTGGTAGTCAGCGCAAAAAATGGTGAAAGCATTAATGTAAGCGGTACAGCGGCGGATACACAGGGCGATGTTATTTTGTATGAATTTGAACCGCTGGGATTTGATGTATACACCTTTGAGGCAGAAGGAATAACGACAATACTCGGAAAAACCTATGATTTTTCACAAACGCTGGGTTATGAGGCCGTTAGTGATATTCCCGAAAATATCCATTTCGGAGATATATACACCGCGGATGGTTTTATAACAGATATAAAGGATTCCGCAGGAACAAGCTATGGCAAACCGGATTATGTGCTTACCATCGATGATGAAGAAATAGTAAGTATCAGCGATGACAATCAATTATTGTTGAATAAAGCCGGAGAAACATACATCCGTGCCGAATTTGAATTTAACGGACAAACCATAACAATAAGCAAAAAGATCGTTTTGTGCGATGCAAAAGACCTGAGTGTTGTACCCGAAAATATAACATTGGAAGTAAATGAGACCGCGGAGCTTGTTATAAATGTTCTGCTTACCGACGATACCTTGGCGGTACCTGAAAATGTAAGTATTAAATCAAGCGATGAAACAGTTGTATCGGTCAGCGCAAACACTCTCACCGCGGTCGGTGAAGGAAATGCTTTTATTAATATATCTGTGGACTATTACGGCAAAAATTTAAGCAAGGATATATCTGTGGGCGTAGGAAAAGAGCCGCTTGAGGCATTGGCTGAGGTGGAACTTAAAGCAAACAGAACGCAGTTATATGTAGGTGAAAGCATTTATGCTGTTGCCGACGGACATTATAAGGATGGAAGCGAGGTTGACCTGTTCGCCGCACAAAAAAACTTTTATTCCGATAATGAGTCGGTCGCATCCGTTTCGGACGACGGCGAAATTACCGCGATAGCTGAAGGAACGGCTGATATTTATGCGATATATAATCTGGGCGGTGTTTCTGTCAGATCACAAACACTTACAATAACGGTTTCGCCGGATACCGTTGATCGTGCCGATTTGATCATCCCGGCATTGTACATATATTCGGGAAATACGATAACACTGAATTCCAAGGCATATTCAAAAACCGGTGCTGCCATGGAAGACGTAACTGTTGAATATCATACATCAAACAGCTCTGTCGCTTCTGTTGCGGAAAATGAATTAACGGGCGTAGCTGAGGGTACGGCTGAGGTCTATGCGGTTGTAAGCGATGATACCGGCAGTGTTGAAACAAAAAGATATACAATCAATGTAAAGGCAAACAACGGTTCCTTTGATAAGCGGTTTGATGTTGGAGGCAACTGGGACAATACGTTCGACCATTCATCCGGACTTTATATATCTGATGAGGCAGGAATACTTACCAACGGTTCGGATATAAAAAATCAGCATGTAACATTTGAATTGCAGCAGGATGCAAACAGCATAAATATTATAGGAACATCATTGGGCGACAAGCATGACGATGATATGAGGATATATGTCTCTTCGGACAATGAAGAATATACAAGGATTCCGGAGGACGAGCTGGAACTGCTGTTCCCTGATATAGGTGAAGGATGGTATCAAATAAATTATACTTATTCCGGACCTATGCTTGAAGGGGCAAGATATATAAAGATCGTACTGGACCGTCAAAGCGGTAATACGCAGGCTACAAGACTTCAGCAATTCCATGCGACCTTCAATACAACACCTGAGGTTATAGGCTATACCCTCCTGACAGCGGACGGCATACCCGCAAAGACGCAAAACGCAAGATCAATTGCCGTAAGCTTTTCTCAAGCAATGGATTTGGATTCCTTCGCAGGCGTATCATTGACGGCAAATGGTGAGAATGTGAACTTTACCGGAAGCTATGAAAGCGGAATTTATACTCTTACCTTCAGTGAGAGTCAGAATGTCGAATACAGGCTTACGATAACGGGAGCAGGAAACCAATACGGAACGGTAATGGATGATTATGAAGTGATAATAGAACCAAGCAAGGACGATATTGTTATTTCAAATCAAAGCTTAAGTAACGGACAGGTAAGCGCGGCGATTGAAAACAACAGCGGCGAAACCATTAATGCATGTGTTATAAGTGCGGTTTATGATGCTGACGGAATAATGATTGGGATTGATATTAACGAAAATGTCGATATTTTAACCGGAGATAACAGCTATACTTCCGACGCTGTATTCGGAAGCGATGGGTCAAGTGCGAGAGTGTATGTATGGTCTGACATGCTTACCCCTTATGCATATTGATAAAAACGGTAAAATACCGGTATCTATTAAAAAATTGGAGTATTCTTATGAGTCGATATAAAAAAACTATATTTTTTGCGGTGTTGATATGTCTTATGATGATTTCATCCGAGGTAATGGCAAAAAGCCCGGTGGGACAGTATTTTCCGGACAGCGGGATCATAACGGTCACAGGAATATTGGATGGGGAACTGAAGGATAAGACAGTAAATATTTTGGCGGTGAAAAATACTGCTGATATAACGTCCTTTACACAGGATGATATTATATATATAAATTCAACCGAGGTCAATGATTCCGGAGAATACTCCTTTTCTTTCAATATCGGCGAGTGGTATGGTAACAGTAAAATATACATTAAATCTGCGAATAAATATGTCCCGGTAACGGCATTTACCGCCGAGACGGATGAGAGTATTACGGGTTTTTATTCTGCCGGATTTGAACCGGACAGCAATATTGTAACGGTAGGAAGCAGTATTGGATTAAGGGCGTATGCATTTTCAAAAGAAGGAGAAAGGATCAGCTTTGACAGCTGTGAGTTTTATTCGGATAATGCCGAGGTCGGTGAAATCATTGATGGAACATTTTATGCATATGAGGCAGGGAGCACTATGTTATATGCGAATGTTACTGTGTCCGGAAAAACCATAGCCTCCGACCCCGTCAAGGTGGAAATACGCAATAATTCGGATTTGCCGGGAATTGTTGCAGCAGCATTTTTTTCTGAAGGAGAACTGTTAGAGGTAACAAATGACATATCATCAGCCGATAAAGCAGTATTTACATTTGATGCTGCTGTGGGGGATATTACCGGCGTCAGGATTGCAGATCTTTCCGGCAGCGATATAAAAATCTATGAAGGAGTATGGGATCCCGGATCGCTTACATATTCTGTAGACATACCGGGAGGGTTAGGATACGGAAAATTTAAATTTACCGTTCTTTCTGATACTTTATTAAAGCTGTCCTCCGTTATTGAGGGAACAGATATTGACTTGGGTATACCCGATACCGTGGTCTTTGGTGAAGAATATCCGATAGATTTTAAATATTTCAATTACAGGGGATATGACTGCGTATATGACAGTGTTGAAATTACCGGCGACGGTGTTTCAGGCGGTGTATTTACAGCGCCGAACGAGGGTGAATACACAATAAACGCGAAATTTTATGTCGGCGGAGAAGAAAAGAGTATAACAAAAACGATAAAAGCCGTAGGTGTGGACCGCATAATCCTGACCGCTCCGGATATTAGAATGGAAGTTGATGAGGCACAGCAGTTATCCGCAATGGTAATAGGAAACGATGGAAGTATTATAGATAACGCCGTTTTGGGATTTACCTCATCCAATCCGCAAAAGGTAAGGGTGAGTGAAAACGGTGAATTGACCGCGTTGGAAATAGGTATTTCAACAATAACCGCAAGCTGTGCGGGTGTAAGCGGCAGTATAATGATTTATGTGGGTATTGACGGAAACACCGATCAGATAAATGCGGTCTGGTTTGACAGCAAAGATGAATTGGAGATCGGAGAGACTCAGACGCTAAAGCTATTGAATTATTATTCATCAGGTAGGAGCGAAACGGTCGAAGGGGCTGTGTTCAGCTCTGATAATGAAGATGTGGTCTGGGTTGATGAAAACGGCATGGTCACCGCTAAAATGCTCGGCACGGCAACGGTAAGAGCGGAATATAACAATGAATCATATATAAAGCAGATAAGAGTCGTTCCGCGTCTTATATTAAGCTGTGAGCTTGAGATAAAATCAAAAGCGCTTGCAGTCGGGTGTTATGATAATGTAAAGGTTTTTGTAAATCATAATGAGTACTTATCGCCTTATGAGTACAGTCTTTATTCCGATGATGAGAGTATTATCAGAATTGAAAACGGGAAGATATACGGAGTTTCCGAAGGAATTTGTGATATTTATGCAAAGGTCTGGGGCAGTGACGGTATAATGTATACCGATAAGATCAGTATAATTGTATTTGAACCATCCGGAGGGTATTTGGTAGATGAGTTGACCAATGCGGATAAATTATTTTATATGGATAGCAGGCTGTTTATATCTCCCGATTACGGAGAAGTGATCACATATGGTATTAATGACGCCAATGCCGAATTGATCTATTATGTCAGCGGAGATATCAACGATTTTATAGTATTTGACCATATTGCTCATGCAACATATGATTATGAGGATGTTTTATTGTATGTGTCGGCGGATAATCAGTATTATACCAGGATTACGGATTATACACGCATAAACGGCAGTTCCTTAAACGGTTGGAGTACAGATGCTTTGATTGTCGATAACGTTCCTTCGGGAATGAGATATTTAAAGATCGTAATGAATAACCTCAGCGGCAATACCCAGGCAACCAGAATATCGGGAGTAGAGATAGGCTACAGTACAGCGCCTGAGGTTTTGGATGTCAGCATTGTCGATGATTGCACCGACGATGAGATATATAAGAATGTTTTGGGAAGAAAAGCGGTCATAACATTTGATCAGCCTGTAAATCCCGACACTTTGGAAAATATCACCGTTGCGGGGCAAAAAAGTCTGCAGGGGTATTATGACGCGGAATTGTTCAGGTATGAAGCGGTTATTCCGGATAAATCGGTAAATGAATACACGATAAGCATTGAAGGCGTCAGTGACTATTCGGGAAAAGTAAATAAGCCGTTTTCCGCAGCAGCAGTTCCGGTAAAAGATACATATAAGGTCACCGGGACAATACTGTATGAATTGGGAGACAATAAGACGGCAAAAAGGATATTGCTTGAAAACGACACCCTGACCCCTAAAACATATACTGTGATACAGTGTCAGTATGACGAAAATGACAGGTTGATCTCCGTAAATAAAGTAATATCGGGAAGGATAGACGCCGCGTCTGAAGAATATGTATATATAGATTATAACAATGAAAATCAAAAAACATTTATTTGGGAATCCTTTGATACATTAAAACCGTTAAGTGAGTGATTGTAATATAACCTAAGTTCAGATGTCCCCCGCCGTTATCGGCGACGGGTTCCATTTCAGAATTTGGATGGGAGTTATAATCTCCCACCCAAACCCTGAGGAGAAGACGCTTTCTGCATAGGTTGCAATCTCTGCTTCTTGCAAGCAAAGCAGGAGCGTTGCTCCGATTTAAAAGGATTGCATAGGGCTTTTCTAAAAGCGGCAGCCCCCAAAATAAAAAGCATATCAATGCTTTTGTAAACGGTTATACCGGGGAAAGGATATGATACTTTTATGAATATAATACCGGCGCCGAGAAAAATCGAGATCACAGGCGGAGAAATACGAATCAAAAAGACATATAAAATTGAAAATAATAATAATTGGAATGCAGTTTTTGAATATCTTGAAAAGATTATTTCAATTGATGAAAAGGCAGAAAACCGGATAGTATTTGAGAGAAATTCCGGTTTTGGCGAGGAAGAGTATACCATTGAAATCGATGATATCATCAGGATAACGTCAAATGGCGAAAAGGGCGCCTTCAGAGCGTGTACCACTCTGAAGCAAATATTGAAAAATGACCGTGTTGAAAAACAGATCATTCATGATTATCCTATGATAAAAAACAGAGGTTTATTGATCTGCGGTATTCCTAAGCTTGACAGATTGCTTGAAATGATCGATATTATCGGAGATTTAAAATATAATCAGCTACAGCTTAGTATGGACGGCTTTGATTTTGAGTATAAGCATTTTTGGGAATACTGCAAGAATGAAGAACCCGTAACGATCAAAGAGCTGGAAATAATAAAAGAATATTGCAAAAAGCGTTTTATAGAGCTTGTACCGTGTCAGAACGGATTCGGACACATGGGAAAGTGGCTGGCGCTGCCTGAGTTTTCATCTTTGGCAATAAAGCGGGATGACGGTGGCTTACCGGATTCCCTGAATCCTTTGGATAAGAGATCCACAGAATTTATCGATACCATATATTCTGATCTGTTGCCGTATTTTGATTCCGATAAGGTAAATATAGGCTTTGATGAGGTCACATCATTAGGAATGGGACAAACAAAAGAGATATGTGAAGAAAAGGGCGTTACAAAGGTTTTTGTTGGTCATCTTAACGAAAGAATCAAATTAATGAATGAAAAATACAATAAAACACCAATGTTTTGGGGTGATATGATATTTGAAAATCCCAAAATGCTGGAGCAGGTGGATAAAAACAGTATTGTTCTTAATTGGGGCTATGAAAATGATATGATGCACGCTGTGCGTGGCGAATTTTTAAAAAACAGCGGCTATAGATTTTATTCTTGTCCCGGAACGTCAAATGAATGGTCATTTACCGGCAGATTTGATAATATGGTATTAAATGTTGAAATGGCGGCGCGCTCTTCTATTTTAAATAACGGTGAGGGAATGCTGCTTACCGAATGGTGGTGTGACGTACCTCATTTTGTGCCGTTTAGTATATTACCGTATATCTACGGCGCCTGCTGTTGCTGGAATTTTGAAGCTATTAAAGAAACTTCCACTTTATATGATCATACGTCTTATTGCAAGGCAACCGATATTATTAGAAGGTGTGAACAATATGCCGATGATTTTATTTTTGAAGGTGCGCATGTTTCATATCTTCTTCACATGATGGGGAATTATTATCTTCTTGAAAATGATATAAACTGGTGCGGAACAAATATCTTTTTTGATATAAGAAGAATGATTAATGGTGAAAAGGTCAAAATAAGACCTTTGTGTATAAATGCAATTATAAATTATATGAATATCATTAAACGTGAACTTGATACTTTAAAAGATGACATAAAATATATAGATGAAATAAAATTTGTTTGTGATCTGGTAATATTGTTGGGAAAAATACTGCTTGCATATCAGACATGTCAAAAGATGAATTTCAAAAATGAACTTGAAAAAATAAGAAACAGAGGAGAAAATTTGTATAAGGGATTTATACGAGGGAGTTTGACCGACAATTTTATAAAATATATCGACGGTTTAATTACATTTATATAAATACCATAAAATTATATATTTTCAGTCATTTAAACATACAGTAAGGAGAAAGATTATGGCAATATATTATATAGATCAGCAAAAAGGCAGTAATAAAAATGATGGTCTGAGTGAAAACAGTGCATTGATGGATGATAAAAATATCTGTCCTCAGCCGGGAGATAAAATACTGTTTAAAAGAGGATCTTTTTTCAGGGGCAGATTAAATAATGTGAGCGGTGAGGAAGGAAAACCCATTACATATGGTGCATACGGAAAGGGAGACAATCCTATTTTTTGCGGATCGGTGGATTTATCCGATCCGTCTTTGTGGAAAGAAACAGAAAAAAATATATGGGTATGTGATTTAATAAAAAATGATGAAGTAGGAAATATTATTTTTGGAGATACCTTCGCAACATTACGCTGGAGCAAAGAAGAACTGCTGCAACAGGGTGATTTTTATGACAATTGTTTTGGCTATGGCGAGGCTGCGAAAGAGTATAAAAAAGATCATAAGATATATCTTTATTCTGTTAAAAACCCCGGAGTTTATTACAATTCAATCGAATGTGCTACATATGGAGACAGACGACTTGCAAGCAACGGCCATGATATGATATTTGAAAATATTACATTTATTAATTCAGGAGTACATGCAATAGCCGGCGCGGCAGAGAGCCGAAATCTCACGGTAAGACACTGTATATTTAAAAATATCGGCGGCTGCGTATGGAGCTGCGATTTAAAGGTAAGATTCGGTAACGGTGTGGAAATGTGGAATATTGCGGAAAATATAGAGGTTAGCAATTGTGTCTTTGACAATATTTACGATTCAGGCGTAACTCATCAGGGTTCATGCTGTGAGCCGACAAAAAACCTTATTATCAAAAATAATGTTTTCAATAAATGCGGAATGGCGGCTTATGAGCAAAGAGATATTTTGCCCAAGTATACTGTGTTTAATAATAATATATGTATAAACGCGGGAGAGGGCTTTTCAAAACAGGGAGAGATCATGCCAAGAAAATCAGAGATATGGCCTCAGCCTATGGGACATCATATCTTCCTTTGGAGAATAGATAAACCAACAGATGACGCAAGGTTTGAAATAAAGAATAACGTGTTTATGGATGCTCCGTACGGCTGTGCTGTTTATTCGATAATTGACAAAAAAGCAGAAATGCAGATAGATATAGATTATAATGTTTATAAAATGAATAATAAAGTATGTATAAACAGATTTTTCGGTACAAATTTTACTGAATTGGACGAATTTAAAAAAAGTACCGGAAAGGATATAAATTCAATATTAATAAAGTAATTCAATAATGGCTTGTCCCATCACATTCAACGAGGGAAAGAATGAAACAGGCGGTTCGTGAACCACCCCTTCGGTGCTGTGCTGTAATCAGTGGGAGATTGTACTCACACTGATTACAAATATGTTGTGGTTGTGACAAAATGATTTTTTAAATCATTTTGCTTACGGCTCTTTTTCTCTGTATGCATTCACATGATTTGTTGAATTTTGGATAATAAAACGGCATTTTATTCAAAAATGAGCATGACAAATAGAAGGTTAAGCCCTTGTAGAAATTTTTTTTCAACGGGTAATTAAAAAAAGTTATCAAATAGGAGTAACAGTTGCTGCAAAATATTATCGTATAAGCAGAAATGCTATATATGAACAGCGAAATAAATATGATGGAAAGAGTTGGAAAAGTCTGCTTGATAAAAGCCATAGACTACACCATCACCCAAAAGAACATACTTTAGAAGAAAAAGAAATGATATTAAAGCGTTATCCAAGATATAAAGATGATATGATAATGCTTTGGGACAGTTTAAGAAAAAGTGTCACCCATCATTGACAATTCTATATTGATTTTTTATAATCATATATTATAAATTTTAATATTGTTATGCAGTAAAATTTATAAACATTATATATTTATATATATAAAAATGATCAATCTGATCAAAAAAATATTGACAAAGAAATAAAATGTGATATAATATTATGCATAGAAAATTTTCGGGGTGTAGCGCAGGTGGTAGCGCACTTGACTGGGGGTCAAGGGGCCGCAGGTTCAAGTCCTGTCACTCCGACCACGGCAAAACCGCTTAAACACTATGTTTAAGCGGTTTTTCTTATGCTGTGATATTTTGTGTTTGTATATTATGTGTATATTACTATCATATACGTTAAATTTTATTTATGGCTTTTTTAAGGAAATTTATATCAACGTGAGTATAGGTATCGGCGGTAAATGCATAGTTGGAATGCCCTAATATTTGTTTGATTGCATTTACATCTGCTCCGTGTTC
>CALXWJ010000038.1 GCA_944392335.1 uncultured Clostridia bacterium
AAGGTGTATAATGAAAACACTTTGGACGGTAAATTATTAAATATATTATAATACTTATATGTGTCTTGGCTATGATGCAAGAAATATACTGCTTTGATTAAATTTCATTTTGTATGTTATGATTATCCTCTCATTTCTTATTTACACTTTCTATTTCTTGCAATTCAAATCGGTATTTTTGCTTTGCTTTTGGATATTTTTCATGATCAACCTCTTCCAAAAACATAGATTTAGGTCTGATCCATAAGCCTCCATCACCATACAGCTTACGGTAAACTACATAGTCTTCACCTGTTTCAGAGTGCTTTGCGACATCTTCCACTAAATAAAAATCACCTTTAAAATGCTTATATATCCTTTTAAGTTTAACCTCTCTCATATAAGTTCTCCTTATCAATCAGTGCCGATTACAATAAAATATCAAAAATATCTTTTGTACACTGCATGACCGCCATACGTTTCATTCCTCCGGAACAACCTCCATAATATCGCCAATATCACATTTTAAAACATGACAAATCCTTACTAATACCGATAATGCAACAAGCTCATTCTTGTTTAACTTAGTGAGTGTGACTGCAGAAATACCTACATCTGCACGAAACTTAACTTTTGAAATCTCTCTTTCGGCGAGTATTACCCATAATTTTCTGTAATTGACTAACATTTTTTCATCCTCCAAAATTAGTTTTATTGGACATAATATAGTATAATTATATTTTATCATATTCCCTTGCTCTTTTCAATACTTGTCATTATTTTATTATGTATTATTTTAATAAAATTAAAATAAAGTATATATTTTTTCTTGGAGTATAATATAAAATTTTTTTAAATTTAACAGTATATGTTATCATACTTACTAGAAATAATAAAAACAAAACAATATTTGTCAAATAAACAAATTGAACAACCTCAAATTATTAAAATAAAACATATCAAATAATTAAAATAAGATTGATCTGTGAGAAGATATGTGTTATAATAAACTCAATTTATAGACAGGTATTAACAAATGAAAAACATAAATGGGCTGCCTTATAACGAGGCAGTCCTTTTATATAGTGTGGTTTTCTTTACATCTAATATATCGGAAAAAATTCTATAGAATTAACCGCACATTTAATATGTCTTAACCGTTATACATAGTGAAAGGAGGTTTTGAGAGAGCCCATGGACTTAGAAGAACAATATGAAAAAATATATCGCTACTGCTATTTCAAAATCCACAATAGAGAGATAGCGGAAGACATAACTCAAGAAACCTTTCTTCGCTTTTTCAAAAGCAATTATGTAGACAATGGCAAAGCAATGCAATATTTATACACTATTGCTCGCAATATGTGTATAGATGAATATCGAAAGCAAAAAGCTGAAACTTTGAAGGAGGAAGTTATTTATAACTACTCTGAAGATAATATTATAGAACAAATTTCAGTTAAAAAGGCTTTAGCGGAGCTTGATGAGTCTGACAGAGAATTACTTTTACTTCGTTACGTAAATGAGGTACCAGTTTCTGTTATCGGAAAGCTATACCGTATTTCAAGATTTGCAGTCTATCGCAAGATTTCACAAGCAAAGAAAAATCTTAAAGATAAGCTATGAAAGGAGCGCTTTTTAAATGAATAATAAATTAAAAAAAGCATTAAGTAAGAGCTTTGAAGCTCCTGCACCTACTCGAAAGAAAGCATTTTTACGAAGTATTCAAAAACCGTCTATTGGATATTTTGATTTTGTATGTGCTCAAGCAGCATATATACGCAAATGGGTATGGTTAATTTCTACTTTGTCCTTTATAGTTGCTGTAATCGGTGCAAAGTTTATGAATCAAGATATGCTTTGGTGCGTTTCTGCCTTTATGCCGATTTTGGCTCTATCAATTCTTACCGAAAGCGGTCGTTCAGAAGTATATGGTATGTCTGAATTTGAATTGTCCACTCGTTTTTCTCTAAAGAGCGTAGTTCTGGCAAAACTGGGTATTCTGGGTTTTTCAAACTTTGTATTATTTTGTTTGTTGATTCCCTTTGCTTATATAAACAGTTGCGTCAGCGTTTTACAAACAGGCGTTTATATGGCTTGCCCATATTTACTTACAATATTTGGGGGATTATGGATAGTTCGAAAAGTTCGAGGCAAAGAGTCAATTTATATATGCTGCGGAATTGCAGCGGCTGTTAGTTTAGGGAATATTATACTTTACCAGTCGTCTTATGTTATCTATTCAGAACAAGGTTTTATATGGTGGATCTCTGCTCTGATTTTTTCTTTAATCGGAACAGTAAATCAATGTTATAAAATGATAAAGCAAACGGAGGAATTAGCATGGAACTCATAATTGACAGGTTATCAAAGCAATATAAAAATAAAATCGCAGTTGACCGTATTTCAATTAAACTTCAAAAAGGTGTACACGGTCTGCTTGGCGCAAATGGAGCAGGAAAGACAACACTCATGCGAATGATATGCGGCATTTTAAAGCCCACCAGCGGTACAATAAGTTTTGACAATATGGATGTAACAGAAGAGAATTATCGCGCAATTCTTGGCTATCTACCGCAGGATTTTGGATATTACCCTGAATTTACGGGACAAGATTTTTTAATGTATATGGCCGCCTTAAAAGGCATTGTCAAATCACAAGCAAAACGGCAAACCAGAGAACTCTTGGAGATAGTATCTTTACAGGACGCAGCAAAAAAGAAAATCAAGACCTATTCCGGCGGAATGAAACAGCGGTTAGGTATTGCGCAAGCTCTTCTTAATGATCCAAAGCTACTCGTATTAGATGAACCAACCGCAGGGCTTGACCCAAAAGAACGTGTACATTTCCGAAACTTAATAAACGATTTAGGAAAAGACAGTGTTGTCTTGTTATCTACACATATTGTGTCTGACATAGAGCATATTGCCGATGATATTTTTATGATGAAAGATGGACAGCTTATTTTTAATGGAAAATGGGATAATGATAAGGGAGACTTAGAAGATTTTTATCTCCAGCAATTTGAGGAGGCATAAAACAATGAATACCTTTAAAAGTTTATATTTCTATGAATGCAAAAAAATATGGAATCGGAAGATAGTAAAAATTTCTTTAATTTTATGTTTGATTTTAGTTGTTATTTCAGGAACAGTTCGATTATTCGGAAATTATGTTGTAGATGGAGAGATTTTAGGTTCTAACTATGATGAAATAAAAAAAGATCAAGGCTATGCACGTGAGCTCAATGGCAGAAAAATAGATCAAAATCTTTTAGAAGAGATGGTAGCTGCGTATCGAAAAGTTCCGGTAACTCCGGAAAAGCATTATACAGGCAGTCCTGAATACCAAAAATATGCCCGCCCGTATAGTGAAATATTTAATTTTACGATTGGTAATACCGACTTGCTTCCAATGGATATTTTTGAAAACTGGGAACCAAGTGAAGAATATTTGTATAGCCAGCGTCAGATCCAATTAGAGAAAAAATGGAAAGATGCCGGACTGTCAGATGGGGAAATTAACTTTTGGCAGCAAAGAGAAAATCAGATTGAAAAACCTATTGTTTTTCAGGAAAATGAGGCATACAATCAAATATTCCTTGGATTTCAAACAATTGGATTCATCGCCATTTTATTTCTTTCTATTTCGCTTTCCGGACTTTTTCCGGAGGAACATGGCAAAAGAACTGACCAATTGGTTTTGAGCAGTATTTTCGGAAAAAAGAAAGTATACTGGGCAAAAATACTATCCGGCGTAAGCTATGCAGTAGGAATAACGCTCTTGTTTATCGCAATCACAACAGCATTGACTTTTGCACTTTATGGCTGTGAAGGGTTTAATGCTCCTTTCCAACTTCATTATAGAAGTAACTCAGACCCAATTTCCGTGGGTCAGGCCATGTTGATTTCCTATGGAAATATGCTCGTTACCGCCGTACTCATTAGTATTATTGTGATGGTTTTATCAGAATTACTGCATAGCGGAATAGCGGCATTGGCAATTTCATCCGGTCTTCTTATTGCTTCTATGGTAGTTTCTGTACCGGAATATTATAGGATTTTGTCTCAAATTTGGAATTGGCAGCCATGGTGTTTCCTTTTTCCTTCGACCATATTTGGAAAGTATACACTTTCTATATTTGGAATTCATTTTACTCCTTGGCAGTGTATACCTGTTATCTACATACTTACAAGTATGGCTATCGCCTGGGGCGGGAAATTTGTTTATCAACGCTATCAAGTGTCAGGAAGATAGATAGTATTCTGTTTTAAATTGATAAACACCAAATTGTTTTCTACAGTTAAAACAGCCGAGGCAAATAATAACGTCTCGGCTGTTTTAGTGTTTTACAGGATTGTCATGCTGCTATAACAAAGTTTTACAATGCTTAAATAAAGAAGTCGATCTTTTTTATAGATAATCAGTTAGAATATCTTTGCTACGATATCTTTTTGTAATACATATGGATTTTCCCAATATCGAGAGTCATATGACCGGTTTGAGTTATCGCCCAATACAATGTAACAATTATCCGGAACGTCATATTCATGCCCATTCATAAATATGGTTTCACCCGGGGTTGCTGCTACTCGTTTTACAAGCACATGTCCTGAATGTTTGAATGCTATAATATCGCCTTTGTCTATTTCATTGACAATCCTATATCCGAAAATTATATTACCCTTGTGAAGTGCCGGCTCCATTGAATCAGTAGGAACATACCCAATAAAAACAATCGTCTTGAGAATGATAATAACTAAGATAGATATTAAAGCTGGAATGAGTATGGGAAAAACTTTTCTCATGTAATATCCCCATATAATTGCATAATGTCCGGTCGAGCTTTTAGAAATTTCCGTGCTTTTGATATCCATGCGGTTACAATATTGGCGGCAACGTCAAAACGTTCGCCAATTTCTTTGGCTGTTAATCCGTCATTCATCAGCACAAGTGCATCAATACCCCTTGATACAGTATTATTTGCGTCCTCCTTAGCATTTTTTAAGGCTTGTTCCAAACTCACTTTTAAATCGGTTCCATTATAATTCACAAATACTATAGAGAGATCTTTTCCATCAGCTGTTGTTTCTGCTGCGCTGCGCTTAGATGCATAAATAAGTGCATCACATATTTCATTCCAGATAAGTCTATAGGCATAAGTAGAGAACACGCCGCCTTTGTCAGTAGCAGCAGCTTTACTGAGACCTATGCAACCAATTTGGAACAGATCCTCATATGTATAGAAAAACATATTATTTAATCCATGTACCTTATCCTTAATAACTTTGCCGACTAATCCCATATTTTCTTCAACTAACTTTTGCTGTTGTTCTGTCAGTTTCATGATGCAGTTGCACCTCCTTTGAATAACGGATTGTGTTTTGATTTTTATTATGTCTGTGTAAGTAGAGTTTGCATTGTTCAATGACCAAGCCGCAATAATATTCACCTAAATAGCCTATATGAGCCTGAGACAAAGGAGCATCAATAAGATTGGCTAGCCAAACATACGCCTCATCTTTGGTCATAAGTCCGGTTTTGTATAACCGGTCAAAATAACTATGTGCTGTTTTTCTTAACATTCTGAGTTCGTGATTTGCCATAGTTCCAACCGGCATTCTGGTACCTGTATGAGTTCTGACATAGGCATCACACTCAGGATAATTAGAACATACATAAAGCATGGTTCCACGACTGTTATCCTGATAAATACCATCGGCACTTCGGTATATGACCTTACCGCCGCAATATGGACATCTGCTTGGAGCAGTGTTAATTCCCTTTCTTTTTTTTGATTTTTTCTTCATAAAATTTACCTCCAATGATAATAAAAAAAGCCGGAAATCTGCAAAAATAGCAAAACAGAGCCAAGGTGCTGAAAATATTGGTGTCTCATTCAGCAATTGACTCTGTAAAGTATTAAGCAGCCTTTCCGGCTTTATATTCAGTTTTGGCTTGCATCATTATGGATCGCTCTGTGCGCTAAATCCGTAACGGTTCCTTATTCTGCATGAATAAGTCTAACACCGCGAATTCTTACGATGTACCGAGAGCCTGGATGCAAGCTCCTGTTACGATTATAGTATAACAGAAGCGCCCTTATATGTCAAGCCCTTTGGTAAAGTTTTGTTTATATATTACAAAAGTTTTCTTTTGGTTTTGTTTTTTGATTTTTAAAATCAGTCTGGAGATTGATTTTTGTTAAAAATCATCATCTTCTTCGTCATTTTGCACAGTTTGCTTATTTTTGTTAGATATATGTATAGCCACAAGAATGCCTATTGCAATCATTATTCCAACTCCAAACATAACAATATGAGTTATGGGGATCCCGGAAACATTACTTTCCTCTTTAATAGCTTTAATGGATTCTTCGGCAACAGTTTCGGCATCAATTGTAACAGGAGCCTGCATGATTAATTCTGGGATCGCTGCAGAAGACTGCATACATGAAAGTATGTAGCTTTTGCTTCCGCCTATTTCAAGCGACAAAACTCCGGTTTCGTCTACCGGAATCAGATCAGGATATATGCCTGCATCTGTTTTTAGCATAAACTCAACACCGGTCCATTCTGTACCAAGTTGAATTTCAAGATGCTGTGCTTCAGCCACTTGGAGCTCATCACCTTCTGTTCCTTGCGCAGGGTATGCTGAGGCTGTAGTTGCCGTTACTGTACAAACGATAAAGAGAGAAATTATTATTAGTTTTTTAATTAGTTGCTTCATTTGGTTCACCTTTCTTACCGCAATAGAATAGTATCTGAAAGCAACCGGAAATGATTGCTTTCAGATACATGTAAAAACTTATTTTATCCAAGTTTCACCGTTATCGTTTATAACGGCTTTATGTGTATTTGCTGCCTCATTTACATCGAAAAAGTACCACAAAGTATTATCAGTTACATCGGTAAAACGATTGAGTTTTGTAAAATTATCATTGACATATTCCTTATCTGCAGTTCTGCCTGTTGCACGGTTCACAACAGTTACGACCTCTGCGCGCGTGATGTTATTATCCCCTCTGAATGTGCCATCAGCGTAACCGTTGAGCCATCCGATATGTTTTGCATAGGCAACATCATTGTATGCCCAGTAATCTTTTTCAACATCAACATATTCAACCGTGTATCCTGTCTTGGTGACATCGTTGAACAATTCATAATATCTAACTGCCATAGCAACAAACTCAGCTCTTGTAACTGAATTGTCCGGTTTAAATGTACCATCGCTGTAACCATTTATAATATCATACTTAGCAAGATATCCTAAATATTCAGTATACCACTCATTATTATCCACATCTTTGAATGATGATTTGCCGCTTATCTTTTCACCTTTTTGCTCTGAAATAAGTCTTGCAAAAATAGCAGCAGCTTCGGCACGGCTCATATCATTATCAGGACGGAATGTACCATCGTCATATCCAACTATATATGCTTCATGTTCTACTGCCGGAAGAATAAGTACACCGTTTGAATCAGTTGTTCCTGTAAGTTCATTGTTGTTTCTATCTTTTAAAATAACACTATAGTCTGATTTTGCTTTACCATTTCTATCTGTTACAGTGATGGTATAATAATTATCATCCTTTGCAAGATTCTTTCCTGTAGGCAGGGTAAGCGTTACTTTGTCAGTACCGATTGATTTTGTTACGCTTACATTGTTCCCGTCTTGATCAACAACCTTTACATTTACAGAAGAGTAGCTGCTAAGGCCGCCACCACCGCCACCACCGGAGCTTCCACCTGACGATGAACCGCCGCCTCCGGAGGATTTAACCGGCAATGTAACCTGACCGTTTGAGTTTGTAATACCGGTTTTTGACGTTGTTTTATCTTTTATCGTTACGGAAACACCTTGAACAGGCTTGTCATCTTTATCTGTAATTGTTACAGTGGTTTGATTACTGGTAGTTAATGTTTTATCTTCCGGAAGAGTAACTGTTACCTTGCCATCTTTGATTTCGACAAAAGAGCCAGTAATAATGCCTTTTGTGTCTTTGACCGATACTTTATATGACGTAGTTATAACTTCGCCCGGCTTATCCTCAACGCCATCGCCATCTGTGTCTTCACCCTTACCGGGAGTTTCTTCACTTACGTCTGAATCACCATTATCATCCGTAACATCTTCAGATAGAGGAGGCAATATGATCTTACCGTCTTTATTTGTAATTCCACTTAGTGTTTTAGTTTCGCTATCAGGTTTTACTAACTCTGAAACAATAACAGCCATATCCTTGACAGCTGTACCATCAGCCTTATTTATGACAGTTACAGTAATACGGTTTTCATAATCAAACTTTACATTTTCCGGGAGTTCAATAGATATGTTTTCTGCTGTTTTAATGCTTCCATCCTCGTTTTTGATCTCAGGATTATGTGTAACAAAAGCTTTTTCAATTGCACCGATCTCATTCACGACCGTTACAATATATCCATCAACCTCTGAATAGCCGTTTACGTCAGTGTAATCTGTATTAACCGGTGGGACTGTTGCAATACCGTCAGAATTTGTTACATCCGAAACTGTTGTTCCATCTTTAGCCACAACATCAACTAACACGCCTTTTACAGGAGTTCCTTCTTTATCTGTTACGGTTACAACAATCCTGTTATCAGAAAGTATATTCGTACCTTCCGGAAGCATTGCCTTTATTTTTCCTGTTTCCTTATCAACAGTTACAATTGTTCCGACAACAGCACCGTCATTATTTTCGACTTTAATATTATATGAATATATCGGCTGTTCAATAGGATCATCAGGTTCTTCTGTTGGATCATCAGGATTTGTAGATGGATCATCGGGTTCTTCCGTTGGATTATCAGGATCTGTAGATGGATCATCGGGTTCTTCTGTTGGATTATCTGGATTTGTAGATGGATCATCAGGTTCTTTATCTCCATCGTCTGTTGTAACATCACCACCTGTATTGTCATCACCTATTTCATCCTCATTAAGCGGAGGAACTATGATCTGTCCTTTGAAATTTGTCATTTCGGTTCTTGTTGCTTCTGTATTGTCTTTGACCGTGACACTCATATCTTTTACAACTGTTCCATCTTTTTTTAGAACTGTTACAGTTACGCGGTTATCATAGTCTATAACACTCCCTTCAGGAAGCTCAACTGAAATTGTATTATCCTCGTTATAGGTTACGAGTGCACCGGCAATGTTTTTACTTTCGTCACTTACCAAAACGATAAAATCGCCCACACTGACACGACCATTCTGGTCTGTATACCCAATATTTCCGTCC
This sequence comes from uncultured Clostridia bacterium, assembly GCA_944392335.1. GTDB lineage: Bacteria > Bacillota > Clostridia > UBA1381 > UBA1381 > RGIG1988. The sequence goes on from CALXWJ010000038.1 coordinate 9,243, forward strand.
GGCAGCGTAACCTTTCCATCTATGTCAGTAGTTCCTTTTTCAATGAAGTCACTCATACCGATTACAATAACATTGATATTGGGCTGAGCGTTGCCATTCTGATCCGTTACTGTTACTGTAATCCTATTGTCATTATCCATTACAGTGCCATCCGGTAATTTTACCACAATATCATTACTTTCACCTATTGCAACTGCACATTTCGGAATAATAAGACCATTTTTATCAGTAACCGTAACTACATAGGTAAAGGTCTGTTCCTCGTTTTCGCCGCCAATGGTTCCATTATCATCTTCAGTTGATGAGCTGCTGTTTGGAACCTTAAGCTGACCGTTTTCGTCTGTTTTTCCTGTTGCGGCATTGTTATTTGTGTCATAAATAAATATCTGTAAATCTGATTTTGCTGACTGCGTATCAGTATAGATAGCCGTTATAGTTGTTTGATCTGAATAGTCAAGTAATCTACCGCTTGGCAGCTTGATTGTTACATTATCGTTTATGTCAATAGTGATTTCACTGTTGAATATTGGCTTGCCGTTCTTATCAGTCAAGATTATTAAATAATCTCCAACTTCGGCGTTGCCGTCCTCGTCTGAATTGTCTGTATCAATAAGCTGCGGAATCTCAACTGTCTGCAATACTGCACCGCAAACAATACATTCTATATGTTTTTGTCCTGGCGCCTCAATTGTTGCCGGCGTGTCAATAATCCAATCAGATACTGTATGTCCGGTTGCTTCTACATATTCACCTTTATATGTATCGCCGCAGTCTTCGCAAGTGTAAGTTGTATATCCAAGTTCAAGACAAGTAGGCAGTGTCACTTCTTCTGTGTAACGATGTGGCTTTTTGTCTGTGTAGTTATCTTTGTATTCATCACCGCATTGTTCACATTTAAAGATAGTATACCCAATTTCAGTACAGGTCGGCTCAATGACAGTTTCAACGTAATGATGTTGCACGCAATCGGTATAATCGCCAATATATGACTTGCCGCAATCAGGGCATGTATATATCGCATAGCCGTGTTCCGTACAGGTTGGTTCTACAACTTCTTTATTGTAATTATGTTCTGTCATATCAGTATAGTCAGCTTTATAGGTATCACCACATTGTTTACAAGTATAGGTGGTATATCCCATAGATGTACATGTAGGCTGTGTGATAACAGATTCATATTCATGAGGTAATTTTTCAGTATAATCCGAAATGTACTCTTCGCTGCAGTTTTTACAAGAATAAGTTGTAAACCCATGTTCGGTGCATGTAGGAACAGTTACCGTCATGCTATAATCGTGATCCAGCATATCAGTGTAATCACCTACATAGCTGTCACCGCAATCACATGTATAAGTTGTATAACCCATAGAAGTACATGTGGGAGGTATTACTTCACTATGATAATGATGTCCTGTCGGCATTGCCAAAACAGTTTGACAAACTTCACATATTTGAGGTTCCGTACAGGTCGCAGCTTTTCCAGGAGTGTGTCCGGTAGCAGAATCAGCTTTTATCATTTTTTCATTGCACCCGTCATTTTGGCAATGGTATTCCGTAACACCTTCGCTTGTGCAGGTAGAACTTGTAATGATATGTCCTTCATCCCAGTTATGTCCAGTAGGATCTGTATAGTCTGACACATAAGAGCTACCGCACATAGTACATGTATACGTTGTGTACCCCTTGTCTTCACAGGTCGGTTTTTTTGTTATACTTTCGTATGCATGAGAAATAAGCGGTTTGATATCGGTAATGTAATTATCACCGCATATATCACAGATGTGTTCTGTATAACCCACATTTCTGCAGGTTGGATTTATAACATTTGTTTTATAGGTATGTGCCCCGGTTGGTGTGGTTGTCTGATAAAAATCACCACAGTTTTTACAAACTGAAAGAATGAGTCCTCCTTGCATGCAGTTAGCTTCTCTTATCACTATATCTTCATGATCATGCCCAATTGCAGGAGTATAGTTTTTCTTTTCAAGTTGTCCGCACCCGCTGCATTGCCAGCGTTCATATCCCAAATTTTCGCATGTCGCTGGAACTGTTTCAATATATCTGAAATCATGCTCATGTGCAGGGGGGATGATTATAACCGTGTCATCTCCCGACTCATCATCTGATGCACTATCATTAAGCAGCCATACATAGGAAACACCATTCTCTACCATATCCTCGCCGGAATACGAATAGGTGATTTCATAGTATACTGTATAATATCCTGCCTTAGTGTAGTTCGGTGCGCTTGTTTGTTTGCAATTGTCAGCACTATCGCCATAACGGACTAAGGTTTTAACACCGCTGTCAGAAAGATCTGATACGGTTACCGTATGTGCTTCGCCGTCTGCTGTTCCATAATAAGAACTTACAACTGATTTTGCTGTTACATATTCACTTTTTTCAAAATTACAATCATCACAATGCTGTAACACATAAAAACGGTTGTTGCCAATTTGACCATCTATCTGCTCATTAAAATTATGTGCTTCTCGCACAGATGATGCTTGAGCTTTTGTACCTTTACAAAATTGACAATATTTTCCCGCCTTATATACAGTGGTGTGATAATTCTCATTATACGGAGTATAAGTGGTATTATCAAAATCCAAGAAAAAATTATGGTCACAAGAATTGAGACTATAAAGATTCTTATTAAAGTTATATGCATCCACTCCGTCAACCGCATTGATTGTCCCGCAATTCTGGCATACGCTTTTCGTCCAGTGGTTGCCTGTGTAATAAGCATCTATACCCGGCGTACCGCTGTCAAGATTACCAACCTCGGTACCATCAATATTTCTTCCGTCTGAAAACCAGACACCATGATTTTTAGCAGTTTCGCCGCTTCTTGTATATTCAGGTACACGATACGTTAACACTGTAGTTTCTTTATCGCATACAGGGCACCATGATGTCTCGTATGTGGTCGTAGCATTAACATCTAATTCATTTGTTCTGTTGTTTGATGACAGCCAGCTGTCAGCAGGGTCTACATACTCGTTTGACTGTGCAGCAAAGGTTGTAACAGGAGCCGCGCTTATAAGCATACACATTGTCAGTAAGGCTGATAAAACTGATTTTAATTTAGATTTGTTTTTCATTTGGAAATTCCTCCTTATGATTTTTTACTTCTTCCTCTTTTTTCAAAGGTTCATACATATTGCAAGCAATTCCATTGTTTAGGTGCAGATACGGGCAGAATGGCTCTCTTGGATCAAGCATGTATGTTTGTTTGCCTGTTTCACAAGAAGAACATATCTGCCCCTGCACAATTCTTTCCATAACATCCCTCCATAAAATGTCTATATATTAAATCAGACCGCAAGACAGGCATAGCCTCTATCGGCTTCGTCAATGCAGCGGTCAAGGATTTCAAAAAATCTGGATACCCCAAGTTCATTATCGAGCCAATGTGTTGCTCTGTAAGAATAACAGCCCACATCCTTGTTAATGGAATGACTGCCGAGAACGCTTTTTAGGTTCAGGCTGTTGAGCGTATCCAGTTGTTTTAGTCCTCCGGTATGGTTTAGTTTTTTTGCAAGACAGAATACCATTAACGGGTGCAGATCAGAAAAAGAGATCTGCAAGTAATAGTTCCTGTATCCGGTCATAACAGAGGTCTCATCCTGTTCTTCTATAGTCAGTCTGGACTGAATCATTTTCCTGGTGTTTTCGGAAATCTTTTTACGACGCTTTTGTTCTTCGACGTTTAGTTCATAATAGGACATAAAGCATTCCTCCTTTCATAAATGTAACCTTATCTTGCTGCCGCTATATGTGTGATAGCACCCCAAATTCGGTTTGTATTGTAATTGATACCAAGAATTCTTACGGTGACTCTTGCGCCTCTTGGCGGACGACCACGTTTAGGATAGTTGCAAAGACAATCGATACCGCCATCCAATGACACAAAGACGCCATTGGTATCAACCATACTAACCGTTCCTACATACCGGTTTCCTACCGAATATTTTTTTAAAGCTTTATCGTATGGATTTTCACCGGCTTGCTTTACAGATGCTCTAACTTTTATATTTCTTCGGTCGGTTCTGTCAATATCAAGTATTTTGACAAGTGTCCTCTGTCCGGGTGTGAAATACTTTTCAGCATCCATCAATCTTTGATAACTGAGTTCACGCAAAGGAATAAATACCTCCAGGCCAAACAAGTCCACAAATATTCCAGAACGAACTACAGAAACCACGCGTACTTCTGCACATAAATCAGGATATAATAGATTATTGCCATCCCTATCAGTGCCGAAATAATATGTTTTACGTTTATTACGCATTGCTTCAATGCGGCTTCCAACAGCTATTTTTTCTTTTGCGTCAATGCCCTTAATTATGTAGTCAACTTCTGCACCAAGGCGTTTGTTTAACATATAGTTCAAAACATAATCAAGAGGCTGACCTTTTAAATCTTCGGGTGGTTCAACTGCCTCTGCCAGAGGGATAATGACTTTGTACTCACCATAATAAAGGACTGCAAGAGTCTTTGATGGATCGCCACTCGGGTTTTCAATTCCCTGGATGGATCCCGATAGATGTTTTTTTCCTCGATATGACTCCAGTAAATCAAGTAATTCGTTTCTTGCCTTGTCAGCGTCAGTTATAACTCCAAGTTCATCATCAATGGATAAGATTGCACTAGATTTGGGAGTGGGTATTCTTATTTTGGATTTACTCGCTTTTTCGACGCCGTCGTTTGACTCATCAGGCTCAGCTTTTGTTTCATTGTCAGACTGAATTTGATTTTCTTCCGGAAGCTTTCTTCGCCTTCGACTTCTCTTTGGTTTTTCTGAATCAAGCTGGACATCTTCTGGATTTTCAGAATTATCCAAGATCTCTTCAGCCGAATCATTAGAATTCTGATTAGATTCATTGGCTTCATTTCCAGTCTGATGATCAATAGGTTTTTCTTCGAAATTTAGTGTGTCTTCAATGCCGGCGGCAGATAAAGAGTCATCATTTGATTCAGTTTGAGAAATTTGCTCCGAAACAGTTGCTGTCTCAATCGCGCCTTCCGAAGGGTTGGAATCCGAATCAGTTTCCAAATCGGTATAGGGTGGATCAGTGTCTGTAGTTAAGCTTACGATTGTCTCTTCTGCAGTGCTGTCTGTTTTTTTAATTGCCATGTTTTTACCTCCTAAATTAAAATTGGTATAAAAAAGCACCTCATTTTTCGAGATGCTGATTTTTGCATATATGTTTTATAAATTTAAAATTCGCTTGGTGGCGATGCTGAACTGTACAATTTTCGTTTAGATGTCGGTTTGGTAAAAGAAGATTCCTTTGATGTTTCTATGCATTCTGAAGGCTCGACCGGGCTCTCATTCTGATAAACAGTGGATTTGTAAATATCAGTATGGAGGAAAGAACTCGATTTATAATCCATAATTGAAACCCTGTTAATTTTTTTGCTCATTGGATGCTTTGTGTAATCCAGTTTATTAAGCTTTAGTACATTGTACCCTCTTATGATACACAGAAGTTCTTCGTTTGGAAGTCTGAGTACCTCATCAGGAGTCAATAGCTTTCTGCGTCCTTGTCCTTCGGTATGACGATACTGCGGAATAACCTGTGCAACCGCCATCGTTTGCCTTACTGTCATAGTAGTATTGATTTGTATACTCATATCACCTGCACGATCAGAATAAAACGATGCTGTTTCACTATCTGAGCAGCCGAGCATAAGCTGAATATCTGCATTGCCGAGTATTTCGAGCCACAAATTGTTGGGATATCGGTTCTGCAATTGTCCCAAACTTTGCACTGCCATCATTACTCGAATTTCTCGAGAACGAATTACGCTTAGTGTTCTCGCAAAATCACTTCCATCTGCCGCACCTCCGATTTTTCCAATATTATTAAATTCATCTAAGATTAGATTAACTGGCACTTTACAGCGCTGTTCCGGTGTGGAGTCTGCATACCGTGTCAGTTTGGTAAACAGGAATGAGAAAAAAAGTGAGGAAAGGAATGCCATTGTAGTATTCTGGTCACTTAATATAATAAAATATGCACACTTTTGCTTACCCGGAGCTGTAAGGTCAATGTCAGACCGACTTGTAATCGCTGCGACGGATTTGTTTTGAAGAACCTGAAGTCTGGTGCCCAGCCCAATTATAATACCGGAGCGAACCGTGTCGCTTGCTTGAGCAAATAAATTATATGGAGCCCTTGCCGGATGATCTAATGGCAGCTTTTCAAACATCGCTGTAAGCTGCCGTTCACTATACTGAGTCAATAACTGGTACACTGCCGGCAGATTCTTCATCTCCGGCGTTCTTGTAGGATCAAAATCCACATATAATACCAACGCTTTTAACAGATTGCTCTCACCATTGTCCCAGAAATGATCACCTTTACCGCTGCTTGTGTTGCCGATTATAATGTTCGTTAAATCCTGTGCAAGGAGAGTGTCACCATGTAAATCAGACATACAGTTCCACGAATCACCATGTTCAGGATGCACTAAATTAAATACTTTTACCTCATATCCATTATTTTTAAACAGCATAGCAGTGTCAGAGTAAAGTTCGGCTTTTGGGTCAGTGATTACCACTGATTCATTTCTTTTTATTGCCTGAAAAAGTGCGTTTCGAATAATCGCTCGAGATTTCATTGTTCCTGATGCACCAAAAATCGCTATATGACGATTCAGTTTGGTATCCTTAGGCATACACACGGCATTTCCTTTATATTCACCCAAAATAACACCGTCCGCCTTCCCGGGTGCTGCAACCTCCAAAACCTCTTTCATTTCTTTTTCAGTCATCCATGATGCTGTTCCGTAAACACCTGTTTTACTTTTAACAAACCCTCTTGGGTCATAGTCTTTGCCATCAAATTTATCATGAAGTTTGATATATGCAAAAATAGCAGCACCGATTGCTATGATGATAAGCATTGCTTTCATTCCACTTGCTGTAAATGACTGCCGAAAACATTGTATCATGCCCCAATTCACCATGCTCATTGGACTATCACCAGATATCCCACCAGACTCAAGCCAGTTTGCATAATTGTTTAGCAATTGCCCCAGTAAACCGGATAGATACACTAAAGCTGTCAATCCCAGTATGACAATAAGAGCGATTCCCGCAACTCTTCGTTTATCATCCACTGAATTCACCTCCTAATCATAATCCAAGCTCGGTTTCTACCAGACTCATTTCAAGAACTTTGATCTTTGCAAGCCCGTCCAGAAATGCGCGTAAATAATCCGCTTGGAATTCAAAGCATATAACCTCACTGTCATACTGATTTACGGAAATAGCTTCTTTAAATCGGATAAGTCTGGCAACGTCGCCATCCAAATGGCATAAAATATATTTATTGTTTATATAAGCGTCATACTCAAATGAACCCAAACCATTTGCCAAACTGTCAGACTCAAACAGAATATCAATAAACATTTTACTTGCATCTTTCATGCATATAAGCTTTAATAATCTAATCCCGTATTCGTTTAACGGTACAAAATGTATATGCCTATAGATACCGTCAAATCGAAACTCCAATCTATGATTTGTCTCGTTGACCATTAACGTATCCAATAATATTTTATCAGACTGGCCAAACAGAATGGCAGAGTCTACATCGTTGATTCCGGCATTCATCCTGGCGATTTCAATTAAATTGTGCCGAGCCTTAAATTCTCCCATACCATTCCATTTCATAACAGAATTGCGAGTATTATAAACTGCAAAACACTTATGATTTGAAAATATTGCACCAACCATGCGGGTGAACATTGTTTTGTTCATCTCAGAATGACCTATTGATTTCAGGCATCTGGACATATAAAATATAGGTTCACTCGGTATGACAGAAATGATCATTTCATTCTGAAGCTTAGGGACCTTGTACGGTTTATACTCCATACCCATTCTCATACACATCGCTGCAGATTCTGCAATCCGATGATTCCGCTCTATATGTGCAGAATCACCGGAAAACTTATGGTTGTTATAAAGGTCCAGATACATCACCAGCGCTTTGGGCGAAATCCATTCCAGTATGGGGAAGGCTGCTTTTGTTAATCTGATTGTTTTCCCGGATCCTTTTCCGGATAGATTAAGGAGTTTACAGGTTATTCTTGCACCAGACTCAGAATTATACAAAGTCTGCCGATTTGTAAGCTTATGAACCATTGCCCTGAGCCAACGCTCATTTCCTAACAGCCGAAGTGATGAATATGGAAACTCACCTGTAGCTGAAAGAATGTTAAGCAGACTGCCCGCGTGACTGTCTGGTCGAATATGTATCATAGCTTTTCACCATCGCTTTGGAGAACTTTTGCGCCATCATGACTGCTCTCTTTGGCGCATCCTCGTGTCGCATATCGCCCCCAAAATGCTGAGTTCATGCGATTTTGACGCTGATCAAAACAAGTGTAATTTTTTTTACCCGAAAATCTTCGTTTTTTACACTCGTTTTTCCTGTGCGAAGAACGGTGTTTCATACAGCTTCACCCCCTCATCCGGCATCGTTTTTTCTAACGATAGCCACAATATGAAATCTTTCTTAGGAATGACATATATTTCTGTTCGATCACTACATCCCTGTGCACTACAGTAGTAATGAGTACATATTTCTGGTCCGTCATCTGGCATCACATAGAGTGCCACAATATCTGACGCCATATTGATTTCTATATTGTCATGATCACGTTTTTTTCGGTCACTTCTGTTTTTATCATAAACATGTCGATATATTAAAACGCAATCTGTATACCGAACAGGTGGAGCAGTTTTGAAAAAATCATACATTGCCGGATATAAAATGGAGCGTATGTAATCAGCTGATCCAGCACTTTTCTTAGGTAACAGAGCAGGGATTCGTACCGAAAACCAGCCTTTAAATGTAAATCCTATTTCAACAGGCGTACAAATCTTAATGATATTTTCAATTTCTAAACACGCCTGAGGTTTGCCTGTATATGCAGGTAAAACACGTGTAAGTAAAACAGCTTTTTCAGAAGTCTCCTCAAGCTGCATTGCCTTTTCGTATGCTTCATCCATTTTACCGTTATCATATAAAAAGCGAACATTTTTTATCTGTTCGCCCATTAAATCTATTTTCTTTTCTGCTTTATCCAGCGTTTTTAGAAATGAATTGTTTTGTCTCATCAGCAATATCTCCCTCTGAATAGAATAATACTTCCGGTTCATCTTTGCCGCCGTACTCGATAGTAGCAAAAAGACACGGAGCTTTCGGCAGTTTTAGATTTGCTGCCATTCCTATATGTGGTACTACAATGATATATTTTAAGTCTTCATCAGGTCTAAGAAGCTTTAACAGATGCTCTTCGCCCTCAAAAAGCGTTACTATTTCATAGCCTATGTTTTCCTTTAAGAAAAATATTTGTGATGGATATACTGCAGGATAGTGGGCCATTGGATCAACTTGGTCTATAAATTTCAGCAATACCCATACAGCAAGTATAATCCTTTGATCCGGCTGACACATAGAGTCAAGACCTAAATAATAACCACCTTTCACATCATCAATCTGATGCTGCTTTTTTAAATTTTTTATAATCTTCAGAGCAACATCAGGTTTCTTTCTTAACATTTTGGTTATCTGAGTTATAGGCAACGCTCCATACTGTGACAGCCATTTGATTACATATTTCTCATCTTCAAGTAACATTTTTTGCACCTCCTTTTGTGAACCAAAAATCTTTATTTATATCAAACTGCATACCTAACTGAATGTCTGCCGCACGTATTTTAATGATAATGCGTATTTTTATGACTATACGTTTTTAGCAATATCAGTGGTTGCTTGTTTGGAAATTTTATTCTATGGCTTTTTACTTTTCTTTCTGTCCTTTAGAATTGCCTCAAGTTCGGCACGGTCTGTTGTAATCATTTCCTGTTCTTCCTTTGAGGCCTTAATCACCACAGGAACCTTGTTGTTATTAGAATATACCAATGCCTCGCCTCGCTCAAAACGTGTGATGGAACGCATTTCTGTTTTGGTTAGCTTCAAAACATCCTGAACATACCTTGCTTCATCAGGTTCAAGATTCAAAATAATCTTATTTTTTGAATTGTTAACAATGGCTCTGCCATATTTTCCATCTTCCAGACTAAAAAAGTCCGATAAGTCTTGTGTTGCCGAAATTGCTGCTCCTCCAAAACCTCGTATGGTTTTAAATATGGTCAAACAGAAATCAGCAGCCTGTTTATTAGAAGACGCACCGATTAATTGCCATATCTCATCAATTAAAATAGCTTTTTTCTTTGTTCTATCTGCTTTGATATTATCCCATACATAATCAAGAGCTATCATCATTCCTACAGGCAGTAATTTTCCTTTTAGCTCTGATAAGTCAAGCACTATATATTTATTAGATAAATCCACATTTGTTTGCCGATTAAATGATTGAGCAGAGCCGGTTACAAATCGGCTTACAATGACTGCAATACGTTCAGTCATTGGATTACCCAAAAGATTTTTATGCAAATCGCCGAGTATTGGCATCTTCTTCATTTTTGGAGGAGAAGCAGACGCATCAACATAAAGTGACTCATTGTCATGTGTGATACCAAACTCGGCATATGTCTTAATCAACGCTTCGTCTAACATTTGTTCTTCTTCATTTGACATATCAGGGATAAGCAATGAGAAGAAAATCATTAACTGCTGAATCTTTCGGGCCAGCATGGAATCCATTTCGCTATAATCAATCTCATCAATTAACTCCATCTCGGGAGTAATCGTATGACGTATCTCCATAACATTGATACAGTGTGGAGAACCGGGAGCAATTTTAATATACTGTCCGCCTATATGATTACAAGCTCTTCTGAATTCATGTCCTTTTATAGGAGCTAATATATAGCACTGAATACCTCTCATACGCATACGCAGTGCTAAAAGCTGCATTGTAAAAGTTTTACCTGCTCCGCTTGTACCCAGCAGGTTTAAATTTGCGTTTTTGTTTTTCTTTGTGTTAAACAAATCCACAATACAAAGTGAATTGTTATGGCGGTTTACACCAAGCAATACTCCTGTATCATCTGACATTTCAAAGCTTGTGAACATATATGTGGAAGCAGCACCGCTTGTTAAAACATTTCTGCGAGATTTCTTCTCAAGAAATGGCACGATACTCAAAAAAGGCATAACTGATTTTAATGCAGCCTCTTGCTTAAAACGGCAATCGCTTGTATACATATCCATTGATTTGAGCATATCTGTCATTTGCTGTTTTCGCCACATAAGTTCTTCATAGCTTTTTGCCGAAATGGTGATGAATATAGACATATAGAATAAATCCTCATTATTATTTGCAATACCGTTTTTTATAAAATAACCTGATTGAATTGAGTTGGTTAATTCCTCAAAATCGGTACTGGTATCCTGCATACTCTTTAACTTGGTACGGTTCAGTCTGATACGCTGCGCAACCTTATCAATGGTCTTGCTTCTATTTTCTCGCCGCAGATGTACATCAACATCAATTCCTTCGCCAGCATTTATGAGAGATGACATCCACCCAGCACGAACTGCACTTGGATATCCATCACCTTTTATGTAAAGGAAAGAGTAGTATAAGCCATCCATAATAATGTAATTACTGTGATTCAGTGCAATTCCCCTTGGAGCTATAAAGTTCACCATTTTTATATGTGGAACAGGATCAATTCCTATAACTTTATTTTTTGCTGCCATAGTATCTATTACAACACGATTGACTCTCGATGAAAATGGTTCGTCAACACATGATCTGCGGTTGAAAAACATATATAGTATCTCGGCAACTGCTTCATCAGGATCTTTGGGTTGGAGTATGGTATTTCCGCACTGCAAAAAATATGCTCTTGCTGTTTGTTCAGCAGTTTGCAGTGCGCCATATATTTTCCCTAAATCATCGCTGTCAGTACGATGAAGTTCCTCATACTGAAATATAAGAAAAAAACGTCGTGTTAAAGCTTCACGGCTTCCGACGTCTTTAATTAACTTGATATAACCTTCACCAAGATGTTTGCATTGTTCATTATCTTCAGATTCAAGTTCTTTTGTCACCATGGAAACGTGCTTGTCGGAGTCAGCTTTCCTTGTAATACTCTTAAACTGAAGCTGCATTGGTGAAATTTTAAGCCAACTTGCAAATGAGGAAATAATTCCAAATTGTTCTTCACTTGAACGGAGCATAAAATTGATTGGCTCTATTTCTAAAATTTTTATGTATCTTCCATCGGTGGTTTTTATGACACCGTAATTTATATCTTTAACAGGTATAAAATCTTGTACAAACTCAAGTTTTTCCGGCTTCCTTTTTTGTTTTGCCTTTTTTTCTCTTTTTGGGCCGGTCTTGGCCATATTTATATCCCACCCTTCTGAAATGTAATATTCTTCTACTGAGTAAATAACGGAATATGTGCCCGGTATACTGAAATAAAGAATCTCCATCGATTCCCATCATTGCAATAACTGCCAGTGGGATTATTGTGATTGTCATAACAACAATACGAATTGTCCCAGGCATAGGAATAAGCATTAATTCCGGATAGCCTATAAGAATAACCACTATAGCTGCTTCAATTGCATTTCTCGGTTCAAGCATTCCTCCAAATATTTTTCCTGAATCAGTATAGTTTGCCGGTATGGCATAAATATTGTTATATTCTTTTTCTTCCAATTTATTCACCTGCTTACCTGTAAATTGTGGCAATTATTTTATATCGTCCTAATTTAAGAGCTTCAGAGTGTGTTTTTACAAATATGTCCACACGATGTATGTCATTAAATTCCGGACCGCCACGATCTTCCACGGTATATATATTCCCGTTAATCATAAGCTTTGTACCAAATGGATACTGAGAAGACATTGCAACCATCCCAACAGCCAAAGGTTTTCCGCTTGCTGACATAGCTAAACTATTCCCATTACACTGATAGCATGGACAATAATGCGTTACTTCTACCTCAAGTGTATAAGAATCACCTTGAGGCAGATCCATTCCTCCAGAAACAGCAGCATTATAATCTACATTTTTAGGTCGCCGCAAAACAAGTGATGATTCATAACTTGGACTATTTAAAACAACGCCGCTGCCACTGGATGAATGAACCCACATTCGTTCACCGTTTGTACCGTAACCTGCAAACATAAGAACATGATTCCAACCTCCGCCTCCGGAGCCTGCTAAGAAACCCAGATCTCCGATTTGCAGATCGGATGAAGAAACAGCGGTTGTCTTAGGATACTGTCCACCGGTGCCATCGCCGATATGTATGCCGAGTGCTGTATCATAGATCCATGTTGTAAATCCACTGCAATCCAATCCGAATGGTCGGATTGTACCTGAACTTGATGAGCCGGCAGCTGTAACCAATTTAGGAGTATTCCATTCATCGTTCCAGCCTGCAGGGCTTTTCCCGCCCCAAAAGTATGGGACTTTCCCAACAAGCGAAAGACCCGTTTCAAGGAGAAGTCTTCGCACTCCTGTTACATTTTGACTATTTACATAGGCAATTAGTTCAGCATCGGTTAAAGGTACACTCTGACCTGTTCCTAAAGACCCATATAGTGTCTTTTTTAAAGCGTTTGCCATATTGTTTATTACTTCACCATATGTTGTATTAAACTGATTGTAAGCCGCATTTTCATCAATCCCAAATGCCTCGGTAATAACTGTATTGTCAAATGGATGAATTGTACATTCAACATAAGTTACAGTCTGGGGTGTTTCTGAACCATCTGATCCTGTTATGGTTTTTTCTCCTGTTTTCTCTTCGTATGTAACAGGGAACATACGATCAGCAACAGCATTCATTTTCGAAATCATATCTTCTTTACTTGTATTTCTTTGCTGCATAGAAGCGGAGTAAGCTGAAAGTATATAACATGTATCATAACCCGCAGAACTTTGAGCATAGTTTATAAGTGCTTCCATGGATAAATCATAATCATATCCACCGGAAGAAATAATGTTTTCAACTTTGGAAAATGACGTGTTATAACCATTTTCAATCACCTCTGAAACTACAGGTACAAGCTCATTGTAGCTTGAATCAATTGTTGCGCCCTCCGCTGGTTTGGTACCATTTGTACCAAATACACTATCAGTAACGATAGAGGGAAGGGAAACAATCAATACTATAAAAAAAACAAGACACAAGCATATACAAATCAATACTTTAAATAAGGTGTGCCGCATAGACCATGCCGCAGCAATCGCCGCACCAACAGGTCCGCCTGCGGCTGTGCCTGTTGCAATTTCAGCAACTGCTTTTCCACCCTCAACACCTGCTTTAACAGTTGCCGCGGCAGCGGTGGCTGTTGCCTCTGCACCTTTAACCGCCGTTTCCTTTGCTGCTGTTTTCCCAGCCTGTTTTGCAGCATTTGCCATTTGTTTAGCCGCCCCGGCATAATTATCGGAGCCTTCGCCAAACTGATTTTTTTGTTCATCTGCCATGCGGTACACCTCCTTTATATATAAACAGACAGCCAAAGTTCAGTTTGACTGTCCGATTGTTTTAGCGTCTGCGTTTAGGCGCTTTTATTTCTGTCTTTTCACGTCGCTTGGGTTTGCTAAATTTTGATGGCGTATTTTTATAACGAACCGTTTCAACGGTCTTCGTTTTTACAGTATTCTGATCATCATAAACCGGCTTTCCATTTGCATCATAAACCGGTTTTCTTTCAACTGCAGTGTCACCACGAATTGCATACCACTGACTTCCATTCACATCCTCATATACTTGATAGTTTCCGCGAGGAGCAGTATATTGAGCTGTATCATAAAACATCGTACCGCTGCCGTCTTTATGTCGAACCTCAAAATAACCATCTTGTCGTCCTCCGCCATCAACAGAAGAAACCTGCTGTTCATATCCAGGCATAAATGCCTGAAACTGTGCTTGATTATATGCTCCTGCAGCTTCTCCGGATTCAAACTCAGGAGAATTTGCATGAGGCTGCATAGCATACCAATCAACACCATTGGCTGATTGCATAACCGTATGAGGTGCATCAGGTTCTTCATAATTTGCGCTGCTGTACCAAAGTGTGTTATTGCCGGGTTCTCCTGTTGCCTCAACAACACCATTTCCAACAGATGAATATGTTGTCCCATCTGACATTTCAGGGAAACTAACTTCTGTTTGCTGAGCATCTGCTGTATTTCCTATATACTGTGGAACCGAAACAGTTCCATCTGCAATGTCTGCTGATGACATTTGATACCAGTTGCTTCCATCATCTGCTGTTACAACCGTATGTTCACCTTCGGGTTCCGCATACATTGCACTATTATACAGCATAGAATTTCCGTCAGCAGAACTTGCTTCAATGACACCGCTACCGTTTTGGCTAAATTCTGTACCTTCCGGCATAGAAGAGAACGAAACGCCATTATCTCCGGTAAACTGAGGTGGTATATCTGTACCGGACATTTGATACCATGCATTACCGTCCGCATCTGTAACCACAGAATAATCACATTCAGGTTCTGCATACATCGAACTATTATATAACATTGAACTTCCGTTGGTATCATTTGCCTCAACAACACCATCGCCAATAGCTGTAAACGAAGTAGTATCGTCCATTTCAGGGAATGAGAAAGGTTGATTTTCACTGCCCGTATATAACGGTGCTGCAATAGTACCATTTGCAATTTCTTCAGCCGACATCTGATACCATGCATTTCCGTTTTCATCTGTAAGAACAGAATGTGGTCCTTCTGGTTCAGTATACATATTGCTGTTAAATAACAGTGAGCGTTCTCCAGGAGAACTTGCCTCAATAATACCTTCATCCGCAGTTCTGAGCATTGTCCCATCAGCTGCATCCGGAAATGTCGCTGAAACCTTTGCCTTTTCGGAAATGTCTCCGCTGAACTCTGGTACAGAATAATACGAACTTGCACCATCACCGCTCGCCATTTGAAACCATTGACTCCCATCTGATGCTTTCACAACAGAATGGGGAACATTGGGTTTTTCATATTGAGCTGCATTAAACATTTCAACATTTGCCTGTTTACCGTCCGAACCGGTAGAAGTTGTAGAGATTCGTCCGCCAGTAATCTGAGTATTAGAAAGTTTTCTGCCCTCCATATGCGGCATATAATTTTTAAGACTACGGTCAGCAATGTTTCCGGCAATTGTTCCTGATACATCTGCTGTTCTTGATGCAACTGAAGATATAGATTCTCCGTTTAATACAGCACCTCCACGAGCAGCTATACCTCCAAAAGCTCTGCCGACGAAACCTATGGTTCCACCCATGCCCATTCGAGTACCGCCATTTACAACAGCATCTCGAACATAACTATTTCCCTTGAATTTATTAGCAAAACCGCTTGCAAATCCTGCGGATGCAGCACCGGTTCCGGTTGCGGAACTTCCGCCTCTGAATACATTCCCGGCACTTCTTGCTCCACTGCCAATACCACTCACAACTCTCGCTGCCATAAGTAGTTCCATTCCCATGCTACTTCCGGTCTGCGAAACATTAAGTCCAAGTGATGCAAGGTAGCTGTCGAATTTTTGTGCTGTTTTAAGAAATGCTAGTGCACAAAACATCCAAAGAAAGATGCTGCCCTGACCTGTGGAAAGAGCACCGCCATTGCCAATGTATTGTCCCATTGAGCTGTTAAATGCTCTTAAAAACCAAACATTCATTACAAGCAGTAGAAGCTGCGATCCAACCATGTGACACCATGATTTGAACACATTACTTGTAGTTTTCGAGGCTCCCATTGCATATGCAAGAGGTGAAGTGTAGCACAAAACTCCGACAACAATATATCGCTCAACTGTTTCAAGCAGAAGTTTAAAATAATTCCAACCAAGAGCAATTTCCAGTATGACAAGTAACAGCAATCCTACCACCGATACTACTGAAACAATGGTAGTTAACCCATTACTTAATGCTTGTTCCACACCGGCGAAGGTAAAGTCTTCACCTGTCATTGAAATATCCATCAGTGCAGTATAAGGAGCTGTTGCAATATCCAGCACAAGAGAAAACATAGGTTTGGCATAACCTATCAGTAATGCAAACAGAGAGCTTCGAGCCATAAGCGTTAACGGGTTTTCTGCTTCTGTTATCGGTCCTCCGAAAATTCTGAATAATTGCCATACTGTTATCAAAAATAAAATAGCCCAAGCTGTATATTGCATAACAGTAAAAGCTTTTTCGACAAAAGGAAAATATTCTTCCATTGCCGTCATATCTGTACCAAGAGCATTTAAAAACAATCCGGATACAGCATCCATTATGTCTGTTACAACACTGCTGATCCAAGTTACAATGCCCTCAAAAATCCAGTCAAGCAAATTCCATCACCTCCATATACTGCCTGACAAGAGAAGCTATTAACCTGTGTAATTTCCGCCTTGGATAAGGGGCTGCAGGTAAGCCACTACAAAACCAAGTGAATTAAGAACAATCCAGGTAATTATAATTCTTTTCAGCCAACTGGTTGCTTCATCAACTGCACGCTGATTTCTGGAAACCATTCTGACAACTAAAGCAATAGCTGCAACTGTTACTGCAACAATTGTGCTTATTGCAACGATTTCTCCGTAAACATCTTTCATGATTGTCGAAAAACGATTCCAAATTGTATCTGCGGCCAAAGTAGGCTGAATCGATACAATGATGCCGGATAGCAATGCCACCGCTGACCAGTATGCAGTTTGCAGCTTATTGCTTATACTTAACTGCTTGTTCATGCTAATAACCTCCTCTCATATTTTCGGCAATAAAAAACGCTGCCTTTATCAGCTACAAAAGCTTTAAAAGCAGCGCTTTATTGTCCGGTCCCACTTTTGGACGATACCATTATAACACTTTTCCATTTGCTTGTCATCGGCATAAGTGTGCCAATTTTGTGCCAATTTCATGCCACAAATATTTTTCAACCTAACCCCTCCAGCAAAGTAAGCATTTCAAGCCAAAAATCAACATCTTTATCAGGAGCTGACCACAACCGAATTGAAAGAATTGTAATTGCCTGCGAACGAAGTCTGTAATAATGACGGGG
Source organism: uncultured Clostridia bacterium (assembly GCA_944392335.1). Taxonomy (GTDB): domain Bacteria; phylum Bacillota; class Clostridia; order UBA1381; family UBA1381; genus RGIG1988. Next base: position 27,265 of record CALXWJ010000038.1, read on the forward strand.
AGAGATATCAAGCCTGTATAAAATATCCGTGAGTACTAATTTTTCGGGCGTTATGTATGTTTGATAAATTAAATTATACAACATATCACCGTTTTCCGGCTTTTTCTTAAGAACTGATAGGGCTTCATTCACCCTGTCCAATAAAATACGTGATTTCTGTATACCCTCAATTCGGCTTTCCAGTTTCTTATTGCCCATAGAAACCTCAATGTCAATACTTTCAATCAGCTCATCCAATTCTTCAAACGGACGATCAAGTTCTGCAGCAACATCATTCGGGAAACACTCTAGCATCCATGCTATCGTCCTGTAGTTTTTTAGAAGCACAAGTGTATTATGATATGTGTTTCTTTGCTTTTCCTGTCTTGCTGATCTTATTTTTTCATCATCAATTTGATGATCGCCCAGTATCCCTCTTTTCGTCAAAAGCGTAATGAACGCATCTGATTGCACTCGAAGAAAATCTTCCTGCTGTTCATACATGGATTTATTGTCTTTCTTGTTACTCATATCTAAATTCTCCTTTTGATTTTCTTAGTATGTTCGTGATTACAAGGTCCACGAATATTTGTTAAGTATATGACTGAAGTATACCCCTTATATACATTACCGCAGTCATATATACAGTTCTTACAATTCCAACAGTGAGAAATATACGCGCGTATTATAGGGTTAAAATCTGCAACGCGATTTTCTAAGATATTAGAAACTATTTCTTGTGTAATCCTTTTACTATACCACGCAACAAGTTTATTGATGTGTTCATGATCTCTTGTGGTTTTATATGTATTTGTTCCTAAAATACGTATTTTATTCAGTATACGTATAATCTCGTTTTCTGTTGGAAGTGAAACCTCTTTATTTGTAGGATAAAGTTTATTATAAATGAGACATCCAAAAGAGCCGGGTAAACGATATAGAGAGAAGACATCCCCATGTTTTTTTATAAATCTCCATACTTTTGTTTTTTCCCAGCCCCAACGCTGTCCCAAGGTTTCCAATGTCAATATAGCACCGTATTTTCCATACTGAACACTTGGTGCTAAAAAAGAAAACGCATTATTTGGATCTTCAAATACCGTGTGACACCATAAATCCAACCATGCGTCTGATTCTTCAAATATATAGTTTTTTTCTGTGAGTCGCTCTGTTATATTACGAGGAAGGCAAAGGAATCCATAATTTTGTGTAGCATACACATTTCCACCCATGCATTCTTCGCCTGAGCATTTCATTACCCAGTCACATATTTTATATGTAAGTTTCTTTGTAGTTTCATCAAGCGTGTATGTAATATAACCAAATGCAGATAGCCTTTTAAGTGCTGTAATCGCTTCTGAGCGCCTTTTTACACCAAGTATACTCTTTACGCCTACAATGCCTCCTGACCATTCACCGGCGTTTACATCGTTTGTATAGCCACAATATTGAGTTTGTCCCTTACGAAATGCTGCACGAGATGCAAGACGTGCCCATGCACCCATTAACCCCTTGCCCTGAGGAAGGTGAGAACGCATCAGTTTCACCCAATTATATTTCATTAAGCATTTCATGTGAGACCTCCTCTTTATATAAAAATAGAGTAATGTTTCAAAACATTACTCTACAGTTAGTTATAATATTTAATTTACTACCAATACTGGTTTAATGTTGTCATCCGTGAATTGATTAAAAGTAACTGAAGATTCAAGTGCATTTTTGGCTATAACTCCCATTTTCTCCGTTACATGTGTATAATACCTTAATGTAAATTCAAGTTTTGAGTGTCCGAGCATTTCTTGAACATATCGTGGGCTTATTCCGCTTTCTGCCAATATAGTGGCATATGTATGTCTCAGATTATGAAATTTGAAATCAATGCCTAACTCAGCTTTTATTGTACGTGACATAAATTTAATACTATTTGTGGTCAACATTTCTCCATTGACTTTTACGTTTACAAAATCAGTTACTTCAATAAGTTTTTCCTTATTTTTAATTAATCTTTCAGTGACAAAATTTCTTTTATACCCATCTTTGTAAAGACTTTTGTTTTCTTCGTGAGCATTCTTTAACTTTTTCAAATAATTGCAAAAGCTGTCAGTGATATTCACACTTCTATACGCATTTTTTGTTTTTAATGGACAGAAGCACCACTTTTTATCTTGAAAAAGAAGTTGCTTTGATATTTTAATTTTTTTATTTTCAAAATCTATATCTTCCCATCGTAATGCAAAAACCTCGCTCTCTCTTAATCCTGTATTTAATGCTATATAGTATGATACAATTATATTGGTACTTTGTAATCTTTCTTCCATAGCCTTAAGTTCTTCGCAGCTATACGCTCTGATATCACCTACATGTCTCGGATCGGGAGGAGCTATAACATCCGAAAAGATATTTTTCTTTGTATATTTTCGCTTATATGCAAAGCTAAATAAAACCTTTAAAAACTTAAAAAATCCTTTTACATATTCTTCACTATAACAAATAGATTTCTCATTTATAAAGTCATTAATCATGCTTGCACTTATTTGATAGACATAATATTTCCCGAACGCAGGATGTAAGTGGTTTTTGTATAAGGATTTATACCTGACTATTGTTGCATATGCTCTTGTCGCTGGAGCTTCTTTTTCAATAAATTCATTATACACTTCCTCAAATGTAATTTTCTTATTTTCAACATAGTCACCTGTGCAATTATAATTATATATAACCTCATGCATAGCAGCGGTAGCTTCCTTTTTGGTTTTGTATCCACTGCGTTCTATTTGACTGCGTTTTCCGTTAATAACACCTAAATCAATTCTGTATGACCATGTTGCACCTTTTTTTCGTACACTTCCTTTCATAGTAAGACCTCCTATGTATATTCTTTATAAATTATTTTATCAAATTAGTAGCAGAGATCTTAAGTTTTGATAGAAAAATTTTTTCCCACGAAAAAAAACATTTTGACACCCCTCAAACCCGCATAAACACTGGGGTTTCAGGGGTTTTTGTGGGAAAAATCAGAAACGCGGTCAATTTTGATAGCTTTTCCCACGGATTTCCCACGAAACAAAAAAATACAGAAAAATATAAAAAAACACGATTAGCGAAAATTTACTAATCGTGTTTCAAGACCAAGTATCATAAAGCCTTATTTTAAGCCATTCTCAGAGTATATCTAATCGTATTTATTTGTATCTACGATTAACCAAAATATCTCTTTAAAAGACCTTCAAAGCCTTTTCCATGTCTTGCTTCGTCTTTAGCCATTTCATGAACTGTATCATGAATCGCATCATATCCGAGTTCTTTGGCTCTCTTTGCAATTTCAAATTTACCGGCAGTAGCACCTGCTTCAGCTTCTGCGCGCATCTGAAGATTCTTCTTTGTTGAAGTAGTAACAACTTCACCAAGCAATTCAGCAAACTTAGCAGCGTGTTCAGCCTCTTCCAAAGCGGCTCTCATATAAAATTCACCTATTTCAGGATATCCTTCTCTTATAGCTTGTCTTGACATAGCTATATACATACCAACTTCAGTACATTCACCCTCAAAGTTAGCCTTTAAGCCTTCATAAACATCAGCCTCGATCTGATCTTTAGCGCCAACACCGATAACATGCTCACAAACAAAGTTCAGGTTATCTGATTCCATAACAGTAAATTTTGAACCGGGAACACCGCATTGAGGGCATTTTTCCGGAGGAGTATCTCCTTCATGAACATAACCGCAAACAGGACAAACAAATTTTTTCATAATAATACCTCCAAAAATATAATTTTTAATTAAGACAAAGTCTTATTTGCATTTTGTACACAGTCCGTGAAAAACAAGACTGCTGTCTGTAACGATAACATCATTGAGACTGTTGACTTCATCATTTAGCTTTTGTGCATACGGGACATTGATATCAATTATGTTTTTACAACTGTTACATATAAAGTGACAGTGAGGAGTAACTGTTGCATCATAATGATCCGTACCGTCTCCGACTTCAATTTTAATAATCTCCCCGCATTGGCATAATAGATTTAAATTCCTGTAAACCGTTGCCAAACTCAAATTAGAATAATCTTTTTTTAATTCTTGATATATCCATTCTGCTGTAGGATGATTTTTAACACTCTTTAAAAGCCGGAATATAGCATCTCTTTGTTTAGAGTGTTTAAGCTTCATTTTTGTTGCATCCTCCTTAATAATGATGATAATCATTATCGTTATTAATATTATAACATTACTAAATTTGTTTGTCAATACTTTTTTTATTTTTTTATAAAAAAAGTGAAATAAACTTTTAGGGTTTATTTCACAGATCGTCTTATATATCTTCCTCAGGATTATTTTGTTCAATCTTACAAACTAAAGCCTCATCAATTCTATGATCAGATATTTTTGTGACCTTTATCTGAAGACCGTAGGCTTCAATTTCAGCAGTCTCCCCATCATCCGGTATAGCGCCCAAATTGCCTAAGATCATGCCTGCAAATGTATTATATTCCTCAATGGGAAGATCAATATTCAAGGCTTTTGAAACTGTTTCAATATCTGTAGATCCTAAAATCTTCCAGGTATTGTTATCGATTTGAGTTATCTCTTCTTCCTCAACGGCTTCAGTATCATTATCAAGATTTCCCACTATTTCTTCCAACAGGTCTGACATCGTAATAATTCCTGCAAGACCGCCGTATTCATCAAGCACAATGGCAAAATGGTTTTTGGATTTTTGCATCTGCCGGAACAGATCATTCGCCTTTATTGTTTCCGGAACAAGATACGGGCTTTTGATAATAGGATCAATATCGATATTTTCATCATTATCGGAATTTCTCAACAGCTTATAAAAATCGGTTGCTTTAATGAGTCCTATAATATCGTCGACCGATTCTCCGCATAAAGGAAAGATAGAATGATTTGCAGTCGATATAGTATTTTCCATATCATTAATGCTGTCCTCTTTCCATAAAAACTCAATATCTGTTCTGTGCGTCATAACATCGCGTACAGGAGTATCGTCAAGTTCAAATATATTGTGGATCATTTCTTTTTCATCAGGATCAATAGCTCCCGATTCACTGCCCACGTCAACCATAAATCTTATTTCTTCTTCTGTTACCTCATCCTCTTCCTTTTCATTTGAACCGACACCGAAAGGACGAAGGAGAAATGCTGTTATCCCATATAAAACATTTTCGATTGGCATACATATAAAGCATACGGTTTTTATAAGCCACATCATTGAAAACAAAACTTTTTCCGCTTGTTTTGACGTTGCTTTTCTTGGCATATAAACGCAGAAAACCTGCATGATAAAGGACAATATCAACATACCGATTATAAGCAGCAGAGTATGAAATGAAGTTATTTGTTTGCTTTCTATTATTATGATCAACATTAAGGTAACCGTACATGCAGCACATAACTCCGTAAATACGCTTATTATTTTTAAACAATTATAAACCCTTACATCTTTTTCAAGAAGTTTTAAAGCAGACTTTGCTTTTTTATCACCTTTATCAGCAAGACGGGTAAGCTTTGCCTCACTTGCATTATTTACGGCAGCCTGAGCAAATCGTACAAGCATAGTTATAAGTAAAAAAATAATCGTAGTTAATAACCGGGAAGGGAACGAGTCCACAAACCATCATCCTTTCGTATACACACACAAATATGAGATATTGTATCAGATATTTCTGTAAATGTCAAACAATGTAATCAATATTTAATGTTTTTTCTTAATTTTATATGCTATCTTTGTCATAACATTATTTACCAAGTCATACAGTTCCCTGCATTTTAAAACATACAGGCAAATCAAATACACAATTCCGGCAGCCGATGCAGACAAAATAAATCGTATATACAATACATCAGGTGCTATATTTTTTACAAGCTGGGAAGCCGCGAAGGCAGCTATGCACGAAATTAATACTTTTATCATCAAAGGCAGCATCGTTGATAATTTAAAACTCGGAATATATTTTTTTACTGATTTATTTAATAATATGATCGCAAATATAACCGATATACTCGTCGCAAACGAAATACCGAAAATGCCTATATATTTTGCCAGTATAATGCTTAAAACGGCATTTATCGCAACTGACAAAATATTCGCGATCATCGGGAATTTTGTGTCTTGGTAAGAAAAATGCAAACGCATATACATTTCCCGGAAAGCAACCAATGCAAAACCAAAGCCAAAACCTATCAGTGCATAAGAAGTTTGAATTGCATCTGCCTGAGTGTATTGATTTCTCAAATATACTATACATACAATATCATATGACAAAGAACAGACAACAGCCGTTATGGGAGCTAAAATGATCAAAAGCCCGCTCAATGATTCCTTAAAGGTCTTAATTACCATTTCAGTATTATTTTCAGAAACATATGTTGCATACTGTGAAAGCAGTATCAAACTCAGGGTGGCGGTTATTGTAGCTGAAATAAATTGTTCCAGCGTATATGCATACAGATAATTGGAAGCAAAGCCCTCTCCCAAAAAAGAACAGATGGACTTATCTATGATTGAATTAAGCTGAATGAATATATTGCTTACCAGCAAAGGAAGCGACATCCATATTAACTTTTTAATATTTTCATCATCAAACTCAATCGACGGTTTAAAATTAAATGTTCTGCTGCAAAAAAATCTGAGCAGGAGCGTCTGAATAATGTTTCCCAGAAAATATGCAATGACCAACGCTTTTGTTCCAAGCTGCACGGAAAACAGCAATACCATAAAGATAGCAATGGGATTATACACTATTCCGTACAATTTGCCGGGGACAAAGGATTGATTCGCATTCAATACCGCGGCATAAATCGACTGAAATGCAGTAAAAACAAATGTTACGGAAAAAATTCTCAAATACAGTATAAGTCTGGAAAGGGTCTCGCCGGTATATGACGGTGCAAGAAATTTTGCAACATATGGCGCAAACAGATTTATGAGAATAATAAAAACGCCGCTTGCCATAAGAAAAAGGGTAAGCATTTTTGATGCGATCTTATTTGCGCAGGCTCTGTTCTTTTTTACAGCTACATCTATATAAATGGTTATAAGAGCAGTTGTAAGGGAGGATAAAAGCGCTCCCGATAATCCTATCATAAAATCACTTGAAACAAAATATATATCGGTATTTACATCGGAACCGTAATATGCGGCGATAACCGTTTGTCTTATAAAGCCCAAAAATTTTGAACCCAGCATAACGGCAATCACCATTATTGAGGAACCGATTATTGATTTATTTTTTTTCATATTTATAAATATAAACTCCCTTCAAAAATCCGCGCAAAAAACATACTGAATATTCATCTTTCAAATATTTACGTAAAATGATCCCGAATACTGTATTTTTTACACTGATATAAAAACGTTTATACGATATAAACATCTTTAACCCGAAAAAGGCAAGGGATTAAAGCATCTCCATAAATATCCATATGTACATTCAATAAGGGCTTGTCCCGCCGTTAAATGACAACAAGACTCTAACTGATCACAAATATGGAATCCGCCTCCTACAGAGGCGGGGCATCTTGTCCGCAGTTATATTTTTCCATAAACATTACAATCGGTTTTTACTTGTCTTCCAACAGACTTGAAAAATGCCATCAAATCTACATTTATTTCCATTCCGGTAATTCAAGATAGATTTTAACATATATATATTATTTTGTCAAATGATATGACAAAATGTTTCAGAAATGTTAATTTTTATTTATAAATTTATTTATGCATTATCATTACTTGTAATTTTAAAAATTACGTGTTATAATAGTTACATTGATTCTGACAAATTTTTTGAAGAATTAAAATTATGTAAATTATCTGAAGGGAGTATGCCTCCATGTTGAATACGAGAGTTGCCAATAAAGCCGATATAAAAACAATAAGGGAATTATGGGATGAATTTTACGGATATTCCGAAAATTTTACCGAATGGTTTTTTAACAGGGCTTTTTACAGCCAAAACAGTATTGTCGGGACGGATGATGCAAAAATTGCGGCAAGCTCAGGATTTATTCCGTATAAAATTAAAATGAATAATGAAACGGTAAATTGTGCTTATATAGCAGGGCTTGTGATAATGCCTGAATACAAAGATGAAAACAACATAAGACAAATGATCGCGGATACCGTTTTAACCATTAACGCGTCAGATGCCCCCATAAGCCTTGTTATGCCCCATAACTATAAATTATACGAAAAATACGGCTTCAGCACATGTTATAATTTTAAACAATATAATATAATACCTGAAGACATACCTGATTTTAAAATAAAAGGTCACATTGAAAGACATAAAATAAGCGATAAGACCATTGCCGAACTGAATGAAATATATGAAATATTTATGGAAGATAAAAATGCATGGCTTATCCGCAGCGAAGACAACTGGAAATTGATCCTGGAAGATCTGATAGGGAATTTTGGCGGAAAGGTTGCCGTACACTATAACGATGAAAACATTGCCGATGGATATGTTTTGTATGTGATAAGAGACGGGCAAATGGGCGTTTATGAAATGGCATATAAAAACAGGAGTTCATATGAAAGTCTTATGGGATATATAAAGGCTCATGATACCCAGGTACGGAAAATATCAATGAAAGTAAGCAGCAATGATTTATCTTATCTTGATTTTTGCGATAACAGGAATGCCGCAGGTATATATCCATTTGTTATGGCAAGAATCAATAATGCGGGTATGATTCTTGAACAAATATCCCAAAATGCCGATATAAATATCAAACTGCAAATCATTGACAGGTTAATAGAGGATAACAATCAGACCTTTTTGATCACACAGGAAGGCGTGAGCATTACGGAAGAAGAAGCGGACGCTGTGACCGACATAGGCACGCTTGCAATGCTCGTTTTGGGATTTATAAGCACAGAAGAAGCAAAAAAGCTTAATTTGATAAGCAAAAATGCCGATGTTCTGAAAGATTTGTTTAATAAGAGAGATAATTATATCAATATGCTGTGTTTCTAATTAAAAGACATGTTTTTTATCAAATATGAATTTGAAAACTAATATAGTATAACAACGAAATGGAGAATGATATTATGATTTATGTATTGTTAGCGGACGGCTTTGAAGAAATTGAAGCGATTGAACCAATAGATATAATGAGACGGGCAGGCTTGATGGTTACTACAGCAGGAGTAAACGGTCAGCTTGTAAAAGGGGCGCACGGCGTCACTGTTAAAGCCGATATTCTTATTGAAGGTGTGATCAAAACCGATATGGAACTTTTAATGCTCCCCGGCGGGCCGGGACATGTTAGTCTTGACGAAAATGAAAATGTACAGGAACTGATAGATTATGCAAACGAAAATGATCTATACATTGCCGCAATTTGCGCTTCTCCTTCAATTATAGGAAGAAAAGGGCTGCTGAAAGGGAAAAAAGCAACCTGCTTTCCGGGATATGAACAATATTTGATCGGAGCAACATATGTCCCCGACAAAGCGGTTATCGACGGGAAAATTATTACCGCAAGAGGCGCGGGAGCAGCATCCGATTTCGGTTTTCTTATCGTAGAGACCCTGAGAAAAAAATCTGATGCAAAAGAGCTAAAGGAGAATATGCAGTATTGATTAAATCCGAACTCAGAAAAAGCCTGAAGGAATTGAGAAATAAAATGCCCCAAAAAGAGGCCGCACAGCTCAGCTTGTCTGCCGCAAAGCGTTTTATCTCTTCAGAGCTTTATAAAAATTCAAAAATAATAATGCTCTACTGGCCGATCGGTAATGAAACGGATACGCGGTATATATTGGAAGAAATTTACAAGGATAAAAAAATTGCCGTTCTTCCTGTCACCGACCCCCAAACCGATTCCATTTTGCCGGTTTGTATAAATAAATATACCGAAATGGCCGAGGGAGCGTATAAAATACAAGAACCAAAAGATAAAATAACAATAAAAAAAGAGGATATCGATGTTGTGATAGTCCCCGGAATAGCCTTTGACAGAACAGGTGCGCGTGTAGGGTTCGGAAAAGGCTGTTATGACAGATTTTTAAAAAACACAAAAGCTAAAAAAATAGGATATTGTTATGCTTATCAAATAACCGATAAAATTTTATCTGATGATTTTGATATAAACATGGACTGTCTTATTACGGAGAAGGAGCTGGTAATTTGTGAATAAAGGGTTTCAGGTTGGTTGGTGGCTGATAATAGTAACTATTGCATCCATGTATCTGGTATCGCTTCCGCTGATTTATATGAACCCGAACATAAATGAATATGTGCTGTCGCTTGCGGGCGAAATCGGCATAATCATCCCGATCGTAATAGGAGTTTTATATTCCAAAAGATATTCAAACAGTATACATGATACCCTTGGCATAAAAAAATTCTCACCTGTTTTGATACCGCTTTGTATTCTTATGGTGATCGGTGCGCAGTATTTTATTACATATGTGACAATGCCCGCACAAATGATTTTGGTTATCATGTTCGGTTTGGAAACTTCAACATCTCAAATGCTGATTCCGGGCGATGCTCCTTCCTTCCTTCTTGCATTTTCCGTTTTGTGTATTGCAGCGCCTGTTTTTGAGGAGTTATTATGCAGAGGGGTTTTAATAAAACTGTTTGAGAAATACGGATTTACCGTATCGGTCATTTCAAGTGCATTGGCTTTTGCGCTTTTGCATATGGAATTGCGGAGTTTTATTCAAATTTTTTTCATGGGATTGCTTTTTGGAGTTATACGAATATGTTCCGGTTCGGCATTATTGACCATTATTATGCACGCGGCAAATAATTTTTTGAGTTTGTGTCAGCTTACATTTCTCGATCCCAATACCCCGGGATATGAATTTTTTATATTGATTTTAACGGCAGCATTATTTCCGGGTGTGATTTATATAACTTTTGTAACCTGCGGCAAACACTTGGATTATAGCATGGTAAACACAGCCGAAAAACAACAAATGGGGATATCCGTTGCAGCCATAATTTGTATAACGGCTTTTTTGGGCTTTAATATGACATTGTTTATAAACAGACTTTAATAAGGGTTTGTCCGCGGTTTTAAACCGACAATGTCTGTCCGAACTGACCGGATTATTCATCTATATGTATAAAGAAAGGATGCTAATATGTTTTTTGATTCTCATGCCCATTACAATGACATAAAATTTAATGAAGATGCAGACGTTTTGCTTGACAGCATGCAGAAAAACAATGTGGGATATATAATGAATGCATGTTCTTCAATCGAAGAAATCCCATATATTTTGAAGCTCTGCAATAAATTTCCTTTTGTGTATGCGTCGGTGGGGGTTCATCCTCACGAGGTTGAAAATATGACCGAAAATGATATCGATATTTTGAGAAAATACTCCAAAGAACAAAAGGTCCGTGCCATTGGAGAGATAGGACTTGATTATTTTTATAACAATGCGCCGAGAAGCCTGCAAAAAAAGTGGTTTGCAAAACAAGTCGAATTGGCACGAGAGCTCGATATGCCGGTCATAATACATGACAGAGATGCGCATAAAGACTGCATGGATATTTTAAAAGCAGAAAAGGTTTATGATTGCGGGGGCGTATTTCATTGCTATTCGGGAAGCGCGCAGATGGCAAAGGAAGTACTTGATTTGGGAATGTATATAGCTTTTGGCGGAAGTTTGACATTTAAAAAGTCTCAAAAACCGGTTGAAGCCGCAGCCGCGGTGCCTCTTGACAGGCTTCTTATAGAAACGGATTGTCCATATCTTGCGCCGGAACCTCACAGAGGAAAGCGGAACAGCTCATTGTATATACATTATGTTGCCGAAAAACTTGCCCAAATAAAGGGTGTATCGGTTGCAGAAATAGAAAAGGCAACGGAAGAAAATGCAAAAAAATTATTCAGAATAAATTAGGAATGGGAATGATATAAATGGCAGCTATGAATGTTGTATATAAATATCAGAATGCTTTGTACATTAATCTTACAAACAGATGTACAAACAAATGTAGATTCTGTATAAGATTTACTCCGTCGGGAGTCGATCATATGGACTTATGGCTTGAACATGAACCGAAAGCCGATGAAGTAATAAAGGCGTTGGAAGAAAATGATTTCAGGGATTATAAGGAAATTATCTTCTGCGGATACGGAGAGCCGACAATGGCATTTGATATTTTGATCGAAACCGCAAAATATATAAAAGAAAATTCAGATTGTAAAATAAGAATAAATACCAACGGACACGGCAATAGAATTGCCGGGTATGATATTACGCCGAAAATGAAAGAACTGATAGATTGTGTTTCAATAAGCCTGAACGCCGAAAACGCGAAAAAATATAACGAGATATGTGTATGTGATTACGGCGAAGAAGGCTTTTATGAAATGCTTGATTTTGCGAAAAAAGCAAGCCGGTATGTTCCTGATGTTATATTGAGCGTTGTGGATGTGATAGGAAAAGATGAAATAGAAGAATGCAGAAAAATCGCAGAAAAGACAGGCGTAAAATTCAGGGTCAGGAAATATTCGGAATAAATCCCGGACACAAAAGAAAAGGTGAAAACGTTATGATAAGAAAATCCTTGATATCATTAATTTATGAAACGGTATCCATACAGCGATGGAATGACCACATAAGACCTTCATGCGGATTTACCGAGCTTGATAAGCAGGCTCACAAAATGGTTTTTGCATATGTTCTCGGGAAATGTGAAGGTGATGATAAATTTGATCCCCTTTTGCTTGTTGAAGGCGGCATATTCGAATTTTTGCACCGTGAAATCCTTACCGATATTAAACCGCCTATTTATCACAGTCTTATGAGAGAAAAGGGCGAACAAATAAACGCATGGGTTTTGAATCAGCTAAAATCCACCCTTGAATGTTTAAAAGGCGGCTTCTTTAACAGGATGACAAAATATTTTACCGATCCCGATTACGCGAAAAAAGAAAAGCAAATATTAAAAGCCGCTCATTATTATGCCACCGACTGGGAATTTAAGGTTATATATCCTCTCAATTCAACTACATACGGTATAGATCAGGTTAAAGCCGAGGTCGCAAAAGGCCTTTCAGCATGCAATACCTTTGAAGGATATAACCGGTATGCGGAAAATGACAATTTGCAGAAATTTTTATCCATTATAGGAAAGCTGAGATATCAGCAAAGGTGGTCAAGAGCCGTTCGGATGCCTGAGACATATGTTATGGGGCACATGCTTGTTGTGGCAATTTTATCATATTTGTGCGGGCTGGAAATAGGAGTCTGTAAAAAAAGGGCCGTTAATAACTTTTTCGGCGGTTTATTCCATGATTTGCCCGAAGTGATGACAAGAGATATAGTTTCCCCGGTCAAGGCGTCGGTGGAAGGGCTGGATAACCTGATCAAGGAGATCGAAGAGGAACAAATGCGAAAAGTAATATTCCCATTGATCCCCGATGAATGGAAAAAAGAGATAGAATATTTTACACAGGATGAATTTGACTCAAAAATAACGGTAGACGGAGAAATAAGAAAAGTAACCTCCACCAGCATAAACAATAAATATAACAGGGATTGCTATAACCCCATTGACGGGCAGATAATAAGAGGATGCGATCATCTGTCGGCATATCTTGAAGCATATCTTTCTATTAAATACGGCGTCCAGTCGGAGAGTATACAATCGGGTTATCATAATCTTTTTAATAAATATGAAAACAAAATCATTGCCGGGGTGGACTTCGGACAGCTATTCGACTATTTCAGAATTTAACAGGTGATAAAATGCAGTATGGTGAAACAAAACCCTTAAATTACGAAGAAGCAAAGGAAAAAGCATTAAAATATCTGGAATTTAAAAGCTATTGCGAAAAAGAGCTTTCGGATAAATTAAGACGTTCCGGGGCAGATGAAGAAATTGTAAGCCAAGTAGTAAGCTTTTTAAAAGAATATAAGCTGATAAATGATCTTGACTATGCAAGACGGTATTCAAGGGATTTACAAAATTTAAAAAAATTAGGAAAGAACAGGATAATAACAGAGCTGAAAATTAAAGGGCTTTCTTCCGGGATAATAGATACGGTAATTTCCGAATTACCCGTACAGGAGGAAAATATTCTTGAGGAAATGATAAATAAAAGGCTCAAGGGTAATTTTGATAAAAAAAACAAAGATAAGACGATTCGTTATTTTATATACAGGGGTTACAGCTTAGACGAAATAAAGGATTGTATAAATAAATTAGAACAAGCTTGATATGAGACAAGCTCTGTTTGTTTCAGTGATTTGAAAGGAAATAAATAATGGGATATAATATTGGAATGGTATCTCTGGGATGCGCGAAAAATCAGACCGATGCGGAAATCATGCTGGGAATTTTAAAGGAAAAGGGACATAGGATCGTATCCGATCCCGAAAATGCCGATGTAATTATCATAAATACCTGCGGATTTATAGAATCGGCAAAAAAGGAGTCGATCGAATCAATCCTTGAACTGGCAGAGTATAAAAGAGGTCGATGCAAGATACTCATTGCTTCGGGATGTCTTGCGGAAAGATACAATAAAGAGCTTTTAGAAGAAATGCCGGAGGTGGATGCTGTTGTCGGTACGGGTGACTATCATAAAATCGCAGAAGTAATAGACGATTGCCTGAAAGGTGACAGGCCGGCTTTATACGGAAATAAGGACTACACCCCCGATGAGGATCTTCCAAGGCTATTGTCAACACCGTTTTATACCGCGTATTTAAAAATCGCGGACGGCTGTGACAATAACTGTACTTATTGTGCCATCCCGAAAATAAGAGGAAAATTCCGCAGCAGAAAAATTGAGGACATTTATAATGAGGCGTTAAAGCTTGCCGCAGCAGGTGTAAAGGAACTTATTCTCATCGCACAGGATACCACAAGATACGGAAAAGATATTTACGGCAAGTATTCACTGTGTGAGCTGCTGGAAAAACTTGTGACAATCGAAGGGATAAAATGGATAAGAGTGCATTATTATTACCCCGAGGCAGTGACCGATGAATTAATTGAAACAATGGCAAAATATGATAAGATCTGCAGCTATATCGACATGCCGATACAACACATAAACGACAGAATACTGAGACGAATGGCACGCCGCACAAACAGAGCGGAAATTGAGAAAACAATAAATAAAATAAGAACCGCGATGCCCGACTCAGTAATACGCACCTCAATAATTGTAGGTTTTCCCGGAGAAACACAGGGAGAATTTGAAGAACTATATGATTTTATCCGTGATATAAAATTCGACAGAATGGGTGTATTTGCATATTCACGCGAAGAAGATACCGCCGCCGCGGAATTTGACGATCAGATAGATGAAGATATAAAACAAGAAAGATTGGATATACTTATGAGCTTGCAGCAGCAAATTTCTCTTGAAAAAAATAAGTCCAAGATCGGTGAAACAATTGAAGTTCTTGTTGAAGGGTATGAAGAAGAAAGTTACCTGTTCTTCGGAAGAAGCCGCGGCGACAGCATCGGCGTTGACTCTACGGTATATTTTGCCGCAAATGATGAAATAGAATTCGGCGACATTGTAAAGGTTGAAATTCTTGATGCGGATGAGTATGACCTTACGGGGAAACAGACAGATTAACCGTTATTTTCAAACATTTTGAAGGGAGCGTAAATATGAGCAAAAAGGCAATTATTGCCATGAGCGGCGGAGTGGATTCAAGTGTTGCCGCATATATTATGAAAAGCAAGGGCTACGAATGTATCGGCGCAACAATGAAACTTTTTGACAATGAAGACACAGGCATTTCAAAAGAGCACTCCTGCTGTTCTCTTGAGGACGTGGAAGACGCGCGCAATGTTGCCGCTATCCTTGATATACCCCACTACGTTTTTAATTTTTCGGATAAATTTAAGGAATGTGTTATAGATAAATTTATTGATGATTATGAACACGGCAGAACCCCTAACCCATGTATCGAATGTAACAGGCATCTTAAATTTGAAAAACTGTTTCAACGCGCAAAGGAGCTTGATTACGACTATGTTGTAACAGGACACTATGCTCAAATCGAATACGATAAAAATTTAAATCGATACCTTTTAAAAAAAGGGGCAGACGATACAAAGGATCAGGGATATGTTTTATATTCCCTCACCCAGGAACAATTGGCACATACCCTTTTCCCTTTGGGTAATATGAAAAAAAGCGAAGTAAGAGAAATTGCACAAAAGCATAATTTTATAAATGCGAAAAAACACGACAGTCAGGATATTTGCTTTGTCCTAAACGGCAAATATGCAGAGTTTATTGAAA
Organism: uncultured Clostridia bacterium; assembly: GCA_944392335.1. Lineage (GTDB taxonomy): Bacteria > Bacillota > Clostridia > UBA1381 > UBA1381 > RGIG1988. The sequence continues at coordinate 43,504 of CALXWJ010000038.1, forward strand.
ATTATACCGGCAAGAAATACCCCGCCGGAAACTTTGTGGATTTAAACGGAAACGTTTTGGGGCAGCACAAAGGAATAATACGCTATACCATAGGTCAGAGAAAAGGTCTTGGGCTTGCACTCCCGAAACCTGCTTATGTGTGCGCAATAGATACCGAAAAAAATGAAGTGATCTTAGGAGACAACAAGGATCTGTTCACAACAGCTCTGATTGCTGATAATATCAACCTCATTTCGGTGGAAAGCATTGAACAACCCATGCGGTGCAAGGCAAAGGTACGTTACAGTCAGACTGAAGAAGACGCTGTAGTAACACAGATTGATGACAACAAAATAAAAATCGAATTTGATAAGCCGCAGCGTGCCGTAACCTGCGGACAGGCGGCAGTTTTATATGACAATGATATAATTGTCGGCGGAGGAACGATTAATAAAATATTAAAATAACAAATATCTGCCGTATGTTAAATTTATGGCAGATATTTGCTGTTTGCATGATTTTTGGGAGGGAAAATGGAATATCTTGATATTGTGGATGAACACGGTGAACCTACCGGAAAGACTATTGAAAGAACAATTGCGCATGAACAAGGAATATTGCATAGAACCTCTCATGTATGGATATGCAGAAAGCACGGCTCAAATATACAGCTTCTTCTCCAGAAAAGAAGCCAAAACAAAGACTCCCATCCCGGTTGCCATGACATATCAAGCGCCGGACATATCCCGGCAGGAAGCGGTTTTTTGGAATCGGCAATAAGAGAGCTTTATGAGGAGCTTGGAATATATGCTGATAAAAGCGAACTTATTTACTGCGGTCAAAGACGTTTTCTTTACAAAAACAAATTCCACGGCAAGGCTTTTATAGACAATCAAATAAGCAATGTATATCTGTTAAAACGCGATATTGATGCCGAAAAAATAAATTTTCAGATAGAAGAAATCGAAAGTGTTATATGGATGAATTTTTATGAATGTATTGAAAAAGTCAGAAAAAACGAAATACCACATTGTATTGTTTTGGAGGAGCTTGAAATGCTCAAGGCTAATATAGATAAAATATTTAATCAGGAAGGAATTATAGAATGAATAAAACGGCAGAAATAAAAAAAGCCTTTCGTTCGGCTTTCCCCAACACCATACCCATCCTGACGGGATTTTTGGTACTGGGAATGGCATACGGGGTCCTAATGCAGGTAAAGGGATACGGAACTTTATGGTCGGTGCTTATGAGTGTAATGGCATTTTGCGGAAGTATGCAGTTTGTTGCAATTACCCTGCTCACAACTGCCTTTGATCCCATTCAGGCATTTTTATTGAGTATTATGGTCAATGCAAGGCATTTATTTTACGGAATATCCATGCTTAACAAATTCAAGGGTCTGGGGAAAATAAAATACTTTCTGATATTTGGATTATGTGACGAAACTTTTTCTATTGAGTCAAGCGTAAGTGTTCCGGAGAATATTAACAAAAAATATTTTTATTTTGCCATTTCTTTGCTTGATTATTTATATTGGATTATCGGAACTCTTTTAGGTTCTATAATAGGGAAATTCATTAAATTTGATACAAACGGGCTTGATTTTGCGCTTACCGCTTTATTTATTGTATTATTTGTTGAACAGATCAAAAGCAAAGAAAAAATATTTCCCGGCGTCATAGGCTTTTTTGCAGCCGCGGCAGCATTATTGCTATTCGGTGCGGATGACTTTGTTATACCTGCAATGGTGCTTATTATGGCAATATTGCTTGTTAAAAATATTTCAGACAAGAAATCTTTTTCGTCTGAAAACGAATTTTCAAATCATTCTGAATAAAGGACAGATAAACTATGTATCTTACAAACGTACAGACATTTATTATAATATTGGTTATAGCTTTAGGGACTATGATAACAAGGTTTACCCCCTTTCTCCTGTTTCCCGACGGTAAAAAATATCCGCGGATAATAGATTATCTGGGAAAGGTACTTCCGCCTGCCATGATGGGTCTGCTTATCGTATATTGCTTTAGAAATATATCTTTTGTTTCCGTTAATCACGGATTACCCGAAATATTGGCGGCATTAATTACACTGGTGCTTCATCTTTGGAAGAAAAATGTTCTTATAAGCATTTGCGGTGCAACTGCCGCATACATGATTTTAATACGTTTTTTGCCTATATAAAATTATACAGAAATGAGATTTTGCCATGAATGTTTACGATTTTGACAACACAATTTATAACGGTGAAAGCAGTCTTGATTTTTTTCTGTTCTGTGCGGGAAAAAACAAAAAAGTAATAAGGTATATTTTCCCTGTTATAATTGTACTTATTAAATACAAAATGTGCCGTATAACTTCTGAGGAACTTATATCAAAAGGGGAAAAGTACATGGAAAAGTTCTTGTCCTGTCTTAGTTCTCCCGACTTAATGATAAAAGAATTCTGGAATAAGCACCAGCATAAAATAAAGGACTTTTACCTGAAAATCAAACAGCCCGACGATATTATAATTTCTGCCTCAAGCAGTATAATTCTTGAGGAAATATGCAAAAGACTTGGTATAAAACATCTTCTGGCATCATCAATTGACTTTGAAAATCATAAAATTAAATATCTGTGTTACGGTGAAAACAAAGTCAGCCTTTTTAAAAAATTTTTCCCTGATGCAGTTATAGATAATTTCTATTCCGATTCCTTAAATGATCTGCCCATGATGAAATTAGCAAAAAAATCCTATATTGTAAAGGGCAATAAAATCCGTGAATACACAAAAATATAAATGGACTGCCGCAATCTCGCCGAGTTTTGCGGCAGTCCGATTTTTTAACGAATTTCAAAATCAAGAATTCCGTCTTTATAAATCAAATCCGGTTCTCCTTCGATTAAAGGACGTCCGTATTCAATGTATTTATCTGTAACACTCATGCCGTCTTCCCCTATCATGAAGTCGGGGATGAGTTTTTCAATATTGGCAATCTTGCATACATCCTCAAATATTGTTTTTATTCTGTAAGGATTGTCCGATATTCTCTCAAAACCTGCCATAAAGCCTGTATTCCCGTCAAGCATATGTTCAGTTCCCTCAAAACCAACCTTAAAAGCCTCTTCATAATCACAAAGAGAAATATTCTGTGCGGAACATCTTTGCATGGTGCTGAACTCTATGCTTCTTGTTTTTATTGGAATATTTTCCTTTATTATGTGCTCTATTATCTTCCCAACACCGCCTAACGCGGCATGACTGAATCCGTCCTCCATAAGAGTGGCTGCCGATTCTCCTATATATTTGCCGTTTTTATCTTTTATCCCTTCAGATACGGCAATAATACTTGAATTTTTTGTTTTTATAACATCTTTTACCCTGTCGATAAACTTATCCTTATCAAATACAACTTCAGGAAGCAAAATAATATCAACAGGTGTTATTTTATCACAATTTGCCAATGCTGCTGCTGCGGTAAGCCACCCTGCATTACGTCCCATTATTTCTGTAACGACAATTGACTTCATATTGTATACGGAAGTATCCATTGCAAGCTGTCTTATGGAATTAGCTACATATTTTGCCGCAGATCCGTATCCCGGAGTATGGTCTGTAACCGCCAGATCATTATCTATTGTCTTAGGGATACCCGCAATGTTTACATTTATGCCTTTTTCTTTTCCATACAGTGAAAGCTTCTTAACCGTATCCATAGAATCATTTCCGCCAATATAAACAAAATATCCTATATTGTATTTTTTGAACAATTCAAATATCTTATTGTATACTTCTTCATTACCTTCAATTTCAGGTAATTTTCTGCGGCAGGAACCAAGAAAGGATGATGGTGTCTGTTTCAGAAGATTAAGCCGTTCCTCCGATACAAAGCGGGACATATCGACAAACTCTTCCTTCATAAATCCGTCTATCCCGTTTATCATTCCATAAACTTTATCTACTTTATCCGATTCCAATGCTTTTTTTACAACGCCTGCCAGCGATGAATTTATGGCAACTGTGGGGCCTCCCGACTGTCCTACTATTAAATTTTCCATTTTTTTATCCTTTCTGTCAATCAACTTGCCTGTTTATAATATCGGTTACCATTTCTTTTGCAATTAACAATCCTGCCACCGACGGAACAAATGCAATGCTTGCCGGCGTCTGTTTTCGTGATGCGGTTTTTCCACTTTCAAACAGCGGTTTTTTCGGCACTTCATCAGACCACAGAACCTTTAATTTTGTTATCCCCCTGTTTTTTAATTCCCTGCGCATCACACGGGCGAGAGGACATACCGAGGTTTTTGAAATGTCCGATATTTTAAAACGCATTGGATCTAACTTGTTTCCCGTTCCCATTGAACTGATTATGGGAATACCTGCTTTATATGTATTTTCTATAAGGCACAGCTTTGACGTAACGGTATCTATGGCATCTATTATATAGTCATATTCCGAAAAATTTATAATCTGTGCATTTTCATGAGAATAAAAAGCATTCACAGCAGTTACTCTGCAATTCGGATTTATGTCCTTTATCCGTTTTTCAGCAACCTCGGTTTTATAACGTCCGATCGTTGAGTGAAGTGCAATGAGCTGTCTGTTAATATTGGATTGGGAAACGGTATCATTATCTATTAACGTGATACTTCCGATGCCGCATCGTGCAGCCGCTTCACATACATATGAACCCACTCCTCCGATTCCAAAGACCGCAACCGAAGAATTTGCAAGTTTATCAAGTGCGGCTTTTCCTATTAACATTTCCGTCCGTACAAATTCCGACATTAAATCACCTTTTATCATTTATGATTAACTATATTATACATTTTATAAATCGTTTTGTCAATTTATTTGGATAAATATGAAAGCCCATCATTGACTTTAAATTTTTTAAATGCTATAATTAGATAAATTTTATCATATGTATTAAGGAGAGTAAGGAATATGGAGTTGCGCGTTTTAAGATATTTTCTTGCTGTTGCAAGGGAGCAAAACATTACTGCCGCCGCCAATTTTCTCCATATCTCACAGCCGACACTTTCCCGCCAGCTGATGGATTTGGAGGAGGAGCTTGGAAAAACGTTAATGATACGGGGAAAGAGGAAAGTCACGCTTACCAGCGACGGACAGCTCCTGCGGAAACGGGCGGAGGAGCTGATCGCGCTTGCTGATAAAACAGAAGCGGAAATGACATTTTCGGATACCGAGATAGGCGGCGATATTTATATCGGCGGCGGAGAGGCGGACGCCGTCCGTTTGGTGGCACAGCTTGCAAAGGATATTCAAAAGCAGTATCCAAACATTCACTATCATTTGACAAGCGGAGATGCAGATGATATGCAGGAAAAGCTGGATAAAGGGCTGATTGATTTCGGGATTTTTGTAGAACCGGCAGATGTATCTAAATATGAATATGTCAGGCTTCCCGCTACGGAACGTTGGGGGATTTTAATGCGCAAGGACAGCCCCCTTGCTGAGAAGACGATTCTTTACCCGGAGGATATATGGGACTTGCCGTTAATTATTTCCCGGCAGACAACGCAGGACAAAACAATTCAAAAATGGATGCGGCGTGATATGGACAATCTGAATATAACTGCGACGTACAACCTATTTTATAACGCCTCACTAATGGTAGAAGAAGGTATCGGATATATGGTTGGTATCGATAAGCTCGCCAATACGTCAGAGAGCAGCAAACTTTGCTTTGTGCCGCTTGCTTTGGATTATCGCATACATTTTGATTTGGTATGGAAAAAATATCAAACCTTTTCAAGAGCCGCGGAACTGTTTTTAAGTAAAGCACGGGAAAAATTTGAAAAGACAATGTAAGCAAATTTCCAAATAAAAAAGGAAAACAACAAAAAGTACAGAAAAATTCTCATAAAAACTCTAAATGATCTCATTTTGAGAGTCTTTTTGAGCTTTAGAGATTTTATAAACAGCTCCTTACCTTTTGAGTTGTTAGTTCAGTTTCCTTAAAAATCAAGGATACCAAAAAATTTCCGGTATCCCTTTTTAAATATATTCAATAAGGGCTTGTCCCGTCTTGGGCGAGGACAAGAGCGCCAGCTGCGCTGTAATCAGTGGGAGATTGTACTCTCACTGATTACAAATATGGAAGCCGCCGATTACGGCGGGAGACATCTTGTCCGCGGTTATATATAATTAATTATACAGTTTTTAAAAAATCCAGTGCTTTTTTTATTGCCTTTTCAACTGTTCCCTTTGCAGGTCCGCCCGGGATTTTTCTTTCGTTTACACAGCTTTCCATGCTAATGGCATCGTAAATATCATCCTTTATAATATCTGAAAAACTCTGCATTTCTTCCAAAGACATTTCATCAAGGCTTTTATTTTGTTCGATGCAATAATAAACCATTCTTCCGGAAACACCGTGAGCCTCTCTAAACGGCATACCTTTTTTTACAAGATAGTCTGCCAGATCGGTAGCATTTGTAAATCCCCCTCTTGCACCATTTCTCATATTATCCTTGTTTATTTTCATGGTAGCTATCATATCGCAGAATACGGGAATACAAAGTTTAACGGTATCCACAGCATCAAAAATGGGTTCTTTATCTTCCTGCATATCTTTGTTGTATGCCAGCGGTATACCTTTCATTATTGTTAATAAGCCCATTAAATGACCGTAAACACGTCCGGTTTTCCCTCTTATAAGTTCTGCCACATCGGGATTTTTCTTTTGCGGCATTATTGAAGAGCCCGTTGAATATGCGTCGTCCATCTCAACAAAGGAAAATTCATGACTTGACCATAAAATCAGTTCTTCACAAAATCTTGATAAGTGCATCATAATAATAGATAATACACTTGCAAGCTCAATTACAAAATCCCTATCCGAAACCCCGTCAAGAGAATTATAAGTAATATCGGAAAATCCCAGCTGCTTTGCAACAAATTCCCTGTCAAGCGGATATGTTGTAGCCGCCAATGCGCCTGATCCCAAAGGCATAATATTCATTCTCTCTCTGCAGTCTGCCAAACGCTGAATGTCCCTTTTAAACATCTCAAAATATGCCATAATATGATGAGCAAAAGTAATCGGCTGTGCTTTTTGCAAATGAGTATATCCCGGCATAATTGCTTCGGTATTTTTCGTTGCTATTTCGACTATTACCTCCAGCAAATGTTTTATCATTACATGAATTTCATCTATTTCTTCCATAAGGTACATTCGGATATCTAAAGCAACTTGATCGTTTCTGCTTCTGCCGGTATGAAGCCTCTTTCCGGCATCTCCGATTTTTTCGGTAAGAAGCTTTTCAATATTCATATGTATATCTTCGGCATCTATATCAAATTTTACTTGCCCATTTTCAATTTCAACAAGGATTTCTTTTAATCCGGCAACAATTTTTTCTGAATCCTCAAGTGAAATAATGCCTTGTTTTCCAAGCATAGACGCATGGGCAATGCTGCCTTTAATATCTTGTTTATACATACGTTTGTCAAAACGTATTGATGAATTAAAATCATCTACTTTTTCATCGGTATTTTTTTGAAAACGACCGCCCCATAGTTTTGCCATAATCAATCTCCTTCTTTCTTTAAAAAAAACGAAAGGAAGGCATAGGAGTTTCCTTTCGTCTTTTTATGCATAATTATGCAATATCATTCATCTTGATGCTTTTTCATCATCATCGCACGAACCTTTAAGGGCAAACCAAATAGGTTTATAAAGCCTTCTGAATCTTTGTGGCTGTACAATTCATGACTGTCACCGAAGCTTGCAATATCTTCATTATATAATGAATAAGGACTCTTTGAGCCTGCAGGCGTTACACTGCCCTTATATAACTTTAATCTTACCTCGCCGGTAACGGTTTCTTCCATAGAATCAACCATTGCAGAAAGAGCCTCTCTCAAAGGCGTATACCATTTGCCGTCATATACAAGCTCGGCAAACTTAATAGCTGCCTGTCTTTTAAAGCTTTGTGTGTCACGATCCAGGCATAAATATTCAAGTTCTTCCAATGCTTTGTAAAGGATCGTACCTCCCGGTGTTTCATATACGCCCCTTGATTTCATGCCGACCAATCTGTCTTCGACTATATCCGCAATACCTACACCGTATGCACCGCCGATCTCGTTAAGTTTTTCAACCAATGGACGCGGGTCCAATTTTTCACCGTCAACAGATACCGGAATACCTTTTTCAAAACCGATCGTAATATATTTTGCTTCGTCCGGAGCTTTGTATGGAGGAACAGACAACTTAAGAAGATTATCCAGCTGAGGTTCGTTTGCGGGATCTTCAAGATCCATTCCTTCGTGGCTTATATGCCATATATTTCTGTCACGTGAGTATAAATCTTTTTTGGTAACCGGAATTTCAATATTATGAGCCTGTGCATAGTCAACAGCGTCTTCTCTTGATTTAATGTCCCATATTCTCCATGGAGCAATAATTTTCAGCTGCGGGGCCAATGCTTTTATTGTTAATTCAAATCGAACCTGGTCGTTTCCTTTTCCTGTTGCACCGTGACAAATTGCAGTTGCGCCCTCTGCCAACGCGATCTCAACAAGTCTTTTTGCAATAATGGGACGGGCATGAGATGTACCCAAAAGGTATTTACCCTCGTAAACAGCGCCTGCCTTTAAAGTAGGGAATATAAAGTCCTTTACATATTCATCTCTCAAATCTTCTATGTAACATTTTGAAGCGCCTGTCCTTAATGCTCGTTCCTCAAGACCGTCAGTTTCCTTACCTTGCCCCACATCACCGCATACAGCAATAACTTCGCAATCGTAATTTTCTTTTAACCATGCAATAATGATTGATGTATCAAGACCGCCGGAATAAGCCAGAACAATTTTTTCTTTAGCCATCTTGCATTTCCTCCTTAAATAGTGTAAAATATATATGTATTTTATTTTTATGTAATGTAAATATGTGTTTATTATACATCAAAGTTAATAATTATGCAATATATTAATATGATAAAAATTCATAAAATGTAAGGAGCTTTTTTGTGATAATTTTAGGAATTGACCCGGGATATGCCATTGTAGGCATTGGTGTAATTGAATATAAAGGGAATAAGTTCAGACCCCTTGAGTATAACGCCATAACGACCAATGCTCATACAATGACATCGCATCGGTTAAAAATAATATATGATGAAATTAATTTATTTTTGGATAAATATAAACCCGATGCTGTTGCCATTGAAGAATTGTTTTTTAACAGTAATGCAAAGACGGCAATCGCCGTTGCACAGGCAAGGGGAGTGTTGGTTGTAGCTTGTGTAAATAAAGGAATACCAATATATGAATATACACCTCTTCAAATCAAGCAGGCGGTGACAGGATATGGTCGAGCTGACAAAAATCAAATTCAGCAAATGGTAAAAATGCTTCTTAATCTTAATGCTGTCCCAAAGCCCGATGATGCAGCCGATGCTCTTGCTGTTGCAATATGTCATGCACATTCAGGCGCGATGAATGATAAATTGGGAATAGGACAATTATAGTAATTACATAAATCATTGCGGACAAGATGTCCAGCGTTTGTTTAGTTGAGTTCCATATCTGTAATCAGTGAGTATAATATCCCACTGATTACAATGCAGCTATGCAGCGCCCTTGTCTTCATTGAATGACTGGACAGTCACTTATTGAATCTCCCGCTGAAACGCTGAGAAGCTAACGCTCCTGTTGCCGGTTACAGCTTTTTCAAACCCTGTTCCAAAATATCAACTCCCTTGAAAAACGTTTTTCACTAATATTGTACCGTGAGGCAAGAAAATGTTAATGTTTTTTGAATAAAAAAACTTGGTTATACAGTATAAACTGTATAACCAAGCTGCTATTTAAAATTAATTAATTATCAATAATATCTGAAACAACGCCTGAACCAACTGTTCTGCCGCCTTCACGAATAGCGAAACGCAAACCCTTTTCAATAGCGATCGGAGTTATAAGCTCAACAGTCATCTTTACGTTATCACCGGGCATACACATTTCTGTACCTTCAGGTAAAGAAATAACACCTGTAACGTCAGTTGTTCTAAAATAGAACTGAGGTCTGTAGTTATTAAAGAAAGGAGTATGACGTCCGCCTTCTTCCTTAGTTAAAACGTAAACCTCACCGGTAAACTTTGTATGCGGATGAATTGAACCCGGTTTAGCTAAAACCTGTCCTCTTTCAATTTCTGTTCTCTGAACACCACGAAGAAGAGCACCGATATTATCTCCGGCTTCTGCATAATCAAGAAGCTTTCTGAACATTTCGATTCCTGTTACAACAACTTTTCTTGCTTCATCTGTTAATCCAACAATTTCAACTTCTTCTGAAAGCTTTAATTGTCCTCTTTCAACTCTACCTGTAGCAACCGTACCACGACCTGTAATTGAGAAGATATCTTCGATAGGCATCAAGAACGGTAAGTCAGCTTTTCTGTCAGGTGTCGGGATGTAGCTGTCAACAGCGTCCATTAACTTATGAATACATTCATATTCAGGAGCATTAGGATCCGTTGAGGTTGATTCAAGAACTTGTAAAGCTGAGCCTACAATAATAGGAGTATCATCACCGGGGAATTCGTATTCATTTAACAAATCTCTGATTTCCATTTCAACCAATTCCAGCAATTCAGGATCGTCAACCTGGTCAGCCTTGTTCATAAATACTACAATGTAAGGAACGCCAACCTGTCTTGACAGCAGGATGTGTTCTCTTGTCTGAGGCATAGGACCGTCAGCAGCCGAAACAACAAGGATAGCACCGTCCATTTGAGCAGCACCTGTGATCATGTTTTTAACATAGTCAGCGTGTCCCGGACAGTCAACGTGAGCATAGTGTCTACTGTCTGTTTCATATTCAACGTGAGCCGTTGAGATCGTAATACCTCTTTCTCTTTCTTCCGGAGCTTTATCGATCATATCGTAAGCTTCGTATTGAGCTTGGCCTTTCAGAGCTAATACTTTTGTAATAGCTGCAGTTAATGTGGTTTTACCATGGTCAACGTGGCCAATTGTACCAATGTTAACATGTGGCTTATTTCTTTCAAATTTAGCTTTTGCCATTTTAAATTTCCTCCTTTAAATTACTTTAAAAAGCTATAACTATATTTTACAATTTTTTTGGTAAAAAATCAAGTCTTTTTTAAAATTTAACCAATAATTAATTGTTTTTTGATCTTTCACTGATGATCTTCTCCTGAATCGACTTAGGAACTTCGGAATAATGGGACGGCTCCATAGAATACTGTCCTCGGCCCTGTGTTCTTGAACGCAATTCTGTTGCATAACCAAACATTTCAGAAAGCGGAACATAGGCAGTAATTCTTTGAGCACCTGTAACAGCTTCCATTTCCTTGATCATACCGCGTCTTGAGTTCAGGTCTCCCATAACATCACCCATATATTCATCAGGCATAATTACGTTTACAAGCATAATAGGCTCCTTAATAACAGGATCAGCCTTCTTCATGCCTTCTTTAAATGCCATTGACGCGGCAATTTTAAATGCCATTTCGGATGAATCGACTTCATGATAAGAACCGTCATAAAGCGTAACTCTTACGTCAACAACATTATAACCTGCAAGTACACCGGACTGCATAGCACCCTGAACACCCGCGTCAACGGCCGGGATATATTCCTTAGGGATAACACCGCCCACTATGGCATTGACAAACTCGTAGCCTTTTCCTTCTTCCAACGGCTCAAGCTTTAATAATACATGTCCATACTGACCCTTACCGCCGGATTGACGCGCATATTTATGCTCAACATTAACGGTTTTTCTTATTGCCTCTCTGTATGAAACCTGAGGCTCGCCCACGTTTGCTTCAACTTTGAATTCTCTTAACAATCTGTCAACAATAATTTCAAGATGAAGCTCGCCCATACCGGCGATAATTGTTTGCCCGGTTTCCTCATCGGTATAGGTTTTAAATGTAGGATCTTCTTCAGCAAGCTTTGCCAAAGCAATACCCATCTTTTCCTGACCTGCTTTGGTTTTAGGCTCAATAGCGACACGTATAACAGGTTCCGGGAAATCCATTGATTCAAGTATGATAGGATGTTTTTCGTCACAAAGCGTATCTCCGGTTGTTGTATTCTTTAAACCAACAGCTGCAGCGATATCTCCCGAATATACAACAGGGATATCTTCTCTGTGATTGGCATGCATTTGAAGAATTCTTCCCATACGTTCTTTGTTGTCTTTGCAAGCATTCAATACGTATGAGCCTGCTTCAACGGTACCCGAATATACTCTAAAGAAACAAATCTTTCCTACAAACGGGTCGGTTGCAATTTTAAATGCCAATGCAGCGAACGGAGCATCATCTGATGATGGTCTTTCATCTTCTTCACCGGTATCCGGATTAACACCTTTGATGTTTGGTATATCTGTAGGAGCCGGCATATAATCAATTATAGCATCCAACAATAATTGAACACCTTTATTTCTGTAGGATGTTCCGCAAAGGATAGGAACAATTTCATTATTTATGGTAGCTTTTCTCAAAGCCTTCTTCAGATCTTCCATAGGAATTTCTTCGCCTTCAAGATAAGCCATCATCAAATCCTCATCTGTTTCAGCAATTGCTTCTATCATATTTGCTCTGTATTCTTCAGCAAGGTCCTTCATATCCTCAGGGATTTCTTCTTCTCCGTATTGTGTTCCCATTTCATCATAATAGATTTCTGCCTTCATAGTCATCAGGTCAACAATACCTTTAAAGCTGTCTTCAGCACCGATAGGCAGCTGAACGGGAATACCGTTTGCATGAAGTCTTTCTTTAACCATTTTTACAACGTTAAAGAAGTCAGCACCCATGATATCCATTTTGTTAACATAGATCATACGAGGAACATTGTAGTCGTTTGCCTGACGCCATACCGTTTCCGACTGAGGTTCAACACCGCCCTTGGCACACATAACCGTAACGGAACCGTCAAGGACTCTTAATGAACGCTGAACCTCAACGGTAAAGTCAACGTGTCCGGGTGTATCAATGATGTTGATCCTGTGCTTTATGCCTGCTTTGGAGCCTTCTTTTTTTGCCCAAAAACAAGTTGTTGCAGCGGAAGTGATCGTGATACCTCTTTCCTGTTCCTGAGCCATCCAGTCCATTGTAGCGGCACCTTCATGGGTTTCACCGATTTTATGATTAATACCTGTATAATACAGGATTCTTTCTGTAGTAGTAGTTTTACCGGCGTCAATATGAGCCATGATACCGATATTTCTTGTATTCTCCAACGAATACGCTCTACCCATAATTATGTTTCCTCCTTTCTAACGTTTTTTAAACGAAAGAACAAATAGTATTTGACTGTTTGTAAATGTCTGAATTTTGTACGGTATTATTACCGAATAAGATAAGATTCATACAAAAATGTGCAAAAATCTTATTTAACGGACTACCAACGATAATGTGCAAATGCTCTGTTGGCTTCAGCCATTTTGTGAGTATCCTCACGCTTTTTACAAGCTCCGCCTGTACCGTTCAAAGCATCCAGCAGTTCGTTAGCAAGTCTTTCCTTCATGGTCTTTTCATTACGTTCTCTTGAATAACGCGTTAACCATCTTAATCCCAAAGTTTGTCTTCTTTCGGGACGAACCTCCATTGGAACCTGATAAGTTGCACCGCCGACTCTTCTTGCTTTAACTTCAAGAACAGGCATAATGTTATTCATTGCATCCGTAAATACTTCCAAAGGATCTTTGCCTGTCTTTTCCTTTATAATATCAAACGCGTCATAAACGATTTTCTGGGCAACACCCTTTTTACCGTCTAACATGATATTATTTATAAGCTTTGTAACAACAACGCTGTTATAGATAGGATCCGCAAGCACTTCTCTTTTTGCTATAAAACCTTTTCTTGGCACGTTACTTCCCTCCTTCATAAATTATGCGAATAAAATTCGTAGTTAATGAATATCACCGGTACTCTGAGTAAAAAACTCAGTCTGTGCGTATACGATTTATATAATAATGATATAACCCGATATGCACCAATAATGTGTGATATGCTTCAAGAAACAATATTATTTCTTGTCGCCCTTTGGCTTCTTAGCGCCGTATTTTGAACGGGATTGAAGTCTGTTTGCAACTCCCTGTGCGTCAAGAGTACCTCTGATAATATGGTATCTTGTACCGGGCAAGTCCTTAACTCTTCCGCCTCTGATCAAAACAACGCTGTGCTCCTGCAAATTATGACCGATGCCCGGAATATATGCAGTTACCTCAATACCGTTTGTAAGTCTTACTCTGGCTATTTTTCTTAAAGCTGAGTTAGGCTTTTTAGGTGTTGCTGTTCTAACAGCCGTGCAAACACCTCTTTTTTGCGGTGAGCTGTGATCATTAGTTTTCTTCTTTAAAGAATTTAAACTCTTTTGAAGAGCCGGAGCGGTTGACTTCTTTACAGATGTCTGTCTGCCCATTCTTACTAATTGATTAAATGTTGGCATATCGTGTTACACCTCCTCATTTCTTGATTTAATTTATATTATAACACATTTTCATGTGAAATAACCAAAAAGCAGCAGCTTGTACTAAAATCACTTTAAAACAACCGCGCATGATGCGGCAATGTTTATTTCGCAGAGCTTTCCCAGCTCTTTCATTGAAGCGATATGATAAACTTCAGTGTCTATTGGGTCTAATGCGGCTTCAATGGTTTTTTTGATCTTATCATCACAGTCATCAGCAATATAAACCTTCTGAGCTATCCTATTATTAACAGCCTTCATTGTTTGTTTGTATCCGGCTTTCAGTCTGTTTTTGTCAGCTTCAAAAAACATTATATCACTCCCCTGTATAAATTTTTGCCAAGCATATACTATTATATCAAATGAAATGCTGCTGTGTCAATAGTTTCTTGATATTTTTAACACTCAATATGTAACAAATTTTGGTTTTTTTCGGCATTTGCTTTGTGTATATTTATGAAATGCCCGTATATTGAACAATTTGATGAGTAAATCGGTATAATAAAACGGAATATAAATATTTTATATTAATAATTCCTAAAAATTATATAATTATACTATAAATTGGGCTTTACAAAACATAAAAATTAACAAAATATAAAAAAACGATAATTTTTTAACATAAACTATTGTATATTTTTTAATTTTGAGGTAAAATATTACATGATAAGCAATGTACATGCTATTGCTTAAAATAATTGAATTTATGGAGGAATTTATTATGTCAGTAAAAGTTGCAATTAACGGTTTCGGACGTATCGGTCGTCTTGCATTCAGACAAATGTTTGGTGCAGAAGGTTATGAGGTAGTGGCAATTAACGATTTAACAGACCCCAAAATGCTTGCACACCTTTTAAAGTATGATTCATCACAAGGCAGATATGACGGTCACACTGTTGAAGCCGGTGAAAATTACATTTTGGTTGACGGTAAAAAAATTACGATCTACAGTGAACCAAAGGCTGCTGATCTTCCTTGGGGCGAAATCGGTGTAGACGTTGTATTGGAGTGTACAGGCTTTTATTGCTCAAAAGAAAAATCACAGGCTCACATTGATGCCGGCGCTAAAAAGGTTGTTATTTCAGCTCCTGCGGGAAATGACCTTAAAACAATCGTTTACAGCGTAAATGAAAATACACTGACAGCTGATGATAAAATTATTTCTGCAGCTTCTTGTACAACAAACTGTCTTGCTCCTATGGCAAAGGCTCTTAACGATTATGCACCGATCCAGACAGGTATCATGGCTACTATCCATGCATATACAGGCGATCAGATGATTCTTGACGGCCCTCACAGAAAAGGTGATCTGAGACGTGCAAGAGCAGGCGCTGTTAATATAGTTCCTAACTCTACAGGTGCTGCAAAGGCTATCGGTCTTGTTATTCCTGAACTGAACGGAAAATTAATCGGTGCTGCACAGAGAGTTCCTGTTCCTACAGGTTCAACAACAATCTTAACAGCAGTTGTTAAGGGTAAGGATATTACAAAAGAGTCGATCAATGCCGCTATGAAGGCTGCTTCTTCGGAATCTTTCGGTTATAATGAAGATATGATCGTTTCTTCTGATATTATTGGTATCAAGTATGGTTCATTGTTCGATGCCACACAGACAATGGTTGCTCAAATTTCTGATGATTTATATGAAGTACAAGTTGTTTCATGGTATGATAACGAAAACTCATATACAAGCCAGATGGTTAGAACGATCAAGTATTTCGCTGAATTGAACTAATCGTAATTTAATTTAAAATAATCGGGCAGTACGATAGAAATCGTACTGCCTTATTTGTTCATTTTTTCAACATATTCTGTCGGTTTAACAGTCATTTCCACCCATGTGGGACGAAATCCGCTTTTTATTGCGTTGCGTGCAGATATAATATTTGACCATGCGCAACAATAAAATGGAACTTTTCCTCTGTTTATAATTTCTGTGGAAAGCCTGCTTGTCAGTGCGGCGGCAATTCCCTGATGTCTTTCTTCCGGAAGCACATCTATGCCTATTTGCCACATTGTATCGCAGTCTGCCGAACAACCGGCCAATCCGACCAGTTGATTATTTTTGTACGCGCCGACACCCAATACATCCAGATGCTTTCTTTCCTTACACAATGCATTGGACCATTGAGGCAAATACAGATCATCAAAATCGGACCGGTCCAAAATTCTCAGTTCGTATTTACATTCGATTTCAGGAATTTTATTTATATCTGGAAGAAAATATTCTGCCATAAAACAAATCTGCATATCGTGTTTTTTAAATTCGTCGTTTAATATATGCATATTGGGCGTCTCAAAACAATGTACAACAGGATATTTATTTATGTATTTTTCAACAATATCCTTATACTGCATGTCAATGGACGCGACAATATTTGTCCCATAGGATATTAAATGACAAGCCATCGGCAGCTGAAGGTATTTTCTGGCATTCGGGTTTTTTATGGATTCAACGATAACATTATGATTTTTTTTGAAATCATCTGCGCTGCAGTTTGCATCTGCGGCAGATTGATTGATAGCGGTTTCCAAAATATATTTATTTGTCATTTTCTTAGTCTCCTTATTATGAAATGATAATAATAGTATAGCATATTTATTTATAGTGTTCAAGCATATAGATGAATTATTTGATATTAAAATTATAAAATTCTTTATCATAATCAAACTGAATTATTTATTATTTAACATAAGCATTAGACATTTTCAAAGGTGCGTGTTATACTATAAGCGTGAAAGGATTAAACAAGAGGTGAAAAGAATGGATTCCATGAACGATGCAAAGGTATGGAAAAATTTAATAGACGCCGGATGTGACAGCACTATAATAAATGATTTTTTTAAAATCGCCGGTACTGACCAGCTTACAAAGCGGCTTATGTTGCTGCAAAAGCACAGAAAAAGATTGCTGGACGGCATTCATAAATGTCAGTATGAGATTGATTGTTGGGTAAATCTGTTGAAGTACAGACATAAAATTAACATAAAATGGATTTTATCAATAGGAACGGAGGAATAAAACATGAAAAAAATATTGTCTATGCTGCTGATCTTTTGTCTGACGACAGTCTTTACAACAGGCTGCAACGCGGCACCGCAGCCTGAGGAGAACTCAAGTGATCCGGTGATTACGCTGCAAATCGGCAAACCTATGATGACAGTAAACGGCATCGAGCAGGAAATTGATCCCGGATGCGGTACTGTACCGGTGATTAAAAATGACCGGACGCTTCTTCCCGTCAGGGCGGTTGTGGAAGCAATGGGCGGCGCAGCGGCATGGGATGAGGAAACACAGACGGCGGTGTTGACAAAGGACAATATCCGCCTTCTGCTTACCATCGGCAGCAAAACTGCTTTTGTAAATGAAGAAGAGCGCACCCTCGATATCGCCCCAGTCATTATAAATGATAGGACTATGCTTCCCATACGGTTTATTGCGGAAGAATTTGGATATGCGGTCGGCTGGGATGGAGTGGCACAAACCATCACCTTAACGTCAGTCGAGGTGTCGGCACCGTCTGAAACTATGGAGGTAACTATGAACAATCCGGGAAATTTTAATTTTGAAGCAAGAACCGTTATGTTAAACAGCGGCTACGAAATGCCGATTAACGGCATTGGAACCTACAGCCTGCACGGCGATACCTGTATCAATTCGGTAAAATCCGCCTTGGCT
This sequence comes from uncultured Clostridia bacterium, assembly GCA_944392335.1. GTDB lineage: Bacteria > Bacillota > Clostridia > UBA1381 > UBA1381 > RGIG1988. The sequence goes on from CALXWJ010000038.1 coordinate 61,632, forward strand.
GCGGGCGTGCGGCTGATTGACACCGCTTCCGTTTACGGCAACGAGGCGAAAGTCGGTCAGGCAGTCCGTGAGGCAATGGAGGAATACGGCATTGACCGTGAAGAAATTTTTGTTACCACAAAGATATATCCCGGCAGCGAGATGGAAAATCCGGAAGAGTCGATACAGGCGTGCATTGACCGGCTGAACATCGGTTATGTGGATCTGATGCTGCTGCACCATCCCGACCCGAATGACGTTGAGGCTTATAAGGCAATGGAAAAATTTGCGGCAGAGGGCAAAATCCGTTCCATCGGTCTGTCAAACTGGTATGTAGAGGAATTAGAAGAATTTTTGCCGCAGGTGGACACAAAGCCTGCTCTGGTGCAGAATGAGATACACCCCTATTATCAGGAAAACGACGTGATCCCATACATCCAGTCCCTCGGCATTACCGTGCAGGGCTGGTATCCGCTGGGCGGCAGGGGCCATACAGCGGAGCTTCTGGGCGACCCGGTTATTTCTGAAATTGCCGAGGCGCACGGGGTGTCCTCCGCGCAGGTCATTTTAAGATGGAACCTGCAAAAAGGCGTGGTGGTCATTCCCGGCTCCAGCAACCCCGAGCACATCAAGGAAAACAATGAGCTGTACCATTTCAGCCTGACCGATGACGAAATGCAGCGGATCAACGCCCTTGACCGGAATGAAAAGCATGATTGGTATTGATAAAATAAACGGAGGCTGCTATAGATATTTTTGAGCGGGATTTGGCGGGAGAGGCTATTTCTATTCACAATCCCGAATTTTATAAAATCAATGAGGTAATCCAACAAACACAATATTATTACCGAAAATTATTGTTATCCTGCTGTTTATCATATTTGCATGGCTGACGGTCGGGAAGAACGGAAAAGTACTGCTGTCTGTACAGGCTTCGGAATAATTGACGCATATGGATATGAAGAAGTGGAGCTATAGTCTAACATTCATTTTAATTATAGATAAGTATAACATATAAGTATTTGCTATTTTACGAATAAAGTGATATAATATAAATGAAAAGAAAAATAGTTATGGAGAAGAGATGATTTTAAATGGAACAACAAATGTTGAAAGATAAAGCTGTAATTATTAAGTGGGCCAGCTGCGGTATGGGTCTGACAATGGCGGAACTGTTCGCCGAAGAAGGCATTGTGGCGGTGCTGACGGACCGCGAATAAGAATTGCAGTTGTCGGGACAGCCGAATGTAATCTGCTGGTATACAGATACGATGGGTCTGATGTGATAGAGTATTATGATATCCCCGGCTGATATAAAAACCCCGATAACAGTAAAACAAGCGCATGCGGGAGATGTTTTTTATCCCGATCCCAACCGCAGTGTCCTTTATTATCAGGATACTAAAATTAATGAAGAGTATACCAAAGTCAGATATTTCGATGCGACAGAGGAGTTGGTGTAATCCGGTGCTGGAGGACTGGTGCAATTAGCTTGTAATTATCTGCGGCGAAGAATAAAATATATGTCAAACTATTTTGGAGAGATGGCGAAAAATATGACAAACAATACTTCTGTTCAGAAAATGATTCAAAATTTAAAGGATGCCGGATGCGATCCTAAGACGGTAGAACAGTTCATGGAACTGGGCGAAGAAGGGAAAACAAAGGAACAGCTGCATCTGCTTTCCGTTCACAGGCGGCGGATTTTAGACCGGCTGCATCGGGAAGAAAAGCGGCTTGACTGCCTGGATTATCTGGTTTACCAAATGCAGAAAAAGAAGCCGGCAATATAGATAATGAAATGGAGGTTTCAATATGAGAACAATTCAAAATAAAACTTTTGATGAAGAAAGGGCACTTTACGGCAGCATGGATATTCTCGTAAAAGACTGTTCGTTTGACGGACCGGCGGACGGTGAAAGTGCATTTAAGGAATGTTCAAACGTACAGGCCGAGCGCTGTTTTTTCAATTTGCGTTATCCTTTCTGGCATGACCACGGGCTGAAGATCAGCAACTCGGAGATGACAGAGCTTTGCCGCGCGGCATTGTGGTATTCTGACCATATTGAGATCACCGATACCCGGCTGCATGGTATCAAGGCTCTTCGCGAATGCAGTGAAGTAACAATGCGGGGCTGCGACATAGTATCCCCGGAATTTGGATGGTCGGTGCAGGATATCGAAATGGAAGACTGCACAGCCGAGAGCGAATATTTTATGATGCGCTCTTCAAAACTGCATTTTAACAATGTACGCATGAAGGGAAAATATTCCTTCCAGTACATTGAGGATTCAGTTTTTGAAAACTGTGTGTTCGATACGAAAGACGCATTCTGGCATGCAAAAAATATTGTGATCCGTAACAGTGTGGTCAAGGGAGAATATCTGGCATGGTACTGTGAGAACGTTACCTTTGAAAATTGCAAGATCATCGGTACACAACCCCTTTGCTATTGTAAGGGACTCAAGCTTATAAACTGCGAAATGATCGATACTGATCTGGCCTTTGAACGTTCTGATGTACAAGCCACGGTCACAACACCGGTTCTCAGTATCAAGAACCCCATATCCGGTCGCATTACCGTTCCGGCTGTGGGCGAGATCATTCGGGATATACCAAATGCAAACGGAGAAATCGTGGTTGCAAAGCAGCAAAAGGGAAAAGTCAAAGCTTGTGTCTGTGCGTAAGTACTGCATGATCAATTATGCGTAAAGGAAGCACAATGTTTTTGGATATATAGCTTAGTGTCAGACATGATTAAAAGACAATCGGCTTCTTTGCGGCCGATTGTTTTTAAACCTGTGTGGGAGTGTTTGGATACATCATGATTTTTGACTTCTCCTACTTTGGTGTTTATGAGTTTAGGGAATGTCGGAAGGACTCTTCTTGATATGCGGTATATCCCTTGGGACTTGTCTCTGGTTGGGACGCTTTATCTGCTGCAGCAAGCATAATTAAGAAAAAACGCCCCGATTAAGTTTTAAGTATTTGAACCGGATTTTCGGAAACATCCTCTGCCTGTTTAGGACGGTCGTGTTTATCCGATCGGCACTGTAGATCGGGATGAGAATATCAGAAAGCGGTGTAGATGATGAAAAGAAAATTATTATTGATATTTGGCTGTATCCTGATATTAACGGTGCTGCTGACCGGATGCGGAAACGGGCAGCAAGCCGATCCAGAGAACAGTACTTCAGCACAGACGCAGGAGCCGTCCTCTGAAAATAACACACAAGCACGAGCAGAAGGATCGGATACAGAGGAGTCTGCCCTCCGGACAGAATCACCGTCTTCTTCCGGTCAAAACTCGGGAAACAATGTTATAAGCGGAGAGGAGAATGAAATAATGAAAATGAATGTACAGGTCGGGGATCATACCTTTACTGCAACTTTGGAGAATAATGACGCCGTTGATTTTTTTGTGGGAATGATGAAGGACGCGCCGGTAACGATCCGGATGAGTGATTATTCCGGCTTTGAAAAGGTGGGATCTCTTGGAACGAGCCTGCCCGCCGACAACAGCCGGATAACAACGCAGGCGGGTGACATCATGTTGTATCAAGGGAATCAAATTGTTATTTTTTACGGTTCCAACTCATGGAGCTATACCCGGTTGGGGAGGATTGACGACCTTACCGGCTGGGAAGAAGCCCTGGGCAGCGATGATGTGACCGTAACATTTTCAATAGAATAATGATAGTATGAACGTTTTCATCCGGAAGCCCCTTTCCCGTTTTTGAAAACGTTCTTTTTTGTTATTGATCATAAGACTGTTACTTGCTGCGGCATAATGAGTATGCAGCCGATACGAAGCAGTTCGGTATCGGCAACAAACTGAATATTATGATATCGATCAGACGGGGGATTTTTTGAAAAACCATCACAACGCTATAAAGGTCAAAGCGGCAAATGGAATGGAATTCGGACACTGTGATCCATGCTGCAATATGGGTTGAATGTCAAAATGAATTCCGGTGACAAATGAAATTCCGGAATGTCAAAGAAAATGTGGAATTAAATCAACTTTTTCCTTGGCATTTTTGAAGAAAAGGTGTATAATAATTAAGTAAACAGTCTGTTTTCTGCATGGCAAACAGACAACCGGCAGTTTTTTTGTCAAACTAAATTCCGCTTATCTGGCTGAAAGTGTATGCGGTTGTCGTGCAGTATGTCTGTTTTACAAAAATGTTTAGCACTGTCTGAGCAGTGCAGGTTTCAGTAGAACCCTGTCAGGTTCTACCTGTTCCAGATGAAGAAGCTTAAATAACTTCTCATCAAGCAGCAGGGTGGCAAGTTCAAATGGTGTTCTGCCATTTAGACTGCCTCTTGCTGTGGAATTGATATGGTTAATAG
>CALXWJ010000039.1 GCA_944392335.1 uncultured Clostridia bacterium
AGAAATCGTATTTTACATATGTTTTCTCATCAAAAAGCAACAAATGAACAAGCAGCTGCCTGATGACAACTGCTTGCCGCAAAATTTCATTTTAATTATTTTACCCCAACTATTGACAAAGAGCCTTATACTACCAATCAAAGTTTTTATATCCACTGCTCATAGTAATAACCTTTTTTGAACCATACAATTATCGCGTGGTTTTCATATACAATAGAGGCTGCTGCAACAGCCTCGTGGGGCTTTAGAAAACTAGTGCAAAACGGACGAAACGAAGGGGCAAAGCCCCTTGCCCGAAGGCATACATGGATACGCCGAGAGGTTCGTTTTGTTCGCAGCATAAAGCGAATTTAATACTGAAATTTTCATTTTATGAAAATTTCCGCCTTAACCATTATCAGAGTAAGCTGTAAGAATGGCTTAGCTGCTTTATTTTATTCGCTTTATGCGGTCTGTGCATTTTGATTTAAGATTAATATCCGATACCTGTACTTTCTGTTAAAGGTATCATGCTATTGAGTCCATCCCATACAAATGCCTTAGCCTTTGTATCTCCGTCCGCCGGAGTAATGGATAACGGCAGATTTCTTTCCTCGCCTGATGCATCAGCTGTTGTAGTAATATATTGTATAGAGGTTATTTTATCTTCCGAATTGTAAAGAGCAACAACAAAAGTAAACATTTTTTCTTCTGTGGCAATATAATCTACCGAAGCTGTAAGCAGTTCTCCCGCCGTCACGTCAAGTGCATCAAATTCCGGATTATTAAAGATTATTCCGCTGTTCTTCATTCTGTAAATTGTATGAAGTACAGCATCATTTCCTCCTACGGTAACATCTCCCGGTTCAATTACGGTAATTGTTACTGTATGTTTTCCATATCCGAGTCCGTCATATCTTAACTGTGTATCAGGTCCTGACGTTCTGTATGTATTGACAGCCTCATCAATTGTTATTCCGTCAATATCAACTTTTATCATTCCCGCAGATGAACTCTTTGAAAATTCCATTGCAAATTCATCACCGATTATATCAAAGGAATAAGTATCGCCTATTCCGCTGAGGGTGTGACTTACATTTTCATAATCATAGCAGTAATCCTTTGCACCGTCGTTAAGCACTGAAGATTTTTGCGGATAAACAAAATATTTTACACTTTCGCTTTCAAGCAACGCATTGACATACTCACCATACATTGTTGAAGCTTCAGCCGAAGGATGAGTGCCGTCGGTCAGATAAACTTTATTATCCCAATCGGAAGCAAATTCAGAATCATTATTGTATAATGACAGCATATAATCACGAATATTTATTGACGGTATTCCGTAATGCTGTGCCACCTTTTCCTGTTCTGATATTGAGTTATTGTTATCTGCAAAATTTATAACAGTCGTATAAACGAATATTATCACAGGAGGTTTTTCCATATTATTCAAAGTTCTTACAATGCTTTCTATATCTGTTCCGGCATTTACATTATTTGCGTCATTTGTTGCAAATTCAACAAATACTATATCCGGATTTTTTGAGATTACATCTCTGTTTATTCTCGTCCATCCGTAAGCCGCGCCTGTGCCTCCTACCGAAGCATTTACCGCATTTACATTTTCTTCACCGTATTTTTCCTTGAACCAATTAGTGGTAACAACTCTCCATCCGTCCTGGTTTGTGATACTTCCGCCGAAAAATACTACGTCAAGCTTGTTATCGGGATTAAAATCATCTGCTTCAAATCCCGTAGGATAAACAAATTCCGCATTTTTATTCCATTCGGTACGGAAATTAACCGTCTGATCCGTAAGAGCGCCTGTTGCAGATTTTGGAACAAATAATGTGTATTTTGTATTATAAGATAAAATATCAGGTGTAAGTGTAATTACATTTTCTATAGCATAAGCATCAAAATCAATATCATTTCCATATTCATCCTTCAATGTAATTCCTGATGTATTTGCATAAACGCCCTCTTTACAGGTAATTGTAAATTGTTCACCGGTAATAGGGATCAAAGCGGCATTATCCAGATCCGCACCGTTAGAATAAGAAATTTTAGCTCTTCCGTAATCTTCATCGGAAATTCTCAGATAATCAAGATAAACCGAAGCTGTAACCGCATCTGCGCTTCTCCATGTATAGCTTACGTTGTTTATATCATTACTTGTTGAATTGTTAAGGAATTTTAAAGTTCCGGAGTTTGCAACATTTCCATGTTCATCAGATACAGTAACTGAATATGTGTGTGTATTATAATTAACATTGAATTTAAATGTATACCATTCATCTCTCAGAACCTCAAACGGAGTATCATATACCATAAAATCTTTTCCTGTTGTACTGTTTGAACCGATACAATCATATCTAAATACACCGTTTAATACTCTTATTACTGCAAAATCGGTTTGTATAGGTGTTGAACCGTCGCCTATAACACCGTCTGATCCGTATTTTATTCTTGTTTCCAAAACAACATTTTCCAGTCCTTCACAATTTAAAGCCCCGCTTGTACTGCTGAATTTAAAATGCATTCTGTTGTTATAAGGCATTGACAAAATTCCGTCTGAGATATATTCGGAATTATTTGTAATCTGTGTATTGCTGTTTGTCATAATAGGTGTATCATCATCATTACCGTCAAATTCCGCACGGTATAAGTATTTTGGTTCATCGGCGCTTCTGAATACAAATTCAGCGGATTTTGCACCGTTTATCTGATCTACAAATAAAGTATTCCACTGTCTGTAACCGATATAGAATAACGGAACCTTTACATTGTATTCATCTATAATCTCCGCAGGCACTCCCTCACCGTTAAGAGTTATTTTGCTGAGATCTTCTTCTGTAACAGGATATGGTAGAGTAACGATTGCTTCTGTTCCCTCAATAACATTCTTTGCCGAGTTAAGGTCCGCACCATTATATGTTGCTGTGGGTTTCGGTACAAGATCTTCATTGCAAATACGGAAGTAATCCATTGTCACTTTGATCTGATATAAGTATCCGAATCCTATCTTATCTGAAAGTATGTCATTAAAATCACGGTCATCATTTGACTTGAAAGTGTTTCCATTTTCATCCGTAACAGTAAGCTTTAGCTTTTTGGTTTCCGTATTATAATCAACTCTTATGGTATACCATGTTTCGGCATAAATTTTGTAATCCGATATAAAATTATAACTTGTTGCTTCTATTAAAGCGTCTGTGTTTGTATTACTGCTGTTTATATAACCAAGATTACCGCTTTTATCCGTAAATAATCTGAAATTACCGATATCCAAAAAGTTTTTGCTGCTGTATAATGCTTTTTTATCTCCTGATGTTATAAAATTATCGTTTGTTCCCGGGGAATATTTTATTCTTGTTTCATATGAGATATTTTTTGCAGCAGTTTCACTTAATCCGTCTATTGTAACGCTTAAATAACTGTTTCCTCCGCTTTGTGCAAATAACGTACTTTCTTCTGCATTTATTGACGTAACATTTACCCAGTTTGATAAATCATAATCATTTCCGTCAAATTCTGCTTCATATATCCATCTCGGATCTTGAACAGCTAATGTATTGAAGCTGATAGATGATGCTTTGTTCTGTCCGATTGTACCTGTATTAATTGTATACTGTGTATCCGGAGTCAGTCCGGTAAAATCAAGAGTAACAATTTTACCATCTTCCGATAATGTTTTACTTACCTCAGCATTGTTATTTACCACTATTCTGCAAAGATCATTTTCGGTAATTGGATCATTAAAGGTAATAGTTGCTGTAAGACTGTCAGGAATTCCTATTGCCCCGTCAAGAGCAGTCGCTGTTCCGTTATTCTGATATGTTGCCGATGGCGAAGTTAGCAATGTATTATCATACAGACGTATATAGTCAACTGTTGTTACTACGCTGTCTGTCATTGGAAACGGGAATGATTCAATTTCTTTCAGTGTTCCGTTATATGATATGCCGGAACTTGGTCCGAAATATACATCTCCGGAATCGGAAACAATTTCAACGGTCATTGTTTTATTATTCTGTAAGTGAATAATATATGTATACCATTCCCCTGATTTCAGTTCGAAATCCGATATTATTTCGGCAGCAGACGCTTCATTTCTTTTACCGCCTCCGTATACTGCCATGGAGTTCTGCTGGAAGATAGTAGCATAATAATTGCCGTCCTGTATCATACCGCAAATCTGTTTGCCTAATCCTGCAATATTGCCTTCCATTTTTATCCTTGTTTCAAAAACAAGATCACTGTAATTTTGAATATTCATTGCATTGCGGGTATAGCTTCCGTCCTCATTTTTATCCATAAACTTCAGGTGCGGCATTCTGCCACCGCAATTTTCTTTGTTAAGCTCTACCGTTCCGTCTACAGGTTCAACGGTCATGTACTCCTCTGTTATACCCTGACTTGAGTTTCCGTCATGATACCATGTGACGCCTGTCATGTCATCATTTCCGTCAAATTCCATATGCCATATATATTCCGGTTCAGTATCGGCTGAAACAGAAAATGCCGGCAGCATGGATACCGCAGTAACAATGCTCAGGATAAAATTTACAATTTTTCTTTTTTTCATTCTTTTTTCCTCCTCATTTTTTATATATTTAATAATTAAATATCATTTCTGTAGACAGAATCATAGTAAATACCGCACTCATTTTTTAAATTTGTTATACGACGCTGTGTTTCTTCGTCAGGAGCAGATGTCATTACATTTCCGCTCTGAATAAGATCACTGTCCTTCTGGCCCGCATCATAGGAATAGATTTCATCCTTTACATTAATGAAAATATTATCAACAGAACTGTTGCCTTCCGCAATTCTTGTTGTTTTATTATTGACATATTTTAAAGTATTGCCGTATTTATTCTGCCATATTTCGCTTTTCCATGGCAAGGTTTTAAGTTCATTAAGAAGAGTATAATTTGTATAGCTTTCATTCCACTCATTTACAAGTCCATCAGACATACTTCCTTTTGCCCTTATTCTTACTCCTATATTTGCATCAATAACTATATTTCCTTTAAATTCATTATTCACACCAGCATGAATGAATATTGCTGTATATTCTCCGTTGTCAATATTTTCAAATAAATTGTAATTACAATATTGTCCGCTCAAAAAATCATCAAGATATATACAAGCCATACCACCGTTTGAATCATGAATATAATTGTTTCTTATCTGATTGCCCAGACTTGACAGGTTTCGTCCGGCATAAAACAATCCTGCATCGGTTGAGCCGTCTGTAAGACCGTTTGATATATCATTATATTCCATAACATTGTCATTTCCCCTGAAACTGATAGATGAATGAGGATTGTTTCTTATTGTATTATGACTTGCCGTGGTACCGCAGCCCATAACATAAAGAGGCGCACAGTTTGTTCTGTATATCTGAGAAACAGTATCAAACAGACAGTTGTCAACAACACTTCCGCCCGGTGTAAGAGTGTTTCTGTCTCCGCCGCTTATTTCAAGTCCGCTGCCACCAAGATTAAGAAAGTCACAGGCATAAACAAGGTTTCCGTTACCGTTTACACTAACGGCATTTGCAGCGTTATTTCGAAATGTACATCCGAGAATCTGTAAATTATCAGTATTGGCATCTATAAAATATCCTTTTGAATTTTCAAATGTAATACCTTCTATTGTAAGATTTTTTGTCCCGGAAATTTCAAATATATTATTTTTGCTTGTATTTAAATTTATATGCGCATTTTCAAATTCTCCCGATTCCACATCCGCTTCATGCGGATAATAATAAAGATAATTCTGATAAATGACATACTCTCCCTCTTTGTTTAATTCCTCCGGAAGATTATATACATAGCATTTTTTATCATAGTATTCACCTGCATCCGCAGCGGAAAATCCCGAAAAGCATTTATTTCCGGCAGGATCAAACGTTACTGTTTTATTTACAGGATCATATTGATTAAGATAACCCTTATTCAAATCCCAATCATATACAAACCATCCTCTGATCCATGCTTCATCGGCATAATTCCAATTTTTAAAGGATTCGGACGATACCTTTACTATTTTATGATTTTCATTTAATTCCGCAGTTGCGCTAATATATCCCTCATCAGGGTATTTTGCTATCTGTGCGTTTTCACCGTTAACATACATTTCTGTAAGAATAGGATCATTTTCCTGACTCTTTCCGTTTTTAAATGCAGAACTAAGATTTACCAATCCGTACTTTACCAAATTAACACCGTATATTTTATCACGTACATTTTCAGGGAATCTCTCCAGTACATCACTGTTTGTAATCAGTTCAAAATCCGAACCCTTCAGAGAAAGTCCCGATGATATAAATGTATCTGACATTTCAGAAGTTATTTTTACCGAGTTGAGATTTTCATACTCCGTGATATTTATTGTATTATCAACTGTATATGTACCTTCTGCCAAAACAACAGTTACGTCTTTCCCGTAAAATTCCTCATCAGAATTTAAAATTGAAAGTTTTTCAATTGCTTTTTCAATGGAACGGTACGGGAAAGAATATGATCCGTCATTAAGGTCACTTCCATATTCACTTACATATATGGTATTATCATTCTCCGGTAATCTTACCGTCAGGCGCGCATTAATTTCTCCCTCCGCACCTGATATGTTTGAAGAATAAATCAAAGGAAAACTTTTCTGCGGTTCTGTTTTTCTTCTAAAAAAAGTATTGGCTATAGTTTTTCCTGTACTGTCTGTTACATCAAGTTCCACATTAATATCCATTGTATAATCTGCAGTACACTCTGCAATATATTCCAAATATATCTTATTTTTATCGGTATATGCTGCTTTGACTTCTGAAACAGATATTCCGCCTACGGAATATATCTGTGTATTAATCTGTGTTTGGGAATATATATTCTGTACATGGATAATATTCAAAATAAATATTAATAATATTATTTTTATCCGCTTTATCATTTTTCCTCCATAATTAATTCTTATCTATTGCAATTATGCATTTACTTTGTACATATCTGCTGTAAATAAAGATATTTTCACCATTTTGTATATCTTCCCAATTTATATTTTCAACTCTGACACGACTACCGTTTACAGTCATTCTGTAACAGGTTGTTCCGTCATCAACCTTCTTGATATGTCCGCTCCTGTCCCCTTCGGCTATGTACTCAAAAAAGTTGTTTGCAAGTTTTTTACGCACTGTTACATAAAGGCTTTCTCTTGATGTATTGCCAAGTCCCGAATTTCCGTGTACAAGTCCCGTTGACGCGCTGAATCCCAATTCATCATACCTGTCAATGTCAAATGCTTTATATAAAAATGTTATTCTTCCTGCGCTATCTGTTTCATAATATATAATATCCCCCGGTTTTGCCGACATAAATTCCACCTTTGTGGGCTCGGGCATTTTCTCGTAATATTCGAGGAATACTGTTTTGCCCTGATTGTTCCCGGTAATTGTAAGAACAACCTCATCATCCTCATTCAGAGTTTCACTTACTTCGGTAACGATTGTAGGTGTACACTGGAATGAATTTGACCATTGCTGCGTTTCTTCCGACGCTGTGCCTTCTTTTCTGTTTATTATTACATCTGCCGTATTTTTATCCTCAAGGATATTATAAAATTCCACCTCGTAATTTGTATGCTTTTCATTTGTAAAGTTTCCGCCCACATATGACATTTCCAAATCATCATAAATATTGAACCATATTGTATCACTGTCCTGCCAGAACAGGTTTTGGAAAGAAGAACCGTAATAATTGTATTCGCCGTTATTAGCAAGATACTCATTCTTTTCCTCATCAACATAACTGAATTCCGTTACGTCATCTCCATAGATTCCCCCATATTTGCTTTTGAAGGTTTCAAGAGAGTAATTGAAAAATTTTCCGTTATACTTTAATTCACCGTCTTCGGTAATAGTGTAAAGTTCTGATACTTTACCATCTTCATCAAGCTTATACATTATAAGCTGATCCTGCCACTCATTTTCCGATGCCGAATCTGCTTTCAATACCTGCATTGCTTCATCGTTATCCTTTTTACGGTTGTTTAATTTTACAGTTTCATTAAGTTCATAAGTTTCAAATTCATTTTCTTCTGTAAGCACTCTGATGCCTGCCTGTACCGGATATTCTTCTTCAATACAGTATCCTCTGATAAAATATCCGTATACAATATCATCTATTCTATCCTTTTCAAATCCATAAACATTTAGTTTATCGTCTATCCAGAAAGTACCTGAATCATTTAGTTTATATGTATATTTAAGCATATTTGACGTTAATGTATACTCAACCCCGTCAATTATAATATATCCATCATCTGATTGCGCACTTACTGCAGATATAGTTCCTGTTATTGTTTCCGAATAAGCATATGTAATGCTGTGTTCATTATTTGTGCCTATCAAAACAAGCATTCCTGCGGATAATGCTGCCGGGCCGCTCTTTTCTCCGTCAACATATACCGTATAATTATCATATTCGCTGTCATAAAGATAGGTATTTCCCGGATCTTTTTTATCCGCTATGCTTATACCGTCATCCTTTGAAGAAGCATAATCAACTATTATTGTGTGTTCAGCTTTAAAAATATTTATACAGTCATAAATGCCGTCATTATTATTATCAATAAAGTTCAGATATCCTATACCCGGAATAAGATCATCCTTGCTGTATTCAGGCTTTGCCGCGCCGTTATATATAATTGATGTGTTCTGATTGATCTTTATATTTTTTACAGATCCCGCTTCTGTTTCATAAACAAAATTATATGCGGAAAAATCACTTGAATCATCAAATACATACTTTGCATCAACATTTAATACATTGTTTCTTTTATCTTCTTCAAAATATCTTACTTCACCCGTTTCATCTTCATCTTCAAAATAAACATATGCTTCTACCGCATAGCCAAGGTAATCTGAAATATTTGTTTCACCCGCAAGAACACTTTCATCATTCAATTTTACATAATTAATATCCTGCGTCTTGTCATTTATCGACTTCAGTCCTGTTACCGCATTTGCCGTAACTACAGCCTTTACCTTTGCTATATTGTGAAATTTCCAAAGCGCGTCAATTTCTTCCGATTCGGTATATTGTATGGTATTTCCGTCATATCCTATTTCAAGAACATTACATTCCAATGCATTTTCTATAAGTTTTGAAAATATTTCATAATCCAGATTAACGATACCCATTCCTATACCGTCTAAAAGACCGATGGAATTAGCCGCATAAATGTATCCGTTTGGATATCCTCCGTTCTGATTTGCAATTACTTCATATCCAAGAACATTTACAAAAGCTTTTACTGCGTCATTCACTGTAATAATATTTTCAGGATAATAATTGCCATCTGTATATCCAACCATATATCCAAGACGGGCTCCAGTGCTTATTTCAGAAAAGCACGGATGATCCTTATCTACATCAAAAAATATTTCTTCTTCAATGCTTGCCTCAACATTTGCAAATTTCAAAAGATCTCTGATAAAATTTGCCCTTGTTACTTCTGTATCCTTTTCAGTGCCTTCTTCAAAATAAATGCCCAAATATGTAAGTTTTTCAACTCTTTTATTATAGCTGTCATCTGATGCTGTTTCTTCAGCATTGACAACAACACCGGCAAAAACAAAAGATATTAAAAGAAATATACTTATTATTTTTTTATACACTGTTTTATGCCTCCTATCTAATCTTTATAATCTGATACAGCATCTGGGCTGTCTGCGCTCTTGTTGCATATTCATGTGGTCTGAATTCTCCGTCAATCCCGTTTATTGCACCTTTTTCTATCATAAATTCGACAGCTTCTTTTGCATACTCACTTACCGTATCAAGATCTGTAAGCTCAGGTATATCTTCTACTATTATATCTGTATCAATACCTGAAACTGTTACAGCTCTGTAAATCATCACCGCAATATCTTCTCTTGTAATATTTTTTCCAATACCGAATTCAGTTTCGCTTATACCGTTTACTACCCCAAGATTAGCGGCGGAAATAAGATAATCATAATACCAATCATTACTGTTAACATCATTGAATGTAATTTCGCCCTCTGCACTCAGCCCAAATGCATTTACAACAAGTTTAACAAATTCCTCTCTTTTTACATAATCATCCGGAGCAAAGCTGTTTTCTGATTTTCCGTTTAATATCTTGTTATTATAAAGATATTCTATTGCTTTATGTGCCCAGGAAACGTTTTGTATATCTGTAAACGGAAGATTTGTATTATTCTGATTTTCAGGAGGATTTTCAACTTCTGCAGGCTGTTGGGTGGTAGGAGCAACATAATTTGTATTTACGGATGGCAGCTGTGTAGAAATACCTCCGCCGTAACTGTTTCCCGAACCTCCGCCTGAACCGCTTCCCGAACCGCCTCCGGAGCCGCTTCCTGAAGTATTTTTATTTTTTATTTCTTGTATTACATCATTTATTTCTTCTGCATCATTAAAATTTTTATTGCCCAATGCCTGAGCACATTTATCACTGTTCTTAATAAAGTAATCATACATATCACTATCAAGACCAAGATATTCCTGATAATTTTGTATTATAGTCTTCATTTGAGAAGGTTCAGCCTCATTTATCATTGCTACAGGAACCGCCTTATTGAATATTTCCCTTATATCCTTTTCATTATCTTTTCCGGCTATTTTTTTATCTACATCGGATTTATCCTTAAGCTGATTATAATTATCATACATTTCAAGCATTAAATATTTATTATATTCATTTAAAATCTCTGACGGAGATTTATTGTCATAAATCCAAGCAACTGCAACACCCTTATAAAATGCCGAACCGATTTCATCCGCAGAAGAATAATCTTCATCATTTTCCAAGGCTTTTATTGCCGTAAGCTTTGCATTTTCTGAAAGTTCATTATATTTTGCAATATCAAGGCATAATGCCCTGTAATTTTTCTCAATGAATTCCTTCAATATTTGCGGGGTATTTTCACCATCAAATTTTGTTTTTTCATTAAGTTCTTTTATGGCATTTTCTATATCGCTTTCAGACATATAAAATCTTGTTGTATAGTAAGTCTTGTCATTCCCGTCTGCTGCAAACAAAAATCCATATTGTCCGCTGACTGCCTTTGCCGGGAACTTATATTCTATCAAATTATCACCTGTACCGTTGATACTAACCATATCCAGAACTGCTTTTTCCATTGCACTGCTGTCTGCTTCATCAAATGTATACGTTTCCTCCGAAAATGCCTCCTTCGGCCGCATTATAAACATTTTCAGGGCAGCTCCTTCCTCTACGGTTCCGGAAACATTAAGCATACCGTCTGCACTGAGTTCAAGGCTTGTAATTTCATATCCTGCTGTCTTTTTCTCAAATACAAACCTGTATCTTTCCCCTGTATCGTCTTTTACCAATATCGTCGTATTTTCTTCTGTAAGCGCATTTCCGTCATATGGTATTGTTGCCTGTCTTTCCAATGTATATCCTTCAGCCTCAATGACCGGTATTTCTTCTCCTGCAATAGTAACATAATAAAGTGTCTTGCTCTCATCAAACGTCCTGTCCAGAACACCGTTTTCTATATATATTTCTGCACCTGCAGACGTTCCTGCCAAAAGCGAAACGACAAGACTGAAAACCAGTATTTTCCTTTTCATTATAATCTTTTCCTTTCTGTTATTCTTCAACCGGCATAATTTCGAGTATATTATTTCTTCCGCAGTTATACAATTCAAGATAACCCATTCCGGTAATAGGTGCATTTGTGTCCTCATATTCCACTATTACTTCCCCGTTGATTTTTACAACTATTTCAACGCTGCCTTCTTCTGTGTCAAGTACCGACATTTCATACTCATTCCAATCCCCGTCCTTAACAATATTATTTGGATATTCAAAGAGGAAGCTGTTATCCCCTCCGAGCCTTTGCAGTTCAAATGTGGTTTCTTTCATAACAAAGAGATATTGTTCATTTCCTCCCCACGCAACGGCAGTAGGAGAGGCTTGAGCTCTTAATGCGATTCCAAACCAGTTCTCTGACAAACCTTCCAGTTTTATGTTGGCTTTAAAAATCTCATGCGTTCCTATTCGGTTATTCGTACCCAGCGTCTGTGTTCCCAGATTTGTAAACGTTATTTTTTCCGGGGAGAATACTGTCTGATTCGGTGTAAACGCCCAGCTTCCGCCGTTGTTGATTATGCTTGCCAAATCAAATATTGCAGGATTTTTTCTGTTGCTCAAAATGTCAAATTCATTCTTAAGGGTTTCTGTAAACTGATTTACCTCCTTTTGAGTAATGGTTTCCCTTTCAGCAAGCTCTTTGTAATCATTTATGAGCTTGTTCATCTGATCCAATGTACCGGTTTTGTAATCGCCCGGATTATTACCCTCAACGACCCCATTTATTCTTCCTTCGCATATTTCGATCTGATCATACAATTTTTCTTTTGAAACAACTTCATATGCTTTTGTTGTAAAGGTAAAATATTCCTGGTTTGCCGGTAAAAGTTCATCCGATTCAATGGAATTAACGTCATTAGGTATCGCTTTTACTTTCCAATAGTATCTTGTATTGAAATAATTTAATTTAGATAAAGTCACATTATTTGTTGTAACTATTTTATTTGAAATAACATCCTCAAATTCGCTGTCGGTAGCGAGGGTAAACTGATAACCGTATGCATTTTCCGCCTGTGTCCATTTAAAGGAAACTTCCGATGCTTCAACCCTTTCTGCTTTATCAAGCGGCCACAGTAAATCAAAATTGTTTAGTCCTGTCATTTCAGTACGGTATTCATCAATATATATTCCCGAATTATCCATTACCTCCTGATATTTTTCAGGTATCTCATAATTTTTTGCCTCTTCACCGGTAATAACCGTATTATTCTCAACCGTAACGTACGGTATGGTATCTTCAGGGAACGACGCAGGATTTGTTTCGGTTTCTTCATTTACGCATATATTTCCCGTAACCACGTTATCATACATAGGAAATGGATTCTCATCATTGTACAAATATTTAAAAACATGGTTATATTTTGTCCACGGTTCCGATTTATAATCAAAAGCTTTAAGGTGATATGTAAAGCTGTTTACCGTCTGTGTCGCGATATCTATATCCCATGAATTTGCATATCCCGAAGAATTTACGCAATAGTTCATGTCAATACACAAATTATCGGTTATTTGATTTGCCACACCGCCATGAATAAATACGGCTGTACCTGAATTTTCAAAAACATTTGATTCTACAATAACATCACTATTGCCGTCATCAAAATATACATTACATATACTTGGATAATTGTCGTGAAAATAATTATTTCTTATTACATTTCCAAGAACAGATACATTACGTCCACCATATATAACACCTGCATCATGTACTTCATCGGAAAGACAATTATAAAATTCGTTATATTCCACTATATTGTCATTTCCACCATAACTCATACCGGTATGAGGCGATCCCGACAATTCATTATGTGATATGACATCACCGCATCCTGAAAATGCGATTGGTGCTGTATTTCTGCTTGTAACGCTTATATTCTGCATTTTGTTATTAGTAATAACCGTTCCTGACGGAATAAGTTTCTGTCTGTCACCACATGAAGAAGTAATACACTGCGTCATAACATTATAAAAATCACAGCTTTGTATACGATGATTGAAGCCTGCCAGCGATATTCCGTATGAAATATTTGTAAATCCGCATCCTTTTATTTCAATGTTTTTGCATGTATCAAGGACGTTAATACAATATCCCAGTGAATTTTCAAAATTCAGACGTTCTATATTTATATATTCTGCCCTGTCAAATTTCAGCATATCATCCGACAACAAGGAAAACTGAACTTTATTTTTCAAAAATCCCGAGTCATTTGCATCTCCTTCCAACGGATACAGATAAAGATAGTTTGTTTTTGTATCAAAATAATATTCTCCGGGCGCGTCAAGCTCTGTTGCCATATTATACACATAATATTCCTTATTTGACGATATACCTCTTTCAGCATAATCATCAGAGCTTATTGACAGGGTTGTGGTATCTATCTCAATTATTTTTCTTTTTTCGTTTGCCCAGGTATATGCAAACCAGCCTATCATACGCGGATCGTCTTCCAGCAGCCAGTTTTTTATTCTTGTGTCCCCCACTACAAATTCAAAGGATTCTCCTCTGTTTTTACCCGGTCTTAATACTTCTCCGGTATATGCCATCTGATCATTCGGCCAGCGGGCAAGGGTGAGCGCCGAGTTATTATAATATAAAGACCATGTAAGAGGATCTGCGGTTTTGAATAAATCATTGAATCCCTCAAGCTTTGATGTAAGATCCACACATACAACTTTATCGGTATCCGGAAGTTTTTTCTTCATATTAGAATCTGTTACATTCGAAAATTCACTTCCAAATACGCTGACCCCGCCCTCGATTACAACATTTTCATCTTTGTAGCGAGTGTAAGTTATGGGGGAGCCTTCCATACCGCTGTCACTTTCATTGAAAAGTATTGTATTTGTAACGGTATAATTTCCCTCTCTGAAATAAACTGTAATTCCACCGTCAGGCAGTCCTATGGATTTTTTTACTTCCTGTATAACATTTTTTGCTGTCTGAATACTGCCAGCCGGATTTTCAAAGCTTCCCGAACCTTTTGAACCGTTTTTCACATATACTCCAAAAAAACTGTTGATACTTCTTGAAATTTCAGAGGGCAATTCATAATCCTTGCCTGATATATAGTAAATCCCGTTTTTTTCTGTAACAGCAAGATTATTTTCTTCAGCAAATCCGTTTAGCTCGCAAACCTCTCCTGCTATTGAAGCCTCGGGAAAAGCCTCCCTCAAAAAATCCGAACTTACAGATATGCCGTCTCCGTTCTTTACAGCCTCGCCAAATTCTTTCAAGCTGTAATTTTTACCGTAAACAAATGCATTCTGTGCACCCGGCAGTATCATAACAGTGTTTTGCATAACATTTTTCACAGAATCGGAAACAATATTTTTGAAAAGCGGATTTTCCTCAGCATGAACTATGTTTAAACTACATATAAACACGCTGATACAAATTATCAGTGATATTATTTTTTTCACATCTGCACCCCTTTTCTTAATTTACAAAGTTAATTCCGTCCCACAAATATCCGGATACCGTAACGGCATCTTCACTTACCGTTTCAGATGTAATTGTTTTTTCCTCACCTGCTGCAATTACAAATTTTTCATTTGTCATCTTCACAAGATTATTTTCTTCATCATATAAAAGATTTAATATGTAATATTCTTTGTCCTCAGTCCCATTATTTGATATAAATACCGAAGTTTTTGCTGTACCCTCTGTTATTGTTGACTGTATTGTATCAATATACAATGCAGGAAATTCTGTTTTAAACTTATATACAGTTTCTGATAACGTTTCATTATTTTCATTTACAACTGTAGCCGGCACAGTAACAGTGTAATCTTCATTATATTTCAGTCCGGCATTAAAGAACAATTCTGCATCTTTGCCATTAAGTTTTACTTCATACGGTACATTATTATTTTTTGAATCCCTTACATAAATATTATTTAATGATGACTCTCTGGGAATAGAAGAAAAAGTAAGAGTCATTTCAGAATCGGCCGGTACATCGTTTTTCCCATTTGAAATAGATGATTTGCTTACTTTAAAATCATCATCCCATATATGAATATAATCAAGACTTGTGTTACCGAATTCCGGAAGGTAAGGCAAGCTTAACGAAGCAAGATAATCAAGATTATACCACATAAGAGGCTGTATAAATTCATATCCTTTTTCTGCCGCATATTCTTCATTATATACCGGCAACTCCTCATTGTCAGGAATAATCTCTACAGACACCTTTTTCTCCTGATTGTATATATGCATACGTATTGTATACCATTCATTGCCAAAAATCTTATAGTCGGTTTTAAGAGATGCGTTGCTCGGATTATCCTGATTACCTTTTCCGTAATATAAATTACCGTCGCGGCAATAAATAGAAGCAAAATAGTTTCCTGATGAGCCTGTCCATTTTAAAAATGGCTTTCCGCCACTCAGCTGTTCATCTGTATTTTGTTTCAATCTTACCTCTAAATACAGATTTTTCTTTTTTGATACGTCAATTCTTGTATCAAGTTTTAATACCGGTGCACGTCCGCTAAAGTCAGAACTTTTCAGTTCAACAATTCCGTTTTCCGGTATCACCTCTACATCCGAAAGTGAATTATTGTCATTTGACCACTTGAATGACGGCGCATTATCCGTCCCGTCAAAATCAAGACTGAATATTGCACTTTCTTTTTCATATTCCGCATATGCGTTTACCCCTGCAATTATAATGCATGCGAATACGGTCAATGCTATTCTTCTTAATAATTTAATTTTTTTCATTAATAACACCATTCCTTGTACAAATCTAATTTTTATTAATTATCTGTTCAATATTAATAGTTTTTTGTTATACTTTTGTAATATTTGCTTATTTTAAACAATTTATTACTATTATTTGAACTTCATAATAAGCATATTATACAAATATAATAGCATATTTTATAAATATTGTCAATCTAAACATTTTGACTAGTAAAACATAAAAATTTTGATATATACTTTTTTTATATTTTTTTATATAATATAATTGGCTTATTTATCATAAAAAAACAGCAACATTAATATTCAAAAAAACATAATCAAATATTTTATATAAAAATATTGACATATTATTTCAAGTATAATATAATAAAGTCAAAGAAAACCCTTAAAAAAGAGGAAAATATTATGGAAATTAAATATTTTGATGAAAATAATATTGATATTAACAATCTTGACAGCTGTGTATACCAGCCTCGCTATAATATTTCAGATAAATTCAATCAACCTATAATTCTCAAAAAAATAGGGAGAAAATTTCCTCAACTCAGAGTAAAATATTCAGCAACATCCGCTCCCTTTATTAACTTTTGCATTGATGGCCGCGGAAAACTTCATCTTAATAATAAAACATATGATATTACTCCCGGTACCTGTATGGTAATTACTAAGGGCACACCTGTAGAATATTATCCGGTACAGAATAAATTTACTACATACTGGGTATCTTTCGGTGGTGAATATGCCGAAAAATTGCTTCGTTACAAGGATATCTTTTTTACACTTACCGATGTCAATGAATTAATTGAAGAATGGTACAAAATATACAATCTTGAAAAAAATTCTGATTGGCCCATTAATTCTTCCGCGCTTGTGTATAAGTTCATATTAAAAATCAACAAGCAAATGAGCATGGCCTTTGAAAAACATATAACCGCATCCGACAACAAGCTTTCTGCTATAACAGAATATCTGTCCCTTGCAATATCAAACCCATATTCTCTGGACTATCTTTCAAAAACATTTAAACTTTCTCCTGCGCATATATGCAGAATGTTTAAAAAAGAATTCAATATGACGCCAAATGAATATTTTGAACTTCAAAAAATAAATCACGCAAAAGATTTATTAACAGACTCAGGATACTCTGTGAGAGAAATTTCGGTATGCTGTGGGTATAACGATCCCAATTATTTTTCATATATTTTTAAAAAACATGTCGGTATTTCTCCCACACAATACAAAAAACAGTTTGTTAAGTTAAATGAAAATTGAAACCTTTTCCATTTTAACTAAAACCTAAATTTATGTATAAAAAATGCGTGTTAACAATAACTCATATCGAGCAGTAAACACGCATTTCAAATATCTGCATTAAATTTTATATCATATGATAAAAGTGATTTAATAAGGTCTTGCCCCGTCTTGGGCGAGGACAAGAGCGCAGACCGTGCTTTGCTGTAATCAGCGGGAGATTGTGCTCTCACTGATTACAAATATGGAACCCGCCGCCGTTTACGGCGGTTGACAACATGCGCGCAGTTATATATGCCTCTTCCTGATAAAAAGAAGCTACCTTCTTTTTGTTGGAAAGCAGCTTCTCTTGTCAAACATTAATTTATTTTAAATTTTCAAAAAATCTTACCATTGTTGTAATGGCCTGTTCTTTCGTATATGTTCCTTGCGGCTCAAAGCCATTGTCTGTGCCTGTCATAATTCCACGATCAACAACAAAATTAACACCATTTACTGCCCAATCAGAAACTCCGTCTATGTTTGTTGTAGGAGCATTTGTATTATATCCCATTACTTCCGCAGCAGCACAAAGCATTTTCGCGGCTTGTTGACGTGTTATGTCTCCCAACGGTTCAAATTTATTATTACCAGTTCCATTTATTATACCCATCTTTGCAACTTGTGTTACATAATAGAACAAAACATCATCGAACTCAACTGTTATTTTCTTATTTACCGTACTTTGTATTTCTTCAAACTTAATCGGATTTTTTAAAGCCATTGTATTATAAAGCAACATACAAAATTCAGCTCTTGTTATATTATTCTGATAATTATTTTGCATATCCGGCCATAAGAAACCATAATTTTTAGCTTTTTCAACATACTCTTTTGCCCACTCGCTCGGGGTTTCGGAAACAACATTTCGCAAGTATTTTGAAATATCTATGCCCATTGGATTATACAAATCCCAATCATCCACAGATTCGGTAATATATTGAATAATATTAATTCTGTCTTCTTGATTATTTCCTGTCAATTTTGTAATTAAAGCATCATCATAGTGTCTAAAAAATTTTTCAGTCGCTATACAACCATATTTACATAATGCCTTATAAAAATTAGCACAAGCCATAAAACGAACCGCATTATCTCGTGTTGGATAATCTGCAAATATTGTTTCAGTATTTTTTACTTTAAAATTCATATATCCGTCAATTACTGAAACTGCATCCATAAGAAGAATGTCATTTGAAAGTTCATCCTGATTAAATAATCCATTTGATACAAGCTGGGCAGATGCGACTATTGCTTTTGCAGCATTAACTCCCGGCACAAGTGAAATTAAAGAATCCCAACCATATTGGCCAACATTTTCAAATAATTCTTCGACACCTTCAAAAACTCCTTCAGCAATTTTATTAACCGCCTTTTCATTTGCCTCTTTTACAGCTTTCATTACAGTATCACATGCTTCCGTTAATTCAGAAACAGTTGATATTTCCTTTAACTGTTCCAATGCACAAATCTGCTCTTCTGAAACCAAGCATAATGCTGTTAATTGCTTATATTTGTCATTCATCGCATCAAAGCTGTCTTTTGCAGTAATTACTGCGTCTAAAATACTAATATCATTAAAGAATTTATCAACATCAAATCCCTTTTTTATTTCATCTGACAACAGTTTATTTATTTCATCTTCTGCAAACGAACCAACCTTATTAAGCTTCTTAGCGGCAAATTCAAGATTGTCTAAATACAGGCTGTCTTTTACGGTATCATAGAATGTGTCTGATGTCACCATATCCATCAATACTGCTTCATAATAATTTTTACTGTCAAATTCCAAACTAAATGCGTCAATAAAGCTATTTAAATCATTATTCATTTGGGCAGCCACATCAGAAGACGAATCGGCGTGAAGTGTCGCAGGATTATTAAATGTATCTATCATATATTTGTATGTAGGATTATCTGCACATATTTTTGCTTTTAATACTAATTCATCTGAGATCGTATCAGCGATAGCCGCTTCAACGGTTACATCTATTGTTCCGATGTTCTCGCCCTGACAATAATACGTAAGCGTTGCAGTACCCGGACTCATACCTTGGACAAATGCATCCATAGATGTTAAATATGACACATCACTGCTGTCAAACGGATTGCTTACACCTCCGCAGCTGGAATATTGACTTATGATTTTTACAACGTCCTCATTGCTGCTTGTTATATTAAACTCACTACTTGGAATTTCGCTGTAAATACCACCCACATATGACGTAATCCATTTTTGCTCGCCTAATGTTATCGTTTGCGCAGAACCTGCCGACAGTGTTGGATTGTTTTCAGGAGTTGGCACTACATTCGGCAACAATTCATCTTTTTTTTCATCTGTTTCGGTTTTATAGTCATAATGTAATGTGGCTCTATTTAAAATAGAGAAATTGGAACCACCACTAAAATTAATAGATTGCCATTCCTTTGCGCTGCCACTATAATACACATCATTTAGCTGGCATCCCCAAAATGCATAATCATCAATAACAGTGAGGCTGCTAGGTATTGTTATGGTTGATAAGCTAGTACACCCATCAAATACGCTCTCTCCAATACGTTCAACTCCACACCCAAGAAAAACATTAGTTAAACTGATACAATCTCTAAAAGCGGCTGCTTCTATAACACTAACGCCATCACCTATATACACGTTTTTTAAGTTTCTACATGAAGAAAAGGCACTCCAGCCTATTTCTTTTATGTTATCAGGAATTGTTACACTTGTTATATTAAAATTAGCAAAAGTACATGAATTAATATTTTCAATATTTTCAGGAATCGTTATATCTTCTATCAGTTCACCATTGATATATAGATTTATACCATAAACCAAAGAAGATATCCAACCATTTAATGTAATATTGCACCATGATGATAAATCTCTTATATATACATTTCTCAATTCAAAACAATGATCAAACACATCTTTGCCAATATTCAAAATTCCTGTTCCAAATTTAATATTTTTTAACCAAATACAACTATAAAATGCATTATCTCCTATACTTATCACACTATCGGGAATAGATACATCTGTCAATTGTTGGCAATCTCTAAATGCCCAATCGCCAATCTTCGTTATACCACTTTCTATAATTAAATTATTTATAAAGGTGGACCAAGGAGCACGTTCTTCATATGACCAATCCCACATATCTCCCGTTCCACTAATCGTCAGCGTACCGTCTTCATCCAGTGTCCATGTAAGATTATCACCGCAAATACCACTGTCAACTATTGCAGCATTAGTAGTAATTGGCACAAACATAGATATGCTTGATAACATCGCTATCGTCAAAACTAAACTTATTAATCTTTTCATTTTTTAATTCCCCCTTATACTTAAAAATCAGAATATCCGCCATAATGTTGATCTGATTCCAAGCACCAAGTATATTTTGCTTTCAGTTGCCCGTCTTCATAGAAGTAAATTCTTGCAACCCACTCACCTATAGCCGGTAAAAATTCTGTTTCGATTGTATATGTAATTGTATCTCGTACCGGTATGTCAAGATTTGTTATCGCTTTTTGAATTAGGTATTCTTCATCATATTATGGCGCAGTATTGTCAGCCATTTCAGACTAAGAACAAATATCTACTGTATTTGTCTCACCATTCCAGTTCACAGTTAACTCTAATGATTCCGATATAGCTCTGACCGGGACAAGCGCTCTATCCTCAACAATACAAGCAGGAGAGTCCAATTCTACAACTGTATCATTTACATACATTTTTGCTTCACCGATAGTCAAAATGATAGTTTTATCATCTTTATGTGCTGTTACGGTACTTGTATCACCGTTCCATTCAACTGTGGCACCGAGCGCTTCAAATATGGCCCGCATAGGCACCATAGTTCTGTCATTGATAAGCTGCGGTGGCACGTCAAATTCAATTTGTTTTCCATCAAGAATAACTGCAATATTACTTTCAGTTTCTAAAGATATTGTAAGATTATCTCCGCAGACTCCACTTTTGGCAAAAGAGTAAAGAGTGCTTTCTCCATATAATGTTTGATC
Organism: uncultured Clostridia bacterium; assembly: GCA_944392335.1. GTDB lineage: Bacteria > Bacillota > Clostridia > UBA1381 > UBA1381 > RGIG1988. The sequence continues at coordinate 21,671 of CALXWJ010000039.1, forward strand.
TGTTGTTCCTTCGATTAAAGATTCCCATTGTTCTTTAGTACCATTATAATACAAGTACGGAATTTCCCAATTATAATGCCTAAGACTTGAAAAAAATGCTGAATAGTCCAAATTATTTATGGTAGATGGTATATGAATACTTTCTAATTTACAGCCGCTTGCAAATGCCGATCCAAGTGTTGTAACTCCCTCCGGTATAATAAGCTCACTAATATTCCCGCATTGATCGAAAGCCCTTTCGCATATTATTTCCGTTCCGTCAGCAATCTTAACAGTCCCTGATTTATTCAATGCCGGAGGGCATATAACTAGTTGCTTTCCGTCTTTACTGTAAATAATCCCATCAACTGATTTAAAATGGCCATTTGCGGCAATATTTATATTTTTTAAGTTATAACACAAAGAAAAGGCAGCATCCATTGTTTTAAGAGATGAGGGTATTGTAACACTTTCCAAATTTATATTTTCGGAAAACGCCTGTATGCCAATATATTCAATTCCATTCCCTAAATATATGTTTTTAAACTCATTTATGTAAAAAGCTTGTTCCCCTACATAGCGTATCGAATCCGGTAAAACCAGATTATCCATGCAAGTTACTCTAAAAGCCTCTTTTCCTATGCTGATAAGTCCTTCCGGAAAGTCTAAAGTGCTTAAAGAACCACATCTAAAGGTAAACGAATAATCTCCTATAGTTTTAATCGACTTTGGGAATATCAACGATGTAAAATTTCCACCATATTCATAATAAAAAGAGTAATTTCCTATGTGGGTAATATTGACGTCAAATATTACGGATTTTATATACCGCGTATACCCATACCAAGGAGGTCGTGTACTTTTTTCCTTCCCATAATCATACATATCGCCACTACCTGTTATTGTTAATGTTCCGTTATTATCGAATGAATAATACACATTATCTCCGCATTTGCCGGAATCTGAAAAAATTTCTATACTAATTGTATATTTTCCGTCAATAGCAACACCATCAGAATTACTGAATGTTGCTGTAAATGGGATTACATCTCCGGCAGATATATTTAAAAATATATTACGAACACCTTTTCCATTGTATCCGCCTCCATTGCCATATTGAATATTATGCTCATAGTCATCATATCCATCAAGAGAAATAGAAATTTTATAAAGGGCTGTTTGATCCGAAAGTATTGTAATGGTTTCTCCTGTATTAAGCTGATACTCACCTACCCCTGCATTCTCTATATTTTCAGCCTGTACGTTAATAGAAACACACATAAATGCTATAAACAAACATGCAAAAAATAATGTCCCAACTGATTTTTTCATTTTGAATACCTCACAATTTTTAATAATTTTCAAATTCCGAAAATCTTGTATAAAACTGCTTGCTTTCTATGCACCATGAAGCAGATGCCATTTCTTCATCATTTTCATAAAATCTAACCCACACTATATATTCCTGTAATTCTTCATCAAATTTGGGAATAGAAACAACACAAGAAATGCTTTCTCGCTCAGGTATATTTAATTCTTCTTCTGCTGCATATATTATTTCTGTAATATTATAATGTATTCCATCTATAATACGATCTCCATTGTCCTCACTTTGAGTATAATCCACTGCTTCTGCTAAATCAACTTCACTCAAATTGTGTTTATAATCCACTGGGCAAAATGGTATTTTAATTTCCATCGTAGAACCGAACATATTCTCTCCGTATTCACTGCCACCCCATTTATGGTCAACAGCAATTGTATCATCAGATACAAGGAAATAATCATATCTTAAAATATCAGCACCAACGGGGTCATCCCAGGTTACATCAACATGATAGTATCCGTCATCTATTTTTACAATATTCCAAGCATGTCCAAGTCCCCATGATGGGGTATCGTCTTCATAGACAATGCCTTTAGCGTCCCCGAAAACAAGCCAACAGTCTAATCCGAAATATTCACATAAATATTGATACGTATATGCATAATCATTACAAACACCTTTTCCTTCATATAAACTCATATATACAAAATTGCCATTCTTATCACTATTTTCAACAAAGTCATAATCATATTCCATGTTTTCTACTAAATAATCGTGTATGATTTTATATTTATCATAAGTTGTTTCGACATTGTTTAGTTTGGACTCTATAAATTGAATTTTTTGTTTTATTGTTTCATATACTTTTAACGCATCTTGATAATTAAATTCATCATCCAAATATAGATACATGGGCATCAATGGAAAAAGTATAGCTTCTTCAACATTTATATCATACAAAAAACTATCATCTTTGATTTTAATCGCTGGCAAACTTAGGTTTTTTAAATTCTTTAAATTACCAATTTCAGAAAAATCATTAAGTTCAATGTTTTGAGAATAAAGACTCAAGCTATCAATATTAGGAGTATAGACCAAATCCTTCAAACTCTTAAGCTTTATATTATCCGGCAAATACCGTGTTGACAATCCCGTTATTTTTTGCAGCATTTCATTAGAAATTTTTCCAATATATATTACGCAATCGTTATTTGGATATCCATTTGGAAGGCTCATACGAACGCATAATTCAAAAGCAAATCCGGTAAATTCCACTTCACTGTTAGAAATCACTGCCAAGTCAGTTATATTATTAATATCATTTTCGAACTCAATGGCTTTTAGATTAGCAAGTTTGTCAATATCCGAAACGCTTGTTAATTTCTTTCCATTTGGTACATCATATAGAAGTAACGAGGTTATTTCATCTAATAATTCTGTAGTTAATTTTCCATCATACGTAGTACCCCATTCGTAATTCAGGTCGAGGGCTATAGCTCTACGCACAGAATACTCAAAAGCTGCATCACGAAAAACAATATCATTTTTTTTAATTTGATCCGAATTATTTTCATATATTCTGTATGTTAATAATATTGCTTGCTCACAAGTGGTGTTTCCTAACGGATCTATTTTATTTTCTCCGACACCTTTAATTATGTTATTATCAAAGGCATATTGAACAGAAGATAAGGCCCAGTCCGAAATATCCTCTATATCCGCAAATTGTGTTACATTATAGTTATGTATATCTGCACTTTCTATTGAAATATCTATACATCGTGTAAGCATAACGCAAATCTCCTGTCGAGTAATAAAAGTATTTGGAGAAAAAAGATTATCCGTCACACCTTTTACAATACCCAATTGATATGCTTTTAATATTTCTTCATTGTCAGTATCATCAAATACATCATTTGTCTTGATTTCATTAGTATTAGTAATGCTTTCATACAACTTCATCACCAGTTCGCAAAATTGCTCTCGTGTTATATTTTCTTGATAATTTTCTGTTACGCTATTTGTTATGATTCCAGCGTTTTTTGCACCTTCAATTTCTTTTTCCGCCCAATCAGACGGTGCTGAATCAGCAAATGCAACAGTAGAAACTAATAATAAAATCGTAGTTAATATGCCAATTATTTCTTTCATTGATATCACCATTATTTCACTGTCATATTTCCAATACCTATTCCATAGTCACTACCGCTAAAATATTCATTTGCAACAATTTTAAGCTGTAAACCGTAGCTTACCGGAATAGAGACTTTCTTAGGCATACATTCCGGTTCAAGCTCTATCTCTTCAACCACCTTACCGTCAACCACAAACGAAACACTTTTACTTCCTTGTTCATTATCTGTATGTCCTACAGTACATTCTATAGCGGAATATTTGCTGTTCAGATTAAAAAGCGCATATGAACCATAATATGATAATGTTATTCCGTCACTGTACTTTTCTCCCGCCATGCTGAAACTCTTGCCGTTTGAAGCTAAGTAAGTATTGCAACCGTTTTCGTCATATGGCGGGCATTCCTCAATAAAAGAAGTTCCATCAGCAACCAGATTATCCCACAAATATACACTTTTGGTTGCGCCGTCCCATGTTACCTGCATATCCGCCAAATTTGCCGTACCACGCACCGGCATATATGTTGTACCGTTGTAAATAAACGGCTCAATAATACTTCCGTTTGCGTCTTTCAGTTCGCAAAGTACATTATCTTTATAAACTTTAATGTTATCATACATAACCTCAATATTTTCCAAAGCTGTTTTTGCAAAAACAGCTCCGCCAGTCAACAGCGTCCCTACTAATACTCCTACTATTAAACCTTGCATTCTTTCTTTCATGATAAAACCCTCCGTTTTCCTTTAATTTTGCTAACAAATAATACTATACATCCGCTTGTATCAACTCATAAATACGTTGCATTTCCACTTTAACTTTGTTCTTATCTTCCCATATTATATAATCTAAAACGGCAGAAACAAAAAGATAAATCTTCGGCTTTAATTTTTCTATATCGTAATGATTTCATCTGCCATTTTGACTGTAAGCATATCATAGGATTCAAATAACGTATTTGCTCTCTCATCAAAGCTCCGCATTGTCTGCTTGTAGCAATCTGATATATAAACCCTTAATTCGTCCTTATGTTTAATAATCTGTCCGGGAAAATAATTAAACATTTTCTGTCAATTTGAAGTATTTGCAAATGCAAAGTTGAACAAGTCTTCCGTAACATTTTTGAGTTCATAAAATGTTGCGTTCAAAATCATTTCATCTCTGCCTTCAAACCAATAATATATGCTTCCGCTTAAAACCCCGATTTCCTTACAAAGATTTTTAACTGACGCATTTTCCAACCCCTTATCTACAAGATATTGAAAACACGCCTCCATAATTTCTTTTCATATGTCTCGCCCATACGGTTCTCTCATCCATAGCCCCCTTCTTTCCTGTAGTGTAATCTTTATTGATTATAGAACCCTATATAATCAAATGAAAAAAATATGATTACTACATAATCAAAATTATGTGATAAACATGTTGCAATAAAATAAATTTAATTTGATATTTTGTTTTTTTAAAGAACAGTAATTGCTATTAAACTGCATACTAATTAGACCAATAGAAGAAATTGCTCAATTGGTCTGTTTTGTTGTGATTTTTTTTAATTTTATGTTTATGTTTTTTCTGCTTTTCATCACAAATCATTGACTTTCTTCGCTTAATGTGATATAATGTCCAAAACTATTAAGATGCTTTTGCTTACAAATCTCAATATGTAAACCACATAATTTTGATTATGTGGTTTTTTTAATATCTTAACAATCCTAGCTTTTGTAATTGCTTGCGGTGAACATCTCCACTTTCCATAGTATAGATGCGGGTAGTATTCACAGATGAATGACCGAGTATATCGGCAAGGCGAACAATATCTTTTTGTAATGAATAATATGTTCTTGCAAACAGATGACGTAGATTATGCGGAAAAACTTTATCCTTTGACACTCCTGCTATTTCGCAGAGCTTTTTCATATCAGACCATATATTACTGCGATCAAGCGGTTTTCCTGTTTTTGTTACAAACACGGAACCGCTTTTTACATTGTGTTTTTTTATGTAATTGGCAAGCATTTTACAAAGCTGCTTGGTAAGAAATACAATTCTGGTTTTTCCTTTACATCTAATAACCGCTTGTCCGATTTTCAAATCATTGCAAGTAATATATTTTAATTCGGATACCCTAATCCCAGTACTGCATATAGTCTGCATTAGATAATAGAGTCTCTCGTTATTTTTGTTTTTTGCGACGTTAAGCAATTTTTCATACTCAGCCTTTGTTAGCTCCTTTTCTTTACTCGCAAATACCTGTCGTTGAATTTTCAACGCCTTAACTTTGCAGTCATACCACTCGTTATAGCTAAAAAAACTGTTTAAGGATGAAAGAACAGAGTTTACACTTGCGGGAGCATAGTCTTCTATAAGCTTCTGTTTATAGGCAAGTACCATCTGTTTTGTAATTTCCGTACCTGCAAGCCACTTCATAAAAGCCGTTATATCTCGGATATACTTTTCAATAGTTGCTGTTGCTTTTTCCTCGTCAATTAAATATTCATTAAATTTTTGAATAAGTTCATTAGTGATTGTTTTCATATTTCGACAACTCCTTTTACTATGTATCGTTTTGTTAAGTTAAATGAAAATTGAGACCTTGAACTCCTTATGGTATAATGGTTTTATCACACAAACCCATACCTCCCTGAAAATCAGAGAAAGAATATCAAGATCTCATGGATAAAATTATACCACATTGTTGCCCACGGTGCAACTCTAAAAAACTTTCAATAAGGGCTTGTCCCGTCATTCAACGAGTATAAGAGCGCAAGCAAAGCTTGTGCTGTAATCAGTGGGAAATTGTACTCTCATTGATTACAAATATGGGACCCGCCGCCGATTACGACGGGGGGGGGGACAACATGTGCGCATTTATAAATATGGCAAGGATAAATTTGGTAACAAAAAATATCAATGCCCTACTTGTAAACATCAATTTGCTCCCGATTTTGTTTCAAGCGGATCTAAATGAGCAAAACCACTTCCAACTGACAAGAGAAAATATCCCTCCTGCCCTGTTTGTGGCAAATCCGCATTTCTTCATCATGACTTTGATGATTATTCTAATTATCGTTGCTATGACAAAAAATATAATCATTCATTCTTTCAAGCAAAGCCTACAGTAAAATCCCACCATCTATGGCTAACGTATTCGGAAAAAATGATTTCAAGCGTATGCGTCACAGCGTCCATCTTGTTATTGCGCTCTTGTTATGTTCTACATAGGCGGCACCTCGTTTTGCAAAATTGCTTTATACTTGAGGTTATTGTATAATATCAAAATTTCTCATGTAACTATCAACAATTGGCGCAAAAAATTTGCTCCTATGTTTCACTCTAAAATGGCTACGCTTATGCCTGCTTTAAATTTTAACTCATATTAATGGCATACTGATGAAACTGTTGTTAAAATAAAATGCAAAAAGTATTATATTTGGTTTATCACTGATAGCGAAGCTCATTTTATTTTGGGCTTTCACCTATCTGCTTGCAAAGTTTTGCATAAAGCTGTTTTTGATGCTAAACATATTCGTGTTGCCAGCTTCAAAGATGATATATCAAACAATGTTATTGAAGCCTTTAACAAACAATTCAAATATTGGCAAAAATCAGAGGAATTTTGTGAAATTATTATGCTATTTTTTTAACTTTACAAAACCTAAATTTAGGTATAAAAAAGCGTGTTCACATAACTCATATCGAGCAGTTAACACGCATTGTTAATATCTTTATTCAATTTTAAATTACATACTAAAAGTAATTTTATTTCACCAAATTATGTCAAACTACGACATACTCATCAAACAGAGAAAATCGAAGTGGAAAATATAAAAAATTACGAAAATAAAGGCTAAAATTTAGCCATTTTTTTAAGCTCTTTTTAATGAAACAATACAATTTAGCCATTTTTTAACCCATCTAAATTGGTTTAAAATGAGTTAAATTCCGTCAAATTTTATCAAAGACGACAAAGATTTTCAGGCATAAGAAAACCCCGCAAACCGCATGGTTACGGGGTTTATAAGCATTTTCGCAAGAGAAATTATCTCTTTGATAGTTTTTCACACTTTGAAACGCCTGATTTTATGGGGTTTTTGCATATCTTTGTTTCTTGCGCGTTACTTGTGCAGAACTTCTCACCACAACATAATAACACAATACCAATAGATATTTTCTTAATATTCTTACATACAACAATCAGAAAATTTCAAGGTATATATGTAGACATTTAGAACATTTCAAGCCCTTATTTCATGCGGCTTTCAAGGCTCAAAATCAGCGAGGTAAGGTGTTTATATTACCACCCCCTAAAACAGCTCTTAAACTTTCCACTTTTCCTACTTCTAAAGTAAGCATATAGGGCTAAAGAAAAAACAGCATGGAAATATAAAAGCAAAAATAACCTTTCCAATGCTCATAAAATTGTTTTTTTACCGTATCTTGAATTTTAATATTGTTTGCAGCAAATACGTTTTGATTCCATTAGCAACGGCATAGCTGATTTTCTCCCCGCCCTTACGGAAGCTGTATATGTATTTTGATAAAATCAATTTTAAGAGGCGGAGGCCGGCAGCAAGCAATGATATAATTCCCTATGCTCTCAGTTTAGACTTCCTGAATTTAATTATACATAAAGATGCTATTATCAATAATGCAATCAAAATCAACCAAAAAGCATTAAAATCTCTTTCTTCATATTTCAAACAAACGGTGTTTTGTATTCCCTCTGTTTCCAACATTACATATTTGCCTTTATCGGTAGTTTCGGCTTTTTCCCAATTCCCGTCTTTTAAAACCTGCGCTGTAACTTTGTCGTTATTCTCGTTCAAAATACGAATTGTTACAGTATCACCGTCCTTCAGATTGGTATTGATAAGAGATATATCATAAACTTTTATCTCGCCATCTGTATCGGCAGGCGGTTTTTGTGTACTGTCCGTGATATGCAGTTCAGCCTCATCTGTAAATTCTCCTTCGCACAGTGCAAGGGCTAATTTCCCGGTTTTGTCCTTTTCCGAGCTTGCAAGGACCGTGATATAAGGTTTATATTCGCACGATACCTCCATGTTTTCAGTTACGGTTTCCGCTTCTATCTGTTCCCACCTGCCAAAGTGCCCGTCTTTTGGAGGGATCGGCGGATATTTGATTTTTGCAGTTTCTTCGCCGTATTGAATATCTTGCGTTTCCACAATTTTATCTTCAGCGATGAAGGTGATAGTAAAACTGATAAACCGTTTCGGAATACCGCCTATATTCCTTAATTCATCAAAGGTAACAGGCAAAGCCTTTTCGCTGTAACTTATGCCGTCAATAGCTCCAAGACCATTATTCACATAAAAGTTTTGATATAGATTATCCTTATTTTCTGCATCACCGCAAATACTTCCCGTATTTTCATCACCCGCGACATTTACGATTGTATAGCAGTCTGTTACAATATCCGCTTTTCCTGCAATGCCGCCCACATATCTTTTGCCGGCCAGTTTGCTTTTTGCATAGCTTTTACGGATTGCAGATTCGCTCTTCCCCGCGATGCCGCCTACATAATTTCCGTTTGTACTCTCTGTATCGGCATAATTTTGACATTTATAAACTGTCCCTATTCCAACAAGGCCGGCAATACCGCCCGTACAATCTTTTTTGCCGGTTATTTCGCCGTCGTTTAAGCATTCTTGCAAAATAGCTTTTGTCCGGTATGTAAAGTTAAGCGCGTCGGGTTTCTCTATATCGTCCTCCGGGTCTTTTGCATATTCAATCGCCATTGCCCCCGCTATTCCGCCTGTATTTCTGTCAGCTTCGACATTGCCGAAGTTATGACACTGCGCAACCTTGCCCTGCCGCGCACTTTCGATATCCTCATCGGACACATCAAGAAATCTATCAGAACCACCGCTTATCCCATCCTGCAAATTTTCAAATTCGTCCATCAGCAAATCCATAACCAGATGAAATTGATTGATGATAGACGTAAGGTTGTTTGTTATGGTTTCTTTTCCGTTTGAAACAGTATTTTTAAGCCCATCTATTTCGCCGGATATATCCGAAAGAGAGTTAAATAAATCCTCACTTGCTATTTTGAAATCATCACCGAGCTTTACAAATTCCAAAGGCTTCTCATTTGACAAATCTGTGATTATGTCTTTTATATCTCCGATTGCTGCTGTAATATCTTCCATTGTATAAGATAAAGAGGTAATAGCATCTGCCAAATCATCTTTTGCAGCATTTATTTCTCCGCTTATATCATCAGCGTAGTCCCCCAGCTCATTAGATGTACTTTCGATAGCCGTTCCTAAATCTTCAAGACCGTTCGTTATGTAATACATAGCATCGCCTAAATATTCCATAGCCAATTCCATGTTTTGAGCAGCAGACTTAAATTCCGAAAAATCAATCTCGGTATTAAGTATGATGGTATCAAGGCTTTTTTCGATTGTTTGCAAAGAAGATATTATAATATCAACATTATCTTTTATAGTTTTGATGTTTTCTAATATTTTTTTTACGTTAATGCCTATCGCTTCAAAACTTTCCGGCTTGGTCTTTAATGTAGTTTCTATTGTTTCAAGCGCTGTTTTAATTCTTTGTTTTGCAGTTATTATATCTTTTATAGATGACGACAACTCAGAAACAGCATTTTTCACCTTTGTCTGATTATTAAATTCGATTGCATCATCTAAATCATTGCTTGCCCTGCCTGCTCTTGAAGCAGCTTGTTTTATACTTCTTTCCGCCCTTGAAATCTCTGATAAAGCGGCGTTTATATTATCAATTTCATCACTCAAATCGGGGGCATATATTTTTATTTCATCAAAAACCTCTGCTGTTTTATCAAATGCAGCTTTTAAATCTTCTCCGCCATTTTCAAAACTTTCAAACACAGGTATCAGTTTGTCAAGTGTGTTGGACAGAATTGCCGACTGTGCATTTATTTCACTTAAATTATCATCTATAAAGCCCGCTCCTTGATTGAGCAGAATTTCAGCATTATCCTGTGCAGTTTTAGAATATTCCGAAATGTCCGTCAAATGCTTTTCGGTATCAGCCCCCAAAGTATCAGTATCAGTTATAAACCGATTCACCATCTGATTCAGATTGTCAAGCTCCTGCCGTATACCTTCAAGACCGCTTTCGGATATATTCAGCAAAATATATGGCTCAACCTGTCCTACAATACCGCCTACATCTTTTCTGCCCTGAATAAATCCGCGATTTTCGCATCCCAGCATATACCCCGACTGCCTGCCTGCGATACCGCCGACGTTATAGCCTATGTGCTGATAGCCGACAGCGGCATGATTGGTACAGCCTTGTACAATACCGGAGGAATAGCCAGCAATACCGCCTGTGTCACTATGTCCCAAAACGCCTTCTTCTTCGTTTTCTTCGGAATTGGTTTTATAATTTTCAATGATAGCCCCCCCGGGTCTGTGTCAATATTTGAAATGTCATTTTTCTTTTCTTCATATACCGTATTTACAGCGGCATGATTGGTACAGTTTTGAATAAAGCCACTGTTTTTTCCTGCAATACCGCCTGTAGAATTTTCTCCGATTACACTGCCCGTTGAAGCGCAGGAAAGAATTTGTCCGCTGTCGGCATTGTTACCAACAATACCACCTATGACATTCTGACCTTTAACTGTTCCCTCAAAGCTACATAGCGCCAAAATTCCGTAATTTTCACCAACGATACCGCCTGTAAAACTCTTTGTGCCGTTTGGTGTGAATGTAGCTTTTACATTAAGATTTGTTATTTTTCCGTTTTGCTGAACATAACGGAATATTCCCATATATGATCCGTTTTCAGAAAACTTAATACCCGAAATTGTATAGCCGTTTCCGTTAAATGTTCCGCCGAAAGTAGGTACAGGAGAAAAATCGCTGTTCGTAAAATCGATATCGCAGGTTAAATTCACGGTTTTACCTTGCGACCAAGTATCCAGAGTACAGTTTTTGGAAAACTCAATAAAATCTTCTTTGCTTGAAATTGTAATTGTATTTTGAGCAGCAAGTACTGGCGGAATGGTTGCAAGAAGTATGGATAAAATCATTGCGACAGCAAGTATTCCAGCTATTACTCTATTCCTCATCTGTACCACCTCCTGATTTGAAGTGTTCTTTAATATCCTTTAAGCTGAAAGATGTTTTTTCAATTATCTTATCTCCGAGAACTAAAAGCTGTGGAAGTATTCCCATAACCAAAACAATCGAAATTACCGTACCTCTGCCGAGTGCCGTACCTATTGAGGAAATGGCAGGGTCAGACGAAAATAAGCCTATGGCAAATCCGGCAGATGCTAAAATTGTTCCCGATGTAAAAACTGTCGGAAAAGCTAAATCAAGCGATTGTTTTATTGCTTCAAACTTATTCATTTTCCGTCTTAATTCCGTGTATCTGTTTGTTATTACGATAGCATAATCTATATTTGCACCCATTTGAATTGAACTTACGACAAGATAGCTCATAAAGAAAATGGGGCTGTTTTGAATAGTCGGAAAAGAGAAATTGATCCATATACTGCCTTGAATAACCAAAATCAGTATTATCGGTATTCCTGCCGATTGAAAAGTGAAGAATAATACGATAAGTACAAACAAAATCGAAAGAATATTTATTACCATATTATCTCTCACAAAAGCAGTTGAAAGGTCATAATCACTTGTAGAATTACCTACAAGCAAAACATTATCACCGTAATATTTTTTCGCAGTATCTCTTACAACACTTAAAAATTCAAATGTTTCCTCGCTTTCCTCGAGGATATTCAAATTCATTACCAAGCGTGAATAATTTTCGCTTCCAAGCTGCTTTTTACCGTCTGTGAGCTGTTCGTGCAATTCGTCTAAATCATTCTGCATTTCCTCATCAAGAGAAACATATCCGTTATCTATCATTTCAAAAACAAAGTCAAACATATCCAAAAGTGCGATTGTGTATGTATCTATGCCGCCGACTATTCTGCCGTAACTTTCATTGTCTGCGGCATAAGCGGAGTATAAAAGACGCACGGTTTCAATATCCATATCGGTAAGCTCCGAAAATTCACGGGGCGTTAGCCTGTCTCCGACAGAATATCCGTCAATAGCTTCCACAGAAGCAAGTCCCGTTACCTCGTCAACTTGCGAAAAACTCTCAAGCTCTTTTTTTAGTTTTTCTTCTTTTTCATAATCGCCGGATGGTACAACAACCGCAAGTGTATTTGGTTTGCCAAATGTATTTTTTATCATTTCATCTGCAATTTGTGATTCGTTCTTTTTCACAGTAGACAAGTTGGTATAGCTGAACGCATAAGGGCAGTTGTTGGAAAAGAAGAATGCAACAACAATCAAAACAGCAAAAATACAAGGCGTTATAAATCTTGCCTTAACAACAGCATTACTCCAAGCAGTAATTTTAGGTACAAAACTTTTATGATGTGTTTTGTCAATCAGCTTTGAAAAAGACATCAAAAGACCGGGCATAAGAGTGAATACAGTTAAAATGCTGATAATTATTGCCTTTATAAGAACAATACTCATATCAAAACCAATTCTAAACTGCATAAAACCCAATGCCGCAAGTCCCGAAAGAGTAGTTAAGCAACTGCCGGAAATTTCGGGAATAGCTTTACGAAGAGCCGTGATAACTGCTTCTCTCGGCTCTTTTGTTTCTCTTTCTTCGGTATATCTGTGACAGAGAATAATTGCATAATCTATTGCAAGGGCGAGCTGCAAAATAACAGCGATTGAATTTGAGATAAAGGAAATAGTTCCGAACATAAAATTAGTACCTTTATTCAAAATCGCTGCAACACCGAAAGTCATAATCAATACAGGAATTTCCATATAGGTATGAGAAGAAATGAGTAAAACAATCAAAATAATAACACAGGCAATCAGCATTACAATATTTATTTCTTCTGACAGTCTTTTTGCACTTGTATCTCCGATTTCAGCAGATATATATGTATCATAATCAGTTAAATATTTTTCTATTTCATGAAAGGCGTTTACAGTTATTTCGTCCCCGCTACCACCGTTAAATGTTACGGAAAATAAAGCGGAAGCATTTACAAAATGGTTGCCGGTGTCATCAAAAGCAATTTCTTTGACGCCATTGATTTTTTCCAATTCCTCACATAATATTTCGGCATCTGAATAGCTTATGTTATCTATCATTATTTCCGCCGTTGCATAAGTAACAAACTCATTTTCCATAAGGGTAAGACCTTTTCGGGTTTCTGTTTCTTCCGACAGATAATCGGTTATTGTATTATTTACCGATACCCAATTAGAAGAAAACAAACTGAATATAATAAGTAATATATATACCAAATAGAAGCCTTTTCGCCTGTCAACGATAAAAGCAGCTATTTTTTCTATTGGTGTAGTTTTGCTGTGATGCTTTGCCATTTTGTCTCTCCTTAAATCAATTATTGACAAATGTTTATTAAACGAATATAATATAATTAATGACTGCTGAATAAATAAAAATTGGCTAAAGTATTGGCTTTTTGATCAATTTGTGGTATAATAAGTGCAAGGGAAAATGCTGAAAATGGCAAAAAACCTTGCACTTTTGTTTTATGGGAGTTATAAAAATATATAAATATAGAAGCAAACAAATCAGTTTCACAGATTTCAATACGCCTATCGGAATGAAACTCAATCCCAACAATCGTTGGGTAAAGAAAGCCGAAATGATTCCATGGGATGAAATAGAGCAGCGTTATGCAAAGCTTTTCGCCAACCGAAAGGGAAATGTTGCGAAACCACTTCGTCTTGCTCTCGGAGCGTGTATTATACAAGCTGAATACGGTTTTTCCGATGAAGAGGTTGCATTGCAAATTCAGGAAACAGCATATCTGCAATTTTTCTGCGGTTATTCGGAATATA
>CALXWJ010000040.1 GCA_944392335.1 uncultured Clostridia bacterium
GTTATAATTACAAAAGATGATAAAATAATCATTATTGCTATTGATAAGAAGACTGCCATTGTAAACGATGAAACAATAACCCTTGATGCTCCCGCATTTATTGAAAATGACAGAACATATACCCCAATGAGATTTATTGCCGCGGAACTGGGCGCAAGCGTTGATTATGACCGGGAAGAACAAATTGTGACAATAACAAAAGGAGATTAACAAGTGAATGTAAAAAAATTAAGTACATTTAATTTAAAGATTATAGCTATTACAGCTATGCTGATTGATCATATTGCATTGGTATTGAACAATCACAATATAATTGCTGCCGATTTGTATCTTCTTATGAGGGGAATAGGGAGGATAAGTTTTCCCTTGTTTGCTTTCATGCTTGTTACGGGATTCCAGAAAACTCATGATAAAACTAAATATTTTATAAATATGATGATGTTTGCGGGCATATCGCAGATACCATATACAATGTCAAACAACAGACAAAATGCAGGCAGCTTTGTAGGAAACACAGATTTTAGCAATATATTTTCTTTTAGTGTTAAATATTTTATTGTATGTGCCGTTATTGTAATGTTATACGGTATAATTTCAAGGCGAAATGTACATAAAGTGAAAAATACAGTAATTGTCGGGTTATCTCTTCTGATTTCGGGAATAACTTATTCTCATGGCGGGTTTATATTTTTAAACAGTTCCGGACTTAATGTTTTTTACTCATTGGCTATAGGACTGTTGGTAATGCATACGGCGGAATGTGTATATAATGATTTAAAGGAACATAAAATATCCGTTGACAGTATTTTGCTCTGTATGACTGCAATACTGATAGTATATACTGTAGGAAAAAAGGCAAATTACGGATATTACGGAACACTGTTGATTTTGGGATTATATATGTTAAAAAAACATCTTAATTATCAGGCAGTTTATGCGGCATTGTGGGCTTTACTATATACACAGATTGCGGTAAAAAATGTTTTTCTGTGTATTTGTACAATGATTGCATCGGTATTTATTTATTTGTATAACGGCAATAAAGGAAAGAGTATGAAATATGTTTTTTACGCAATTTATCCAATTCACTTGTTAATTATGGGAATAATAAATTTAGCGGTATTTTTTTGGTTATAGTATTAAATCCGAAGAAATTACTTTAAAAAAGAATGGGTAAAAAAAGTGGGCTTGTTTTAACAGCCCACTTTAATATTGTCAGATTATATTTTTTAAAAATGCAAGACCTTTTTCCAAAGATTTTATACAATCGTCGGGACCTTCAAATTCGATATCGAGGTAGCCGTCATATCCCGCTTGTTTTAAAATTGCAACGCATTGTGCGGTTTTTGCGTCCCCGTCACCTGCAGCTGTGCCTAAAAGATAGTTACATCCGCGGGTTGCAAAGCAGTGTTCTTTACTGTCCTGTGAATAATAATCCTTAAAGACAAAATCTTTAATATGTACATGAGAAGCAAGATTGGCGGTTTTTGAAACAGAAATTACAGGTATCTCATCAGCACACATAAAATTACCTATATCAACAAGCAGACTGAAATTTTTGTGATTAACCGTATTGTATGCTTTTATCACTCTGTCGCTGTCCTGAAACGCTCTGCCATGATTTTCAATCATAGTCATTATATCGTATTTTTCTGCATATTGGGCGATTTCTCTCATATAAGGGGCAACTTTATCAAGCATCATATCGAAGCTGATATACATTGGCAGCTGATATGTAACATCATATCTGAAAAGTTTAACACCCAAAATATATGCAATATCAATTTCTGATTTTATTTTATCTGTTTCTTTCTGCAGTTCTTCTTTTGTATCTTTTAAAAAGTTTCCGCCGCAGACATATGCACTGATTTCTATATTATTATTTTGTGCGGTTTCTTTAAGAAATTTTGCATATTCAGTCTTGTTCATTCCGTTTTCGGGAATTAAATCTGTAAATTCGATTGCATCAAATCCCATTTGAGCCGCTTTTTCAATAGCACCCGAAACCGTGAGTTTTCCGCTGTTTATGTATTGAGAAAATGAATATGAGCTTACTCCGATTTTCATATTGACCACAACTCCTTGTATTGATTTTAAAAAATTATCTTATAATAACCTCATGACCTGTTTTTGCGGATTCATATATAGCATCAAGAATTTTCATAACCTCCAGTCCATCCTCAGAGGATGCAATGCATGTTGTACCGTTCAGACAGCAGTCGGTAAAATGACGCGTTTCCGCCTCAAACATATCGCATGAATCATTATAATTTTCTGTGACCGGCATTATATCGGCAAGAAAACCGTTTACCTCCGTATATATTTTAGTACTTTGACCGTTCAGGTTCATGCCGCCTTTTGTTCCGTATAATTCCTTTTTGGTAACCGATTCACCGTTGATACTATAGCTGGTTTCAAGTAAAGTTGTTTTGCCGCCTTCATATTTGATCATGGCAATACCGAAATCTTCTACATCATATACATCATCCGGTTTTGCGTCTTTTGGTTTCCATCCCACACTTGTTTTCAGATGCGGTCTGTTTTTGAGCCTGTTTTCAGTAGAGGCAAATACAGACAGGGCTTTCGGTTTACCCATAAGATATCTTGTCAGATCTATAACATGTACACCCAGATCAATTATGGGGCCGCCTGCCGAACGGGATTTATCGGTAAACCAGCCGCCGGGAGCGCCGTGCCTTCTGAGATAAATTGCTTTTGAATAATATATGTCGCCGAGATAATCATTGTCAATAAAATCTTTTGCGATTTTTGTTTCGTCATCAAATCTTAAAACAAAACCTATCATTAACAGTTTATTATTTCTTTTTGCGGCCTCTATCATTTCTTCAGCTTCTTTGGCGTTGGCCGCCATCGGCTTTTCGCATAGTACGTGAAGACCGGCATTTAACGCTTCAATGGAACATTTTGCATGGTTACAATTCCATACGCAAACGTCAACGGCATCAAGTTCTTCATTTTTTATCATTTCCGTCAGAGTCGGATATGTATTTTTGATTCCGTATTTTTCAGCTGCGGTTTTTAGATTTTCAGGGTTTATGTCACATGCGGCAACAATTTGAGCATTCTGAACTTTTTTGTATGCGTCAAGGTGTACGCCTGCAATATTTCCTGTTCCTACAATTCCTATTCTTAATTTTTTCATTTTACATTCCCTCTTTTTTTAATTTTAAAAAGCAATTTTACGGTATTGATTTTATTGTAAAAATATTGTATACTCTATATGTGTAAAAGTCAACCGATAATATTGCCTGTTAATAATACTAAATTGCTCGGAGGGTTATATATGAACAAACCTTTTTTTGAATCGCATAACAATATAACAAAGGATTTCCCGGTCATTTTTCATTATGATCATGTATCAAAATATGAAAAATCGGAATTTTTTCATTGGCACCCCAACACCGAAATACTGTATGTTACCGACGGAGAGGGAAGATGTATCATAGGAACGGAAGAATATGAAATGAATAAGGGGGATTTGATAATAATAAATTCAAATTTGATACATTTGGTAAAGTCCGATTCCGAAATTAATTACTATTGCCTTATTATTGATTCCGATTTTTGCGAGCAAAATAATATCCCGACGGAGCAGCTGGAGTACATAGCTCATGTTTCGGATCATAAAGCCGTGAGCTTGTTTGAAAATATCGTAAAAGCCTTTGGATCTGATCTGGATTTTAAGGAAACGGGAATAAAAATTGCGGTTTTGCAACTTTTACTGTTTCTTTCAAGGAACTATATTGACAATGAAAAAACCTTGACATCAAAAATTTCTTCATCGGATGAGAATATAAAGCTTGCCATAGGATATATAAAATCTCATTACAATCAAAAATTAACCCTTGAAGAAATAGCAAATGAAGCAGGGCTCAGTAAATATTATTTTTTGAGGGAGTTTAAATCTGTTACAAAAATGACCCCCTTTAATTATATTAATTCGGTAAGATGTGAATATGCAAAAAAATTGCTTTTAAAAAAAGTATATACCATACATGAGACTGCTGTTAAATGCGGTTTTGAGAATGATTCGTACTTTTCAAAAACATTCAGAAAGTATACAGGATGTCTGCCTTCCGAATTTAAAATTTAGCAAAAACTATTGAATATCATACACAAAATCCCCGCAGTATCAATAAATACTGCGGGGATTTTGATCAACCGTTTTTCAAATCATGAACGTCAATGATCTGACGTGTATCATTTTCAAGATAATTTAAAATTTCGTCAGGATCCTGTGAACAGAAATATAATTTGCGGCAGTCATTTCTTATAAACCGTTCTCTGTACGAATTCTGAAGTAATTCTTCAAGATTTTTATAATAATTTTTTATACTGTATATTGCTATGGGTTTTGTGTGTCTTCCGAGCTGTTTTAAAGTCAATACTTCAAACATTTCCTCGAAAGTACCTATTCCGCCGGGAACAATGACAAAGGCATCCGCAATATCCTCCATTGTTGTTTTTCTTTCCGCCATGGTTTTTGTAAAAATCAATTCTGTACATTTATCATAAATCTGTTCAATATTTTCATCACGAAAAAAAGCTGGTATAACGCCTCGAATTTCGCCGTTTTCTTTTGATACACCTCTGGCACAAGCACCCATCATGCCGTTTTTTCCGGCTCCGAATACAAGTGAATGACCTCTTTTAGCCATAAGCTCGCCGAATATTTCCGCTTTGGTTATGTATTCGCTGTTAATTTCGTTGCTTGCCGCGCCAAATACACATATTTTCATATTAATCGCCTCCGTTTCATAAGGTGCTTATTCGGTCAAATTCCGAATATAATATTTATTATACTATAAACTACATGTTTTTACAACAGTA
The DNA here is from genome assembly GCA_944392335.1 of uncultured Clostridia bacterium. Taxonomy (GTDB): domain Bacteria; phylum Bacillota; class Clostridia; order UBA1381; family UBA1381; genus RGIG1988. Next base: position 4,852 of record CALXWJ010000040.1, read on the forward strand.
ATTATATAAATTTTTTGTTAATAATAAAACAATAGATTGTAAAATTAATAAATAGTACTTGATATGATAAAATCACAAAAATTATTGATTGTTTTAATGCTGAAAATTTTTAAATGTATAACTGCGTATATGTTGTCCTCTGCCGTTATCAGCGGCGGGCTCCATATTTGTAATCAGTGAGAGATTGTACTCTCACTGATTATATCGCTGCACCGTAGAGACGATTCACGAATCGCCTGTTTTGCTCTTGACCGCGTTGAATGACGGGACAAGCCTTTATTGAATAAAAAATCACTGAGCAAATACAATTGACATCATATTTGTTCAGTGAAAGTGAAAAGATCATTCAACTGTTACAGATTTTGCAAGATTTCTCGGTTTATCTATATCACAGCCCTTTTGAAGCGCTGCATAATATGCAAGATACTGAGCCGGGACCACGGTAACCAGAGGCGTTAAAATTTCGTGTACATCGTTAATGATAATCTGATCCTTTTGCGCACTCAAGGATTTGGTGGATATGGTCATTACATGAGCGCCTCTCGATTTTACCTCTTTAATATTGCTTCTTGTATTAAGATTTGTGTTTTCCTGGGAAATAATTGCTATGACAGGTGTGTTTTGTTCGATCAAAGCGATTGTTCCGTGTTTTAATTCACCTGCCGCAAAGCCCTCTGTTTGTATATATGAAATTTCCTTCAGTTTTAAAGCGGCTTCAAGACAAACATAATAATCTATGCCCCTGCCTATATAAAAACAGTTTCTTGAGTCTTTAAGATAGTCCTCTGCAAGCATTGAATATTTATCTTTGTCGTCGCAGATCGATTCGATCACATTTGAGACCTTTGAAAGTTCATAATTAAGATTTATATTAATGCTGTTTTTGATATTTGCCGCAAGAATTGCAAGCACGGCAACCTGGGCAGTGTATGCTTTTGTTGATGCAACGGCTATTTCCGGGCCTGCATAAAGCAGCAAGGTGTGATCTGCCTCTCTGGATAGGGTAGACCCTTTAACGTTTGTCAGTGTAAGCGTTTTATATCCCATTTCCTTTACTTTAACCAAAACGGCACGGCTGTCTGCCGTTTCACCGCTTTGGGAAATAAAGATAAACAGCGGTTTTTTTGATAAAAGAGGCATGTTATAAACAAATTCGCTTGCGATGCATACCTCAGTCGGTATACCTGAAATTTTTTCCAAGAATTGTTTGCCGACTATTCCGGCATGATAACTCGTACCGCATGCAATGATGTATATTTTGTCGCAGGATCTTATATCTTTTAGAATATCCGGATCTATTGTCAATTCACCGTCGTCATCTGAATATTCTTTTAATATTTTTCTGATAACGGTAGGCTGCTCTTCAATTTCTTTAAGCATATAATGGGGATATGTGCCTTTTTCGGTATCGGACACATCCAATTCGGCAACATAGGTATTTCTTTCTATTTTCTTGCCGTAACATGTATAAATATCTACACTGTCTTTTGTTATTACGACATATTCTTTATCATTCAGTTCATAAAAGTTGTTTGTGTGCGCGATCATCGCCATGGCATCGGAACCTATCATGTTAAATCCGTCGCCCGAACCTATCAAAAGCGGAGATTTGTTTTTTACCGCATATAAAACATCGGGATCGTTTTTGTCAATTATTGCAAGCGCATATGAACCTTCAACTTCGGAAATCATATGCTGGATCGCAACGGCTGTACTTTCTCCGTCATCTGTAAATTTTTGAAGCAAATGTGCAATAACTTCGGTATCGGTGTCACTGTAAAATTCCGCATTTTTCAAATATTTTCTGCGGAGCGCTTCCTCATTTTCGATAATTCCGTTATGAACCAATACAAACCTTTCACTGCAGTGAGGATGTGCGTTATTTTCTGTCGGCTTTCCGTGAGTTGCCCAACGGGTATGACCTATGCCTTTTGTTCCGGTTATGCTGTTGCCGTTATCTGTTTTTGCTTTAAGATTGGCTAATTTTCCGACTGCTTTGCTGATAGTTACATCATCACCGTCACATACGGCTATACCCGCCGAATCATAACCTCTGTATTCAAGTTTTTCAAGACCGTCCAATAAAATGGGGGCAGCTTGTTTCGGACCTATATATCCTACAATACCACACATATATTTTTTACCTCCGTTTTTATATTTTATGATAGTACAATCTCCCAATGATTATCACCATTGTCCTCGTTGAATAATGGGATAAGCTCTTATTAAATATATTTATTATATATGAATTTTATGTATTTTTCAAGTAATTTAAAAAAAAAACGCTGTCGTGAACACAAAAATATAAAATGTTATAATTGAATATTGTTTTTTTGTTATTTTTTTGTTATAATATATATGTTTGAATTCATTAATAAGATAAATGAAAATTTTGAAATGTATTTACGGATTAATAAATTAATAATTCAGTCGTTTATCAAAAACGATGAAACGGAGATTTATATGAAAAAAGTATTCAAAGTGCTGGAATTTGATAAGATACTTTCGAAGATGTGCAAATATACTGAGTCGGAAGAAGTAATAAATAGGATCAACAGTATGGATATGCTGACGATAGAAGAGGCGAAAAATGCACAGAAAGAAACAACACAGGCAGTGTCTGCAATGTTAAGGAGAGGAAACCCTCCGGTAAATTTATCGGTCGATAATATATGCGCCGCGTTAAAAAGAGTTGAGATAGGCGCGATTCTAAATCCCAAGGAACTTTTATCTGTAGCAAGGGTAATGTATGTTTCAAGAAGGATGAAAACGTATTTAAATGATGCGGGAGAGGATTTAGATGTAATTTTTGCTTTGGCAGGCAGTTTGTCCGCAAATAAGCCGCTGGAAGATAAAATCGGCAGTACGGTTTTGTCTGAAACTGAAATTGCGGACGATGCGTCGGCGGCTTTGTCGGCGCTTAGAAGAAAACAGAAGAATCTTAATGCAAAGATAAAAGATACGCTTAATTCAATGATACATTCAGATCATTATAAAAAATATCTTCAGGATCCGATTGTTACAATGCGTCAGGACAGATATGTAATTCCCGTGAAGGCAGAATATAAGCAGGAGATAAGCGGAATTGTTCATGATACTTCATCAAGCGGTTCAACGCTTTTTATAGAGCCTATGAGCGTTGTTTCTGCAAACAACGAAATCAGAGCGCTCCAGAATCAGGAGGAACAGGAAATCCAAAAGATTTTGGCGGAGCTTACGGCTTTGGTGGGAGAATATCAAACCGGGATTGATACAAATTATAAAATTATTACAGAGCTTGATTTTATATTTTGTAAAGGAAAACTTTCCCTTGACTATAACGGGAATGAACCCGAGCTCAATGATAAAGGGATCATTGAGTTTGTAAAGGCAAGACATCCGCTGATCGATAAAAATAAAGTTGTTGCAAATGATATATATCTTGGAGATAAATTTGATACTCTTGTTATTACCGGCCCGAACACCGGGGGAAAAACCGTTACTTTAAAAACAATAGGTCTTTTTTCGGTTATGGCGGCAGCCGGTTTACATCTGCCCGTTGCCGACTCAAGCAAGGCGGCAGTATTTTCTAACATATTTGCGGATATTGGCGACGAACAAAGCATTGAACAAAGTCTGTCGACGTTTTCTTCGCATATGGTAAATATTGTTGATATAGTAAAACAGGTAGACGATAATTCTCTTGCGCTTTTTGATGAATTGGGAGCGGGAACGGATCCTACCGAAGGTGCGGCATTGGCAATTTCTATTCTTGAATATTTAAAAGCGTTTAAAACCAAAACCGCGGCAACCACACACTACAGTGAATTAAAACTGTATGCACTCTCAACAAACAGGGTTGAAAATGCATCGTGTGAATTTAATGTTGAAACCTTAAATCCTACGTATAAGCTTATGATAGGTGTTCCCGGGAAGTCGAACGCTTTTGCCATTTCAAGAAGACTGGGACTTGATGAAGCAATAATAGAAAGAGCAAACGAGCTGTTATCGGATGAAAATGTCAAATTTGAAGATGTTATAACCGATCTTGAAGAAAGCCGTGCAAAGGCCCGTTCCGAAATGGAATACGCGCAGAGGATGAAACGCGAGATAAAGGATTTGAGAAGTCAGCTTGAAGCAGAGAGAAAGAAATTCAAGGATAATAAAGCACGTATTCTTGATGAGGCGAGACATGAGGCAAAAATAATAATCATGGACGCCCGTGAAGAAGCAAATTCCATTATTAAAGACTTGCAGAAAATGCAGGAAAAAGGTTATGTTAAAAATGCTTCCGAAAGAATAGAAAAGAACAGGGAAAAATTGAAAAACAAAGAGGACAGCATCGATAAGGCTATGGAAAAATCATCAAAGCCGCGAAAGATATATTACGACGCGCCAAAAAATTTAAGACCGGGAGATGCGGTTAAGATCGTAACAATGAGCGATCAGGAAGCAAGTGTCATAAAAGCCCCCGATAAAAACGGTATGGTTTTAGTTCAGGCAGGCATAATCAAAATGGAGGTGCATATATCAAATCTCAAGAAAATCGAGGATAAAACAGCAAAGCAGCTGACGGAAAAATATGCCAAGCCTTCCAAAAACTTTGCGGCAAAATCCTTGGAAGCAACGACCACATGCGATGTAAGAGGCAGAAATCTGGAAGAGGCATTGATGGAGGTCGAAAAATTCCTTGATGATTGCTATCTTGCCGCAGTTTCTCCGGTTACAATAATACACGGAAAAGGGACAGGTGTTTTAAAAAAGGGTATTCATGAAATGCTCAGAAAGAATAAATATGTAAAATCATATCGTCTCGGAACTTTCGGAGAGGGCGAGAATGGTGTTACAATAGTTGAATTGAAATAAATACGGTTTAATATAGGATGAACAGTGACAGATACCTTGTTTTAAAAGTATAAATTTACCGTGTAAATGTTAATATGCCGGAAAAAAATGTAAGAACGGAGTGTTATTATGGCAAAGAAAAAGGCGATTGTAACAAATGCCATGAGATTGCTGCAGGCGTCTAAAATAGAATTTGAAACCATCGAATATGAGTGTGATGGAGAAATAGGGGATAATTTCGGCGAAGAAATATCTAAAAAAACAGGAATACCGCCGGAACGATCCTTCAAAACCCTTGTGGTAAGGGGTGAAAAAAATGGGATCATGGTTGTATGTATCCCGGTTGATTGTGAGGTCGATTTAAAAAAACTCGCTTCCTGCTGCAAGGATAAAAAAGTCGAGATGATCCATGTGAAGGAATTGCTTGGACTTACCGGATATATAAGAGGAGGAGTGTCACCTATCGGTATGAAGAAAAAATATCCGACATATATAGATGAAGCTTGTCTTAATTTTGATAAAATGGCAGTCAGCGGCGGAATATGCGGGGTAACATTAATGATAAAGCCTCAGGACGTCATAAAGATGTGTGACGCCGTAACCGCAGATATTGTAAAAGATAAAAATAATTGAAAGAGGGTATTATATGAAAGTTTTCAAAAGTGCCGATATACTTATTCCCAAAAATGCTGATCTGAAAAAATGGAGTGTGGTCGCCTGCGACCAATATACTTCAGAACCGGAATATTGGGAAAAGGTAAAGGAATATGTAGGAAGTGAGCCTTCCTCATTAAATTTGATCTTTCCGGAAATTTATTTGAGCGAAGGGGAAAAAAGGATAGAAAAAATAAATGAGACAATGAATGAATATCTGAAAAACGATATATTTGAGGAATTTAAAAATTCATTGATTTATGTTGAGAGAACCATCGCGAACGGAAAAACAAGAAGAGGTATTGTCGGCTGCATAGATCTGGAAGAATATGATTTTAACAAAGGTTCCGTATCGGCTGTACGGGCAACGGAAGGAACTGTTTTGGAGCGTATTCCTCCGAGAGTGAAAATAAGAGAAAATGCTTCTTTGGAGCTTCCGCATATTATGATCCTGATAGATGACGAAGATAAAAAGATAATTGAGGTGTTGGCACAAAAGAAACAGGATCTAAAAAAATTGTATGATTTTGATCTGATGGCCGGCAGCGGACACTTATCAGGATATTTACTGGAAAACGCGGAGTGTGAAAAGGTTTTTGCCGGTATGGATATGCTTTGGGAAGAATTTGACTCAAAGTATAATATTAAAGGCGCGGCAAAGCTGATTTTCGCGGTCGGGGACGGTAATCATTCCCTTGCCACCGCAAAAACCTGTTGGGAGAGAGTAAAGAAAGATTTATCGGAATCGGAAAGGAAAAATCATCCTGCAAGATATTCTCTTTGTGAGATCGTTAATCTTCATGACGAATCTTTGGAATTTGAACCGATACATAGAGTTGTATTTAATGTTGATTGTGAAAAACTGCTGAAAGAAATGCATGAATATTATAATATTTCCGACAAGGAAAACGGAGGTCAGCATATAAAATACGTTACCGAAAACACTCAGGGGGATATATATATAACAGATCCATCAAGCGAGCTTACTGTTGGTACGCTGCAAAACTTTCTGGATGAATATATCAATAAGCATGGCGGAGAAGTCGATTATATACACGGAGATGATGTAGTATATAAATTAGGGACACAAAAAAATAACATTGGTTTTATACTTCCCGCAATGAGCAAAAATGAATTATTCAAAACGGTAATAATTGACGGGGCTCTGCCGAGAAAAACATTTTCAATGGGAGAGGCACGGGATAAAAGATTTTATCTTGAGGCAAAAAGAATAAAATGATGAAGAATCAAATATTGGATATTTTAAAAAACAAAAATGATTTTATTTCCGGTGAAGAATTAAGCGATATACTGGGTATATCACGTGCCGCGGTATGGAAACACATAAATAATTTAAAAAGGGACGGATATGTTGTAACCGCGGTAACAAACAAAGGATACAGACTGGAGGATTCCGATGTTCTATCGGCTGAGGAAATAAAAAAACTATTAAAAACAAAGCTGATAGGACAAAATATTGTCTGCGTTGAAAAAACCGATTCAACAAATAATCTTGCAAAACAAATGAGCAATGAATGTGACGGAACGGTTTTTTTGGCTGAAATTCAGACAAGGGGCAGGGGAAGAAGAGGGAAAACGTGGAAATCCGCCGATAAAAACGGTTTATGGATGAGCATAATGGTAAAACCGGATATCGACCCTCAAAAAGTTCCGTGCCTTACATTGATTGCCGGGCTTGCGGTTCAAAAAGCGTTAAGTGAAATATGTAAAGAGAAATTTCAAATCAAATGGCCCAATGATTTAGTCCTCAATAAAAAAAAGGTGTGCGGAATACTCAGTGAAATGTCATGTGAGATCGATAGGCTGGAATATGCGATTTGCGGCATTGGGGTAAATCTCAATATTGAACATTTTGATGAGGAACTGCAAAATATTGCAACTTCGGTCTTTATTGAAACGGGAAAGAGGATAAAACGAAAATATGCTGCCGCTGCTATTTTGGAGCAATTTGAAAAATTGTATTTCAGGTTTATCAACGGCGGTATAGAAAGTATGATCGACGAATATAAAGAGGTATGTGTAACCTTGGGTAAGGATGTTGTGATAATAAGACAGGGAAAAGAACAAAGGGCAAAAGCGGTGGATCTGACATCATCGGGAGAGCTTGTGGTTGACGCGGATAATAAAAGGACTGTTATCTCGTCGGGAGAAGTATCGGTGAGAGGATTATTCGGATATGCATAAAGAATGTTTATTGTAAAGGATCGATTCATTAAATAAAGGCTTATCAGAATTATACAGTATGCGGATAATTTAATAATGTTTGCATTAAATATGAATAATTTGTAAAAATTAGCACTCTATTCAAAAGAGTGCTAATTTTGTATTGACAAAAACGCAATAAAGTATTAAAATGAGTAATGTTAGAATTTTATTAACGATTCTATAATTTTATTTAAAACAGGAGTGATAAAAATGGCGAAAGGCAATATTTCGGTAAATTCCGAAAATATTTTCCCTATTATAAAGAAGTGGTTGTACTCGGATAAGGATATATTTTTGAGGGAATTGGTATCAAACGGATGCGATGCAATTACAAAACTTAAAAAGCTGTCCAATATAGGAGAAGCAACGATAGGTGAGGATGAAAAGCTTAAAGTTGAAGTCATTGTGGATAAAGAAGCAAAAACTCTTACGGTTTCGGATAACGGAATAGGAATGACGGCAGAAGAGATCGACAAGTATATTAATCAGATCGCATTCTCCGGTGTATCGGATTTTTTGGAAAAATATAAAGAAGAAGACGCCAAAGACGGAGGCGGGATTATAGGCCATTTCGGATTGGGATTTTATTCCGCGTTCATGCCGGCGGCAAGTGTTCAAATCGATTCTCTTTCTTATAAGGAAGGTGCAAAGCCGGCAAGATGGTTTTGTGACGGAGGAATGGAATACGAATTGACAGAAGGCACAAGAGAAACAAGAGGTACTGATATTACGCTGTTCATTGCAGAGGACAGCAAGGAATTTTTAGAGGAGTATACCGTAAGACAGGTACTTAATAAGTATTGCGCGTTTCTTCCGGTCGAGATATATCTGACTGTGGTCAAGCCTAAAGAGGAGGATCAGGAAGACAAAGACGCGCAAGGTGAAGAAAAGAAACCGGCGGAAGAACCAAAGCCGATAAATGACACGACTCCGTTGTGGATGAAGTCTCCGAAGGATTGCACCGATGAAGAATATAAAAATTTTTATACCAAGGTATTTATGGACTTCAATGAACCGTTGTTCTGGATACATCTGAATGTTGATTTTCCATTTAACTTAAAAGGTATATTGTATTTCCCGAAATTAAATCATGAATTTGCAACCAATGAGGGACAGATAAAGCTGTATAACAATCAGGTTTTTGTAGCTGACAACGTAAAGGAAGTAATACCTGAATTTTTGATGCTGTTAAAGGGTACGATAGACTGTCCGGATCTGCCTTTGAATGTTTCGAGAAGTTTTCTGCAAAATGACGGATATGTAAAGAAAATATCCGCGCATATTACAAAGAAGGTCGCGGACAAACTTTGTGACCTGTTCAAAAATGAAAGAGAAAAGTTTAACCTTTATTGGGACGATATAAACATGTTTATCAAATACGGCTGTATCAGAGATGAAAAGTTTTATGATAAGGTCAAGGATATTATGATCTATAAAGACCTTGACGGCAATTTTATAACATTAAAGGATTATATCGGTGATAAAGAGGATAAAACCGTTTACTATGTATCGGATGTCAATCAGCAGGCGCAGTATATTAAGATGTTCAAAGAGCAGGGGCAAAATGCCGTTATTATGCCAACATTGATCGATACCCATTATATGTCGTTTATAGAAGGAAAAGAGAATGGCGTCAAATTTATGAGGATTGACTCGGATGTGTCGCAGAGCTTGACGGATGACAGTTCAAAGCCTGATGAAGAAAATAAAGAATTGTGCGAGCTGTTTAAGAAGAATCTGAATAAAGATGATTTAAAAATCGAGGTAAAGGCATTAAAAGACAGTGATATTCCCGCCATTATGACCTTGAGCGAGCAATCGAGAAGGATGCAGGAAATATATAGATCATACGGTCAGCAATTTGCGGGAATGAGCAGTATGTTCCACGATGAATATACACTTGTATTAAACTCAAACAATTCTTTGATTAAAAAGGTAAGTTCAATGCGGGAGGATACTCAAAAAATGGTATGCGAGCATGTTTACGATCTGGCAATGCTTTGCAATAAGCCGTTGGATGCCGATGCAATGACAAAATTTGTAGAAAGAAGCAATAAGCTTTTGGAAAAGATAATTTAATTTATAGAATGATAAGCCGATGTTATTATAAATAAAATTTAAAAACTAAATGCCGCAAAGGTCGGCAAAACGGAGGATAAAAATGGAAGTAAGAAATGCGTCAAACGCAAAAGATGTAAAACATTACACAACAGAAAGATTAAGAGAGGAATTTCTGATTCAGGATTTGTTTACAAAAGACAATCTTAAAATGGTATACAGTCATATTGACAGGATCATTACAGCCGGAGCAATGCCTGTTGAAAAAGAGCTGAAGCTGGAAGCCGGTAAAGAGCTTGCAGCAGAGTATTTTCTTGAAAGAAGAGAAATGGGCTGTATAAATATCGGCGGCGAGGGTGTTATCACAATTGATGGTGTGGAATATAACATGAATCCGAGAGACGGTATATATATCGGCAGAGGAAACAAAGATATAACATTTAAAAGCGTTGATAAACAGCATCCTGCAAAATTTTATATAAGTTCATGTCCGGCTCATAAAGAATACCCGACCGTAAAAATCGACATAACAAAGGCAAAGAAGGTCCCCTGCGGTGAGGGAAAGGATGCAAACAAGAGAGTTATAAATCAATATATCCACCCGGAAGTAATGCAAAGCTGTCAGCTTGCAATGGGCCTTACACAGCTTTCGGAAGGCTCAGTATGGAACACCATGCCTTGTCACACACATGACAGACGTATGGAGGTATATTTATACTTAGATATGGATGACGACAGTGTCGTTTTCCATATGATGGGAGAACCGCGGGAAACCAGACATATTGTTATGCACAATGAAGAGGCAGTAATCAGTCCGAGCTGGTCGATCCACAGCGGGGTCGGTACAAGAGCATACTCGTTTATATGGGCTATGTGCGGAGAAAACCAGGAATTTGATGATATGGATCATGTTAAAACATCTGATTTAATGTGATTTGGGAGAGAAGATATGCTATTGTTTGAAATTAAAGACAAAAACGATAATATTTTGTTTTCCCAAAGCGGAAAAAATATTACCGCAAACTATAATAAAGCCTATTGTGACGGAGATAAAATTGTTGTTACTCTTACCGATTGTGAGTTCATAAAAATTAAATTGGATGAGAGCCTTGCAGAGTCGATAGTATATGTTCCGGGCAGGGTTTTTGAGTTTCTGATCCCGTTCGGCGAAAAAAGAGTTGCATACAAAGAGGATGCATGGACAAAAGAATACAATATCATCATTGTTGCAGAGGCAAAAGAAGAGGAAATATATTCATACAGAAACATCGCTCTAAACAGCAGTGCGAAAAGATATGAAGAAAGATATTTCCCTTATGCAAAAGCAAATCATGTAACACGTGACGAAGCATGGTTTGAGGAAAGAAATTCAATTGACGGATGCATCAATCAAGACGGTCACGGTATGTATCCTTATCAGTCCTATGCCGGCGGCGCGAGAGAAGATATTGAGTATTATCTGTATTTCGGGAAAAAAGCTGAAATTGATAAAATAATATTTTATTTAAGAGCGGATTTTAAAGATGATCACGATACATACTGGAAATCATTTACCGTTGAATTGTCCGACGGTACAAGAATACCGGTGAATTTTGTAAAAAGCAACAAAGGACAGTCATTGATACTGGACAGGAAGTACATAACGGACAGTATTCATTTAACCGATTTCAAACAGGCGTCAAATCCGCTGTCATGGGCGGCATTGAGTCAGATTGAAGTTTACGGGAAACTTTTAAAATAATAAAGAGTGTAAAATAAAGTGAGGAAGAATAAATGAATTTGGCATTTTTCCTAAAACCCAAAAATGAAGTATCTTATTTGCTTGATGAATTTTCTGTAAGGCAAGGTCTTGAAAAAATGTGTTATCACGGTTATACCGCAATTCCTGTGCTTGATAAAGAGGGACATTACCAAACGACAATAAGCGAAGGGGATTTTTTATGGTATATAATCAAAGGTGAAAATACAGAAGAACAGGTAGATATTAAAACGGCAGAACATATAAAGGTCGGTGATATTATGAAGCCGGGGAAAAATCCCGCCGTGAAAATAACAGCGACAATGGAAGAATTGTTCCTAAAGGCATTGGATCAAAACTTTGTCCCTGTGGTTGATGACAGAGGATACTTTATAGGAATTGTCACAAGACGTGATTTAATAAAATATTTTTATTCGAATTTTAAATATTAAAAAAATAAACGCCTTTAAAGAGCGGTAACATAAGAAAACAAACAAGGATGCAACGATTGTATGTTGAATCCTTGTTTGTTATAATGGGAAAGCAAAAATAGGAAGTGCGGTCAAAGATTCCAAAAAATTTCTCAACCTTGCCTATCTTTTTTGTTTATGACCACAAACACGTTTATCAGAAAATATGAGAAAAATTTTTTTGCAAATTATAATTGAGAGAAGGGTTATTATGACGGATGTGCATATTCATATTGAAAGAGGACCTTATACAAAAGAATGGATAGATAGATTTGTTAAACAAGCTGTAAGCGTCGGAATGGATGAAATTTATCTGTTAGAACATTCCCACCGTTTTGCAGAGTTCGCACCCATGTATGCCTCCGTTTGTGAATACAGCGATTATCAGAAAAACTGGTATAAAAGCAAGGTAAACCTCTCTATAAAAGATTTTCAAGCACTTATTAGTAAAATGAGAAACATTGAGTTCCCCGTAAAAATAAAATGGGGGCTTGAGGTATGTTACTTCCCTGAATATGAAAAGCTAATCGGTGACATTCTTAACTCCTTTAACTATGATTTTGCTGTAGGCTCAATACATTGGGTCGAAGGATTTGGATTTGACCATAAAGCGGAATTTTGGAATAATATTGATATTGAAAAAATTTACCGCAAATATTATAACCTGATGCTTCGTCTTGCAAAAAGCGGTTTGTTTTCCGGGGTTGCACATCCGGATTCTATTAAGTGCTTCCATCATTACCCCATGGATGATTTAACTGATACATATAGTCTGTTAGCCGATGAATTAAATTACCGTCAAATGTATGCAGAACAAAGCGGCGGTCTTGCTTTAAATTATGGATTTGAAGAATTGGGTATGAATAAAACCATGCTGGATGTTTTTAAAAACAAAAATGTTGATATTCGCTTTGCTTCAGATGCCCATAAACCGGAAGATGTAGGTGCAAATATTTTAAATATGCAGGCATTTTTGCAGGCATAAGAAGGCTGCAAGGGTTTATATTGCATATAGCAAAACACAAACCGATGAGAATCAATCCTCATCGGTTTGTGTTTTCTTATATGAGTCTGTATATTAGACATTTAGAACATTTCAAGTTCTTATTTTATGCGGCTTTCAAGGCTAAACAGGTAATATCTTAACCTCAAAATGACCATAAAAACAATTTTAACTTGATTGATTTTTGTTATTTCTTTGTACATTGCCAAGAATAATTCCGGTGAAAATCAATATAATGGCAGCCAAAAATTGAAGTTTAAAAATATCCTCGCCGAGAAGAATTGCACTGAATACGCATGCGAAAAGCGGTTCGGCAAATTTAATTATAAAAAGCTTTGACAATTCTGCCGTACGTTGGACATAATAGAACAGTGTGTATCCTATTATTGACGCGGCGCAAATATATGCAAACACCAATACAGCTTTAAATGTGAAGACAGGTATTTTCCCGCCCGCTGCCGATGCGATGATAAACAGAACAACACCGCCGAAGAGCTGCGAAATCCCGGTTATCCAAAAGGGTGAATTTCCTTTTGAGCTTTTGGCACTTATTACCATTGAAACAACCGTACATACCGATGCTGATAATATCAATATATCGCCTAAAGAAAAGCCTGAAGACGAAGACCCGGTGTTTATTGCAATTATTCCGCAAAATCCAATCAATGCGCCCATTATCTTCGTTACAGAAAATTTTTCGTCTTTTACAAACAGGAACGAAAAGCATGCAAACAAAAGAGGTGCAAACTGTTTTAATATTGCCGTTTCCGAGCTGTCGGTCATAGAAAGCCCGACATATGTAAAACCATAATGAAGAACAATGGCAAATACTCCCATAAGACATATATTGAATATACTTTTTCTTTTTGGTTTTTCTATTTTTAATTTGAAAAAATACGCAAATAAACATACGATCATACCGCATACAATAAACCTTAACGATGCAAATATCAAAATTTCAGCAATATTTTCGGTGTTAATATTAAATACTTTATAACCGATTTTTATGAAAGGGAATAGCGAGCCCCAAAAAAGCATTACGATCAAAGGTAAAACTACCGTCGTAATCGCGTTTGAACTTTTTTTCATTTGCCGCTCACCGTTAAAACTACCTTTCCCACATTTTCGCCTTTTTCCAAAATGGCGTGAGCATCAGCCGCATTTTCAATAGGAAGCACTTTATAGACAGAAGGTTTTATTTCGCCGCTTTCAAGCTTCGGCCAAAGTTTTTTTGTCATTTCTTTTAAAAGCCGAGCTTTTTCCTCCGATGAACGTTTTCTTAACATGCTTCCGACGATGTGCAAACCTTTTGTTAAAATAGGTCTCAGATTAATTTTTGTTTCAACTCCGGCGAGAGTTGAAATTATTACCCAATAGCCGTTCTCCGCCATATATGGTAAGCTCTCCCCGAGGTCTTTTCCGCACAAGCAATCCATTGCCATATTTATGGGATGGCCGCTTTCCTCTTCAGCTTTCAAGGTTTCGGATACTTTTTGCTTTGAAGAATTGATAATAATATCTGCACCGAGGTTTTTTATTTTTTCCGCAATTTCATCGGATAAAACAGAGGTGATAACTCTTGCACCGAATAATTTTGCCATAGGTATTGCGGCAGAAGCAAGTCCCGAAGCCCCTGCCGGAATAAACGCGGTTTGTCCTTTTTTCAGATGCCCCTCATAAAACAGATTCAAATAGCATGTAGCATATGCTTCGGGCAGCGAAGCCGCTTCTTCAAACGAAAGGTTTTTAGGCATATCCATAACCATTCCATATGGAGCACATACATACTCTGCATAACCTCCGCCGCCCAAAAGAGCACAAACCTTATCGCCGATTTTCTTCCCGCTTTCTTTTTTCGCACGTTCTCCCATATCTTCAATAATGCCTGATACTTCAAGCCCCATCCATTCGGGCCAACCCGCGGGAGATGGATAGGCGCCTTTTCTTTGAAGCAGATCCGCACGGTTAATAGCGGCGGCATATATTTTTATTAATATTTCATCTTCTTTGGGAGCAGGTTTTTCTACATCGCTCCAAACAAGGCTTTGATTTTTATCTGTTAACATTGCTTTCATTGATAATCATCCTCTCTTTAAATCCAATACAGTGTACAAAGCAAAGAATGGGTTTTACAGTTATCATTGTGTTAAGATCTGTCAGTATATTTATTCTTCGTCATATCTTATCCCCTAAGATAAAAGATTATTTTTTCTTAAGTAATCGTCCATCCTTATATTTCTGTAATCATTAGCGTATACAGAAAAATCTATATTCTTTGATTTTTCATATTCATATCTCAGACCGTTTTCAAGGGTCATCAATTCACTTTGTTTCATTCCTGTAAGTGATAAAATTTTGGAATTATCCGTGATTCGTTGGAACATTCTTGCATAGATAAGCTGATATTTTGCCCCATCAGCCCCCTGTGCAATAATATCAAGGTAATCTTCAACACTGACGGTTATATATTTGAACGGAACTATGCTGTTGTAAATTCCGGCAATTTCTTTCCAGGAGTGATGCTCGGCGGTAGCAACGTTATAGCTTTCTCTGTAGGCCTTTTTGTTGAACAAGATTCTCGCTATCATAACACCCACATCTTTGCCCCACGAAAGCGTTGCCTGACACTCCATTGCCGGTTCGGGAAGAACAATTGTTTTGCCTGTCTGCATACGGTGAATAAACGTAGGCGCTTCCAGTGTTACAAGCTGAAATCTACCTGTTGAATAGGTCGTTGCGGGACGTACGATTGTCCAGTTCGTGTAAGGCGAGTTTATGAGCATATTTTCCTCTCTTGCCTTATAAAGCGCGTAGTCATCGGTTTTAAGAAATTCCTTATCATCTGAAACATCGAGCAATCTTGGGGTTTTCTCTGTTATGGGCGGTTCGTTTGCAAATACTCGGCAAGATGAAAGGAATATATAATGCTCCGTATTATCGAGAAACATCGTGTAAACCTTTTCAAACTCCGAGGTGGGATACATCATAAAATCGATAACGCCGTCATAATGATTATTCAGAAGCTTTTCGAGTACCCCGGGCTCCTTTATGTTTCCCTTGAAGTATTTTAGCATAGGGTTATCGGAAGTCATGTCGTCAAGGGAGAACACATCAACTTTATACCCCATTTTCACAAGCTCCGGCACTGCATATCTTCCCATGGCTCCGGTTCCTCCGAGAACAAGTACTTTTTTACACATATTATTTTCCTCCTTTTATTCCATATCCGTCAATTGCCGTCATAAGTCTATCGGCATTTTCTATAATTTCACTTATTGCCGTAATGTCCGGCTGTCCCATATAGGCATATTTCGGTGTATATGTGTCGACACAAAACACCATATATCCGCCTAAAAGTGCATTTAATATTCTTGAAATTGCCCTGTATTTTCCATTGCATATCAGGGTTACGGGCGTTTTTATCTCTTTTCGTATCATAATCATCGCTTTCACGGTTTCAGCAAGCTCATATTCCGTGCCACACATCGTTACAAGCTTTATTGTATCGGGATTTCTTTTTTCAAGAAAAACACACAAATCAATAATAGCTTGACTGTCTAAAAACACACCCACGTGGTTTGATAAAAGTATTTCGCCGCCCATATGATGAACTCTTTCTATAAGCTCGCATTGTTTTTCAATTACGCAGTTATCAACCACGACCTCTTTCGGTTTTGATTTGACAAAAGAATAAGATATATTTGAAAAATTTTCGTTAAATTTATCTCTTGAGGAAAAATCATATGTATAACCTTGTATATCTATTCCCGCAGCTCCTGCTTCAATAGTGCGAAGCAGTAAACCGATACGTTCGTTTTCTTCTTCTGCATTGTTTGTTAGACTATAATTTAAGCCGAAAATCGGAAGAGGAGATTCCGATATTATTCTTTTAAGTGTTTCCGGTTTTAGACTTTCTTCATCAAATTGTGTTAAATGCAAATCAATTCCCTTTGCACCGCGAAGTACAAAGTTTTTTATTGCACGTATTGCAAGCTCGGCATTTTCCTCCTGTACGGCGCCTGTAAGCACAGGCGCTGTATTACACATAAATGATTTTCTCATAATTGATCCATTCCTTTCATAGATAATGTTCTTCCCGCACAGCATATACATATATAAGTCCTCAATGTAATAAGTCAGAAATACAACAAGGCTTGTAAAATCCTCCGAAGCCTTTTGATTTGCAGTTTTTAGTATTATTTATTGTTATTTCAGTTTTCTCCGACAATTCTGCAAAGCGTTCTTTGAACCGCAAGTTCATGCTCGTAAGAATAGGGATTTTCTTTTTCGCCTATAACGGACAAATATAGATCTTTTATCATCTCATCGTATCTTGAAAGAGCGGGAACATCCTGTACATCAACATTTTCATATATATTTGCATAAGCGTTTTTGGCAATGTCGACGGTTGATCTTGTCATTTTAACATCAAGCTCAATTGGTTTTATTTCAACTGTACCTTTGCTTCCCATAACTGCAAATCTGCGCATACCCCAGCCGTTCACTTCAACCGAAAGGGCAGTAATTTTTGCAAATGCTTTTTCATACTCCAAAACCGCAAAATTATTGTCATCCGAATATGTGCCTTCAAATCCTGTTTGCTTAATAAAAGGATAAACGTTTTTCGGCTCACCTAAAATGCTTACGACCAGATCGATAAGATGTGAACCGAAAATATACATGGAACCACCCTTAAAATGTCTCAGCCATTCTCTGTATTCCTTTGAATGATATGTACTCATTTCAGAGTCTATCTGATATATTTCCCCAAGCTCTCCCGATTTTATCATTTCCATACATTTATTTACAGCATAGTTATACCGATACATATATCCCATTTGCACAGTAAGCTTTTTTCGTTTTGCCGTCTTTAAAAGAGTTTCAAATTCAGCTAATGTTCCGCTTGCAGGCTTATCTATGTGAACATGCTTTCCTGCGTCAACACATATTTGTGCAATTTTAGTTAAATTCCAAACATCACATTCAACCAAAACGACGTCTGACTTTTCTATAATTTCTTCAGCGCTTAATCTGGGCAAATTCTTGTAACATGCAAGACTGCCACGCTTTTTGACCCATTCATGGTTTTCTTCCGCATACCCTATCACTTCAAAAAGCTCCGGGAATTTTTGCGCTGCAAGCATTTTACCTTCACCGTGGTTGTGCCCTATTCCTATTTGTCCTACTTTTATTTTCTTCATCCAACATCCTCCTTCACCTTTAAAATTCCGCAAAATTATCTTATTATATTTTTCAATCAAAATTATCTATGCCCGGGACCTAATGTTCGTCCGCCATCAACAACAAAGTTCTGCCCTGTTATAAAGTCCTGCGAAGCCAAAAACAATACTGTATCCGAGATATCTTTGGGGTTTCCGCCATGCCCGTCTTCTCCCATAAATGTCATGTGTGAAAGTTTTAATCCATCACGGCTTATTGCACCGGGAGACACGCAGTTTACGCATATATTATATTCCCCGACCTCCATTGCAAGAGATTTTGTCATTCCTATAAGAGCTGCCTTTGCCGCTGAATAATCTACTCTGTCATACAATCCGCAAATAGCCGCAATGGAAGACAGGTTTATTATTTTTTCGCTTTGTTCTTTAATCATTGACTTCAGAACCGCTTGTGTACAGTTAAATGTTCCTTTAATATTTGTGTCAATAACAAAATCAACAGTAGATTCTTCAGCATCAGCAAACCTTGTAAGTTTATTAAGTAAACCGGCGCTTCCTCCTGCGTTATTCACCAAAATATCTATTTTACCAAACCTATTTACAGCACAGTTAACATATTCAAATATTTTGGCACGGTCGCGCACATCGCAAACTGCCGTCATTACTTCAGAGCCTGCTTGCAGCATCTCTTTTTCAGTCTGTTCGGCATATTCCCTGTTATAATCACAAACAATCACATTCGCACCGTTTCGGGCGAAATCCAATGCAATCTCTTTTCCGATATTTTTTCCGGCTCCTGTTATCATCACTGTTTTTCCTTTAAACATTTAGTTAGTCACCTCCTATATGATTTTTTTTCAATCTGTTTACTGCCGCCGCCACCGGCTTTAAATCAAGCTGCACTATGGTACTCCCTTTATTACAGAGGTTCACGCGAAAAATAATGTGTCCTCCAAACATGAGGTTAATTATTCATTATATATTTCTCCAATCAAATACGGTTCCAAGCGGAAAATTTTTATTATAAACAAGTTCGTTATAAATCCGGGGAGCTTCATTCGGAGTGACAATTCTGGAAATAATAGGCTGAACCCGGATGCGTTTTGTACTTATCATATCAAGAATTGCACGGCAGTCATCGTGATGCGTCCAGTGATGGGGATATGATTCGAATTTAGGTCTTACAAAGTTATGTGCGCCGATAAGCTTTACTCCGGGTCTATGTACCTGCTGATAATAATCGACCGAACAGTCGGAAACTCTTGTACAGCCTAAAAGGGATATTCTTCCCATCCGGGACGCGCATTGCAAAGCCTGATACATAGCCGCGGATACGCCTGTTACTTCAACGCATCCATTGATCCCTTTGCCTTTTGTAGCCTCCATAACTCTTTGAACAAAGAATTTATCCGATGGATCAAAAGCATAATCTGCACCAAGCTCAATAGCAAGATCCCGTCTGTCTTTGTTTAAGTCTGCTGCAATTACAGGATTTGCGCCTGAAAGTCTTAAAAACTGTGTCGCAAATATTCCCAGCAAACCTTGCCCCATAATCATTGCGCTTTCTCCGAGCTCAATTTCAAGCTTTCTTACACCTCCAAGCCCCATAGAAGCAATTATTACAAATGCCGATTCAAGAGATGAAACCTCGTCATTTTCTATTTTTGTTATTTCATCTTCTTTGCTGATATTATAATCAGTATGATATCCATGGTATACAAGTACACGGTCGCCGTTTTTTATGTTTTGAACATTACGGCCTGCTTTTACAACACAGCCTGCTCCGCAGTAACCTAAAGACATTGGGAATTTTTGCGGAGTATTATTCATACCGATAAGACAAGCGCGTTCTGTACCTGCGCTTACGACAGTATATTCCATTTTTGTAAGAATTTCATCATTTTGAATTTCAGGCAGATCAACTTCTAAAAGCTCAGCCTTACCGATTTGCGTAAAAAAGATTTGTTTTCTTTTCATAAATTTACTCACTTTTTATTTGAATTTTCAAGTTTGGCAGTATCAGATATTTTATTTCGAATATTTGGCACTTCATATATTGAATCACACAACACAATATAAGTAAATAGTATTTTTGATATTTTTATCATATTTGATACTTAAATATTGACATATATTTAATTATACGATATAATTTTAAATAAAAACGGTGATTGATATGTATACGGATATTTTGTCAAATTTGATTATAACAAAAATACATTCAGTGTCTACAATGTATACAGAAAAAAGAACTAATGTAAAAAGAACAAACAGACCTTTGTGGGCGCTTGTAATAAAATATGAGGGCGAAACGATATATGAGTCAAACGGAAAAAAGTATATTTCCGATATTAACAATATCAATATCCTGCCGAAAGGAATCAATTATGATTGGATATGTACCGAATCGGGTCATTTTTCGATTGTGGAATTTGAATGTGAAGCTTCGTATTCTGAAATCTTTTCATTTAATGTTAAAAACGGAGAAACATATCTTAAAATCTTAAAGAGAATTGAACTTGAGAGGGCTTTAAAAAAACCGGCAAATAGGCTTAATGAATTAAGAGATCTATACGGTTTGATATCATCGCTTTTAAAAACGATCGAACAAAAATATCTTCCGACAAGTAAATACCTCAAAGTACTTCCGGCAATTGAGTATATTGCCAAAAACTATAATAAAAATATCAGCAACGACGAGTTAGCTTCCGTTACCGGTTTTTCTACCGTGTATTTCAGAAAACTGTTTAAAGAAGTTATGCAAACGTCACCGATTAATTATATTCAGTCGGTAAAAACAAAAAAGGCTAAAGAGATGCTGGGAAGTGATTATTCAAGTATTACCGACATTGCCTATTCGCTGGGTTACAATAATGTATACGAATTTTCAAGAAGCTTTAAAAAATACGTTGGTATATCGCCGACTCAATATGAAAAGCAATTGTCTCAGAAATAAATGGTTTTTAAAATTGTCCGAAAAAAAATGAAACCGAACGGCACGACGTGAAAAACAAACTGATAAATTTGAAAAATAAACAACAGACTTTGACAGACTGCAAATAAACCTTAAGCAGTCTTGGCAGATTGATGAAAAAGGAAATCCCGCAGGAATATCTCTGATCCTGCGGAATACGTTTCCTTATTAATCTTTGTCAATCTGCCTGATTGTTTTTATAAGTCATAGTATTGAATTTGAAAAGTCTTAAAATATATGGTCAAGAAAAATAACATTTGTTATTATCAGATATTTTATTATAAATCAAATTTGTTTTGTACAACTACGGACAAGATGTCCTATGCATCCATAAGAGGCAGATTCCATGTCTGCAGTAAGCGTGAGAGCATAATACGCTGCCGGTTACAGCTCCGCTATGCAGTGTTCTTGCCCTTGTCAGATAATGGGATAAGCCCTTATTTAATATATATTATTCTTCAATCAACAGTTCTGTGGGGTCAAGGTATTTTCCATTACACATAAGTTCAAAATGAAGATGAGGCCCGGAAGTGAAATCACCTACAGATTCTGATCCGGCTTTTCCTATAAGCGTTCCCTCAGAGACACTGTCTCCGACGGCTACCTCAATTTGATCGGATAGGTTTGCATAGACTGTAACATATCCGTTTTGATGGTCTATTTGTACATTTTTTCCCAGTTCATTATCAAAGATATCTGTAACAACACCTGCCGCCGCGGAATAAATGGCAGAATCTGCATCGCAGGAGATATCAATTCCGTTGTGTGTCCTCCAATCTGACAAGGTTTCGTTATAAATCAGATCTTCGCCGGAAAAACTATATAAAACGGATCCCTCAACCGGCATTTTAAGTTTGAATTCTTCAACCTCCACGGTTTTTGAAACAGCGGTTTCGGTTGTATCTGATTCGCTGACAGTATCTTCTTCGGTAATTTCAACAACAGTCTCATCTGCAGGCTCATCGGAAACATTATCATTTACGGTAACTGTATCCGTATCGGTTTGGAAATCAGTATCGTAATCCAAGGATATTTCCGATTGTTTTTCTGTTATATCACTGTCAGCAATATCTAATATCGAGTCGTTTTCATTATCAATGTTTTGGTTGTTTCCCGCATAGCCGATTGCCGCAATTATAAGTGCGCAGCAGCATAGGGCTATGTATAACCCACCCTTTGTAAGTTTAAACGGTCTTTTATTTTTCAATTAAATCAGTCCTTTCGAATAACAGTAATTTTATTATTTGTCTGTTTTTAGTATTGCCTGAAAAAAATGAAATATACATTCAATGTAAAAAATTACAAAATAATTAAGCGCTAGCCAATAAAAAATATATATGTATAATATAGAATAAAGCGTTAAAATCTTTTTTTTGCAAAAGGATATAATAAATATATAAAGATGATTTAAACGCTTTTTCCGATGTTTTTTATTGTTACGTTATATGTGTCAACTAAGTGCGGCAGCATGTTTTTTTTAACTGTTCCTTGATTTTCCAAATATGACGGAATTGTTTAGTTTTTTTATAGAAATTTAACAAATTTTTATTTTGTGTTACAACAGAAAAAATGCGATTTATCTATTGTTTTTAATGGTTTCTTGTGATACAATATAACTATATGAAAGATAAGTATGAATTTGTTTATATAAAGGAGTAATAGCTTTATGAATTCTGCATATATATATTTGCAGTTATATCGTCTTTTTGATGACGTTACCCCCATTAAAGCCGATTGCGGCCGGCTTTGTTCAAAGGCTTGCTGCAAAGGTGAGGACAGCGGAATGTATTTGTTTCCGGGGGAGCAAAATGTTTATAAACTGCTTAACCCCTCATGGTCAAAAATTGATTATACCGATCTGGAATATAATTATAACGGAAAAAAGGTCAGGGTCCCCATTCTTTTTTGCAATGGAAATTGCGATCGGTATCAACGGCCGCTGGCATGCAGGATTTTTCCGCTGACTCCGTATCTTAATACGGACGGCAGTGTGGATATAATAATCGATCCGAGGTCAAAATCGATTTGTCCGCTTGCAAAGGGACTATATATCGACGAGTATTCGTCAAATTTTGTAAAGAATATTCGTAAATGCTTTAATATTTTGACCAAAAATAAAGAAGTTTATACATTTTTGGATACATATTCAAGACAGCTTGATGAATATAGGAAATTTTTATGATTGGAATAAAGGTGGTTTTAATATAAATGAGTACGACAATAAATGAAAAGGGAAAAAATATTTCTCAAGAAGTTAAAGAGGATGAGTATACCTATTCTCCTCGAAGGAGAAATGCAGTCCATTCAAAATTGAACAAAAATACCGAAAAGCGGGAAAATAAAAAAGCTATAAATAAAAAAGCAATTATAATTCCCGTTGCCGTTATCGCGGTTTTGTTTTTAGCGTTTACCGGCTATTCTTTTACATTGCCAAAAAATAAGGCTGCAGACAACGTATATGTCGCCGGAGTGGATGTCGGCGGGATGAATACCGAAGAGCTTAAAGCCGCTATATCGGATATTATAAAATCCGATGATATTTTTGTCGTGACTTCGGGAGGGAAAAAAGCGCAGATCGCGGCAAACGACATTGGATTGGAAATAAATCTGGAGGAAACGGTTAATAATGCAATGAGTGTCGGAAAAAAATCAAATCCGTTCAAAAATTCATTTGACAGCATAAAACTGTTTTTTGCGAAGGAAGATATACCGTTGGTGCTGATATATGACGATGAGGCTTTGGGTCAGATGCTGTTTAATTTTGGCGCGGAGATAAACGGAGTTTCCACCGATCCTGAATATATATTCGGCGATAACACCATTACGATCAAACCCGGAATCCCCGGTCAGGATCAAGATACGTCAGTCGCAAAGGAAGAATTTACCAATGCGGTATCATTCGGGCAAAAAGAAGATATATCTGTAACGCTTGACTATGCCCAGCCAAAAAAGCTTGAAGTTGATGCAGTATATAACGAATTGGTAAAGGATCCGCAGGACGCTTACTATGAAAAAACGGAAGACGGCAAAATAATTGTAAAAGAACATTCAGTGGGAGTTAAGCTTGAAAAAGCAAAATTGGAAACGGCGATAAATGAAGTAAATGAGGGAAGAGAAGCAACCTTTGATGCAGAGATAATACAGCCGTCAAAGACAAAGGAAGATCTTGAAGCAAATCTGTTTGCCACTACCTTGGGCACATATACGACCGACTTTTCGAATTCGTCTGCGAACAGGGCGTATAATGTAGGCCGTGCATCCGATTCTCTTGACGGAGTAATATTGATGCCGGGCGACACATTCTCATTTAATCAGACTATAGGAAATCCATCTTTAAAAAATGGTTATAAAGTGGCTCCGGTATTTGAAAACGGCAAGACTTCAGAAGGTGTGGGAGGAGGAGTTTGCCAAGTCAGTTCAACACTTTACAGCGCCGTTTTGTATGCTGATCTTGATGTTACCGAAAGGTATAATCATTCTCTGACCGTGGCATATGTACCGAGAGGACAGGATGCAACAGTAGCATACGGTTCACTTGATTTTAAATTTAGAAACAGTACAGATTATCCAATCAAGATATCCTCAAAGGTAAGCGGACGAAAAATCACGGTTTCGATTATAGGAGGAAAATATTCGGATAACAGAAAGGTTGAACTGTCGCATGAGCTTGTGTCTACAATCGCTCCTACCGAAAATCAGACAGAGGACAGTTCCTTGCCTGCCGGAACAAGAAAGGTCGTTTCTACAGGTAAAAACGGATATATTGTCGACACCTATAAGACAGTATATAAAAACGGGGAAAAAGAAAGTACCAAAAAGATTACAAGAAGCACTTATAAAATGACACCCGCAGAAGTATTGATAGGCACCGGACAAAGTGAAACATCTGTTCCTTCGGCATCATCGGATAATAATATAACAGATGTGGGATCAATAATTGATATACCGCAAAATGACGATTCACAGACTAATGAAACCGTTGAATTACCGGGACAGAGTGAAGAACCGCAAAATACGGACAGTTCTGAAAATACTACCAATGGCACTGAAAATTAGGATATTACCATTATGCAAAAAAGCTGCATTTTAATGTAGCTTTTTTGCAATATAACTGCGGATAAGATGTCCCCTGCCAATCACAGAAGGTTCCATATCTGTAATAAGTGTGATAGTAGGATTTTCCGCTGGTTACGGTGCTGTTATGCGGTTTCCTGCCCTTGCTGGCTAACGGGACAACCCCTTATTGTATTAGCTTGCTGTCACTGATTTCGGAGTCAGCATTTCATGGATCCGATAAAGATTAAATTTATATTAATTTATTAAAATAATATTGATTTTAATATTGATGTTTGGTATAATAAAATATCTAAAGGAACGCTTTTTGCATATTTTCATATTATATAATAGTTTGATGTGAAAAATATGAGACATATGCCGCGGATGCTGTTTTTGCAGTATTGCATAAATATGTTTGTGTATTTTTCGTATTAATGTTTTGCCGCATTACCGGCAGAAACATAACTAATATGAATATGGAAAGGAGTGTTCTTTGTGAGCAGCTTTGTTGTTAAAGGCGGTAACAGGCTTGAAGGAGAAATAGACGTACAGGGAGCAAAAAATGATGTACTGCCGATTCTTGCCGCAACAATATTAAACGGCGGGAAAAATGTTATTCACAATTGTCCGGATCTTCGCGATGTCAATATCACAATAGAAGTATTGAAAAATCTTGGATGCTCCGTAACCAAACAGGGAAGGATACTTTTTGTTGATTCATCGGATATAAACGGATATACAATTCCCGATACACTTATGCGTCAAATGAGATCTTCCATTATTTTTCTGGGTGCAATAATTTCAAAATTCAAAAAAGCTGTCGTTTCAATGCCGGGAGGATGCGAAATAGGAAACAGGCCGATAGATCTGCATTTGAAAGCGTTAAAGCAGTTAGGAGTAAAAATATCGGAGTCACATGGATACATAAACTGTGAAGTTGATAAGCTTGAGGGTGGAAATATACATCTTGATTTCCCCAGTGTAGGAGCAACGGAAAATATTATGCTTGCAGCATGTATGGCAGAAGGAATAACAACTGTTACAAATGCTGCACGTGAACCGGAAATTGTTGATCTTGAGTGCTTTTTAAACAGAATGGGCGCAAAAATTTCAGGCAGCGGAAGCGATGTTATAAAAATTGAGGGTGTTAAAAGATTATATGGGGTTGAGCACACAATAATACCGGATCGTATAGCAGCGGCTACATATTTATCATGTGCGGCAATTACCGGCGGACAATTGATTTTAAGACACGTAAATTCCGGTCATATGGACGCGATGACGGCAGTGTTAAAAGAAATGGGATGTAAAATTTATGATGAAAGAAATAGGATCATAATATCTTCTCCCAAGGGTAAATTAAAAAATGTCAAACGTATCGTAACAATGCCGTATCCGGGATTCCCAACCGATATTCAATCACCTTTTATGTCCCTTTCATCAATTTCCGACGGAACAAGCGTCTTTGTTGAAAATATATTTGAAAACAGATTTCAGCATGTCGAAGAATTGGTAAGAATGGGTGCGGATATAAAGGTTGACGGGAGAATTGCGGTCGTTCAGGGAGTAAATAAGTTAAGCAGTGCAAGAGTAGTGGCAAAAGATCTGAGAGGGGGAGCGGCTTTAATTGTTGCTGCATTGTCTGCAGAGGGCGTTACGACGGTTGAAAACGCCAAATATATCGACAGAGGATACGAGTGCATTGAAAGGTATTTGTCAATGTGCGGAGTAAATATTAAAAGAGAGGAGTAAGTATTATGGACAAAGGATTAAATTTAAACGGTACAAACGATATTCATGAACGCCATTTGCAGCGGCAGCTGCATCGCAAACGTGTTATGAAAAGAAGAAGAATTATTTTTTATTCCGTAATAATTATTATTGTTTTGTCAATTATACTTTTCTTCACCCCTCTTTTTAATATAAAAGAGATAGATATAACAGGAAATTCAAGAATTGAAACACCTCAGATCAAGCAAGCCATCGGGAGTGTGGAGGAAGAAAATTTATTTCGTTTAAATACAAAAAAAATTGCTGCCAACATTGAGGCATTGCCATATGTAAACAGCGTTAAAATAGAAAAAAAGATTTTTCCGGTAGGATTGAAAGTAGAAATACAGGAATGTGAACCTATTGCCTACATACCGTATGGCGAACAATTTGTTATTCTTGATAAAAATTTAAAGGTTCTAGAAATAAGTGATGCCGCGTTTGAAAACCTTTTCAATATTACGGGTATTTCCTTGACTTCGGTGGTGGAAGGGACTGTTATAACATCGGATGATCCGGAAAAACTTGAGGAGATTATCCAATGTGTTAATTATATTTCGGATCAGGGCATAGCACAGAGTATCGGAAATATTGATTTTACGGATATGTCAAATATAACGTTCAATTATGAAAACAGACTTGATGTTATATGCGGAAGTACGCTTGATTTTTCAAAAAAGCTAAGTATGTTTAAAAAAGCATTAACTTCGACGAAATTAACCGAAAATTCTAGAGGGACAATAGATCTTTCAGTATCAGGAAAGGCTATTTATACACCATAAAAGTGAAAATATGTTTTTATTTGTGAATATAAAGTAAATTTTGAGAAAATTTAAAAAAAATTTAAAAATACTATTGAATTAATTGAAAAAATATAGTACAATGTAATATATATGTCAGGCATCGGAGGGATATTAATCTAATACGTCTGTCTGATACGGATGATTGTAAGGAGGAGTAGTATACTTATGAGTAATATAGAATTGGAACTTGAACAGACACAGCCTGCCGATGGTGCGAGAATAAAAGTAATAGGAGTCGGCGGCGGCGGAAATAACGCTGTTGACAGAATGATAGAAGCCGGAGTTAATAAGGCAGATTTTGTTGCCGTTAATACAGACTTACAGCAGTTAAAAACCGTTAAAGCACCAACAATTATTCAGATTGGTACAAGACTTACACAGGGATTGGGTGCGGGAGCAAAGCCGGAAATCGGGAAAAAGGCTGCCGAAGAAACTGAAGAAGAAATAAAAGAAATTATGAAGGACACCGAAATGGTATTCGTAACTGCGGGAATGGGCGGCGGTACGGGTACGGGTGCTGCGCCTGTTATTGCCAAAATTGCAAAAGATATGGGTATACTTACTGTTGCTGTTGTTACAAAACCGTTTTTCTTTGAGGGTCCTCAGAGAATGAAAAATGCTCAGGCCGGTATCGAAGAATTAAGTGCTAATGTTGATGCAATAGTAACCATCCCGAATGACTTATTATTAAAAACAGCAGATAAGAAGATATCGATAAAGGATTCATTTAAATTAGCCGATGAAGTGCTGAGACAGGGCGTTGAAGGTATTATTGAAGTTATTGCTCAAAATGGTATTATCAGCTGTGATTTTGCCGACGTCAGCACAATAATGAAGGATTCCGGAGTTGCCCATATGGGTATAGGAATCGGAAAAGGTGAAAATGCTGCACAGGATGCGGTTAGAGCGGCAATAGAAAGCCCGTTACTGGAGACAAGCATTGCAGGTGCTCAGAATGTATTGCTGAATATTACCGGAGGCACCGAGTTCTCATTGGTAGATATGGGAGAGGTTTCAAGTATTGTAAGGGAAATGGTATCTCAGGATGCAACCATTATTGTCGGTACGGCAGTTGATGATAATATGAAGGATGAAATTAAGGTTACTCTTATTGCAACCGGATTGAATGCAGGTCAAAAACGTACACAAAAGCCGGATTTCAGTACGAGAACGGATACAACAGCGTCTACTGCTTCATCCCCGATCACAGAAAGAAGATTTCCTTCATTTACATCACCGGATGATGACAATGATGTCTTTGTAAGAACGGTTAAGCCGGGAGTGGATAATTTGAATGTTCCTTCCTTTTTAAAGAAAAATAAGTAATAAAAAGGGAAAAGATATCAAGATTAAGGATATAAATAATCAGGTATTTACGCGCAGCAGTAAAACTGCTGCGTTTTTATGTGGTAAAATATGTTTACGATAAACATAATTAAGGCTCTATAATAAATGTTGGGGTAACCAAATAGAGTTCTAAAAAAAATTTTAATAAATTTTAAAAAAAGTAGAGCATATTTGGTAAAAATCCGTTAAAATGGAATTAGCAAGAAACCATGAACGGAGGAACCTAATATGCTCTATACTCATTTTACAGAAGATTTGCTCGGATTGCAAGAAGTATTATCAAAAAAATTGAAAATAACGAAAAAAATATAACTATTTATGCAGAATTGGAAAGAAAAGAACACACTTGCCCTCATTGTAATACCAAAACTAACACAATTCACGACTACCGAACACAAAAAATTAAAGACATTCCCGCTTTTGGAAAATCAGTTACTATT
>CALXWJ010000041.1 GCA_944392335.1 uncultured Clostridia bacterium
CGTGCTTTGGCACGTTCATTTTACCCTTGACAAATTTCAGTCGAGCATTTAAAAGCTATTTGGCAAAAATCGGCGGAATTTCGTGAAATCATTATGCTATTTTTTCATTTTAACTTTACAAAACCAAATTCACATATGTCACTTATATCGCAATCAAGATATTCTGCTATTTTTAAAAGTATCAGCATCGAAACCGGTTCATCCCGTCTAATTTTGTCATTGTGTTTGGCGCAATATCTGCATTCTTACGCAAGTCAGCTTTGCTTAGTTTTTTATCTATTAACAACTTCCATAATTTATTGTATGATATGGTCATGCTTGTCACCTCAATTATTTTATTATTCTATATTATATCATAATTTTCACAATAGTTCAATAAACTTTCTTAGAAATATAAGAAAGTTTAATAAAAACGTGAGAGTTTACAAAAATATAATCTCCTGTTTTTGAAATTACAGAAATTCAAACCTTTTAATGATATAATAATGCACTAATTCGTAATATAACTGTGTTTTTTGCATAACAACAAGGGCTGAAAAATTCAGCCCTTATATCTAAACATATTTATTTGAGTTTAATTTTAACCGAAGTATCTCTTTAAAAGTCCTTCAAAGCCTTTTCCATGTCGAGCTTCGTCTTGAAACCGAGTTTTCAAATTCCGCATAAACACTGCTGTTTCGGGGCTTTTTTACACTCCTTATTTTGTGATTTCCCACGGATTTCCCACGAGATTTTCTTTCCCACAAAAACATTTCTTTTTGCATTATTTAGTGTGGTTTGAAGCTATTATCTCATCAAAATTCAATCCATCATTTTCCTCTAAAAATTCTATCAATGCTTTTCGTGTTACTTTCCTACATCCGAGCTTGGTAGATCTTAGCAACCCCTTATTTATTAAAGCATAGACATAATTTTTATTAACCTTAAGTAATTCTGCCACTTCTTTTATAGTATACACCAAATCCTCATTTGTGTCAATGATTCGAGGGTTCTTCTGCATCATGTTATTTCACCTCTTCGTATTTTAATATTCCATAGTGAAAGTATTCGTCTAATTCCTTTCGTAATTTGTTTAATGCATTTTTCTTTTGAACATATATACTATTTAAACTTGTATCCACTAAAAAAGCTATTTCAAATAGAGCAATATCATTCAAAATATTTAATATAATGACAATTCTTTCTATTTTAGACAGTTTTAGAATGCAATTAATGATTATTGCATTGTCAATTTCATTATAAAGCATAGTTATTGCAATTTTATCGACTAATTTTCTGCTTTCAATAGTTAACTCTTTATCTGAAAAAACATAGTCTCTTATTTCGCAATCTTTTTCCTTTCTGCACCAATCTGTTATTATATACAATAAACTAAACATTTCGTGCTCCTTTCATACACAATATGTTTCGTGCACAGTATTAAATTGAGTACTGTCCCGGTGCCTGCAGCGAACAGGTCCATAGAAATTTCATCTCTCCGCCTTCTCTGTGGCCGAGCCGCGTTTTACGGAAGTATCATTATACCCCTGACTTGTCATCGCGTTATATGGTAGCAAGCCATATATCAGTGCTCTTGGTTCTGTTTCCTACAGACGGATAGCCGCTGTCAGTCAAGGAATGTACCGGTCAGATACGATATTAAGTTGTCAAAATTCAAAGGGGTGCCTTCATAAGGTAATAACGCAAGCCAAAAACTGAATCTAACCAATAAAAAGGCATAAAAAAAGACGAGTACCGAAGTATTCGTCTTTTTCATATTAAATATTATCATTTATCATGCAAATTTCTATTTTTGTCCGGAACCATTACAGCCAGGGCAAAGTCTCTTGCCTGTACTGCCACAGTAGGTGCAGCCTTGCTCTGTTGGCATTCCTATGACAGATATGGTCTGTCCTTTGCCTGTTCCGCGGCAGTAACCGCAGGTGACCATACCGCTTCCACCGCAAACTGCACATGCTTCGGGAGCGAGCGTCTCCGTATTGATTTCTCCGGTCGGAGATGATGTATTGGAAGAATTATTATAAGAATTTATTGTTTTAAGATTGTTTCCGTCAGCGTCCATAACATACATTTCTGCAGTTTTGTATCCTATCGTTGCTGTTGGCGTTCCGGCACCTGCCGACTCAGCCTTCAGCACGACAACCCACCTTGCATCGTTTGTGATATAGTAATAATTTTCGCCGGAAAGCAAGGTTTCTGTGGTACCTGACTGTGTGTTTGTCCGATATACTTTTGACTTGTCGCTTCCGTATGTCCATTCGCCGGTTATATTTGCAGAAAGGTCTTGCGCACCTTCAAATTCTGCTTCCGTAATTTCTGTCATAGCTCCGTTTGCAAGGCTTATTTTCAGATATTCAGTAAATGATTTGGTATTATTACGGCTGCTTGAATCTTCACTGCTTGAAAACTGGAGTCCAAAATAGGCGTTATCATTATCAAACTTTGCCATTGCAGCGTTAAACCTATGTGTATAGCTGCTATCTTTTAAACTGAGCTTAGTGACTGTACCTTTGATATTGCAAGCTTCTTGTACAGCCCCTGTTTCCGTATCAATCATTAGTATTTTGCAGCTGGATTCACCTTCGAGTAAAGGCGAGAAGCTTTCTACAACAAAAAGATATTGTTTCCACAGTGAAAATTTACTTTCCTTTTCTGCAAAAAGACCTTCCTTGTTTGGACGAGTATAAATGATTTCAGCATTGCCCGATGTTAAATCCAACCGGTATGCGTTCTGAGTATCTCCGTCAAAACCCATAATTACCATTTTATCACCGCAAACGGAAAAATCTCTAATTTCACTCAAACGAGCAAACACCGTTTCTCTTTCCCCGTTTGACATATTTATCGCACATACAGTCTGATTATCTTTGTTTATGTAATAAATCTTGTTACCGTTTACCACAATTCCTAAAGGTGCTCCTCCTGCTGCATAGGTTTTTGTGGTGGTACCGTCATAAGCATAGATATATGGCTGATAAATAAAGGAATAATACACAACGCCGTTATGGATATACGCATTTGTAGGGGAGTTGGCGCCATCAATCCACTTTTCAGAAGAAATAGTGACAGTTTGCGTATTTCCATCCCAATTCACGCTGCAGTCAAGCGCTTCCGCAACAGCTCTTGCCGGCACAAGCGTTCTGCCGTTTATAATCTCAGGCGGAACATCCAAATCATACATTACCCCATTATCACTGCTCGTCATTTTTCCAAACTGATTTTTTCCAATCTGCATAACAATGGTAGTGTCTCCGCTCTGTGCAGCAATGGCCTGCTCATCTTCAATCCAAAGAACCTCTGCACCCAGTGCTTCAAAAATGGCACGAAGCGGTACCAGCGTTCGACCGTCTTTAATAATCGGCGGCTGGTCAAAGTTTAATTTGTTTCCGTTTACCGTTACGGTAATATTATCCTCAGCAAACACAGCATTATTTCCAAATCCAGCGAAAGTGGACAGCATTACTGCTGTAAGAAATATGGATACAATTTTTCTTATCTTCATAGGAATTCCCCTTTCTATATCAATATATTTTTTATATTATATCATGAAAATTCCTTTTTGTCCATTGACGCATTATCCGAATTTACTTTAATTCAATTTTATATAATGTACACCGGTTTTGATGCTGGCTGTTTGCATTTAATAAGATAGGTTGTATCACTACCACATAAAATTATTCCTGTACGGGTGTAGATGTTTACCGCCGGCCTCGATCATTCTAAATGAGAAGCTCTCTCCTTTGGAAAGTTCTGTGGCTTTTTGCTCAGCGGCCGTATCCGTATTTTCTTTTTCTGTAGTCTTGGAATCTCGAATGATTTCCAAATTCTCTTGATTATATAATGAATTTTGATATCTTTAATACTATCCGGATCAATATGTACTGATGTAAATCTTCATCATATTTGCCATTAAAATAACAGTATTTTCTAATTAAAGATTCATACATAACAAGTATTGATTCCAAATCTTTGTGATTACCTGCTATAGCCCCTTGTAATGTGGTATAGAAATCAATGTCATTCATCTGTATTCTCTCCTTTACATAGCTGTTCTCTAAGCGTTTTTATTGCACGAAATTTTTGATTATATACATATTGTGAAGAGCAATTCAGTTTTTTCGCAATTTCTTCCGGCTTAATCTCCTCAACAAAGAGCATTTCTAATATTTTTCTTTTCATCAAAGGTAATTCATAGAAAGCTTTTGCCAAGCGTTCTTCTTCAAAATCGAAAGTCATTTTCTGCGAAGGGATTACAATATCTTTATCGCCAATAGGTTCTTCACTCTCAAACAGCTCTTCAATTGACATTGTTTCCGGAGTTTTTTTTAATTTTCGCAAATAATCTATTTTCGCATTCTTTATAAGTTTTTCTAACCAAATTGTAAATCTTGCACGTAAAATGTTTAATTCACCATTCTCCTGTCCTTGGTACATATCAATGCCTCCTTTTGGGCATACCACCAGGACAGGTTTGCAACATGCCATGATGGCATGCTGTGATTATTAAATTTACTTGTTTATGAAACCAACTCACAGCTATTAGAACATTGGATTCACCCCCTTCTGATATATGCAATAAAAAACGGTCATACCTCACCACAGCAAGGCATAACCGTTCCGTACAATCTACATTATTAATTGGTATAATAAGTATTTGTATTTCAATATTAAGTTTTCTTTCAGCTATTTCTCCTTATCATATGTATACCCCTATTTTAATGAATCATATTTTTCGAAATTATCCAATAAATTCTCTATAGCTTCACAAATAAAAATTTTCTTTCCAACAGGATACTTTTCAATTCTTTTAGATATATCTTTCATATACACTTTATCAGGATAACAGATATCTTTTACAAGCAATTGATCAACCGTAACAGATAATACACTTGCAATTGCAACTAATGCTTCAACACTTGGAGTAGTCCTGGCATTTTCCAATTGTCCAATATATGAATCACTGTACCCCGTTTTTTCTGCAAGGTCAACCTGACGAAGTCCTGCGAATCTCCGATATTTACGTATATTTTTTCCTAATGCTATATAATCCACTTTTATCTTCTCCTCTAATTTATATTGTATTATATTTTATATCAAGGTGGAAGAGAGCGGTGGTTGTGTATTCGTAGCAATAGTGGTATTTTTATAGATTTTAATTGTATTATTGTTTTATAAATACAAATAAGCCTGACTAAAAGTAGCACAGGCTTATTACAGCTTTAATATTAAAATAAATCTATGTTGTCAAGCATCGTTGCAATATCTTTATCAGTTGTTCCTGAAGTTATTGCATCACCTTCCTTTTTTATGTTATTTGACGCTTGGATTAAAGATAACTTTTCTTCTATCAAAGCACGCACCATTTGCTCGATCTTCTCCTTGCTATATGTGTGTAATGAATTAAGTTTAATTTCTATTTTCTTTTCGGCTGTGTCAAGTTCAGGATGATTATCCATATATTCATTTATTGCTTCAACAACAACTCGACTTTTCCGATTTCCAAGCCGTTCCAAAAACTCTCCGGCTCGCACTTGATTATCAGAACCGGAATCAAACTGTAAAGAAAAGCGATATTTCCCGTCCTTAATCATTGTCATTCCTCCTATGCTATATGAGAAGACAATGAAGATAATTTTTTCCTTCCAAGCATATCATATCCTATAGCATTTGCATTTGTAGATGTAATAAAATCCGCTTTAGCTACTTGATGGGAATTTTCAATAAATGGTCTAAGTAAAATGCTTCCGCCACCTACAAAAACTGCCGGATTCGAACGCAGATCAACCTGTAGCTCTCGTAACTGATCCAAAATATCCTTGGCATGCAATCTGGTTGCTGAAAGAATAGTATCCTTTACATCTTGCGGCAATATTGTCTCTTTTCCACTAAGTACTGCGCTAATATGCTCATCTTCAATTTTCATGTCGTGAAGGGAATTCACTTTTCTAATTATTTCATTGTTCATAGTAATAATACCTGTTTCAAGACTGCGACAAAACTGCATATCAGGCTTACCATTACGAAGAAGGAGAACATCTGTCGTATAACCGCCAATATCCACAATAAATATTCTAAGTGTATTTATAACAAGACTGCTTTGCGGAATGACGGCTGCATATGCCTGCGGAAATACCATCACGTTATTGATTTTTATACAATACGGTCTATCCTTATAGATAAACCTAACCTCTTTGTCTCGTTTGAAATAGCTAGCAAAGCGGTCTTTTAATATTCCATAATGTTCAGGCGGTAGTCCCACCGATAGGTCAATAATCTCAACAGGAGTGTATTGACCTGCAGATTCCATTTCCTTTGCAATTGCAAATAAAGTTAAAATAAAATATCTGTCATCTTGAGTTTTATCCTTCATATAGTTTAGCCTTTTGCTGCTAAGAGTCCAGTAGCTCCCATTATACTCCAAAACCTCATCAGTAATAGGCGGTTTAACCGTATGTTCCGATAATCCGGATATAAAAGAAAAATTTAATGTTTTGATTGCTGAATTTCCATGATCAATTGAAATTAACATTTTAGTATACCTCCATTTTATTATACTATATAGATTACACGATATAAAATGCGTATTTGCAACTATATGCGTATTTTATATTCTTACTCATAAAAAATGAGGCATAGCCATTACACTATGCCTCACTATACATTTAAAATATTCACTGTGATTTTCTTCTATTGAGACAAAATTCCCAAATATAATCATCAAGTCCTTTATACCTTGGATCCCATATATATGTTCCAAATTTAAAATTCATTTCATCCAAAAGATTAAGTAGGTTTTTATATGCGCTTTGAACATGGTGATTTGTTGATAAATCCATGTCAAAAGCTGTTTTAATTTCACACAATCCCTCTTGACGCATTTCAGTTAGAGCTGTTCTCAATTGTGTTAAAGTGTTCACTCCCGGAACAGCAATAACAGTAAGTCCTGTAAGAGCATGAATTACATCTGCTTTCATTGGTCCTTCCGTAAGCAAAGCAATAGGTCTTATTGGTCCAACCAAATGCGTCCAAGATTCAGCTCGACATCCATCTGTTTTATCTGCACTAGAAACCCACCTGAATTTTCTCTTCTGAACATCATCTCTACGAATTTGTAATCCCTGTATTCTGCCTTTTATATCACGAACAGGAATGAGAATTCCTCTCTTTTCTTGAACAAAAGTCCAGTCACCATTGTCAGTCTTATAAAATCCTGGTACGCCCGCTAAGTAATATCCTTCATTCTGAAGTTGCTTAGCAAGAACGGACATACCAACAATCGGTGTTGTTTTATAACCTAATCTGATAATGTCATCATCAGATAATCCTCTATCAAATAGATTTTGTTTATGATCTCCAGCAAGTGACAATTTTGATAAAAGTGCCGTATATGTGGCATTTCTCGCTTCAATATCAGTGATGGGACAATCAACAACAGGCGTAGATGTATACTTTTTTCTTTCTGTATTTAAGTGCATAGGCAATCCTAAACTTTTCACAAGTGTTTTTCTGACCTTATCTCTTGGAACGCCCGTATATAATGAATATAAATCGAAAATACCTCCGGAAATCCCACAGCGTGGGCAACGATATACATCTTTTTTAAGATTTATGTTTAAATGCTTATTGCGAGGAAGTTCATCACAACAAGGACACTGTATATAATATGAACTTCGTCCATGAGGTGGACCAGGAAGTCCCAAAAGAGAAATTACATCACTTATATGAAACATCTCCATGCAGCAGCCTCCTTTCCGGGGATAGCAATTTGCTATCCCCAAACCGAATATATTTATGCCTTAGCCTGCTCAAGAGAGTATTCACAGATTAACTTGGCGGCTTCTTTAATTTTTTCATCGCCGCTAAATTTTGTAGCAATCCACATAATAGCGTTCTGGTCTTCTCGTAGGACTTCTCCTAATGTTTTACCGTTAAACTTTACTATAGGGCAAGGAATATTCATTGCTCCCTGAACTTTTTCCTCCAAGGTAAGCTCTCTGGGAGTTTCAGTATATGTATCAGCAACCATATATTCTTCGTCTTGCTTTGTTACAGTATTAGTCTTGGATTCAATATTTCCCGTTACAGATTCCGAGATTGGCTGTTGAATTTCAGAAACAGAAGTGTTTGTACCCAGTTCATCCGGAACAATTTTCTCAAATTCATCTCCGGCCATTGAAAACTGGAGTCCAAATCCAGCATTTCGTAGGGCTATACCTACAGCGGCTGTTTGTGACCACTCACGTGGTGATACAGACGGCTTATCTGCACAATAACCTCGTGATGCTGTCGCTTCAGATAAATACTGTTCAGGACTATCTTTATAATCAGCATATATTTTTGCCGATGCAACAAAACAATCCTTTGCAGCCGTAACCTGCACGGCAATTTTACCGTTAGGATACTTCATCCGAAACCAGGCAATTTGTATAATAACAGGCAATCGTTTACTCGTCTCGCCTGTTGTTAGATCTGTGTATTCAACTGCAAAGGGTGCTGGATCAAACCCTTCCACCTTATTAATATTTTCTATAATCGACAACATTGCTGCCTTTTCATTCGAGTTATTTTGACTCATAGTTAAGCCTCCTGTAAATTTATTTTTATATATGTATCCCTAAACTGCAGCCACATAGGCAAAACGGTATTAATACAGTTAGCAATACATCTTTTATAATGATCTTGTGTTTCCGCCTTAAAACTTGAAAAACGTTTTTGATTATCTCTTATAATATCTTCTAAAGCTTTATTAGCAGTGTCTCGTTTCTTTTTGCCGTTTTCGTCCAACGCAGGTCCAAATTTATGATCCATTAAAAGATAACGAATACACACATCAACAATTTGATAATGTTGCCTCAAAACTTTTGTGTCTGTAGAAAGTGGTGCTGTCTTTGCCAAAATCTGAAATGTTTCCAAAACCCCAATGCGATGGTTAAGTTCCTGAGCCTGAAGTAATTCATCAAATGGCAAACTGTTTTCAGCCACCTTTTCGTATATATTAGCCTGCAGTGTATGATATTGCTTAAGTATTGTAGCCATTTTTGTTCTCCTTTCAAGAATTAAGATTTTTAATATTCACATAACCGTTTTGCCAGACGAGTGCCTCGCTGTTCGGTATCTGTTCTTTTGATAGCAGTGCATAATGCACTCCTTTCACCTACGAAGATAACATGCTTTTTACCACGTGTAATAGCTGTATATACCAATGGTCGAGTCAGCATAATATAATGAGCTTTCTGAAGATTGATAATAACTGAGCTATATTCAGAACCTTGAGACTTATGTATTGTAGATGCATAACCCAAATCAATCATATCAAGCTCACTCGAATCATACTCTTTAACTCTGCCATCTCCAAAATCAATATATGCCGTTACTTCATTGCCACTTTTTTTAATTTGGATAATGTAGCCAATATCACCATTGTTAACATCATCGTGATTTTTAATTTGCATAACTTTATCTCCGCATCTAAACAATCGTTTTCCATGTGAGATTTCCTCGCTGTGTGAAGACTTTGGATTGACAATATCACGAATTCTTTCATTCAGTGCATTAGCTCCTGTATCTGTTTTCTGTCGATATGGAGTCAATAACGCAACATTATCAACACCGTATTTTTTTACTTCCTCGACATATATCTGCGAAATCAAATCTGCTGACACCGCAATATCGGATGAATCAATAAACTCAAAATCATTCCCATACTCCATACTGAGATTGCCATGTTTAATAAGCTTTGCATTAGTTGCAATCCTGCTGCCGGAGGTTTGTCTGAAAACTCTTTCAAGTCTGATAGTGGGGATTCTGCCGCACGCTATCATTTCACTCAACACTGCACCTGGACCAACTGAAGGCAATTGGTCTGCATCTCCTACAAAAACAATTTGAGTTTGAGGTTTTAATGCTGAAAAAAGTTTCCCTGCCAGATAGATATCGAGCATAGACGCTTCATCTACAAGAACCAAGTCTGCATCAATACTTTCTGGAGTACCGTACTCACCATCTTCACCAGCCATTAAACATAGAGTTTTATGAACAGTAGAAGAACTGTAGCCTGTAGATTCTTCCATTCGTCTTGCAGCACGACCGGTTGGTGCGCAACAACAAATTATTTTCCCGGGATTGTTTCTGCTGTAAATATCAAGAATTGCTTTTTGTATCATAGTTTTCCCTGTGCCCGGCCCACCAGTAATAATAGAAAGACCATTAATTAGGGCCGTTTTCACAGCTTCTCTTTGCTCAGGGGCAAATTTAATTCTAAGCGTTTTTTCCTCCATGTTAAGTTCTCTCTCAAGGTTGCTATACGGATAATTCTGGTTTATAGAAATCTGGCTTTTAATGTACACAGCAAGCATCTTCTCAGCAGTATATGTCCTACTGCTGTATAGACATCCGTCATATACATATATTTTTTGATTTCTTATCAGTTCATTTGCATACTTACCTATCATTCCTTCTGTAATTTCGGGTGTATCGAGTATTGTTAAGCACTCTTTTACAAAATTACTCTTTTCAATACATATATGTCCTTTGGTTTCTGCATCAGTAAGTGTATATAGAATACCTTGAGAAATTCTTTCCGCTGACAGAACATCAAATCCCATATTCTTTGCAATTTTATCTGCTGTTTTAAAACCAATACCAGCAAGTTCACAAAGTTTGTATGGATGTCGTTTCACAATATCCATTGCTTCATTTCCATATTCCTTATACAGTCGTATTGCTCGATTAGGTGTGATTCCATATGGTGTTAAAAAAGCAATAACATCGCGCGCACCTCTGTTTGCTAGATATGAGTCACATATCTTTTTAAGTTTTGTTTGGCTTATTCCAGATATTGAAGTAAGTTTCTCGGGTGAATTATCAAGCACATTAAGTGTTTCGTTACCAAAAGCTGAATATATTCGTTCTGCGAGTTTTGGTCCGATTCCCTTAATTTGACCAGATGATAAATAACCAATGATACCCTCTTTAGTAGGTTTGATGACTTCATCGTAGGTTTCAACTTCAAATTGAAGTCCGTGCTTAGAATTTTTACTCCATTGTCCTCGCATCTCATACCTGATATGTTCCGATATTGGCAAGGCGTATCCAACCGCTTTAATTTGATTAACAGTATTTCCTTTACTGTCAAGAACCTTTTCACAAGGAGTATAAATTGCTACCATATAACAACCCGAAGTAATCATTGCAATACTCTGAGGATAAACCAATCTACTAAATTGACATAACATTCTATTTCTCCTTTCTTTAAGTTAAAGGAACAAGTATCTTACGAGTTTTAGGAATAAATATTTCCTCATCCTCAACAGTATAATTATTGGCACACATAATAGCATAATCAACAATTTTATCAGCAAGCATATCAAATTCCTGAACCAGTCTGACACGCTCACGAATATCGTTAATATCCCAATCTTTAAAGTTTTCGTTATCATCGGTCCCTCGTCCTGGAAAAACCGATATATTTAAAGGAGCTGTCATGTAATCAATTCGATGAGGTTTTTTGCATCGTCCGCATATTGGTCCTGTTTCTTGAACACTTCTATAATTTCTTTGACCGCACGATGTACAAAAAGATTTATAATCTGATTTTGTTGCCTGCCCTTGATATAGCACCAGATATCCACCATTTCGTCCATTCATAGACGCCTGCCAAAGATAGCCGTGCTGATGATTAAATTCTTGTAAAAGTTCATCTATACCATAAAAAAACTCCTGAGTATGAATCATATCGAAAAGCTTATCTACTATCTCAGAACTAAGATCAAGTCTGTTTATTTTGAGATTACA
This sequence comes from uncultured Clostridia bacterium, assembly GCA_944392335.1. GTDB lineage: Bacteria > Bacillota > Clostridia > UBA1381 > UBA1381 > RGIG1988. Next base: position 11,794 of record CALXWJ010000041.1, read on the forward strand.
AGCATACGATTGTGATCCATTCCAGGAGTTCGCTGTATAATAGCGAAAATGTTTTACAAGAAACTCTATCATGGCATTGCGTGAGCGCAAGTCAATTCCTTGATAAAATCTGACCATAGCCCATCACCACCTTTATCGAAAATTGGATTCGGGAGCGCCAAAACAGGATGGTTTCTATCAAATGTAACAAGAGATTTATTACCTCCGTTTTTTGTAACAAGCTTTTTAACTTCTAAGAATACATTTTCTTCAAAAACGATAATATTCATATGAAGTGCTGTAGCCTTTATAATTTCGTTGCGCATTCCGGAGCTCACACGAACACCACACACCAAAAGTATGTCGCTCTGTTCGAGAAGTTTTACCCCAAACTCAAGAGCGAGTGCTCTTTCAGCGTGATTTTTATCACAAAGTAATAATGGAAGATATGCGTGAGGAGCTCTTGCAATAACATTTAGTTTCTTTGATGCATACAGCATATATGCTCTGGCACAGTGCATATTTTCAAGCATTGTTGCACTATTGTCCGCACCGAGAGGAGAGCATATATATGCTTTCATTTTAAGACGATCGTGCTTTAACAGCTGTTTATCAAGGTAAGTTTCCCATTCGTAATTAAAAACTATTTTACTCATAAATTTTCCTTTCTGCCTATAGCGGCTGAACAGATAACTTTAATTTTCTGCTTTCAGTTGTTGTAACCAATTCATTATGAATATTGGGATATTTTTTCTTCAGCAGAGCAGTGTCTGTTCGTTTTGATTTTTTTGTTGCAAAATCAATCAGAATCTTATCTTTTGTGGTTTCAAGAACTCCATGTTCGTGATTCTTCATTAATTCTGCTATTCGCACAGAATGTGCCTCAATCTCCTTTTCATATTTTTTTATTTCGCTCTTGCAAGCAGCAATATCATCCTGTAAATCAAGAATACGGCGAGCATAATGCTCATACTTACGCGGCAATTCAATAGTTGGCAAACTCGGATTGCTGCTTCCGTAAATTCTTGCAAGTGATTCAAGAGCAAGTTTTGGGGCAATTCCTTCCATTTTAGGTGGTTTGTCGTGTTCTAAACTCCAAATCCATTCCTCAAGGCGTTCAAAAATCATATCTTCTTTTGCTTTATCACGCACAAGTCCAGGTGTAGCCATATCATTATCAGGATTATTTCCCCAGATCGCCGAAAAGTCACCAATACTGACATCTGCAACCGCCAGGTAATACCTAAGCTGAAATTCGTAATACAGCGGATATTTTCCATCCGCCCATTCCGAAGCGTTGTGATATGTACAGCTTTTGCATTCCAGTATACCAGGTTCGCCATCTGATGCCCTGATAAATCTGCGGTCAAAATCAGCCAAAGCATATTTATGATCTGCGTGTTGATACATATTAGTATCTTCTGTCACAGTATTTCCTGTTTTTACACCATAAAAATGTGCTGCAATTGGTTCTAAGAAATGTCCCATTTCAAGCTGATTAGAGTTAGCCTTTAGTGGTGGCTTCATTTTACCTTTTTTTATCATCCAAAGTTCCAATGGTGTTGTCCATGGCGAAACACCAAAAATTACTGCAACATCACTTCCGCCTACAGTATAAGGAATATCACCTTTTGGACCATGCATTCTACATGCAAGCCATGTAGATCGATCCATACCTGCAGTATCACATAATGCAATAGGCGCTGCCATTAGTAATTCACCGCCTTTGCGAGATCAAACTTGTTCCAATCAAGCGAAAGTGTTCGTGCAAGATTTTCTTCAATGGACAATAACTTGCTTTCAGGTGTATTTTCTGACTTGAGAAGAAACATAATTTCCTGCATCGCCATAAATACATCGTGAGCTGTAGCTGGACCTCCTCCATAAGACATTTCAAACATTTGAATTGCTTCCAAAGCAGTTTTTTTCGGCATACTCAGTTTTTTACAAATACGTGTCATAGCATTTACCGGATATGAAAGAGTAATTTCTGTTAACTTTTGAAGTTTTGCAATAGAATCACCGAACTGTGCAAAAAGCTGATCCAATGCCGTATCAAAATCTGAAACCTTTGACTGATGGCGATGATCTACTGCGATACAGCTACCAATATGGATGGGATACTGTCCTCCCATCAGAAGTGCAGATACCTTTGCAGATGCAACGCCGGTGTCTGAAGTTACAAACCTTATTCCCGGCACCAAATTCTTAGAAATATATGATTTGCCTATAGAGTTCAGGTGTTTCGTATATGCTCCAAGTAAATCCTTCTTTTGCGATGGCATTTTCCAGGACGCACTTGTAATCGCATGATCTGAATATCCGCCCTCAAACTCATTTCCAGGAAATCTTAGATCGAGTTTATTCTGCAACACTACTAAAAGTTCGTTGATTGGCAAAACAGAGTAATCTGTTTCATCACCAGAATGAACTGCAGATACTTTTTCATCACGAATCAATACCAATGCATCTGACGGATAAATTTTCAGACATTCATTTAAAACATCTGAAAGTACTTTGCGGCTTAATTTGGGTAACACAGTCCCGCTGATTTTTGCTCTATCGAGCAAACTCTTGTAAGCAGTAGTACGAATGGGGTATAATACTCCATCAATATCCATTGCCAAACCAAGATTTTGAGCTGTGTCTTCAATAGCCTCATTGGTAGTTCCTGGTGCGAACGATAAAGGGCTTGAATAAAATGGCGAATCCTTATCAAGTGGTTGAATATGCAATTCATTAACATGGCAGCGAGTCCACCTGCTTTTTTTCGCCAATTGTTCGTGATAGTCCTTCATTGCTGGATAGGAACTGAATGTTGTGGTAAAATTGTCTTGACATTGTAATAGCATAATACATGCTCCTTTCTTTTTTGGGCTTTGCCCGAGATTGATTTTTTATATAACAAAAGCCGTCAAAACCCGAAGGCGATGACGGCTTGTGTACAAAATATTGACAAGAAACAAAAAAAGTGCCACTTGCAAAAAGCAAATGACACTGTGTAAACTCTGATTACTGTGATTTCATTATTGAAACCATGAAACTTATATGTTTATTATATCAGAATTTCTCACAATAGTCAATCCATTTATAAAAGAAAGAGCTGTTTGTCTACTATTGCTTATCTTTTACGTTTATTTGCCAGCATTAAACACATTGTAAAAACACCTATCAGTCCACCAAACATTGAGCCAATAATAAACATAAATAATGCAAACATTTCTTACACCTCCAAAATAAATGTTAAAAAGAGGCGCTACCGAAGTATCGCCTCTTTCCAAAATAACTATGCAGTTTTTTTTCGTAGTTGCCACATACCCTTGCTGGTATTTACGAAACATGAAGGATTATACTGCAGGGTCTGGCGAATTTTTTCTTTCCACCATTTATTTGATTTTGTTTTTTCATGATCTTGGATTTGATCATAAAGATATGAAAGCGGCACTGCAGTGCCACAGTCTTCTAATACTGCTGCCACAACATCTTTCCATGTTGCCTCTTTTGTGTCCCTTATATCATTCACAACTTGATGTGTGCACAATATTGGCATAATGAGTGATTCATCTTTACGCACAATCATTACATACTCGTGCAAAATCGGAATAAATGTGCCACTGTATTGTATATTATCTGAAAAACAGTTATGTTGAGCCTTGATTATGACATTTTCAAGAGTTCCCGGCTTAACTATTTCAGATAGCATACTGTACAGTCTCCCTTTTTTCTTGATATCTCCCATTAGGACTGCCATTCTGCCGCCTTTTTCAAGTGAGGAAAATTGCTTAAGCATTGCATAGTTCATCGCCTCCACAAACTTCTCCCATTTTGGTATACGTGATAAATCATATTTTATAGGATTATATCCGTATCTGCTTTCAACATCTGAAGCTTTGTACATAACATCAGAATATTTGATAATATCCCAGTACGGAGGATGCCAGAATATAAATTCCGGACGCTCTTGAATATCACAATTCATGATATCAAATCCACTATGCAAATCATATATAAAGCTTTTTATGCCGCATTTTTCAGCTGCTGCTTTTGTTGTACCACTGCCACACATATAATCGCATATCTCCATTGGGTGAAAGAAATCAATTAAATCCTCTATAAGCTTTGGAGAACAATTACCACGATAGCGATTGTTGCCTCCTTCGCCTCGCTCAGGGTATGACACAATGCTGGTGAGTGTATGTTTTCTTTTTTCCATAATACGTCACACCTCTCATCAATACGGAACCCAATTATCTTCAATGTCAACCATTCGTTTACAGATGTGCTCTTCAGTTGTATAAACATTATATTCCGTATCATAAAGAAGAACTGATTCGTTTTCCAATGTTGAATTAATGTCATATGGAACTGTCACTATATTCGTGACTTCTTTAGTTTTTATATTTACCTCACAAGGTGTTATTACTTTTGAACCGTCTTCCCATGTTGTAACAAAGAAAGAATGGTGAGTCACTAAATTCAAATCCCGTTCTTTTATCATTTTATTATACTCTTGAAGTCTGTATCTAATAATAAGGGTTGATATTATGAAAACAAGGATTAAGGACAGCGTATTTGTTACCAAAAACATATATCCATTTCCTTTTTGTGATAGATCTATCGCATATATTTCCATCATACCGATTCCCAGGGTGAGATATAAATATGTCTTAAGATTAAGATCTCCGCATGATTTTGTGCGAAGTAATTGTCTTATTTGAGGTACGTAACCGACAGCCAGTATGATACCTCCAGCTAATTGCATAATATCAAAAAAAGTCATTGTGGGACCTCCTTAATTAAAATGGTAATTCATCTTGATATAATCGTATTCTCCGACGATTCTGTATATATTTGATAGGGTGCCGATTAAATGTATGTCTGTGATATGTATATGTTCTTTTGCAATCAATACAAGTCAATATTGTACCATACGAAACATACAAAAAATGAGTTTTACAATAATCACCGTGCTGTTCTACACGATGTTCATGAAGACATTTTCTTGGAATTTTCATTGTGTTTACCTCCATTTACAGATTGCACAGCTTTATAAATCATCTGATGACCAACTTCTGAAATACTATCCCAATATGCCCCAGAAAAAGCATCGTTTTTATCTAAAGCATTTTGGATTAAATCAGGCAAGTTAGGATTTTGAATAAGAGCTGTATATTGTTCATCGGACAAATATTTGAGTTCCTCCCAGGACTGAATTTGTGAAATATAATCTTCAACTCTTGCTTCACTTATTTTCATATCGGCAATCAGTCCAATAAACACATCGGATAAATATAACTGCTTTTTCTCAACTTTGATAGCGTAGTGTGCTTCACAATATCTTCCATCAATATAACACTCATAACTGTTAACTCCAATATCTTCAAAACAATCGCCATCTTCTTTCAGTTCTGAAACAATTCCATTGTTTGCATCAAGTGCAAGATAATATTTAAACTCACGAATTGCATCATCCAGATTTGTATAAAGCTCACTTGAAAATCCATAATTGTCGTTATGTGCCCACTCTTCAACCAAGGAATACACTGTAATCTTTTTACCGGTATTTTCAAATTCGTTCGTAGACGTTATCATTTCAGGCGACATAATAACGCAATCAAGAACAATTTCTTTTAATTCCTTTGGTTGCTTATAGAGCATTGAAAATTTTCTTTCAAGCGCAGCAATATCATCTGGAAATATAGGCGGAGTAAATGAACAGTAAATATCAGGAGCTGAATTTCCGGTTTCTTTATCTTTGCCGTCTCGAATTTCTGTTATTATTCCTACCAGACCATCGTATGCGCTTTTATTATTTGCTATAATCTGTTCACCAATGGTATAGGATTTTCCTTTATATTTGAAGCTTTCACCTTTTGCAGATAAGATCATAAATATACCCCCTTAAATATGACAATCAACGCCTACAAGAACGGTATCTTCATTCAAGGCATCTATTTGTCTGTTCAAATTTTTATGCCATGCTCTGTTACGTTTGTTTTTATCAGCGAAGTTAAATGAATCTTCCGATGCATATTCGCCATCAATTAAGTACGCACAGGCAAAATTAGGGTATTTATATTTTCTTATTATTCTATTTCGAGCAAGAAACTGTTGCAGAGTTTCGTCCTTCTTATACTGAAAATCCCAGAAACCTGTAATACCGTTTTCAGTAATACGTCCGTAACACCCTTCAGGTAATTTTTTATCCAAGAAAGCTTTTTCAAGAATTTTAAACCTTTTAGTGGCGTTTTCTTTTGCAACCCTGTACATTACATTCCACTCTATATCTTTTTTTCTTGCTGTACATACCCACTTATAACCTTTTGGTGCAGATTGTTCTTCATGGCTGCACCAGCTTTTTTCTCCAACTGAGTATTCTGTACACGAATCTTTTACGAGAAAAAGGAATGGCCAACGCCCACCAATTGAGTACCAATCGTAAAATGCATTTGGATTGTATACGTATCCATAACCATTGTAATATTCGTTATAGTAAATATATTTTTCATTTTCCGCAAAAGCATTAAAGTTTTTATAGAGCTTTTTGTATGGATAGTTTTTTAAAGCTTTCATTTTTTTTGCTTTTTTGGAACGCTTAGGGCGTTTTAACTGTCCAAAATATTTCTGATAAACCTTACCATCATCACCGATGATAAATTTATCCCAAACCATGCGATTTTCTATGCTGACAATTTTACCATTAGGCAGTTTTATACAATCAATACAATCATTTTCATATTCATTGCGCAATTCCTCGGTGTGATCTTCAAACTCCAAATATTCCGGATTATCAGTTTGCTCAGCATATGGTTCAAGTACTGAACAGATTTCACTATCTACGCATCTGGCAAAAGCATTTGATAATCCATTCAGTCTTTCAATATAAATGTCCGTCATGAAATTTTTTCCATTGTTATTCCCGGATTTCAGTTTATTTAATTCTTCTTGAATTCGTTTATCTATTTCCGGCTCTTGTTCTACTTTTGGTATTTCTACTGTTACCAAGGTTAAATAATGCATATAAATACTCCTTTCGTCATACAACATAACGGGCAACAGAAGAAATCAGCTGCCCGTTATGGTCAATTTTTACCCTCACTCGGGCAACTGTTAAATATTAAAATTGTAAATGTTTCTTAATTACTGATGTTAATTTGATAGGAATTTGTGCCAAGTCAGTTATGTCCAAAAAAGAATTTCCATAAATTCTTTCAATGTTGTTTTTATCGTCGCCAATGGCTGCTGCGATGAATAGTATTCCTTTTTTTTGATATTCTTGTTTGATTCCACGCAGGTCCTCCTCAGCAGCTGTACCACTGTATCCACTGTGAGCAGGTTGTCCGTCGGATATAAGAATAAGTATTTTTACATCCTCCGAACGTTTTGACAATTGATCTGCAACAAATCTCAGTGCAGCTCCGTCACGATTACTGCCTCTGGCATGAATGTCCATCAGTCGATATTTATCACCGTTATCAAATCCTTCAAATTCAGCATATGAAAACAATTCAACATCATCTCTGCTGGTAGAGTGACCGTATATCATAATTGGGATATCAAGGCTTTCGCAAAAATCATATAAGATAATGGCGGCTGCCCTTGCATATGTACAGCGATCAGCACTGCTCATAGACCCTGATTCATCAATTAATAATCCAACAGATAAATGTGGTATTTCATTGGGCAATGCGTTTTTTGAAAAAACTTTCCCATCGTTTCTGCAAAGAGCCCTTACTTCCAATCGCCGCCCCATCATAAGCCCAGTTTGTTTACCCCCGCGCCTATGATCTTCAAACTGACGAAGAATACTCTTTTTCAACTGTTTTGAAATGGCAAGAAGTGGCGCTGATATTTCATTGTACTGATCTATCAACCCTTCATCAACGCTGTTTATGCGCCTTACACAGATATTAACTCCCTGATGTATGTCACCATACGCTATATTTTGAGCTACATCTCTTAACTCTTTAAGCCTTGCATTTTCAAGTTCTTTGCAAGCCTCTTTTTCAGCCATTTTATCAAGAAGTCGTTCTATATCCGATGCGGCTCTATCGTATTTTTGACGTTGATAATCATTATCATATTTTGTGGTTCCTCCTTGTGGTTCTGACAGTATATCAGTCTGATGATATGGAATTCTACCTCCTTCAGAAGCAGTCACATTTTGTTTCCCACTTCCTTTCAGTGTTCCATCAATAGGAGATAATCCGTTTTCAACATCAGATCCTGCATCTTCTTCTCCAGACTCAGATGGCAAAATATTATTTTCCGTTTCAGTTTGAGGCATTGTATTTTTGCTTCCAGACTCATTTTTATCTGCATTTGAGTTGTCAATGCTGTTCGTTTTTCCCGCATCGACCTTGGTTTTTGCTCTTTTTATTGCGGTAGTCTGCTTACTTGAAGTATTTGAAGGCTGGGCAACTGGTGTACTATCACCTGAACCTGTCGTCGAACTCCCATTCATCGAACCGAGCATATTTGCAAGAGTTTCAGAAATAGTAATTGTTGAACCCATTGATATAGCATCATTATGTCTTTTTTTACACTCTTCAAGATAATCTTCAATATATTCCCAACAATGAACGAGAATGTAATTTGTAATTTGTATTCGTTCTTTTGCTGAATTGCTCATTAATGCATTATCAATATCAAGAATAATATCAAATACTGTCTTGATACGAACATCATTAAGGGGTTCATCACCGTATTTTATCTCACCATATTTAACATAAGATAAGATATTCTGCAAAATACTTTCAAACAGATGCCTTTTTCCTGAATCCTCATCTTCAATCAACTGCGTCACAGTAGGCATCTCTTCAAAATGATGGTCTCTCAGACTTTCCAAACCATATTTGAGTGTTCCGGGGAAATTAATCAACATACGTTCCTCAATATATCCATCTTCAATAACATTACTTATAAAAGATGCTACGTATTGAAGTGCAGTCATATTTTCCGGACAATCATTAGCATAATCCCAAAGTGCAGATTCATTTTTTACATCTGCCTTTGTCTTTAAAACAGGTTTTTCAGGAAACCATTTTCCTTGTGCCAGCATATTCATATGAGTCTGTGATGCAAGAAAATCAGTGTATAAAACATGACCAAGTTCATGAGCAAAAAAGCCGCATACAATTTGATACCGGTTTTCGCGTCCTCGAACTTTTGTCAAAAACTTATTACCACAGTTTATCAAAATACTTTGATTATCCGTAAATGCTGTAGTATCACTGTTTGTTTCCCATATCAGATTAACATGAACACGGCGATTATATCTATATCGCCGTGTTTGCGCTGCTGCCATATCTTCAAAATGTCCCGCCAAAAGACGAGATGTAAAGAATTGCCGATCGGTTATTTTACTGCGTTTTTCATTTAAACGCTGTTTCACTAATTTATGATTCACCCGTGCCATTACAGGGTAACCTCCTCTCGTGTATAATTTTATGCTGTAACCCTTTTCCTTGAAGGAGCAAAAATAGGTTCAAGCACCGAGCTTATCAAAGCTTCTCGCTCCATTTCGTCAGATGTTGCCTTGCTAATAACTGTGTATAGAGCAGATTCATACACATTGTTTGTTATTTCGCTACTAATGATCCAGTCGATAAGACTACGCATACCGTATGAACCATCTGTTACACCATGGTTTCTGCAGTATTCTGCTATATCATTTACTACTTGAACCATCTGTCCGACTTGGTATTCGTCTGTTGCCCCTGTCACGCTCATAGCTCTCTGAACCATTATTTCAGGAGATGGTGATTCTACATCTTGTACCAGACTCATTCTATCGAGAACAGATTGATTCATACCCCGGCATCCTTCATAACTGATATTAGTTGTAACAACTACTACAGCATCAGGATGGCGTTCAATGATTTCACCTGTCGGTAACGTAATAGACCCCGTCTGCTCAAGAAGAGAGTTCAATCCAACTAAAACTCCAGGTTGCATAATGGTCGTTGGTTCCTGTATTTCCACAAGATATCCATTTTTAAGAGCCTTAAGAAAATCAGTTTCAACATATGTAAAACTTTGACCTGAAGATTGTGATGACTCCGTGCGCTTTAGAAGCTGTTTTACCTTTTCTGTGACCTTGTCAAGCACAATTGCCATACATTCTTGAGATGTAGCAGTCATTTTTTCCATACCGGTAAGAGCTTGATACACACCTGCGGGATCGTAGTCCATATCATCAAGATCAGGAAGCTTCATAAGCTTCGCAACATTTGTGTAGTTTATACCACCCATTGCTTTTAGTTGTTTACACTCAAAATCAAGCTGTGCATCTCCTGTTGAACCTCCATCTGAATCCGGGAAAATCTGTCCTATAAAATCAAAAATTTCAGTTCCAGCCGAACAAGTATACTTCATATACGGAAGACCAAGACCGGCAGCAATCGCCTTTGCACCCATTGTCTTACCGGTTCCAGCAGGACCACGCAACAAAAAATTACGCATCTGCATTGACTTGCCTGTAGTACACTGAGCATGTTTGCAGATATCAACCACTTCGTGTGGTATGATATACCACTCAGGCAGCTTTGGAACAAGCAATTCTTCAGTTGGAGATAAAGTTCTTTCATGAAGTTTATATTTTCCTACAAAATCACTGTGTTCCACAAAAGTGCTTGCTTTTTTTATGATTGCAGGCCCGGTTGTTGCAAAAATAGTGAATTCTCCGGCAATAACATTTGTGGGAGTAAAACTTCCGGAATCTATATGACTCTTGGCAACCCGCATAATATTCCCGGATTTGTCAATTTCAACAGGTAAGTGAGCGCTGCACCCATCATCCTTGATTCTTCGATATGCATTATCACACATATATGCCATGCTATTTGTAGTGAGTGTTATGTCTGAGAATCCTGAAAGAAATTGATCGTAATATGTGTCAAAATTCTCTTTGAATTCATCATCTGTCAATAATGATGGTAACATTGCCATCATTATTGCAGCACCATCTCTTGCAGAAGAATGTGCTACATAGCTTTCAAGTACCTCTGTGCTTTTGTCATATACACTCGCAAGGATAGATCCGCTAGTACAATCGTATACAACAATATGATATTCGTCCGGACTATTAGATGATTTATACTCTGCAACGGCTCTGTGATCAATTGTGCCAATTGCCCCTAAATCACTTCCATTCATACATTTACAAGCTGCATTAACTGCCTTTATTACTGTAGCACAAAGTGTTGACTGCGTACCGTCTCCATATTTTGACGATACTTTAACCTTCTTGCTTTTTAATGTATCAAATGGCTCTGGAAGAGTTCGGCTGTAATTAAATAAATTTGTTACATTGCTCATTTCATAATTTCCTTTCTGCATTTCAATGCGCGAGATTAATTTGTATTCCGTCGGGAACACATTCAGAATTTTCGATTTCCGCTTTTGCCAACTGTTTGCAAACGTCCGCCCAGCTCTCTTTCACAGGCAATTCATCACTGTATATGAGTACTGACGTTTTACCAGTGCCAATCGCTTCATTGCATCTGTTGTTAATTTCAATAATGTGTGCTTCAACCCACTCAAATGCTAACAGCTCATAGTTTTCAGGCAAATCATCATCTTCCATAATTATATCTGTTTCATCATTTTGATTGATATGCTCTGTTTCTTCGAAGATAATATTGGTGACATGTAAATTTGTAATTACTACCTTTGCGCGGCGGTATCCTCCCGCACGGTTTAAAAGTATAAAAACATCATCACCATTTTCAATAAGCTGGAGAGCATTGGATGCCTCCCAAATCCATCTTGCCTGCGGATAATGTTGATGAACGAGTTGTGTTATCTGTCTAAGAATAACAGTATATGCAATCTCATAAACATCACTCTGTGTATATATCTTTGATGGTTTTGTAGGAGATAATGGTTCTGGATCCGATGCAATAATGTCAGAGCGATCGGTTGCACGGAAAAGTAAAATTATCAAGGCAACAAACAACGAAAGTATCATCAGCAGGAGCAGTGGCCATAACCTGCAAATTAATGTTATAATCCCTAAAACTCCTATAAGTATCATTGTTTCTCTGACAATATTGCTTTTATCACTAAATTTTTTCATAACATATTGCTCCTTCAAATCTGAGATTCTGGTATGTATATGTGTATATAATGCATTACATCTCCATCATGCTCAGATCGAGTAAGTATCACCGCCGTATTTTGTTTAATAAACATTGATGTTGATAGCTCAGGTGTGCCTGCAATAGCACTCCCGAGCAATGTGCGGCTTTCTTTGTTATCTGAAATAGATATTGCACTCAGAAACTGAATAGGATCCATATAAATCCGAATTGTATACTGCTTATTAAGTGAAATATACGACATTATAATATTTATTTCGCTATTTGTAAGGCAGTTGTTGGATTTATTTTTTAAAATGATTCTTAGTTTTTTGTTCTTTTCCTCATCTGACAACAGAATAAAAGTTTCGTTTGTCATACAATACCTCCTTTAATACGCAAAAAAGCGCACATGAGAATATAGTAAATACTCATGTGCGCTTAATTTACGCTTGATTTCATTGTTACACTTCTTATTCTTCATCAAAGAATCCATTACCGCCAAAATTTTCATAACCCGTAAAATTTTCGGAATCTATTGGATTCTGTGCAGAAGACGTATTGGTATTTGTATTAGTACCAGCAGTGGAAGATACAGGAGAATCCTCTTTTGCTTTGACAGATCCTGCATACTCGATCTCATCAAGAATAATCACAGTATTACTTTTTGATTCGCCGGTTTTCTGATCTGTCCAGCTATCTTCATCAAGTCTGCCAATGATGTTGATAAACGAACCTTCTTTAAGCTGCATTTTTTTAATACGTTCACATACACTGTTAAACGCTTTGACTGAGTAATTCAGCCAACGTGCATTGTTTTCAGCACGACTGTCATAGATTTTCTTTCCGATACGGAATCTAACAGAATTACCGTCTTCGGAATACTTTAATGCTGGGGCGCCGTCATAGCCTTTTGATACAACGACATTTGTTGAGAATACTTTCAACATGATAAAAACTCCTTTCTTGCAGGGATTGCCTGCTATAAAAATATATTTATTTCAACCCATAAATGGGTAGAAATCTGAAAATAAAAAAAGTGCCAAAAGCACACATGTGCTATTTGACACTTTGTAAACTTAGAAAACTATGATTTCTTTTCAGAAACCTTGAAACTTATATATTTATTATAGCATACCAAGTTTAAATAGTCAATCCATTGCATAAAACTTATTTTGAAACAGTTTTTTCGATTTCACTTTTTGCGAACTCAAGAACTATTTTAGCTTTTACGGCATCTATTCCAAGACTGCCGTCCTCTTTTTCACTATCAGATATAAGTCTTCGTATATCTTCAAGTATTTGATAGAGATTTGCTTTGTTAATATCCAATTTTATTCCTCCTTTGCCGCTGTAATGGCATAATAGTTTCCGGTTATGTATTTGCCCTCTGTGTAGAACAGTTGTGTTTTATTGGACATATACACAGTTAAATTATCACCAACATATATTTTTTTTAATCTGTAATGCACAAGAAGTTTCAGAAATTTATCTTCTGTCTTGATAGTTATTGATTTGATTTTTTTCCTAAAACCAGTTACTTCCACATCGCAACATACCCCTTTGATTTCCAGATATCTTCCTTCAATACAATTATAAAACAGTATTGTTCCTTTTACAATCACAAAAACGCCTAAAATTATACAAGGTATTGCAAAAATCAGATCAGTAAAAAAAATTGAAATAATGATAAATAAAACAATTGATAAGATGGCTATCCCGGTATGTAGGATTATTTGTTTTTTTAGTACTGTAGGAAGTTTCATATACAATTCTTTCAGAAAAATCACCTCACAGAACAACGATTCTTCGCTTGTAAAGAAGCTTTAACAGCACATTAACAATTTTATCTCTGCACTGTGCTTTTTCCATTTGCGTTTCAAGAATATTGTCAAATATATTATTTTTAGTATAAATCGTTTCCACAAGAGCTTGCCGATTATCTTCATACAATAAAGAAGTAGATGGAAGAATATTATTTTCCATTAAAAAAATCAGCTCCGCAGTCGAAAGCCGCAATCCCGCCATTGTAAGCCATTGAAGCACTGTTTTTTCTGCCTTTGATAAAGGTTTTTTTACAATTGAAACTTTTGTTGGACAACATATACACCTCGTTAAAAGCCGATACTTTCCTAAGGCATCCGAACTCTCTTCATATTCGATTAATCCTTTATCTGAAAGAATTTCAACTGTTTTTATATCATTAAGATCAGAATTTATCTTCAGTCTACCTTCAAGCCAAATTCCAGCTTCCTTACCGCTTATTGTTACAATAGACTCCCCTCGTGCTATGTTAAGGCAGTCACAAGTTGAGTTCTTGCATACAATACCTTTTGATAAATACAGCATAAATCGATCACCTCAAATAAATTACACGAGATCACAAACTAATTTACAACTACATTAAATACATTGCCGCAACACATGCGCTTATGGTAATAATTAAACCGATCGCAATAAAAATAAGATTCTTTACAACTGTTTTATCAAGTCCTTGCTGTTCAATATTTTCGTCTGCTGGAAGTATGTCATCATAGTATCCATCATAACCTTCATCATAATTAATATTGGTTAGGTCTTGCTTTTCCTCAATAGGCCGTGATTCATTAAGAACCGGTTTATCCGTAGCTTGCAGTATTGTTTTGTTTTTTTGTTTTTTACCTTTTGATTTCTTGTTCTTGCTATGCAGCGATTTTCCGCACTCCGAACAAAAAGAAACGGTGCTGCTAGGCAAGTCAGCACCGCAATATGGACAATATTTCATTTTTATAGCTCCTTCGTATAAAAATAAAGCGGGTTCTTATTGACCCCACTTTTAGACACTAACAATTATAACACATTTATATTTGCTTGTCATCGGCAATCTTGTGCCATTTTTGTGCCTTTTTTATGCCATCACTAATAACACCAATTTATTAAGCAACTTACCCATAAAATTTATCAAAAACAACATAACTTTAAAGATTTCAATAATAATAAATAGGGCGGTAAGCATAATACTTCCGCCCTATTAAGCACTATAAATCAATTGTTGATTTTTGAATATTTTGCTGTAAGCCACGCCTCATAATGAGTTTTAGTTGTAAGCATTAGTTCACTGAAGGATTCAAATGTCATACTAACTGCAACATGGTTTTCAGGGTTGTTTCCAAATTTCGGTACAATAAGTCCTCTTGAATTTGTTTCACCCGGTCCGCTGTCTGCAATAAACAATAAATCCGATTTACTGCCACATATCAGTTGAGCTGTTCTTGATAAACTTTTTCCGTCATGTCTTGCTTTCCCGCGTTTGGCAAGTATTTCAGCTGATGTTCCACCAAGATGCTCAAATAATGATGTCTTATCGTTGTTCTTCTTTTTTGTCTGCATTGTGAACTTTAATTCTCCGCAACAAAGCTTACGACAAAGCTCAAGAAAAACGTCAATACTAATATAAATGTGAATATTATTGTTCTGTCTCTGACCAACCGGTTTTGATACATCATATGATGCGAATACAAAATGAACTTTTCCAATACTGAATGAATCATTAAGACTTTCCACAAAACAATTTCTTGCATCCTTACGAGTAATCTGATTATCATTATAGTTATCTGACATGTTTTTTTCTCCTTAAATAGAATTCTGGTATCATACTCAATATCTTTAACATTTCTTCACGATTTGCCAAAAACTGCGGCATAAATTCTTTATTGGTATCATACTTCATATACATCGCAGCATAAATAACTGACCAAATAGTATTCATCGTAGATTCCTTTTTGAAATTTTTTTCGGCCATAACAATAATATCATGCAATTCTGTTGTAGTTTTTTGCCATTCAACGAAAAATTCATCCTTAATTGGTATACCAAATGAGTCAAACCATTCACGAACCGTATGTATTTCAGCATTGCCGCAATGTGCACCATTAAAAATATATTCTATATTTTCAGTGCTTATTGTATTGGAGCTGCTGTTTTTAGAATCCATCCGAAATGCTCTGCCGATAGGATACATAGCACAGACCGTAGGTTTTGCATCATGAACTGAACATTTTCGATCTTTCAGCAACGGACACCGTTTTATACTTCCTTGCGGTTTAAGTCTGACAATAACCATCCGTGATGAATCTCCAATATAGGCTTCTCCATATTGTGTAACGAATTCATTTGGAGTTATATTAAGTTTTTTTGACATTCTATATAAATCTAATGGTGATAACAGAATGTCATCGCGGTTTATGCAGCATTTGCCGCATTTGTTACAACTAAAGCTAAAAGGATCATCAAGACCTATCTTCATATTATCAAAATTTTCAGCAATTTGTTTTAATCTTTCATCCATTATAATTTACCTCCGTAATAATAGACAAAGGTGCCAAAATAAATATTGGGCACCTATTTATATGTCATACTGACGTGAATTTCTTTATGATACGTTCCAAATCATCCTGCAACACTCTGTTGTTCCGGTAGAACTGCTGAATAAACGGCTCGCTTGTATCATACATGAAATAACGGTACATCAAAACCTTTGCAAGTATATTTTCTTGGTCTCTTAATGTAGCGCAAAGAATTTTATAAGGCACTGCAATTTGTTTTATTGAGCGTGCTTCCTCTAATAGGTATTCCTTGTCTTCATCCGACAAGAAATCTTTCATCCAATCCTTTACACGGATTAGTGTGCCTTTAGGATGATGCCTGCGCTCAGTAGAGTAGTTGTATACAAAAGTGCCGTCATCTTCAGGAAATACCCAGAATGGATATAACCTACAAGTTCTTGGTTTAACAGTTTGAATGCTGCAATGTTTGCCTTTAAGGAAAATGCAGCTCTTCTCTTTTCCGATTGTCTTGATAGCAAATATCGGAAAACCTGTATCTTCCAGCATAAACATTTCAGTATATTTATCATAGAATTCTGCTACTGTAATCCCCAAATGCTTGGCTATATAAAAAGCGTCCTTTACTTCAATCATAATTGATGCCTCAACATGACGACAGCATTCTGCACATCGCATACATCGGAATCGAATCTGGTCTGACAGATTGACCTCTTTTGAATTTTTAATTTCGTACATTATATAATCCTCCCGTCAAAGATCTTCATATGTGGATCTGACTTTGTCTTCCAATCGTCATTAAATATTATCATAGACGCCACCTTGCTTTTCTAGATAATCTTCCAGTATACTAAGTATTTTTTCAGTATGATGAGAATACTCATGCAAACGTTTTTCAAAATCAATCATATCACTCCAACTACACATAAAAGCATCTTCCAATTCTAATTTTTCATTCGTATCAGATATAGAGTCATATGGAATTGATAATACGCCTTCTTTAGCAAGAACCAAATAATAGCCTGAATGCCTACTATCTGGTAACGGGAAATGCCAATACAGCTGATTTCCGAAACGAATGTGATTTTCATTACATATTTGGGACAAATCAGAATACTTTCCATGAGATTCATCAAGCTTTTGCATAATCATATCTTTACTCATAAGCATAGATGTATCTACAGCACAATTATCAATAAGTAAGGTAGTAGTATTAATTCGAGGTAATTTTATGCTTTTTTCATCAATACCGATTAACCAAAGTCCGTCCTCATAGATGGAACGATGATGCCAAGTGCTTGAAATGATTATTTTAAGAAGTGCTTCAGATAAATCCATGCCAAGTGATACAGATTTATCTGATTCTTCAGGAAGGCTTTCATGATAAATAAAGTCATTCGCATATACCAAGCCCAACAACAGTCTTAATTCTTTCCGTGTGAATTGGGTATTTACAGCCGCGATGTCCCAATAATTATCATCTTCAGGACTCGCCTTGCAAACAATATTTCTGCCAAGTTGTTCGGAGATAAATCCACTAATATAATAAGATATTTCACTCCAATTAAGTCGGAGTGCATTTTTTAAATATTTTCTCATAATGACTTCCTTTCTGCCTTTTTAAGGCATAGTATAAAATTAATAAATTGATAGTTTATGAGTAGAATTTCTGATTTGTAATACTTTTTGCTGCATATTTACTTCTAAATATTACAGTAAACACTTTACTCACAAAAAGTTTTTATCTATCTCTCTGGTGAAATTCAACGAATACTTTGTAACAGGAGCTGCATTCCGACAAAACTCTTCAGTCTGGATTCTTTTAACATTCGCATCCTCTCATGTTAAATAAGTTTTTTATAATTGGTCCGGGCAAAGAGTATTGTTCATTCGTTGTGAGATAGTAAATGCTGTTTTTAGTTTCAAACTTAATTTCTGAACCAGAAATCTTCTCAACTTTCATTACAACAGAAGTTCTTCGAATTAAACCATCAGACTCGCTTATAAAAGCGCTTTCTCCAACGGTAATTGGATACGCCGCAAAGCCTGTAATTTTAATTACTTTTTTGTTATTCACATCAATTCCTCCTAAGCAAAAACGGCGGACAACATTGAGAGTTGCTCCGCCGCAAGTTATTCTGACAATATCAATTGTTTGCTGTCAGCATGTCTTCAAACTCATCTTCTGTCAGCGTTCTGATACCAAGGCTTAGAGCTTTTTGAAGCTTGCTGCCTGCCTTTTCACCAACAATAAGATAATCTGTCTTTTTTGTTACAGATGACGCTGGTTTTGCACCCAGCGAAAGAATTTTAGACTGAATTTCATCACGAGTGTAGTTTTCGAGTTTTCCTGTAGCAACTATAGTTTTACCTGAAAATACAGTGTTATTATTTACGTTCATCGTATAATTCTCCTTTATAAATTCGATTTTATTAAGTAACGGACGCCATAGCTTTGCTTCGTCTTCGTCCGAATACCAGGTATAAATATTTTTGTTCATTATTTCTCCGAAATCAGAAAGATTTGTGAAATCAAAGCCTTCTGCAATGGCTTTCTCAAAAGCAGTCCAATCACCTTTGAAATATTCATTTAAGATTCGTCCTGCATGTCTGCCTACCATTGGAATACCCAAAGCGGCAATAAACTTATCCAATGTGCATTTACGGCTCTTTTCAATAGCATTATGCAGTCTAATATAGGATTTTTCACCAAACCCGTCAGTATTTATTATTTCATCCTTGTGTTTTTCGAGATCATATAAATCCCCAAAATGATGAATCCACCCATGTCCGATGAATTTTTCCAAAGTGATCTCCGAAAGCCCTTCAATATTCATGCGTGTTTTTTCGCAGAAATGAGCAAACTTCTGTACCAATCTGGCAGTGCAATGCTGATTTTCACAAAATAAAAACATGGTTCCGCCGGAACTGGCTTTCATATTTAAAGGCTCTCCACAGCACGGACAAATCATAGGTAGTTTATATGTATTACTCATTGTTGTATTCTCTGCAATTTGAGGAATAATCATATTGGCCTTATATACTTTAACTGTATCTCCTATACCGAACTTAAAACTATTGAAAATGTCTACATTATGCAGATACGCACGTGTAACAACTGTTCCTTCAATAGTTACAGGCTCTAAAATTGCAGTGATGCTTACCATACCCGTTCTTGTAGTAGCAAGTTCGACACCAAGAAACTTTGTTTCATAAAGTTCGTCCTGCCATTTAAGTGCGATTAGGCGGTTTTCGTGATGACCTGTTGCACCGAGACTTTTACCATAAGCAAGATCAGCATATTCCATAATAAGACCATCAACAGGATATGAATATTTTTCAGGTTTAAACGTTTTTACTTTACTCTGTATCATATCAAATGATGCCGGTCCATATATTCGTTTGTACGGTACGACATCAAATCCTTTTGATGCGAGGAATATTAACTGTTCTTCTTTATCAAGATGTTTGATTTCATTAGATATAAGCTCAAAAGCAAAGAACTCAAGCTTTCGTTTTTTTGCCTCGTTTGCATCTAACTTTCTGGTACTTCCTGAAGCCAAACCTCTTGGATGGGAATATGGCTCTGTCAAACTCGAATTGATCTCATTGAAATTCTTCCACGAGATTACGCCTTCACCTCTAACTTCAAAGGACTCATAAATTGGCACTGATAAAGGCACATTTAAAAACTGTTTAACCGTATGAGTCACATCTTCGCCGACTAAGCCTTCTCGACCTCGTGTAATTGCCTGAATCATCTTTCCGTTCTCATATCGCAGTACAAGAGTTAAACCGTCAAGTTTCCAGGATAAGATAACATCCTTGCCTGCAGCAAAATTAACGAGATCATTGATTGATTTAGTCTTATCGGCTGATAGCATTGGTTTTGAATGAATAACCTCTGTCAATCCTTCCATAATTTCACCTGATACCTTCTGTGTAGGGGAACCTGACAGAATGAGTTTTGTATCGTGCTCAAGCGAAGCCAATTCGTCGTATAACCTGTCATACTCACGATCGCTCATAATCGGGCATTCATCCCTGTAGTAGGCGATATCTGCCTTGATCAATATTTCGACCAGTTCTTTCATTCTTTCAAGATTAGTTTTATAATTCGCACCCATGTGCATTTTCTCCTCTCTGATATTATTCAATCTACACATACTCTTTGATAATGTATAACGTTTCTTTGAAATTGTTTAAAAACACAACACAGGTATACATATCATCATCTTTATCGCATAGATTATTTGCTTGTGTTTTAAAGCTGCTGTTTAATGTGCTTCTCATATGCATCCGGAAGAATCCTTTGGAATAACTCCATATATCGCTTGAATCCCACTTCATTCAGTGGTCCTTGCAGCGATGTCTGACTCCAACAAATCATTTCTTCTTCGGGGATGACATATTTATCATCAACAAATTTATTGCCATCATAATTCGGGCAATGTGGCTGCATTAATTTGTCCATTTCCGTTTTTGAAGTGATTTCAAGAATAAGTTTTCCTTTTTTCTCAGCGATTGCATAGAGCAGTCGATCCATATAACCAAGTGATTTATAATAGCGAAGGTGTCCGGCAAGTGTCCTCAATGCTGAAAATTGTAGTTTTCGTACTCTGTCCGGCTTTTGCTCTGAAACAAGCACTTCTGAAAAAAAGAGTATGAGAGGGATGTCAAATCCTTCTACATTGACATCAGGCACAATCATCACCCCATTTCTGGCAATGCTTGATATCTTCAAATACCAAAGCATCGTTCCGGTCAGCAAATTCCATACGAACCAATTCAAAATAGCCAGTATCTTTTTCGGTATAAAGCTGGATATGAGAAATCTCCATTCCGATAAGTTCATGCAATTTCCCATTTGCATATTCTTCACCGAAATAGACACCTTTGTACTTGGCTTCAAAAACCGAATCCTCATTGTCATACTCGGTTTCATCCCAATTAAGTGACACGATCTTTCCGGACTTTAGTTTGACTTCAATAAAGTCTATACTAAGATCCGACAAATTTGTTTTTGCTTTTAGATAGAGTATCATTTCTATCCGCCTCCTTATAAAGAATTTTATTTATATCACGAGAATGCCGAACGGCTTTCTCGGAATATACCTGAATATAGCCGTAACGGCACTGATATATATAAAAAAAGGGCCCAAAGAATGATTCTTTGAGTCCTTTTGAGTTTTCACTCGCGATTATTTTATAACACATATGCAGCAGCTATTGCTGCGTAATATGTGTTCTGTGCTTCTTAACAAAGAAGCAGAAGAAATAAAAAAAGTGCCTGATGGTTCTATACCTTCAGACACTTTGTAAACTCGAAAACTGTAATTACCCGATTGGCAACTATGAAACTTATATTGTTATTATATCAGATAATCAAATTTTATGCAAGCCTTTTCATAAATTTGTTTCTAAATTGCGCAAACAGTATTCTTATATTTTTCTTCTGCAATTAACAATAATTTTCTTGCACGATTAAAATACGCGGAATCCACACTTGGAATATCCCAATAACAAAAGTCCACAAACTCTTTTTCACTTGGATCATAGGATGGATCAACGGATTTATAAATTCGTGTATAAGCTTCTTCCTTTGCTTTTTCATAACTTAACACACCGGTTTCTACCGAAGTAATCAAATCTGAAATTAATACCTTAACCTGTTCTTCAGCTGCAGCATAATAATCCGAACGCAGATATAAATCTCTGTATTCAAACAAAGCATTATTTGCAATAATTGTAAGCAATCCGTAACTGTATCCATTTGTTTGATTACTCAAAAATGCATTAAAAAGAATTTTGTTTGTTTCGGCTCTTGCATCGGCATAACCCAAACCGTTTTGTACTTTTATTAGCGTATCCTTAATAAAGGACTCTGCTGTATCTACGGCTTCCTGAGGGGTGTTTTCAGGAATTGATTCCCTGGGGATTAGTTCTGCGTGTACCGGCATGACAGAGAATACAGTCATTGCCGTGATCAGAATCAGTATGACATGTCTTCTTAATTTTTTCATACAGAAAACCTCCTTTTTATGTCTTCAATATAATTACACGAACAAATTAAAATAATTACAACAAATAAATTTTTTAAAAACACTTGATATTATTCCTGTTTGGGAATATAATATAGATATACTAATCGGGAGGTTGTTTCACCATGAGATATCTTTCTACATCAGAGACGGCGGAAAAGTGGGGGCTTTCATCAAGAAGAGTAGTTGTTTTATGTAATGAAGGGCGGATTGATGGCGCCCAGAAAGCGGGTTCTACATGGATTATCCCTGAAAACGCACAAAAACCAGGTGATGCTCGTATAAAAAGCGGAAAGTATATCAAGAAAGGCGATGAAAAGTAAAATGGGTATACCAACTAACATAAAAACATTATTAAACGGAGATGTTGTTGAATGGGCTCGAATTGAATTTAAAGAAACTTGGGATCCTGAGGCTTCTCTAAAAACAATATGTGCATTCGCAAACGATATAGATAACTGGGGCGGCGGTTACTTGGTAATCGGTGTGTCTGATAAGCATGGTGAACCTGACAAGTTGAAAGGTGTACCTGCTGAAAAAATAGATGGTTATCTAAAAGATATGCTAAATAAATGTAAGTTGATCCAGCCGGAATATATGCCTATCACAGAAGTTGCCGACTATAAAGGCAAAAAATTTATTATTGTTTGGGCTCCGGGCGGAAGTGTAAGACCATACTCTTCACCGAAAACAATGATAAAGGGTGGAAAAGAGCGTATCTATTATATTCGAAAGATGGCCAGTACTGTTGCACCTACAGAAGAAGAAAAGCGAGATTTATATAATCTTTCAAATAATATTCCATTCGATGATCGTGTCAATCATAACGCAAACATGGAAGATTTGAATATTACCCTGATTCAAAATTATCTTAAAGAAGTGGGCAGCTCATTATTTGAAGCCTCTAAAAAAATGGATTTTGTTGATTTATGCAAAAGCATGAATATTATAAGCTCGCTTCCTGAATATACAAAGCCTAAAAATGTAGGTCTGATGTTTTTCTGCCTTAATCCGGAAAAATTCTTCCCATATGCACAGATTGATGTTGTTGAATTTCCTGACGATTTAGGCGGAGACAAAATTATAGAAAAAACTTTCAAAGGTCCATTACATCAACAACTTCGAGAAGCTCTGTTATATATACAGAATTCTGTCATTCAAGAGCAGGTCATTAAGCTTCCTGATGTTGCAGAAGCACGCAGATTCTTTAATTATCCATATGCGGCGATTGAAGAGTCACTCTCGAACGCAGTATATCATAAAGGATACGATGTAAGAGAACCTATTGAGGTTCGAGTATTACCGGATCGTATTGAAATTGTAAGCCATCCAGGTGCAGATCGTTCTATATCATTGGAAGGTCTAAAAACTTACAGAGTTTTTAACAGAAGATATCGAAACCGCAGGATTGGCGAATTCCTTAAGGAGATGCACTTAACAGAAGGACGTAATACCGGTTTTAGAAAAATATTAAATGCGTTGGAAAAGAACGGGTCTCCAAAACCAATATTCTACACTGATGAAGAAAGATTGTCGTTTACAACAACCTTATTCATTCATCCTGAATTTAAAAATGACACTGTAAATGACACTGTAAATGACACTGTAAATCGGTCTTCTTTGAAATTATCAAAGAGTGAAAAAAATGTATATGATATAATTATAAATAATCCGTTTATATCCAAGGATAATATTGCCAGTGCTCTTGATATTTCCAAGTCAACAGTTAGTAGAGCAATTAAAAAACTAAAAGAAAAAGAATATATTTGTCGAGAAGGTTCTGATAAAACAGGAAAATGGATTATATTGAAAGAAATTTGAGGTGACTGTAAATGATATATGCTTGTGAAGCTTGCAAATTTTTGTTTGAAAAATATGATGAAGAAGGACGATGCCCGGATTGTGGCAAAATGAGTGTGAGATTAGCAAATGAAGATGAGATTAAAGAATATAATAATCGATATCCAGACAAAAAGAATAACAATTATGACAATATGAAATAATTTCAAGACATAAAATATATTTATTGTGAAAAGGAGGTATGAGAAAATGTCAAGGCAATTTAAGGTAGCTCGAAGAATAAATCATTTAAAGTTAAATGAAGCTGCAGACAAGCTTGGCGTTTCTCAGCCTACACTAAGTTCTTGGGAAAGCGGCAGAAAGACTCCGACAGTCGATAATTTAATTAAGATGGCAGATCTGTACGGAGTTACAACAGACTTTTTATTAGGACGAAATAATAGTAAACCGCTTAAGCAAGAAGGCCCAATATCATATCAAAATTTACCAGCCATGCACGGCAACCCCGTATGGTCAGAAAAGTATGGTTGGATGATCGTTGACGCTGTATCAAATCAACTGATCATTGATTATGAAACAAGTATTTCATTTGCAGATGCAGGTGAACTCTTTGCAGCATTACCGGCATTTTCTTACACTACTGCTCCGGTTAAAACACCGATTGAACATTCGGATTTGAAACAGTTTAAGGAAATTTGGGTAGAACCAATATCAACCGATACCCATCTTAAAAATGAACTTCGGGGCTGGTATCGAGTTAAAGACCGTTTTGTAGAAAATGAATTTGGCAATCGATTTTACCTGGATACCTATGGGGCAAAATGGCTTGCTTTTATAGATTTCACAGACTCATAAAAAATGATATGCGTAATATTGGTCAAAAAATAAAGTTTAGAGGTGATGAAGGTGAAGCGTTGTATTGCAATAACCGATATAGTTAAATAGAAAAAAAACAAATGGAGGTTTTACTTCATGACTATATCGGAGAAAAAAATATATCCACGCACAAATGATACTCAGACTGTTTATTTAAAAAATGTAATCACTGATCCCAATATAAATGTTGGTGATTACACTATGTACAACGATTTTGTTTATGATCCGAGGGATTTTCAAAAAAACAACGTATTATACCATTATCCAATTAATAGTGACAGATTGATTATCGGAAAATTTTGTTCCATTGCGTGTGGTGCAAAATTTATTTTTACAAGTGCTAATCACACGCTAAGTTCATTGTCTACATATCCATTTCCTCTGTTTTTCGAAGAATGGGATCTGGATAAGAAAAACGTAACGGACTCATGGGATAACAAAGGTGATATTGTAATTGGCAATGATGTGTGGATTGGATACGAAGCTGTCGTAATGCAAGGTGTAACGATAGGTGATGGTGCTATTATCGGTGCACGTGCAATTGTGACTAAAGATGTTCCACCCTATACCATTGTCGGAGGTGTTCCGGCAAAACCTATTAGAAAAAGATTTTCAGACGAGGTTATTTCACAGCTTCTTAGCATTAAGTGGTGGGAATGGCCTGATGAGAGAATCAAGAAGAATATTTCTGCGATCCAGAGTGGAAATATCCATGATCTAAAATAACTTGACAGTTGGCATTACAGGAGATATTCATCCCCTGTAATGCATAGCTGTTTGATATTGTTCAAGGAGGTGCTGTAATGAAGATAGAGATAGACGAAGATTTTCCTGATTATTTTAAGGCATCTTATCCAGAAGAATTTGAACTGTTTTCTCATTTTGAGGTGACTGCCGGAATACCGACAGCTTTATTTGCCATAACCACTTGGAAAGAAAACGGAGAACCAAACGTGTGTTTTCATGCATGGAGCTGTTTTCACGGCGACAAGACTGCGTTCTTTGCCGTGATGGGAAATCTATATCAGCATACGCACACCTATGCCAATATCAACAGGGAAAAATGTTTTTGCATCAATTTCCTTCCGATAAGTTGTTACGACAGACTGGTCAATACGATCAACCATAACAGCTATGAAGAAGATGAATTTGCAGTCGGAGGTTTTACATTGTCTCATGCCAAGACGATAAATGCACCTGTTATTGACGAGGCGTTTATCAATATGGAGTGTACCTTAAAAGAGATACAGGATTTAAGTGGTGCAGGGATCACAGCGATGGTCACAGGACAGGTTCTGCATATCTCTGTTGAAAAAGAATATGCCCAGGGGTATGAGAAACGGTACGGCAAGGACGGCTTTATGATGCTAATACCAGCACCTCAGGATTTGGTTACCGGTGAGCCGAACAAGTCTGCAATTGCAACTATAGATATAAAAAAATATGATTAGAAATTGATTATGTCTGCAAAACGGATATATTATCAGGTTTTCATTACGGAGGTTTTACTTGATATGATTACTGAAATAATTCTTGCCATTATGGCACTCTTATTTTTAATGGTCGGCATTTTTTTGTTTAAAGGAAAGGCTGCATGGCTTATAGCCGGATATAATTCGTTATCTGAAGAAGAAAAAAAGAAATATGATAAAAAAGCTATATGCAAAGCTGCAAGCTTCATATGCTTCGTATGCTGCGTGATACTCTGTGTCATTACATATATAGCTCACAAAGCCAATTCAGACATGATAGATGAAACCAGTATGATAACGGTGGCTGTCGTTTTGTTAGCCGTACTTATAATAGCTATTATTACAGTTGGTTTATATGTCACAAAAAGAAATAAAAAAAATGAGAGGCAGTAATAAAATGAATCAGAAATATGATGCACACAGCGGATTAAATTATTATGAAATCAATAATGATCGGCAGCCTCTTGTTTTGATTCATGCACAAGGCGTAGACGGAACAAGTTATGCTAATGTGTCAAAACGGCTTTCTAAAAAATTTCATATTTATTCGATTGATTGCTATGGTCACGGAAAAAGCAGTCATGCTCCTGAGAGTTACAATATCGTCGATATTAGTAACGCTGTCATCAGCTTTATCGAGAATGTCGTTAAAAGTAATGTATGGCTGTTAGGTCATTCTTCTGGAGGTTTGATTGCTGCATTTATAGCCTCTAAGACCACGTTGTGCGATAAACTGATATTAGAAGATCCTCCGTTCTTCTCTTCACAGGGTGATAGCAGAAAAAACACATTTAACTATGTTGACCTGTCAACAATATGCCACAATTATATTATGCAGGATGAGCAAAAAGATTTTGTACTTTATTATTTTACAAATCAATATGCATGGAATCTATTCCCGGAGAAATCACGAAATAAAGTTAGGGCTAAACTCGTTAAGATAGCAACAACGTATAGGAAAAAGCATCCTGACAAGGATTTAAAGGTCTTGTTTTGGCCTAAATCCGCTCTTGCCGGTTATAAAGGGATGAACAACTATGATCCGCTTTTCGGCGAAACTTTTTATAACGACAGTTTTCACTGCGGAATACCACATGAGGATATACTAAGCAAAATCAGCTGTGATACAATCTTTATGAAAGCGAAAACCAATATCGGTAACAATGGTTTGTTACTGGCTGCTTTAAGCGATGATGATGTCAG
>CALXWJ010000042.1 GCA_944392335.1 uncultured Clostridia bacterium
GACATAACTGGAATAGATACACTAGCGGTCATCCTTTGAACCCGGAAATGCTTGCAGCAGGAACTATGATTACAGCCGGTTCATGGTGGACTGCTCCTGAATTCAATGAAACAAATCC
Source organism: uncultured Clostridia bacterium (assembly GCA_944392335.1). GTDB lineage: Bacteria > Bacillota > Clostridia > UBA1381 > UBA1381 > RGIG1988. The sequence goes on from CALXWJ010000042.1 coordinate 119, forward strand.
TGAAAACAATTATGATTTATCATTCGTAAAAAGAGGAACAGTTGTTGAAGCATATCATGAATCAAATTTAGTGTGTTCGTATGATTTTGCACAAAATGATGTATTATCAAATGGATACTTTGGATTTTATGGCAGCGAAGGAGGAGTTCAATCTTTAATTGATAATCTTGTATTCACAACATTTGAATCAAGCTCACCGTCAGAATTAATTTTCGGCGGAATCAAAGTAATGGATACAAAGGGAACAGTTGAAGAAGATGATGATACTGAAATAACAACAATACAACAGCTGCAGGCTGCATTTGGAATCAAAGGTACTGCTTATGTCGGAAACTTTAGTAATAGCACAAAACCGGTTGTTATTATAGTTGCAATGTATAACGAAAATAATGAAATGCTTTCTGCAAAAATTGCTATGAATGGTACAATGGAAAACGGCATTTCTACTAATTATCCGTTTGAATTTGATAAGAACAGCGAGGCAACAAAAATCAGATGCTTTGCACTTGACTCTATGACTAATTTATCACCATACGAAAAAGCAGTTCAGGTTCCAAACAATTAATACAATTTTAAATTTAATCAATTTTTGTCTGAATGAACCAAATACAGGTTCATTCAGACAAATCAAGCATAACGGAAAGGTTGTTCTATGAGAATTATGAAGAATAAAAAATTATGCACAATATTAGCATTAACACTTTTATTGTCATCCACGATGAATGTGTATGCGAAAACAATAGACGAATTGTATGTATCTGATTTGAATAATAACGAAATCACTGTTAAAGGCAGTGGGTTTACACCAAACAGCACCATCGCTCTTTTTATTGCACAAAAAGATGTTGATCTGTCAAGTGTAACCGAACAGGAGCTTAATAACGGTTATTTTCAATTTATAACAGTAGATAGCGAAGGAAACTACACTCACAAATTCCAATTCGACGGAAGCACAGACACCTATAAAGCATATATAGGACAGGAAGGCATTTTACTTCCTGCCGTTGATTCGTATAATGAATTTCAATTAGTTTCAATAACCGATTTGAATACTGTTGTTTCAAATATAGCAAACAATATAACATTAAAAGATGATATATATGATTCGATAAAGGATTTCGGCGTTATTTTTGATATTAACTTTTCAGAATTTGCTGTAAATACTTTTGTAATAGATGAAATTAATACAATGATTGATTCAGCCCGATCGGAAATCAGGGATGGCGGTATACATAAGCTAAAAGAAAAATTAGAACTCGTAAAAAATAGAAGAGAGCTTTTGGATAGTTTATCAAAGGCTACACTTGTTGTTGAAGTTGCAAATCTTTTAGGTACTGATAGCTATAATGAAAAATATGAACTTGATTTGTCTTCTTATAGTGCACTGAAAAGTGGAAAAGATATTGTGTGTCAAGGTCTTATTGCTTCTTATGATAAGTACGATGATTTTATAATAAAATTAAATGAACTTGTTAATTCTCAGACAAATACTCCGCCAACTGATAGTTCATCATCACAGAGCGGAATCAAAGGGGGCGGCGGAGGAGGCTCCGTATACAGCCAATACACATCAAACATGGTAACTCAACCGGTAATTCCAAAGAATGAAGCTGTATTTAATGATGTTACAAATGAGCATTGGGCATTTGATGCAATTAATTATTTAAAAAACAAAAATATCGTATCAGGGTATAACGGTTTCTTTAATCCGCAAAACAATGTAACAAGGGAAGAGCTTATGAAAATGATTGTTATAGCATTTAATCTTGATACAAACAACAATGATTCTCAATTTTCGGATTTAGATAAAAATCATTGGGCATATCCTTATGTTTCAACAGCCTTTAAAAACAACATTGCAAAAGGAATCGGCGATAATAAGTTTGGAGTAGGTTTGTTTGCAACAAGAGAAGATATAGCGCTATTTATATACAGAGCTCTGAAAAACAGAGGCGACGACATGACATCAGCAGAAACAAGTTTTACAGATAAAGACCAGATAAGCGAATATGCTTACGAAGCAGTTGCATATCTGAACAGCAAAAAGATTATAAACGGTTACGAAGATGGCAGCTTTAAACCCAAAAGATTTTGTACAAGAGCAGAAGTAGCAAAAATATTATACAGCATTTTAGAAGGAGAAGTAACTTAAAAGATAATGACATTGCAGCATAAATAAAAATTGGCGTAACAAATAAGACCTGCAAGTTCAGAGAGAAAACCCCAGACTTTTATGCATGGGGGATATTAAAACAGAATTAGCTCACAGCTAAACCTTTTGATTGAAGAAATTTGATTGCCTGTTTTACAGCTTTTTTCTCTTGATTTTCACGAAGTTCAGCAGGCATATCAACTTTGGATAAATCAACAGGATTCCGCCATTCGCCCGTTGACTTAATCATTACACATTTTACAGGTGTTAAAACAATTCTTAACTTACGGGCTCTATGGCGCCGCTTATTTGTGTTTGAAAAGATGATTCTGACACCGATTAAAATACTGTTTTCGGAAAGTTCGTCTACAACTCCTACTACCGTGCGTTGTAGTATGTCTTTCCCTCAAATATAGTATACCAAAAAATTAGCCGCAGTTTAGTACTTTCATTCCTATTTGTGCTGACGCTTTAGCGGCAGAATGGAGATTACAATGAACAGAAAATTTCGTCAACTATTATCTTTATTAATAGTCTTTACAACAATATTAGCAAATATTGCATCACTTTCAACTGTATATGCACAAGGGGAAATATTAACAGAAAAGCAGATGATGATACTTGATACCTTTGGATGTATTGATGAAGGTATTGACAGTGATTCTAAAGTAACAAGAGGTCAATTTGTAAATCTCCTTGTTAAAATTGCGACACAACTCGAAAGTGAAAATATAACTCCTATAGTTGTTTTTAATGATATAGATGAACAAAGCGAATATTATGAAGCTGCTTATCTGCTCAGTTCACTCGGTGTTATTGAGGGGGATGGTGAGGGCAATTTTAACCCTGACAATACATTAACATCATATCAGGCATGTGTAATGGCGATCAGATTATTAGGCTATGCAGATGTTATTCCGGAAAATGAATACGGTCGGCTTATAATAAATAAAAAACTTTTCAAAAGTAGCGCTATAGGACTTACTGACAGTGAAGTTACATACGAAGTAGCATTGAAACTTCTTTATGATATTTTATTTGCGGATATAACAAGTCTGTGTATTGGAGACCAAAATGTTAACTTTATGAATTATGTATTTAATTTGTATGAAATAAACGGTATAATCACAGATGACGGTAAAAATACCTTTAAAGAAACATATGCCGGAGAGAGAAATGAGATATATATTAATGGAAATCCATACGAAACCCAGGAAGATTACACCGGCTGGTTAGGTTACAGTGTGTATGGCTTAGTAAAAAAAGAAACTGACGGATACAGTATTTATACCCTTAAAGAAAATAATAATACTGTAACAAAGATTACATCCACACTCCTTTTAGGGTATGATGATTATATATATACCTACGAAGATGAACTCAATGGAAATAAAGAATTGAAACTGAATACCAATATTGATACCGTTTATGTATATAATGGTTCAACGGTTTCTATTGACGATCAATTTGATAAAAAACTATTAACACCACAGATTGGTATGATAACAGGTATTGATAATGACAGAGATAATATTGCTGAAATTATATACATTGATGATTATATCTGCGGACTTGTCAGTGTATGGGATACAAGTTCAAATAAAATAATATTTAAGGATGACAATAAAGATATAGAAATTGATGAACTTAAATATTCAATTACAGATTTTGACGGTAATCCTGTGGAGACCTTAACTGAAAACAATGTTGTATGGGTAGGCTTCGATTTAAAGAAAGAAAATGTGAAAATTATAGTTAGTAAAGCTTACGCGGAAGGTGTAATAAAAGGAATATCCGAAGAATATGTAACTTTTTCAGACGGAGCGAAATATAGATGGGCTTCATCGTTTGACAGCGAAAAGAAAAAAAAAGTCACTGTCGGAGAAAACTATGTTTTCAGACTTGATCCTGCAGGCGACATAGCTTTCATAGAAACAAATATAGATACAACATATGATAGAATAGGATTTTTAGTTCGTGTAATAGATGATGAAGCTGAGGAAATATATGCGTTAAGAATTTTCACTGAATCCGGAGAAATGACTACTTTTAATCTTCACAGTAAAAAAGTTAAGATTTTGGATGAAAATGGAACTGTGTCAAATCTATCAACCGATAAAGCGCTTGATAAATTGGCTGATTATAATGAAGGTTTAATTTCATATAGCATGGACATCTATGGTGATATAAATTCTGTTACACTTCCTTATGATGGATCTAATGGAGATAAGCAGCAGCTTAGTATGGTTTATGAAACTGTAGACAGACCTGATTCAACAAACTATAGTAAGGATATTTATTATAAAAATTATAATTTCGACGGTAACGCTATATTGGGTAATAATACAAAGATCTTTTATATTCCTACGGATAGGCAAAACACAAGAGATTACATGATCAATGAGGTTAGCTCATTACAACAGGGAAACTATTTATGTAAAATTTTTAATTTTGATTCAGCATCCGTAATGGCGGATTATGTTGTTATATATGCAAGCAGTTCTGATTCGGTTAAATTTTCTACTTACGCGAATGTTATCAGTGATATGTATGAAATATGGGATCCTGAAAGTGAAGAAGTCCGTTGCGTTGTTGAGATTGGCAGTGAAAGAGAAAAATATTATTTAAGAGATTTAGATTTAAATAAAAATGTTCCTTCAGCAATAGATGAAAGTGTTACAAGAGATGTAGAAATTGGTGATATTGTCAGACTATCAACAAATAATAATGAAATTTTAGGTATGCGACTAATATATGATGCTAATGGCGCTGATTTTGACGGCAGGGATGGCAACTTAGCCGGAGCTAAAATAGAACAATATGATATAACACAAAGAAATAGTATATCGAGCAATGATGAAAAAAGCTTTAATATGAAAGGTAATCCTGTTGCAATTTCAATCGGTTCAAATGGTATAGATTTACAGCCATCTGCTTACAGATTGGGCGTTGGTAATGAAAACAGATATATAGAAGGTTATGTTGTTTCTCAACATGGCGATGCTTTAACTATAACAACTCAAAATTTAAGAAAGAATCAGTATAATCCGCTTTGGGATGTTTCGAAGGATAATTCCCTAAGAGTAGAAGCCGGAAACGCATATCTTACACAGTCATTCAGAATGAGTGATTTTTACGTAGTTGATTTATATACTCGTAGTGGTAAAATCAAAAAAGTTGACGTGAGGAAGGCTACTTCGGCAGATGTAAAAACATATGAAAAATATGGTTCAGAATGTTCAAAAGCTGTTTATGTAAGTACATACGGAGATAATAGAGGAGCATTTATTTATAACAAAATATAACAAAAGAACTAAGTAAAAAAATTCATATGGGAGGAGTAAAAATGAAAAATATTGTTATAAAACGATTGATAAGCACTCTTATTATGAGTAGTATGATTTTTTTAAGCAGCGGAATTGTAACCATTGCATCAAATGATGCTGCCCAAGATACGAATGAAGAAATACTTTTATCAGATAATATTGGCAATTCGTTATTTGATAATTGGATTTTAAATAGTGGAACGGCAGTTTCTGATCTTTGGGGCAGAGCAACCTTTCAAAAAAACAATGAAAATACGCCAACAATAATTTCTAATATTAATCTTATATATGATAATTGTGAAATTGAATATACATTTAATGTTTTTTCGGGTGAAGAACTTGGTATCCTTTTCAGAATGGATAGTACAGATAAAAATTATTTATTAAAATATGATAATTTAAAAAAATGTTTTGTTCTTCAAAAAAAATTAGGTGGTAAAATCTATACTGATTTAAAATCCGTTAAATATGACCTGGAAAATAAGGCGACTACCGTTCATCTTACTTTGATAAATGAACTTATTGAAGTATCAATTGACGGAAAAACTATCATTTCTGTTAACGATAAAAGTCTGACAAACGGAAGATTGGCGCTTTATGGTCTTAATGTAAGCGGATATATAGATGATATAAAGGTATATAGAGATGCTCAAAAAGATTATACACTTTCAACGCAGGAAGAAGAGGTTGTTAAGGAGTCAAAAGTAGTTTATATTGCAGTAGACGGAAATGATAAAAATGACGGTAGTTATAATGCACCTATAAAAACAGTTGAAGAAGCCAAGAAAAGAGTAGCAGAGCTTAAAAAGGGAGAAACTCCTGTCGATGTTATCTTTAAAGAGGGCGTTTACCCCGTAAACGATACAATCATTTTTGGGCAAAACGATTCCGGCACAAAGTCTGCGCCGATAACCTATAAGGCGGAAGATGGGAAAGAAGTAATTTTTGATGCTTCCATAAAGCTTAATGCGAATGCCTTTAAGGTTGAAACCAATGAAGCTGTTTTATCAAGAATGTATGAACACGTAAAAGGAAAAGTAGTCAGCGCACATATTGATGATTTGGGACTCCCAAAAGAATTGGCAGATTTTACCGGCTTTTATCAGACCTGTGCTATTTGGGACAGAGGTCAAAGCTTAAAGCCACCGATGTTTTTCTTAAACGGAAAAAGTCAGTTTATTTCAAGGTATCCCAATGCAGGGTATTTGACCATTGAGGAATGTGAATCCGGTGACCAGCGTGATGGCGGCGCCGGAAGCGGAAAAGGCGGCAAGATATTTTTCAGCGGAACTTTCCCAAAAAGATGGATTACTGCAAACAACGCTTTTGTAGAGGGCTTTTTGCCAAACTGGTGGCATGGTGAATGGGTTCAGATTGAAAAAGTGGATATGGAAAACAGAAGCATCAATCTGAAGTATTGGACAAGATATGGTATAAACCCGAATAATCGTTGGTCAGTTGTTAACCTTCTTGAAGAAATAGATATTCCCGGTGAGTGGTATATTGACAGAGAAACAATGGTTATGTATTACTATCCGCCTCATCCTCTGAGTGAAAATGATATTTTTGAAGTTAGCGGAATGGAAAAAGACTTTATTAACATTGTTCAGGCTGAATATATAAATATTGAAGGTATTAAATTTACAAAAAATACAGCTCAATCTGATTCGTATGCATACATTCTCAACGGTGGCGATGCTGTATTAGTTGATAGAAGCAGAAATATTGCAATAAAAAATTGTGTATTTGAGCATATTGGTCAAAGCGCTGTTACTTTAACGGATAGTACGAATTGTGTTGTTGATGCTTGCGTTTTTGCAGATATAGGTTTTCGTGGAGTATATTCTCAAGGGGGAAATATTCAAAAAACAATCCCCAGCAACAATATTGTAAGAAATTCTAATTTCATTAACGTATCGAGGGATAATAAAGACAGTAAAGTACTTCCTGTTATGTTGGATGGGTTAGGCGACACAGTTGAAAATAATGTTATTCATAATACATGGAATGGCTCGATTTGGTATACAGGTCCTGATAATATAATACAATACAATGAAATATATAATTCTTGTAATAGGGCTGCAGACGCAGGCGCCATATATGCGGGAAGAACATTAACTGCATTCGGAAATAAGATAAGATATAATTATTTTCATGATTTAGGTGTAAGAGAAGGCTTGAATGATTATCCTGCAAGCAGTATGTTTTGGGATGATTTAGTTTCAGGAGCTGAATTTACTCAAAATATTTCTGTAGTTAATAATATGAATAAAGCTTCTACAGTTAAAATTGGCGGCGGCACATCTATTTTAGTGTCAGGTAATACAATGGTTGCATCTGACATTGATATTATAGGCGAGGACAGAAGTTCAAGCAATAGTGCAGCTGCTGTTACTATGAAAAGTTTAACTGCTTTCGATTATTTGTCTTCTCCGTATGTGGATAAATATCCCCAAACTGCAAAAATCTTCAGCGACATCGACAAAGCCGGAGGTTACTTCATTCCGAATAATACAATTATAAACAATTTAAGTGTTGATTGCGGAAGTACAAACATATCTTCTGTAATGAAAAATCAAGGTACTGTTGAGAATAATGTGTTTATTAAAAAAGATCAACATGAAGGGGATATTTTTGTTGACGTTGAAAAACAGGATTATCGTGTAACTGATGAAGCAATAATAAAATACAATATTCCGAAAGATGTTTTGGGTGAAGAATTTAATATTGATTTAATTGGTATGCAGGTTGAATACAAAAGACCGGATGATGCATTTGATTTTAATTTGGAATTTCCGCATGACAAGCAAACAAATATTCCGACGGTTGAAACACAAATTTCATGGACGAAATTGGATTATGCAGACACATACGAATATATAGTTGCAACTGATCCTGAATTAAAAAATGTTGTTGCTCAAAGCGATACTATATATAACTCAGCAACAATTGAAGGTTTAGAGAACTCTAAAACTTATTACTGGACAGTTTATGCAAAAGATTTGTCAAGACAAAACGGAATTGTAAAACAAGCTTTAAACGGTGTATATTCTTTTGAAACTGCAGTATACGATGAGCTTGATAAAACTCTTTTAAATGAAGCTATTATACTTGCCGAACAAAAACTCTCCGAAATTAAAGAGGGAACTGCTATTGGTGAATATAAAGAAGGAACAAAAGCTGCTTTTGAAAGCAGCATCAAAGAAGCGAAGGATGTATTTAAAATTACTAAAGGTACTCAAAAGCAAATCAATGATGCAGAATCTAAATTAAAATTAGATATTCAAAATTTGCAAGGATATTTAATCAGCGGTTACGAACCGCTTGAAATAAAAGCTGATGTTCCTTGGGTATCAAATGCTAATAAAGGTGAAGTTATACAAGTAAAAAATGGTGAATTTTCTATTGAAACACCAAAAGACGTAGCTGCTAATGTTACAATGCAAACAAAGCTTCCAAACACATCAGTTCTGAGCTTTGATATTAAGGCTGATTTTAGCAAAAACAATAACTGGTTTGGTATAAATATTAAACAGCAAAACAATACCACTATGTGGGGAGATAAATGTTATTATATCGTTGTTAAAGATGATTTAGTTGAGCTTCAGGGATTTGGAACTATATTAGAAACAAAACCAAACACATACATTAAGTCAGGTCAGTGGCATAATATCAAATTTGGCGCTATCCCGACTGTTAAAGGTATAAATATTTACTTTGCTGTTGATGGCGAAGTTGTGTTTGACAGATTAGAACAAAAACTGATTCAAACTGAAGAAGGTATGTTTGGCTTATATGTTCAGCAAGAACAAAACATAACAGTCAGAACACCTGAAAAAGCAGTTGACGGTTTATTTGTGTTATCAGAAAAAATTCAAAATGAGATTGCAGGAAAAGATATCAGAATTTATACAGCTGATGATTTTATACTGACAGGTGAATGGGAAACATTTGATAATGGTGGTTACGAAAATGGGAAACAAGCAGTCGGTACTAAAAAAGGTGATAAAGCTTCTTTGGTAATGTTAGGTGATAATGCTTGTGAATATAAAGTTTCATATTATCATAAACCATCAGCTGAAAATGACAACAATGTAGAAATATTCTTAACAGGCTATGCTGATGAATATAAAACAAATGTAGATATGACAAAGGGTGAAGAAGGCTTTGTTGAACTTGGAACATTTACGTTCCAGGATGCAGATTACCAAGGCAGATTGGCTATCAACTTCATTGGCAGCGGTAACGGGAAAGTTCCTGTAACGGCTGTTAAGGTAGAAAAGGTTATAAAATAAAAAGGAGAAGGGAGAAATGAAAAAAACGAAAAAATTCTTGAGAATGATTGTCGTTTCACCACTGATATTTGTTCTTTTTATGACTCAGAGTAGTTTTTTGGTTAATGCACAAACAGTGTTAACTGTAGATAAAGTGACATTAAGCAGTCAAGAAGTTTCTGTACAGGGAAAAACACCAAATCCAAATGATTTTGTCTGGGCTTTTTTGGTAAAACCCGGTCACAATGTGTCTGAAATAGCAGATATTACAGATACAGAAGCTTTAAATTCAGTATGTTCTTATGTTAATATGACTGTAAGTGATGAAACTAATGTTTTTGAATTTAATATTGGATTTCCTGATAATCAGGGCGGATATATTCTTTATTTGAAGTCGGGAGATGCTTCGTATGAAGAAGTCTTGTCAAGAACTGAACAATGCAAACAGATATATGTTGCAACTACCGGTTCAGATGTAACAGGTGATGGTAGCGAATCAAATCCGTTTGCCACACTTCAAAGAGCAAAAGACGAAGTTAAAAAGTTTAAAGACAATTCAAATATTATTGAGATAAATGTATATATCCGTGGTGGCGAATATGCATTTTCAAATACTCTTGAATTTACAGAAGATGATTCAGGATCAGAAAATGTACCAATTATATATAAAGCTTATAATGGCGAGAAAGTAATATTCCATGGTAAAAAAGAGTTAGATACATCTAAATTCTCGAAGATTACTGATGAAACAGTAAGACTCAGATTTGACCGAGCTGTTGAAAATAAGATCGTCGAAATTGATTTTTCAAAACAAGACGTGGATTGGAATACGCTTAACTTCACTTCATCTTATATGAAAGATATATGGCAAAGCGGTGAAGAATTAAAACCGATGAAACTATATTTCAATAATGAACTTCAAAAAATTGCAAGATGGCCAAATGAAGGTTATGTTGACACTGCAAGTGTCGTAGATGGTGGTGCTGCAAGGAACGATTTTATACCTGGGAACGATCACACAAACGGTGCTACAATATCTTATACAGATGAAAGAACTGACAATTGGACCGGAAATGATTTTTTCTTAGAAGCCTTTCCTATTTTGTGGCATGGTGAATGGATTAAGGTTGACAGTATTGATACAGTTAATAATACAATAAAATTAGGATATTGGAGTAAACATGGGTTTGACAGCGAGTATAGCAGATGGGCTGCAGTAAACCTTCCTGAAGAAATTGATATTCCGGGCGAATGGTATCTTAATTCTGAAACTAAAAAACTGTATTTTTACCCGCCGCACGAAATAACAGCTGCAGACAAAGTTGAAGTTGCATCATTTAATGACAACTTCATAACAGTGGATAATGCTTCGTGGATAACTTTTGAAGGTCTTCAGTTCAAATCAAACGCTGCTGACCACAATGTATTGGAATATTCTAACACAGGTGGTAATGGAATATACTTAAATAATGTCAATAATATCACAATAAAGGATTGTGTTTTATCCGATATCGGATTACATGGAATCGCAGGAAGTGGTAATAATGTTACTATTGAAGGCTGTGTTGTGAATAACACAGGTATGGGCGGCATAAGATTATCCGGTGGTGATTTGAACACATTAACACCTTCACAAAATAAAATAGCTAATTGTGATGTGTCCAATGTAGCAAATGCTACTTCAACTTCAGCAAACGGTGCAGGTATTTGTATTTCGGGTGTTGGCACAAGAGTATATAACAATGAAATACATAATATGGAAAATGTAGCTATATGGTTTAGCGGAGCTAATAATATTATGGAATATAATTACATCAGTAATGCAGTTACTAAAACCGCTGATGCAGGTGCTATATATGCCGGACGAAGCTGGATAAGCTACGGAAATATTATCAGATACAATATTTTCCGTGATATCGGTATGCAAAGAGATACAAGCTGGCAGAAAGCTTCTGCTATTTTCTTGGATGATTTATTCAGTGGCTGTGAAATATACGGTAATATAATTAATATGAACAATAAATTTTCAGGTGCAGCAATCAAAATAGGTGGTGGAAGAGATAATAATATTAACGGAAATATCATATTGAATTCTGCTATTGGAGTATTGCTTGAGGATCGTAATGTTGATATGACAACATTATCTGAAAATAATATGTATCTTGATTTAAAGGCTAAAGCTGAGTTGCCAATATATCAGACAACGTTTGAAAGTATGGCAGCAAACTACAATAGCTTAACAGAGGGTAAATATGTAAAATGCAATACTCTCAAAGATAATGCCTATTATAATGTTGGCTCCGGCAGATCTGATTACGAATCAATGTGGGGTGAAATCCAAGAAGATTCTTCTGTGGAAAACACTAACCTTTTATATGCACCAACGAGCTCAGCATTTGTGAATTTCCAGGCAGGCGATTACCGTATTAAAAATTCAGAAAAAACAGGTATATTTTCATTAATTAAAAATTCAAATATACCGGATGAATCATTTAATTTAGCTTTGGTGGGTATACAAAATTCAGCTATAGCGTTTAATAATGTTGAGCTAATGTATCCTCAAAACGGACAGACCGATATTGACATAAAAAATTTCAGTTTATTATGGACAAAAAATGCAAATGCCGATTACTATCGTTATTATGTATTGAAAGACGGTTTAGAGGTATATAGTGGTGAAACCTCTAATAATAGCGTTTATTTAGGGGCGCTTGATCCATGCAGCGAATATGTATGGTATGTTGAAGCTGTAAAAGATGACGGCACAATAGGCGAATTGGTTGCAAAATCACAGGAAAGCAAATTTAACACAATTGATGGCTTTGGAATTATCAACTTATCTTTAAGAGACGGTAACTTAATATATGATAAATATAATTATACAAATGATAAATTAAATTATTCAGTTATTATAGGCATATATTCCGGTAACAAGTTGAATAATGTTGACGTAATTTCAGAAAGTGCAGAAATAAATACTTATGTACAAAGAGAACGGAATTGTGAATACGACATAACAAATGATAATTTGGAGTTCTTTTTCTGGAGTAGCTTGGAGAGTATGAAGCCGATGGATAGTAATTTTAAAAAATAAATTAATTGATACACCATGCGATTTCTGACAATCGCATGGTGTATTACATTTTGGAGGGAAATACAATGATTGATAAGAAAACATAATTCAAGAACGCGGCGATAATCACGCACTGCATTTACAGGTTCAATAATGGCTTGCCCGTTATTCAACGAGGATAAGAGCACTGTAAACGGTGGTAGATTGTATTCTCACTGATTACAAATATAGAACCCGCGCCGATTACGGCGGGGGACAACATGTGCGCGGTTATATTATTTTTTTTTGCTGATTTTTGCCGGGCATGATATTTTTGCTTACCAAATCACACAGTGCAAATCTCGGTTTATATGTGCACTTTTGTAAATCAATGTATTGAATTTGTTACGAATCGTTGACAATATTTTTTAAGTGTTATATAATATTTCAATAAGGGCTTGTCCCGTTATTAAGCGAGTAGAAAAGCGCCGCTGTGCTGCGCTGTAATCATCGGGAGACCGTACTCTCACACTGATCACAGATATAAAACCCGCCGCCGACAAAGACGGGGTACATCTTGTCATCAGTTATACTATTTAAAAGGAAGATCAAAATGATATATCTGGATAATGCATCCACCACCGAACCATCGGAAAATGTTAAAAATGCGGTGCTCGATGCTATGAAAAATTTTGCAAATCCGTCGAGTATGCACCGTTTAGGCATTAATGCCGAAAACATAATAAAAAAAGCTTGCGAAAATTCGGCAAAAATTATTTCGGTGCATCCGGGGAATATTTATTTTACCTCAGGCGCGACGGAATCAAATAATACCGCAATACTCGGATATTGCCGTCAAAACAAAAAAAAAGGAACACATATTATAACGACTGCCATTGAACATCCATCCGTTCTTGCCCCCTTTAAAATACTTGAAAATGAAGGCTTTAGCGTGACATACCTTAAAACCGACACTTACGGTCTCATAGATCTGAATGATTTTGAAAATACTTTAAATGATAATACTATCTTTGTCAGCATTATGGCCGTCAATAATGAGATCGGCTCAATAATGCCGATTGACAAACTTAAACCGATCATGAAGCAAAAAGCGCCAAAGGCCGTATTACACGTCGATGCAGTACAAGCATATGGCAAGATCCCGCTAAAGGCAAAGCAATGGGGTATTGATATGCTTTCTGCAAGCGGGCATAAAATACACGGGATAAAAGGCTCGGGAATCTTATATATTGCCGATAATATAAATATAATCCCCCTTTTAAACGGCGGAGGACAACAAAAAAATATTCGTTCCGGTACCGAAAATGTGGTAGGTATAGCTGCATTTTCACAGGCCTCGGAGGATATTTCAAATTATAATAGGGCATATGTCGGGGAATTAAGAAATTATCTGAAAAAAGGGATAGAAGAAAATATCGACAGAATCAAAATAAATGAATCGAAAGAAGAAACACAGGCAGAACATATTTTAAATATATCTTTTTTGGGGCTGAGAAGCGAGATATTGCTGCATTCTCTTGAAATGCATGATATCTATGTCTCGACAGGATCTGCCTGCTCGACCAACAAGCCCATGCCCAGCCATGTGCTCACGGCCATAGGCTGCTCTCATGAAGAAACCGACAGCGCCATACGCTTCAGCTTTTCTGAAAATCTTACCGTTAAAGATATGGATACGGTGATCGGGGCTTTAAAAAAAGAAGTAAGCAATATAAGAAAATACGTAAGAAAATAATATCATAAAATCCGAATCGCATTTTGCATAATATATAATATATGATACTCTTTTACACACGGAGGGAAAAATGAAGGAAATTATACTTGTTAAATACGGAGAAATAATATTAAAGGGAGGAAATCGTCCCAAATTTGAGAAATTACTGATGGACAATATAAGAAATGCCGTTCGCAACATCGATAATATCAAGATGAGTATAGCGCAGGCAACTATTTATATCACTCCCCAAAACAATGACAACATCGATCTGATATGTGAGCGTCTTTCTTTGGTTTTCGGTATTGTGTCGGTCACAAAAGCCGGGGTATTTGAAAAAAATATGGACGCCATTCGCTCGGGAGCAGCCGAATACTGCAAAAACGATCTGCTTCCCGGCAGGAAATTCAAGGTTGAAGCCAAGAGGGCGGATAAACATTTTCCCCTTACATCTGTTGAGATCAGCATGGATGTGGGCGGTTATCTTGACGACGTCATGGACGGGCTGATCTGCGATGTACACGACCCCGAAGCTACGGTAAAAATCGAAATACGTGATGTCGCGGCTTATATTTACTGCGAACAAAACAAGCTTGCGGGGCAAGGCGGAATGCCTATCGGTGCAGGCTCCAAGGCAACTCTTTTATTATCCGGCGGTATCGACAGCCCGGTTGCGGGCCATATGATCGCAAAAAGAGGCGTAGAGATAGACGCGGTCAATTTTTTCAGTTTCCCGTATACAAGCGAACGTGCAAAGGAAAAGGTCATAGAGCTGGCTTCGATCCTTGCAAAATATACATCTAAAATAAATCTGCATATCGTACCTTTCACCGAAATACAGCTCGCCATTCGCGACAATTGTCCCGAAGAGCATATGACACTTATAATGAGAAGATTTATGATGAAAATCTCCGAAAAAATAGCCTTAAAAAATAATTCAATGGCATTGATAACCGGCGAAAGCGTGGGTCAGGTCGCAAGCCAGACACTTTCCGCTTTAAATGTCACAAACAGTGTCGTTAACATACCCGTACTTCGTCCTTTGATAGGCATGGATAAAAAAGAGATCGTAGAAAGGGCACGGACAATAGATACCTTCAGTACTTCTATCCTACCGTATGAGGATTGCTGTACGGTGTTCACACCAAAACATCCCACAACCAATCCCAAAAAGATTAATATAGAAAGATCCGAATCAAAGCTTGACGCGGAAAATCTTATCGAAAAAGCCGTTGAAGGTATAGAAACAATGACAATATATCCAAAAATGTAGATTTTTTAATACCGTATAAAAATATATCGGAGGTTAAAATGGTTAGAATTTTATTTGTTTGTCTGGGAAATATATGCCGCTCGCCCATGGCGGAATTTGTTATGAAGGATATTGTAAAGAAAAATGGTCTTGAAGATGAATTTTACATCGCGTCAGCCGCGACCTGCCGCGAACAGATCGGTAATCCCGTACACTACGGTACAAAAAACAAGCTTTCCGAGTTTAATATCAGTGTTGAGGGCAAATATGCCGTTCAGCTTACAAAACAGGATTATAATAAATATGATTATATAATCGGTATGGATGATATGAATATTAAAAATATTAACAAAATAATCGGTAATGATCCCGATAAAAAGGTACATAAGCTCCTTGAATTTGCAGGAAGCTATGCGGATATTGCCGATCCATGGTATACCGGGGATTTTGATACCGCATACAATGATATCGTAAAAGGATGCAAAGGATTGTTTGAAAAATTATCTGATCGTACGCAATATTACTGCCGATAAGCCCTTATTGAACAGCCGTTTATTCAGTGAAGATATTTTAGATTTTATCTTCACTTTTTTTATTTCTTTAATCTTTTTTTAATGAAAGCAGGCTATAATGTATTTAAATTAAGAAAATGACTTATAAAGGAGGGTCATATAATGAAAAAAGCAGTATCGTTATTATCTGCTGCTGCAGTTACGTCAGGCATACTTTTAGGAATAATGAACTATGATGTTGCCGTTGCAGATTCCATTAAAGTAGTAATAGAAGATGAACAGCTCTTTTGCAATGTAGAGCCTTATATAGAAAATGAAAGGACCTATGTTCCCATGCGCAGTATATTTGAAGCTCTCGGGGCATCGGTTTCATGGGATCCCGAAACAAAAACCATCACATCATCAAAACAGGACGGCACGCAGGTAGTAATGACCGTAGGGTCTGTTATTATGAAGGTCGGTGATGATACATATACCTGTGATGCAGCGCCGGTGATAAAAAATGATACAACAATGGTTCCGGTAAGATATATTGCCGATGCTTTTGATATGGTCACTGATTGGGACGAAACAACAAAAACCGTTACAATAAGTGAAAGACATATCGATGAAGAAACAGAAAACAGCGGCGATACCGCATGGAAATCAAATATCGGTACCGTTGATCTTGATACAATGACAGTAACAGGAGACGGCATTGCCGTTGAAGATAAAAAAATAAAAATAACAAAAGGCGGTATTTTTACAATAACCGGTACTATGGATGACGGACGTATTACAATAAATACCGAAGAAAAGGAAAAAGTAAAATTAATTCTTGACAATGCTTCAATAACATGCTCCGACGGGCCTGCAATATATTTTAAAGATTGTCTTAAAGCATTTCTGGAGCTGGCGCCCGGCAGTGAAAATTATCTTGAAGACGGATATACTTATGAAAACAGTGATCTGAAGGCAACCTTGTTTGCAAAAGATGATCTGGATATCCAGGGTACCGGTTCGCTTACAATCAAAAGTAACAGTGAAGATGGTATCCATGTTAAAGACACCTTTGAAATACATTCGGGAGATATTACGATCGATGCGGCGCAAGACGGAATCCATGTTAACGATGGCATTGATTTTTCAGGCGGAAGCCTTGCCATAACAGCTTATCAAGACGGTATACAATCAGAATATTATCTGAACGTATATGATGGTATGAAATTGGATATTACCACGACCTGCGATGACAAAAAATCGGAAACATCGGAAAATTCCGATTTTGGTATGATGAGAGGGAATAATATTGAATCGGTTCTGCAGGGTCTCGGATATGATACCCAAAGCGAGGATTTTTTAAACACTACCGTTCAGGATATTATGGATGAGCTCAGCGGCTTATCTGAATCCGAAGATAATTCCGTATCTGCCATGGGATTGAAATCAGACGGGGATATGCTGATTGACGGCGGAGAAATCACAATAAATTCTACCGATCATTGCATAAAAAGCGAAAAGGATATAACGATAAATTCAGGTACGCTGACCTTAAATTCGGAATATGCAAAGGGAATAAAATGTATTTTTAATTTGACCGTAAACAACGGGACGATCAACGTTTTAAAATCGACCGAAGGTCTTGAAGCAAAACAATTATTCACCATAAATGACGGCAGCATAGATGTTGTTGCTTCCGATGACGGCTTTAATCTCGGCGGGGGAACCGGTTTCGGCAGAAAAGATGATTTTGATTCCATAGATTATACGGATATGCTGTTAAGATATGCACAAAATTTGGATATAACGACAGCAACCATGAAAGAGCTTCTTGAAAATACACAAAATGGCATAAATATGGGCAATCGGAATAACAGACAGCCGCCGCAAACAGACGGCTCAGATAATATACAAACGAATAATATTCCAAACAGGGACACAACCGGGCAACCACCGGCAATTCCTGACGACCAAAACCGTGATCCATCCGTTTCCGCTCCGGAAAATTCTGACCTGAATAATCAAGATATAAATACGGCTCAACCACCGCAAAGGCCGGATGACACATTCGGCGGACGTCAGATGGGAGGCGCCGGAGGTTTCCAAGGAGGCACAAGCTCTGGCGATACAAGCAGAGTTATGATGATCAACGGCGGTAACATTCATATCATTGCTGAAAATGACTGCCTTGATTCCAATGGATATCTTACTATAAACGGCGGTAATATTACCCTTGAATGCCGGTCAATCGGCGGAGGTGAAACAGCGCTTGACCCCGACAATGATTTGACTATAACAGGCGGCACATTACAGACTGTTATAAACGGTTCAACTTCATTACGTTTATCAGCTTCAACAAGTCAAAATATTGTTACAATTAATATGGATCAAACTATCCCAAGTGAAACGGGTTATACCATAACCGATCCAAACGGTAATACTGTTGTATCCTTTACACCGTCTATCGATTATCGGTCTGTAACGGTAAGCTCTGAATATTTAAAATCCGGTCAAGATTATACTTTTACGGCCGGTGATTACACTACGGCCTTCACTTTAACAGACACAAATACCACAGTAGGCACATCCTTTACAGGCAGGTTTTAAAACATGACATAATTCTTATTTTTTGTATTTAGACTTAGATATGAAAAAAATTGCCTTTATTATTAAAATAAGGCGATTTTTTTCTTTTTAATTACAAATAATAAAAAAATTAAAACAGTATGGACTTTTTTATAATATAATGATATAATAAAAGTAATAAAAATTGAAATTATGGTTATTATATAAGAAAGGGTGAATAATATGGATGATATTTTCGGTAAGGTTAAAGAAGGTACGGCAAAGGTTATGGACGAAGCGGAAAAATTTACAAATATGGCCGTTAAAAAAACAAAAGATGCGATCGAACAAACAAAATATTCTTATACACTGTCGGGAATAGAGAAGAAGGTCAATGAAATCCTTGCAGAATTGGGCTCTAAAATTTATGAGGAATATGAAAACGGTACAGAATTCGGAGAAGATATCAAAATGAAATGTGCTCAAATACAAAATCTGAAAAATGATATTAAAGAGCTTAAAGAAAAAATGGCAACGCTGAAAAATTCGATCGTTTGCAAAAAATGCGGTGCGGTTATAAGTGAAGACAGCACTTTTTGTCCTAAATGCGGTATCAGAATTAATGATTGAATGTTTATTTATAACTGCGCACATGTTGTCCCCCGCCTCTTTAGGCGGCGGGGGATATCTTTGCTTAGGTTATAGTTTATTTTTTATAAATATTATTTTTACTCGTAAAAATTCGGAAAAAAAGTAAAATTTATTATAAAAAGTATTGACAAGCTTAAATGTATATGCTATAATATATCAGTCAGCTGGTGAGAACCGATTAAATCTGAAAATGCGGGTGTAGTTCAATGGTAGAATCCCAGCCTTCCAAGCTGGTCGTGTGGGTTCGATTCCCATCACCCGCTCCATTTGCGCCTGTAGCTCAGTTGGATAGAGCAACTGCCTTCTAAGCAGTGGGCCAGGAGTTCGAATCTCTTCAGGCGCGCCATTTTTTTATATGGTGGGTATAGTTCAGCTGGTTAGAGCGTCAGATTGTGGTCCTGAATGTCGTGGGTTCGAATCCCACTACCCACCCCACATTTAGGGATATAGCCAAGTCGGTAAGGCACCAGATTTTGATTCTGGCATTTCGTAGGTTCGAGTCCTGCTATCCCTGCCAATATACGGACCATTAGCTCAGGCGGTAGAGCACTTGACTTTTAATCAAGTTGTCCGGAGTTCGAATCTCCGATGGTTCACCATTAAAAACCTTAGAAATCATGCGGTTTCTAAGGTTTTTTCTTATGTCATGATATTTTGTATTTGTATATTACGTGTATATTACCATAATTTACGTTAAATTTTATTTATGGCTTTTTTAAGGAAATTTATATCAACGTGAGTATAGGTATCGGCGGTAAATGCATAGTTGGAATGCCCTAATATTTGTTTGATTGCATTTACATCTGCTCCGTGTTC
>CALXWJ010000043.1 GCA_944392335.1 uncultured Clostridia bacterium
AAAATTATATCAATACCGCTTACAACGATTTTATATTTAAAAGGAGAACAGACAGATTACGGAATTATCATTTATGACTGGCATGGACATGAGAATGATGACGTATATTTGGAAAGATATAAACTATGTAAAATGTCGGATATACTGAATAGTTGTGGTTTATATGAAACCTTGCCTATACCTGAAATACTTGAAACAAAACCCACTTACGAGGCAGAAGCGCAGGAACTATTGGAAGCAGGAATTTTAAACGGAACTGACAAGGGATTAGAATTGCTAAAGCCGCTAAGCCGTATAGAAGCAACAACAATACTTGTTAGAATACTCGGTTTTGAAAATGAGCCGACATCTGACGTATCATATTTTACTGACATACCGAGCGACAATTGGGGAGCAAAATACGCAAACATAGCAGCCGATAAAAATATAGCGGCAGGAGTAGGAGACGGATTGTTTGCCCCAAACGATACAATAACCGCAAGCCAGTTTGCAACATTGCTACTAAGAAGCAATGGCGAAAACCCCAATTGGCAGACTGCAATAAATCTGCTCGTTGAAAGAGAATATCTGACACAAGAACAGGCAGATAAAATGGATTTGTTCACAAGAGGAGATATGGCGAAAATTATATATGAGGCAAGGGAAAGAAATTTGTTTTATAAAAGCTAATTGATTATGGGTTTATTAGAGAAAATTTTTAATCTTATGTAAATCTCAAAACAGATATACATAAACCATGGCAAATATTATATCAAAATACATATTTATGTAAAGGCTAAAATATATGATAAATTGAGTTTGTGAAAGTATTTATGTAAACGATTTCACAAACTCTTTTTACACAAAAAATGAAATAATCCATTTAGGAGACAATCCCGAATTTTGTGTAAATGTTGAAAGGACCTCCAAAATGGTATATAATAAAAATATCATTTTGAAGGTTTTAATTATACCTAAGTACAAATTAAGTCCGGAAGATCGGGCAGCGGCACGAGAAAGAAAAGAAAATTTGAAAAACTTACTTAGAGATCTTGATTTCAAGAATTTTGATGACCTTAAAGATGTATTTAAGCTCGTGGTCGGTGAAATGCTTGAGAATGGTTTAGATGAAGAACTTGATAATGAGCTGGACTATTCCAAGTATGACTACCGAAACAAGGAAGGCAAAAATATCAGCAACGGTCACTCACAAAGACATTAAAAACCAGCTTTACAGAAACCGAAATCAAAGTTCCCCGTGATCTTGCAGTTGAATTTGAATAGCAGCTTTTCAAAAAACACCAAACCACACTAACTGGAGACATTGAAAAAAAGATTCTTTCTATGTACGCAAAAAGGAATGACAACAATCGATATAGAAAGCCATATTCAGAAAATATACGGTTTAAAATGTTCTGATACGACAATATAAGTCGTATAACTGACAAAATACTTCCTGTGGTACGTGAATAGCAGTCACGACCCCTTGAAGAAGTATATACGGCGGTGTTCATGAATGCCATTCATTTTCATGCTCGCAGTGAAGGACAAGTTGTAAAGAAAGCAGTGTACATAGCTATCGGAATCCGTATGGACGGAATCAAGGAAGTAATCGGTATGTGGGTAGGTGAGAATGAAAGTGCCAAGTTCTGGTTATCTGTTATGAACGGATTAAAAAACAGAGTCTTAGAAAATATATTGAAGTATGTGTCGACAGTCTCACAAGCTTTCCTGCCGCAATAGATGCTGTATATTCGAAGACGGAAATACAGCAGTGTATTATACATCAAATCAGTAACACAACAAAATTTGTATCGTACAAGTATATCAAGTTGATAATGGCGGATTTAAAGAAAGTATACACGCAGCAGCGTATGAACAGACAGCCAAGAACAGTTATAAAAAATGGGCTGAAAATGCCACAAATATGGACAGATTCACTTGCCAATTGAGATCTTCTTTTCGGATAAGCTTTCTCGGTAACATACAACGCCGAGAAAACTAATGGCATCCTTGACATACTGTGTTATATTCAATTGTAGTTAAGGAGTTAAGCCTCTAAACGGGCTTAACTCCAGCAAAACATTCATTATATTACCATTTTAGCATTTACATAAAATGAGAGATATTCCCAAAATTTTTTATTTTAATTATTTTACCCAACTAATGCTAAAGAGTCTATTAACAAACAGTATACAAATTAATTATTTTGTATACTACCAATTTAATGTGTCTTTTTATACTTTTTATTCGGTTGAAAATACTTTGACATCCATCATTGATTTCATATCCGAATTCCAAAGCATAACCCTTACATTATCGCAGTTATCAATTCTGATAAATTCTGTAGTCAGTGTATTTGCCTGTATCTGATCAAATCCGTTTACAAATGACACCTCAATTAATTTATTGTCCTGATAACCCGCAACAATAATAACAGGAGCTGTTTCTTCGTTGTAATTATCAACAACAATTTGTGCTTTTACTATATTATCTTTCCCCATAACAGCTTCGCCGCCGCCATAACTAAGTAATTTTACAGATTTAACCTTAAATTGATCCGATACATACGAAAAATCCAACGTATAATCAGTATTTCTTATTTTATGCCCATTTATGTCAGTAATATCATTTGACAAATAAAGCGTATAATCTCCTGTTGATAAAGGTTCAAAATTAACCGTAAATAAATCATTATCCATTGTTCCTGATAATGTTATCTTTTCACCACTGTCTTTGTTAACAGCATAAATTTTACCCTCAAGGTCTCCTACATTTTTTGTATTTAGAGTAAAATAATTAATAGATTTATGGGAATTTACAATATAATCCTCATACCCAATTTCTTCATTTTGACTATTATAAAGTTTAATTCCAAAATCATATTCAAAGTCTGCCAGTTCATGTTCATAAAATGTTTTTGCCTGTTCCTCACTCACAATACCCGAAAAAATCTTTGTTCTACTAAATTGCGAATCCCACAAAGCACTTCCTGTTGCCCCCTCATGATAATGACCTAATTTAAACGTCGATTCATTCGGTGTATGTTGTTTCGGGTTTCCCGAGCTTGGATCAATTGTTGTAAATACATCATTTGTTATAGCTTTTTCTCCATTTATCATTACCAACGGTTCATTATTTACAGATGAAACATCGTAAGAAACCAAAATATGATGCCATTTTCCGTAATCTAATCTTTTGTCTATTTCATAGTATTTTGCTCCAACTTCATATTGCTGTCTTAAAGTTAGACCCAATTTACCGCTTGAATTGTCATTTCCGGCCTGCAATACTGTTGTAAAACCTATATTTCCATCGCTTGTTACTTCAAAAATACCTCCCAAAACAGGAACTGGTTCATCCATTTTAAACCAGGTTTCAAATGTATACTTTGAATCAAATGCTTCAAATAGCTTTTCGGGATAATCACTATATGTACCATCTTCGCTATTATACTGCTGAGCATTATTGGATGGAAATTGATGCTGCATATAATAATTTTCTGCATATGTATTGTCCTCATTTTTGCCTATTGTCACTTTATTGTCAAAAGTATTAAACATATTCAATACTATATCATTGCCGCTGGCATCATTTATCTTATATGTGTCGCCAACAATTGTATAATTTTGCATATCCCATTGCGCTATTAAATTGAGTCCGTTTTCATTTTGCTGATTGCCTTCAACCACAGAAAATTCGGTAATCTGTTCTGTTTCCCTTATATTATTTACATCAGTATCTTTTATATCCTTTATAACCAGTTTATAATCATGGTTCTTACTAAGTAAAAAATTATCTATTACATATATGTCGTTCTGCCAATATCGGTTACATTCTATCCACTTATTTTCAGTAATATCAGCTATAAACACATTATCTTCATTAACTGTTGATTTTTCTGCCTCCTCAAAATTTATTTTTATTGAATTGCCGTCAACATACAGGTCATTCATTTCATTCTTATTTATCAATAAATTATTTTTATTATAAAATCTTACATCAAATTCTTTTTCATATGTTCCTTTTTGTTTGTTGTATTCTTCAATAGCCTGCGCTTCACTCATAAGCCCTGAATATATTTTTGTTCCTCCGAATTGTGAATTCCATAATGAGCTTGCTGCCGCACCTTCATGATAATGGCCCAGTTTGAATGTGGATTCATTCGGAATGTGTGTTTTGGGCGCCCCCTGGCTTGGGTTCGTTCCCGCAAATATATCATTGGTATTTGCTTTTTCGCCGTTTATCATTACCAGTGGTTCGTTATTGACCGATGTAACATCATATGACACCAATATATGTGCCCATTGTCCATATTCTATTTTTTTATCGATTTCATAATATTTTGCGCCTGTTTCATACTGTTGTCTTAATACCAAACCAAGATTACCACTGACGTTATCATGGCCTGCCTGTAAAACAGTTGTAAATCCGATATTCCCTTCGCTTGTTACCTCATAGATCCCTCCTAAAACAGGAACCATCTCATCCATCCTAAACCAGGTTTCAAAAGTATATTTTGTATCAAATGCTTCAAATAGTTTTTCCGGATAATTTGAGTATGTATTATCCTCACTATTATACTGCTGGGCGTAATTTGAAGGATATGTATGCTTCATACTGTAATCATCCGAATAAATGCTATTCCCTATTTTTACAAAAGAAGCCTTATTATCATTATTGTGATCAATATTCAACACTATATTGTTCCCACTGCTATCAGCCACCTTGTATTCATTGCCAACCATTGTATGATTTTTCATATCCCATTGTGCAATCAAGGCGATATCGTTTTCTTCCTGAGCCAAAACAACTCCGGTAAAGCCCGAAGCAATTACTGCGGCTGCCAATACAGCCGACAATACCTTCTTTGTTTTTTTCATAATAATTACCCTCTCTTTCTTTTATCTGATTCCTACATCCGAATAGTCAAACGGCACAAATGAACTGCTTTCCACTGTAATGCTAAAATCAAAATTACTCCTGTCTGTAAAGATGTCTGTTTCAAACAATTCATTATTTATAACCGTACACCCTTTTGTATCTATCTTTGAATAAACATCGGAATACATACCGATTATATTATTTGAAAAAGCATTCTGACAATATGTATCGGCAGGTTTTAGCGGGTCGGGAATAAATGCAAGCTCCGGATACCTTGCAATCCATATCTTTTCATCCTTGTTGAGTTTTAAATAACTGTTCCATGAATCTATTGACGGAAAGGTTTCAAATGAATGTGCATATACCGGCACATCAACATATCCGAATACATTATTCTCTATTGTATTGTATCCTCCGCCGTTTATATGTATACTGCATGGCATATCATAAAAAATATTATTTCTTACAGTCTGTCCCGAATTAAAGTTATCGAAATATACCGCAAAAATACCTTCACCCTCAAAGGTTCTATCACCGTTTCCAAGATGATGTATAAAATTATTTTCTATAATATTGCCTCTTGCACTTGCATCACCATAAATGTATATAGCTCCCGCGTCAGTAGTACCAAGTAAAACATTATATATTTCATTATGAGATATTTCATTATCGTTTCCAGAAAAAATAATTGCCGCATGGTATGATTCATGTATCGTATTATATGATACAATATCTCCGATACCGCTGACATTTACAGCCGGCGAATAAGTTGTCTTTACCTTTGAAAAATCACATATTTCATTGTTTATTGCGAAATTTGCCGATTCTTCAAGATCATATTTATCTCCTCCGGATATTGTAACTCCACCGCAGCCTGTTTCGACAATATTACTGTTTTTTACTCCGCTGTTTTTGCAGTCTCTGAATTCTGCACCCTCTTTTCCTGTGTTCGTAATAATACATGAATCCAAAACAATGCCTTCACTGCCGACAGTTTCAATTCCTTGTGTTCTGGTATTTTTAAAAGTAATTCCTACAAATGAAATGTTTTTTGTATTTACACATCTTATCAACGGTTTTTTCATTACCGCAATTTCGATTGTTCCGCTGTTGTGCGGCGGATAGAAATAAATTTTTTTATTTTCCCTGTCTATATACCACTCTCCCTCTTCATCAAGCTCCTCCAATACATTGGAAAACCATATTTTTGCATTGTCATAAATTCCCGAATACAGTTTTGTTTCTGTCGATGTTATTATTTTATTTTCACTGTCAATGCTGTCAAGCCTTATTTTCTGATATTTCCAGCCCACGTCACCATAACCCTCAACATATATTTCCTGCGGATTTTGCCACGATGAAATATTATCATCGCTATAACCTATTATAAAACTGTCTCCCCCCTCCTTTCCGCTTTTATATATTGTGTCTACATTCATGGTTTCATCATTTGGATACCGTGCGTTTATCATTTGTTTATTATTAAAGGAAACAAGATAGTCCGATAACTCAATATTCATTCCGTTCACTTCGGGCGGATTATCCATCTGTCTAAAAAAATCCTGTAAATCAATACACTTTACATAGTCCCTTGATTCCTTCGGTAAACGCCGGTATATATTCCAGTCTATAACATTTTGTGCTTCATTGCTGTCAAATTCAATTCCTCCGCTGATAACGCAATTACCTTTGCCTTCAAAAATCAAATTAAAATCTCTTGAGTCAAGATAAAAACTGTCATTCAAAAAATATGTCCCTTCTTTTAATATAATCTTTATACTGCCTTGCGTATTTTTCCCGCTTTCTCTTAAATATCTCGCAGCCTCTCTTGCACGATACAAAGTTTTATACGGCTCACTGTATGTTCCATTATTATAATCACTGCCATCCGGAGAAACATAAAAACAAACTTCCTCTTTTGCAATTGCCGTATACTGTACGGCAAGCAATGCTGCAATAATTGCAAAGATAAACCGTTTCATTTAATTATCCTCCTTTAAAACAGTTTTTCAATATCATATTCCCAATTCATTGCAAAAATATTTCCTGCAGAAAAAGTGGTTTTCGAAAGTATTGCATAACCGTTATCATATTGTTTATAATATAAACCCAGACTTGATACATTTAAAATATTTATATTATCGTTAACGGTAATTCCATACCTGTTTAAAGCCTCTTTTGATAAAATGTTGTTTTCTAATCCGCAAATTTCAGTATATTCGCCGTTTATATAACAATATGGTGCATTTTCCTTTAAAACAATACTTTTTTGAAAATTCTTAAAAAACATCAGTGAACAATTCAGAGTCCGTACTTTAAGAGTATATTGAAAGTCATTATTATAAATATCATCATGTACATTCATTATGTCTCCGTCCTCAATAAACCTTCCCTGAGTACTAACCAATACACTTACACCTTCTTTTAGTTTTAATGTACCGATAAAATCATCAAGCGTCATTCTGTATGGCAGATTTCCTATTGTTTTATTTGTGTGATCGGTATGATACTGTGAATTAAACAATATATATCTTTGTGAACTTTCGTCGACTTTTTGAACTGTTATATCATCAAGATAAAGACTTCCTCTTGATATTGATGTTTTGATACAGTTTATTTCATCGGTAACTGCTGTTGTGAACGTATAATTTCTGCATATTATATTATCATTTACGTACACATCAAATTTAAGCTCTTCAGTATCAATAACATATCGCAGTTTATACCAGGTATTTTCATAATATGTTCTGAAAAATGTCATGTTTGTTCCGTCAAATATCGCCAATCCTCCTTTATGATACATCGGGTTTACAATATTTCCGTCATCATGAACTATCATCGGCATATATATAATATTATCGCCAATGCCTTCAAACCTCATTCTGTAAGATAATTCAATGATTCCTCCGTTTATGGGTGTAATTGGAATTCTCAGTTCTACATTTCCATCCGATATGAGCTTATAAACCTCATTGGAATCATCTTCGGGATCAGTCACTTTTATATAGCTTCCACCCGTCACACTGCCTTGTGTTACAACTTCTGAAAAAGCAGCAGTTTGAAATACGATAACAATGCACAAAATAATCATTAATATTTTTTTCAAACAATCACCTCCATTTGTCAGAACGGCAGCCCTGCTTCTATTTCTTCAAGACTTCTTTTGTTTCTTCCAACCTTGCTCATATCAAGCTCTTCAAAACCTTCTATCGGATTTTTGTTTCCCATAGTAAAATCAAGATTATCAAGATTTTCAAAAATGTTTTCTTTCAAAACAATATTATTTCTTTCAATACTGGGTGATTCCTTAACAGCACTTTCACCAAATACATTTCTGTATACATTATAGTATATATTATTTTCTATATTATTCAGTTTGAACATCGTATAAGCATTATCATCCCGATATTCATCTATTTCAGGATATTTATATTTCCATACTCCTTTCAAATAATCTACGGCATCGGCTTTATTCCAAAAATCTGTTGCTGCATGTGATGTGAATGCGTGAGAATACACTCCCGTTTCAACATTTACAAACAAATTTTCATATATATTATTACGCTGCCCTCCATTAACATGTATACCTCCCGGCAAATCATAGAAAATATTATTATATATATTGATACCGGAAGTAAAGCCATCCAGATATATCCCCCAATTGCCTGTATTTAATATAAAACCGCGTTTTGCTGATGAATGAATAAAATTATTTCGTAAATGTATGTCAATATTTGTGCAATCCGAGTAGAAATATATCATGCCGCTATCATCTGCTACTCTAAGCAAATCATATATATCATTATATTCTGCTATGGCACCTGTTCCAAGTGATAATGCCAAATGAGTACCGGAATGAATTTCATTATTTGCAACAACATCATAAACACCCATCGCCTCGACTGCGGCAGAATATGTCTGCTGCCACTGGCTGAAATTGTATATATGATTATTAATAATACGGGTACCTGACGGTTTCAAATATAATTTATCTCCTCCCGTTATGCTTATTCCCCCGCTTCCACATTCATAAACAAAACAATTATCTACCAGATAATCATATCCGCTGGAAAAATTCATTCCCTGCAAACCACAGAATCTTATTGTACAGTTTTTAAATGTCAACCCTTTACAGGAATCACCTGTTATTGCAGTATTTCTTGTGCCTTGAAATGTTATTCCATCAAAATTTACATATTGCGTATATTGAAAATTTATAAGAGATTCCGGCGTATATGTAACGTACAATTCTTCTTCATTATTATCTGAATAATAGTAAAGAATACAGGTATTTTTATCAATATAAAATTCCCCGCTGCTGTCTAACTCTTCCAATACATTAAAATAATAATAAGGTTTATTATATCCATAATTGTATGGTGCATTATAAGTACAGACAAGTATATTCTTTTCTTTATCCACGCTTTCCAATGTTGTTGTATTCGGGCACCAGTCAGCCGCAAATCTTCCGTATAACCATACATCTTCATAGGTTACCCAGTTTTCTATACGTTCATCACGATACACAAAACTTCCGCCTCTTCCTTCAAAGCTCCTTGTCCCAGCTTCATGCATTTCACCTGGATCAATAATCTCTCCGGTATAAACCCATTCATTATTATTCGGCCATCGGGCAAGCGTCATTTCACTGGTATTAATATAAAATCTCATGGGCGAATACGGATTTGTAATATACGAATCCTGGCGCATCTGCTCTGGAATCTCGGTAATTCCATATTGCGTCAAATCCACGGCTTTGATGTTATTTAAAACTTCTTTATTCAGTCTTGATATTACTGTTTGATCGGTAACCGGTTTTGCGTCCTTTACATCAATTGCAACTCCGCCGTCAAAAAACACATCTTCATTTTCATATGCTTTATATGTAATCTGTTTATCAATGCTTCCCGAATCCTTCGCTCCGAATTCAACAGTTTGCGAAAAAGGATAATAGCCTTGTCTAAAAATCACTTCTATGTTTTTTTCTTTCAGCAATCCGCTTTCTCTCACTTTATTCTTAGCGCCCTGCAGTGTTTTTAGAGGTTCATCAATCGTTCCTGCTGCATTATCATTGCCATCAGGTGAAACATAAAATCGTACCGTATCCGCCTCTGCCGATACATTTAAATATGAGAGGCAAAGGACAGCTGTTAAAAATACAGATAATATTCTTTTTTTCATTTTTAAACACTCTCTTTCTCTGCTTCTCTTATTTTCGTCTTGCTTCTACTTCATTTACAAAAATCGTATATTCAATATCATCAAGAACAACACTATCATCAGCAAAAACAACCATATTTTCTTTATTCACCAATAATTTTTTACCGGTTATCTGCGTGGCATCTTTTGCTTTCATAAAAGTCCTTCCTTCAACAATAACCGTCTCGCATTCGACCATCTGCCCACCTATACTCACACTCTTTGTCTGCTCATTATATGCAACATCAATGTTGAATGCCTCCGACAATGCTCTTATGGGAATATACATATGGCTATCCTTTACAAAAGGACGAAGCGTTGTATTATCTTCATCAATATACTGTCGTTTATTTTTTACTATCATATCGCAGTCATCTTCAAAAAAGATAACACATTTATATGCTTCATTGACAGTTTTCAAAGATGCAACCCATGGTTGTATATTAACTGAAAGTTGCACCTCCTGACTCATATCAGGGGATTGTATTTTTAGTATGGACAAGTCATCAATAAATCGTTTTGTGTACGGAGTCTTTCCATCCGACTCATATAATCCGTATACTGCACCGTCAACAAAGGTACAATTTTCCAAAAACTCCTCCTGTTCGGTTTCCATCGGCACATTATATATACCCTTCAACGTATTGTTGTATGTGTACTCATCAACAGATAATTTTGTATAATTTGTTACTATTCCGCCTTCATAGCTTATTTTTAAATCATCTATCATAGTCCACACTTCTGCAAAACCAAAGTATATGTGATCAATACTTTCTATATCCGAATTTATTTCAACATGATCCATTACGATGTCACCGTCTATCATTGCAGTAAAAGTATGTTCTACCAAATCAATTTCCCCATGAAAGTCATGCCATACATTCAGTGTGGTTGAAATATTTGGAATGGTTGTACTTTCAAATACATACGCTCCCTGATATGTCATTAATGCATAAACCCCATCAATTCTCCCAAGATATAAAACAGCCTCTGTTTCTGAAAGCATAAACCTGTAATCAATGTAAACTTTGCCTCCTATAGGCTCAAAATATCTATACACCCATACAAGATCTCCAGATTCTCTTATATATTTTAAAACACTGTTATTACTATCTTCAGGATCTTCGACAATGTCAGCATATACGCCAATATCCTTGTTATATACTTCAAACTCCCAATCCTCTCCGGGTGGTCCGTTATGTTGATAATTTTCAAAATCTTCATCTACAACAACTTTTACAACGTCTTCCTGTGCACATATATCTGTAACATTTATATTAACAATACATAAAACACATAAAATCATAAATATTTTTTTCACTATATCCCCTCCATTCTGTCATTTCAACGCATTCTATTATTTTATAACGAAAAGATATGCGGATTCTGAATATAAAAATATTCTAAAATTATTCTATTACCATAACATCAATAACCGAAAATGCTTCAGTAAATACATAAACATTATCACCAACACATATATCCGATGCTTTTATCGTTCTAATACGACTTCCGTTTGACTGTGAATAATACGCATATGTTTTATAATATTCATATTCATTTTCATTCATTAAAAACGAAAGGACTCTGCCATCGCTTGTCGATACAAGCATATAATCACCATCACGGTTAATTACCGTCCCCGTAACATATTGACCCGCCTGATCAGTATTCCATGAATTATTGTCTCTGGTACTATATGTATTCGGATTCTCTAAAATTTCTTTATTTATATAGTAATTAAGGCTATCTACACTATTTACATCAGAAATTCCATAAAACTGCCCAAGACTATCAAGAGTCCCGTTTTCCTCCATTTCCAGGTAAAATTCGACACATGATTTATTTAATCTTATACTGTATGATTTTCTGTATCTTGCAATTCTGTCTTCATTTACCGTCATTTGTATAATATCCCCCGGTTCAAGACCATTGACTTCCACTCCCGGTTCTGCATAATATGTTACCTTTGACCCTTTTTGATATACAGTCAGCGCGTCACATATCTCATCATTTTCTGTATATACCTGTTCAACATTCACCACTACGGAGGATCTTGTTTCCCAGACACCGCTTCTTGACGCTTTTACATCTGTAGTAATAACATCGGCAATTCCAAAACGCTTGCTGACGCCTGTTGAAAATATTATCTGCGTATTGGTAAGCGTAGCATTGTGTTCATATGGTAAAGTTCCGCGGCTTACGCTATAATACATCTCATCGTCTATATTTTCCGGCAATTTAAAATACCATGTTTTTTCATTTACAAAAAATGCCCTGTTATCCTCCTGTTCGATTTGCTCCGCCGGGAAAATTGTATCTGTTCCCGCCGAACACCATCTGTACTGTCTTTTGGTAGATGCATATTGAAGCATATCGGTATCCGGTTTTTCCGGATCAGGGAAATCAATCGCAGTGATTTCACCCTGTTCTCCAATCGCATACTGTACAACCTGCCTTATAAACACTCCATCTTCAAATATATCTTCTTTTTCAAATATTTTGCCTTTTTTTACATTTTTACCGTTTAATTTAATTCTGTCTTTAAACTCAAAAGACTCAAAGATTCCATCTGTTGTGAAAATCTTTATAATGGGTATACCGCCTTCAACAACGCCGTCTTCATCAAGGTTTGTAAGCTTAACCGCAACACCGACTCTTTTTGTTGACGCTTCTTCATAATATACCAAAACATCATTTTTCCCAAGATAAAATGTTCCTTCTACACCAAGCTTTGGTTTTATTACATCAGAATTTTCATATTCACCGGCAATCTCGTATATTTCACCGTCAACAGAATATCCATCCTCCGATATGCTTGATAAGATACCGAAAACCACCTTTGAAAAAACTTCTACAGTCGCATATTTTTTCCCAAGCTGTACAGCACATACATCATACGGTTTTAATTTGTCTTTTGTTATCTCTTCACCATCTTTTAAATATATAATATTTTCATACTCGCTAAGATCAACTGTTTCTCCAAATTTTCCGATTAATATGTCTTTTTGGCTGTTTACACTCGTTAATATCATGTTTTGATATTTTGTAACAAAAACTATATCATATATACCGTCGTTATCATAATCCACAAGCTTAATTTCCCCATTTTCAACATCTCCGCCCAATAAAGTGCTTACAGATTCTCCGTTATATATATAATCCGCATCCGTTCTTATTTTTGCGGTTTTTGTTTTTAAATCTCCGTCTTTTATATATGTAATTTCGGATAATGATAATTTTTCTATTTCATCAGGGAGCAAGCTTAGTGTCCTGAATTTTCTTTCCATTGGAGTTATATATATAAGCACATTTTCATCATTGGTTGTTTTATAATATGCTTTTACATAGTATCCAAGCATATCGTTTATCATTATTCCGTTATTATCCATAACAACATTTTCAATTTTTACTGAATTGTTCGGAATCCTTGATTCTGAACTTATTGCAGTAACTGAATTATCGGTAACTATACCCTCTACCCATTCAATCTCAAGATAGCTTCTCAACAATGTTTTTCCTTCGGAAGGCAGAACTTCATATGATACATTTCCGCCTGAAATACTTGATTTCATCATAGGTATAAACAGGGAATTGTATATCAGCTTATACATTTCGCAAAACTTTAGGCTATTTTGCATATCAGCCGAAAATTCATCATATAATCCTATCTGATTGGAAACATTTCTAACACTGTCATGATTATCTCCGCCCATATCTGCCAATGCCTGATATCCCAATATCCTTATCAGAATGCCGCTCGCTTCGTCAAGTGAAATATTTGTATAAGGCTTAAAACTGTTATCCTCATATCCCGATATGAGTCCCATATCACACAAATATGCGGTTGCAGCATAATATTTATCATCAACCGGAATATCGGTAAAATATTGTTTTTGCGGCGGGTTATATTCTCCGTTTGTCAAAATCTGATATATTATCCTTGCAAATTCCCCTCGTGTAGCATCTGCATTTTGATCAGCCTCCGGATCGGCAAGCCCCATGCTTAATAACAACTGTGTTTCTTCATCATATCTGTTTATTTTCTCCTCCGCATAAACCGGCGACAATGTCACCATTAATACAGTCAGGCAAAAAACATAATATAAAAATTTTTTAAATATACTATTCATTTTATTCATCTG
Organism: uncultured Clostridia bacterium; assembly: GCA_944392335.1. Classification (GTDB taxonomy): domain Bacteria; phylum Bacillota; class Clostridia; order UBA1381; family UBA1381; genus RGIG1988. Next base: position 14,208 of record CALXWJ010000043.1, read on the forward strand.
TTTTTTCTCCTTCCTCAACAGAAATTAAAGCATATATTACCTTTACCGCTGCGGCACGCGTTACATTATCTTCCGGTGCAAAATAATTATCGCCCACTCCGTTCATAATACCTGTTTTCTGCATTTTTAAAACTGCTTCCTTTGCATATTCGGCAACTTTGTCAAAATCCGCAAACGGCTCGGTTTGATCATTTTTCTGGATAACTATGTTTTTGCTCGTCATTATTCTGTCCATAATTACCGCAAGATCACATCTTTTAAGTATACCTTTCTTATCAAATATATTTTCTTCTTTTCCCTTTATAATATTTGCCTCACACAATGCATTTATATACTCAAAACTCCAGTCACTCGAATTAACATCATCAAATATCTGTTCGCTGTTTTCCGATTCATATCCAAAAGCCATAGCCGCAATTTTTGCAAATTCTTCTCTTGTTATATTGTCATCCGGATAAAATTTTCCTTCCTCTTTTCCGGATAATATTTGATTGTCATACAAATATTTAATGCCGTCATATGCCCACATAACATTTTGTATATCGTCAAACGGCAATTCATTTACTATTTCACTTGGAGGTACAGGCTCTGCTGTAACCTGCATATCCACAAAATAATTTGATCCCTCTGTTTTAAATGAACCGTTTCCCGATCCCCATCCGGAACTGGAACCAGAGCCTGAACCTGAACCCGTACCGGAACCGGAATCATCTTCATTCATATCATCTATAATATTCTTCACCTCTTTTGCAAGTGCCTGAAGATCATTGAAAGTTTTACCGTTTAATTTCTTTGCCACCTTCATCTTTTCCTCATGGGACATAGACTTATATGAATCCGGCATTTCCCAGTATTCTTCATATTCATCAAGCAATGAAATGATTTTTTCCCTGTCTCCGACCGCAACACCGTTTATAGCATTTAGCAGCAAAGATTCATTTAAAATTTTATTTATATCTTCAAGATTTTCAGGTTTACTGTTTATCAAGTCCGATATAATTGCATTTTGGTATTCGATAAAATCTTTATTTTCAAGGTTAAACTCAAGTAAGTCGTTATATTCCGCAAGAATTGCTATTGCTTCTTCATTATTGCAGTCTTCCAATTTTTCAAGCATTTCAAAAGTACGTTCCTGAATATATTGGCGTTTTACACATTTATCAAAAAATGCTATAATCCCATCAACAGTTGACGCAGACAATTCCTTCATATACTCAATGGCTTTATCCGGTTCTATTAACTTTTCATATTCTGTAGTGTCTATTTTAAATACCGTCTGGTATTTCGTAAACAGCAATTCTTTCAAATCTGTCACCATATTTTCATCTGCCCGTTCAGTAACTTCCAAAACTTCTTCAACGGCCTCAAGACTATCATTCAGTGCCTGCTGTTCAACAGCTTCATCAAAAGCATTTTTCAGTTCTTCAATAGATATATATTCTTTGTTTCTTAAAAGTCCAAAAATATTTTCTTTATTTATAATCTTTGAATAACTGCTATCTTCACTGACATCCATTCCGATAATATAGTTATATTCCAATAATTTAACCATTAATTCAGAATTTTGCATAGTTTCTGTCATCATAAGAGCATTAATTTGTTCTAAAATCTGGTTTCTCAGTTCTGTATTTTCTCCCACTGTAAACTTCAACTCATAATCAAAATTTCTGTAAGGATTTCCATATATGTCAGAAATTGATTTATCTATAATCAGTATATATTCACCTGCAAAAACAAATTCTTTACTAACGGTACATAATCCGTCTTGAATATTACACAAAAATCCTGCATCATTACCCTGTGCATCAACAACTCTGATCATTCCATCTGTAATTGACTCTTTTTGAATATCTGTAAGATCAACATTAAACGATATTCTTCCTTCTTTTAAATTAACGGCATCATCAAAAGCTTCATGGTTATTTTCTATCTTAATTATATATCCATTTTCATACTTTTCTTTAGATAAATCGTATTCTTCCAAAATTTCTTCAGCTGTCAGACATCCGTCATAAATTTTTGTTTCTCCATATGACGCATGAGATAACAGAGAAGAATTTCCGCCTTCATACGTTTCGCCGAGTATAAAATATGACTGTCCCGGCGTATGTAATTTCTGACTGCCGGATGCCGTTTCACCATATGCATCACTTACACTGCAAGACTTCCCGTTTACATATGCTTTCGGTTTTATTTCTCCGGCATCGCTGTCAAGAGTAATAGCGAAATGATACCATTTATCCAACTCAAACATTTCACTTAGTATATAATAAGTTGCACCTGATTCATATATTCTTCTGACGGTCAGACCATATTCATTTCCAGACCTTACAATTTGCAATTCATTTATAAAGTTTGTTCCGCCGTCCGTTACCATATAAACAGCACCGATTACACCATTATTCTGACTCGAAACATTTAACCATGTTTCAAATGTAAAGCTTCCATCCATTGCTTCTGCAATTTTTTCAGATCCGTCGACCATATTCCCATCTTCTTCTGTTGAAACACGTATATAAACATAATCTCTATATAAAGATCTCTGATCCGAATTTTTAGCAACATATTCATTTTTAAGTAAATTATACTGATCATACCCCAATGATAGCTTAATATTATTTCCTGATAAATCATCAAAATAATAATTATTATTTTCAAATACATATCCATTCATATCCCAATGTGCAACCAATTCAGCTGAACTTTGTTTCATTGCCTCAATATGGCACATATTTATCAATACAGCTACCATTACTATTATACTTCCAAATATCCTTTGTAATTTCATTTCATAAACTCCCCTTCCTGATAAAACATATTTTTATAATTTTAATCCTCTCCGGATTAATTGCCTTAATCATTAAAAACACATCCTTGTCATTTACTAAAAAATCATGATATTCATATTAATAAATACCTGTCATATTCATATGTCACCAGGTAAATTCTGCATTTTTTTATTTGTTTAAAAAATAAACTTTCCTTTTTTCTTGTTTCAGTCTCTGTGTAAAATTCCATAACTTTAACATTATCACTTCTTTCCAATTACCAAACCGACGTTAACTTTTATTGATAGTCTAAACTAACTGCTGCACAAACCATATGCCGCCTTGTTGTTATACACAATTAAAATCAACCCCCTCAACTAATACATCACAAAAAAATAATATTATATTTTTTAAGAACCAGGATAGATCATTTTCCATTTCTTAATGTGCACATTTCGGATTTAGATATTTATACAGTTTTTCAACCTGTTCCAACAGCAACAGCAAAATTCTGCATTCTTAAAAATTCATCAGGCATTACAAATTCCTTTTCTGATGTCATATACCTTTTATTAAGACATTATAAAATTTATTCCACCTATTGACAAATTGTTAGCTATATTATACAATATTAAATAAATGAACACAATATAAATAAATGTAAAAAGGATGTACTTTTTTGTATGAAATATTTTGACAGTAAAATTGATTTTGATAAAAAATTTAATATAATAAACAATATTAAAATAAACTATATAGAAAGTAATATGCTTACTGTGAATACTTTATGGAATGGTAATGCTATTGCATCGCCCTTTGACAGAATATATATTATTACATCCGGCGCCGGCCTATTGGTGTCCGGAAAAATAAAGACTAAACTTATACCCGGATATGCATATCTTGTTCCTCCGGGATTAAAATATGATTATTCGTGTGATAATTCTTTGACACAGATATTTTTTCATGTCAAAATACAGTTTTTTTATGGTATAGATATGTTTGAACATACAGGCAAAATAATTAAAATAAAAATACAAGACCATGACATAAACAAGTTTGTTTCCTCTCTGGTTTCAACTGATATTCATGATATTTTGTATTCAAAATTATATATGGATAAATTAATTTCATTGTTTGTAAAGCATGAAAAAATATGTTTTCCTTCACAAAAAAATTTAAAATATGTTCCGTTATTTAAAATTATAAACACTAATCTTTCAGCAAAAACAAAATTATCTGATATTGCCGGTATTATGCACACCAGTCTCCAGACACTGTCAAGAAATTTCAAAAAAGATACCGGCATTGGACTTAAACAGCAAATAGAGCAAATGCTTGTTTCAAAAGCTGCCGAATTACTGATAAGTTCTGATATTTCAATTAAAGAAATATCATCGATGTTAGAATTTACAGATCCTTATTATTTTTCAAAGTTTATAAAAAAACATACCGGTATGTCGCCTACCGAATACAGAAAAAGAGTTTCGATGTAATAACCATGTTTTAGTGCAAAAAACAGCATAACACCCGGGTTGCACTACAATAACTTCTTCTTTGTAAATAATATAATATCTCAAAAATCAAAATTTAAGGACAATTATATCAAATTTAGGAAGTATTTTATTTTTTATAAATTTTTTTGGTTACCGCAAAAATTATTATAGAGCCAAAATTAGAAAAATACGTACCGCCAAAAAGCGTCTAACTTTGATATATACCCAGTTGTATGGACATATTATTTAATGGGCAATTAGTCAAGATCACCAGTAAACTGGTGGTCTTGACTTTTGTTGACATAAATTGTATTATTCCATGTTTTTTAAGCTAATTACGATACTATTGTCTTGGTCTGAATGAAAGATAACTCCATTTTTGTCTTTGAATTTAGCACAATCCTTTTCTAATATAATGACTGCTGAATAAATAAAGGTTGAATGTCAAAATGAATTCCGGTGACAAATGAAATTCCGGAATGTCAAAGAAAATGTGGAATTAAATCAACTTTTTCCTTGGCATTTTTGAAGAAAAGGTGTATAATAATTAAGTAAAC
>CALXWJ010000044.1 GCA_944392335.1 uncultured Clostridia bacterium
AAATCGTATTTTACATATGTTTTCTCATCAAAAAGCAACAAATGAACAAGCAGCTGCCTGATGACAACTGCTTGCTGCAAAATTTCATTTTAATTATTTTACCCCAACTATTGACAAAGAGCCAAAATAAGAGCCGTGCAAATGAGCAACTAAAAAATACTCATTTGCAACAGCTCCATAACATTTGCATTGTGCATTTCGGTGAAATTTCAACATTTTGCGGTATTTATCTTGAAAATTTTGGTTAAATATGCTATACTATAAACAATAAAACTTATGAATTAGAGGTATTTTATGGGTAATGGTTGACATTTGAATAGGAGGTACAGCGTATGTTGAAGATTATTTTTTATGGGCAAAAGTCAAGGTAAAACAAAGTCTTGTTTCCTTTCTTTTGCCCTTTTTTGTTACAAACTATTATTGAGAAAGTGAGGATTTACACTATGAACAAATTAAAAAGATTTATAGCACTTACGGCGGCGTTCTGTATGTTTTCTGTAAGTGCTTATGCTGAAACAAAAAAATGTTTCGTACAAAGTCACTGTTGACGGCGAAAATGTTTCGGTTGTTGAGGATAGCTTAACGTCCGATACCGATTATTCGGATTTATATGTAAATGTCATAAAGGACACAAACGGACAGCAAACAACGATATATAGCGGAACTTTAGGCGGTTATGCTGACGGTGCTTTTGCTGATGTTGATTTTTCGGAAATCAATTTTATGGTCATTTTTGATTGGAACACTATGGAAGATGAGGCAATTTATATTATTCCGACAACACAAAATATAAACGAAAGCGATATAAATGCTAATACTGTTTCAACAAATGAAATTGCCACATTACAGAATTCTGAACCGACTACCCCTGTCTTTTCTGCTGAAGCTGTTTTTTGGAATACAAACGAATATACAGAATTTATTGCAGAAAATACAGATTGTTTAGGTGTAGATTTGAAATTAAAAAACATTTCAGAGCAAGAGCAATTTATTCAGCCATATATTGCTTTGTATGAAAATAACAGACTTTGTGAAGCAAAAGTGTGTTCATTGCAATCATTTGAAGTTGGCGAAGAAATCAGTTATAGAGAAGAATTTACGATTGATACAAGCAAAACAGAAAATTATACAGTTAAGGTCTTTAATTGGAATGACAATCTAAAACCTATGACTAACGCTGTTTCTATAAATGCTGTCAAAAATGACTTTTTCGGTAACTCCATTGATTTAGCTTCAACTATAACCACAGAGAAGAATATTAGAGGTAAAATAAATTCATCTGAGGATACAGATTATATACAATTCACTCCTACTCTTTGCGACTATTACGATATTGAAAGTACAGATAATATAAATATCACACTATTAAATTCAAACAATCAATTAGTTGAAAAAGAATTGAATAATAAATACTATTTAGATAAAGAGTTGTATTATCTCAAAATATCGTCAGAAACGGCTACAGAGTATTTAATAAACATTGACCGATATGCAGAACGAGTTGAAAACTTAACTGCGACAATTAACGAAGAAACAAACTTTGTTACTTTATCGGGTGCTGTTTCAAGTGCTGATGAAAGACTACTAACCATAACCGTTTATAACCCCGAAAATATATGCGAACAAGTTGATACCATTGAAACGTCAGCAACAGGAACATTTACATATTCATATAAAACACCTGAATTATTAAATGGTTCATATCAAGCTGTTATAAATAACTATGAATTAGCAAGTCAAGGTTGGTTGACTTTTGATAGTGGTACATCATCTGAATACATTGACAAAAATACATATCCAAGTGACAAATTAACCTTAATCAAGTCACAAGCTACAGTAAGGATTGACGGTGTTGAAAATTCAACAGCTATTGTTGCAGGAAAAGATGTCGTTGCAAACGTATCTGTTATCAATGAAAGTGAACTTACACAAAACGTATCTGCTGTATTGGTGTTTTATGATGAAAACAACTCTATGATTGATTATATGAGTATTTCAAAAGAAATCCCTCCAAATACGACTGAAACATTTACCCCGACAATTACATTGCCTACAGATAAAACCACAAGCAAAATAAAAGTTTTTGTTTTAAATGGAAATGGTATTTATGATAAAACAAATTCTGTAATATCAAATGTTTTGGAAATATCAAACGGACAAATAACACGATATGAATTTGAAGAATTAACAGATGAAACACTTTCTGCCACATCAACAGCTATCTTAACTGCTGAACCGTTTTCGTATAATGACTTGAAACAAATCAAAGAAAATTTAAGTAGCACATTAAACGCCTATCAAACTACGGCTACATCTGATTATGAGCCGTGGGGTGTGGAATTTAATCAATCGGGCGATAAAACAGATGTTGATGTAACTGTATCTACAAATGATGTTTTTTACGAGAAATATCTAACCAAAACAGGTACAGAAAACTATTATTTAACAATCAAAAACAAACAAGCAAAACCCGTATATGCTGTTTATTATATAAACACATCTTATGAATCTTCTCCCGGTGAAGATGTCGGATTTGCAGGTGACAGATATTTTCATATTTACGTTGAACGTATTGAAGCAAATAAAACAAAGGAAATAAATGTTGAAATACCGAGCAATGAGCTTTACAACGAATACGGAGAATACGGACATCAATTAGGCTTTGGCGTTGCTGATATTGGTGCAACTTGGGACGACGTTGATTGGTTTGACGTATCAGCAGTCAATTTATTTCCATCACACAGAAACTCATTCGGCAATTCATTTGATAATGGTTATAAGGTAATTTCAAACACAAGTAATAACGCTGTGTTTGAGGGTAAAATTGATAACAGCGGAGATACCGAGTATTTGCGTTTTACACCAACTGAAACAAATGATTATTTGATACAAAGTTCAGGCACAGCTAATATATATGGAGAATTATATAATTCAAGCAAATGTAAAATATCAAGTAATAACGTAGGCGGTGCAAACAGCACATTTTCTATAACTGCTAATCTAACAAAAGGTCAAACTTATTATGTAAAAATCGGTCATAACACAGGATACGCACAGGGAACATATAAAATAAACATAGGAACAGGAAAAGACCCTTACATTGATAAACAATGGGGCTTGGAAATTATAGATGCTGAAAAAGCTTGGGAAATTTCTACAGGCGAAGGTATAAAAGTTGCAGTTTTTGACGGTACACCTCAGTTTGACCACGAAGATTTTGGGGATAATATGCTGACAAGTGAGTATAAAGATTTAGGTGGTGACGGTACTGATGCTCACCCCACACATATTTCGGGTATTATTGCCGCAAAAAAAGGAAATGGAGTTGGTATAGCAGGGGTAGCTCCAAACGCTAAAATAGTTCCTGTAAATACCGTTTCAGGTGTTGTTGGCATAATTAGTTTAGTAGAAGCTATTGCTTATGCACAGGAAAAAGATGTAAAAATAGTAAATATTTCAGCCGGAACATCATCAAAGAGTGAACTTATTACAAACGCATTTAAAAATGCAGATGATATTTTATTTGTTTGTTCGGCAGGAAACGCAGGACAGTCAACCGATACACATTACCCCTCTGGGTACGATTTACCTAATATAATTTCTGTTGCTAATATGCAAGAAAGCGGCTCATTATATTCAGGCTCTAATCACACTAAAAAAGTTCACGTTGCCGCACCTGGTACTGAAATCTATAGTACATATCCAAATAACACTTACGCAAACAGTACAGGAACATCAATGGCTGCACCTTTTGTCTGCGGAATAGCGGCATTAGTAGCAAGCGAATATCCGACATTAAGCGGTTCAGATTTAAGAAATGTAATTGAGGGTAGTGTTGTTAAATCATCAAAAATTGGTTCAAAGGTTAGTACAGGCGGTTATGTAAATGCGTATAATGCTTTAAAATATGCAAAAACCTATACTCCCTCTGTCGCATTGTTAAGTGTCAACGAAGCTGAAAAAATGGATAAAACAAAAATCAATTTAGAAAATTATCTTTACGACACAACAGATATTTATGTTCAGTTTTTAAACAATGACAATGCAGAGATAACATTAAATCAAGTGAAAACAGATTTAGGACTTACTTCAATAGAAATATGCAATTACTTTGATTTTGTTGATACCTACAAAATACGAATATCAGACAAGGAGAAAACAAGAGCTGTTATTGAAAAGCTCCTTACTCAAGATAATGTAACGTATGCAGAGTCAACAATATTAAAATTACAAAGTTAGGAGGTTTTACGATATGTTTAAAAAAATTTTGACATTCATAATTAGCATTATGATGATATTCACTAATATAACAACTGCATTTGCTGAAAATCAAAATGACTTGTTTCTCTCTGATACAGTAAAGAAATTACGGAGTACAAATGTCATCACAGGATATGACGTTGAGGGGTATTTTGATGATAAATATGATACAGCACAGGTAACAAGGGCTGAATTTTCACTTGTGATTTTAAATGCTCTCCGAAAGGATGTACCGCCTATAGCTGAAAATTCCTATTTTCAAGATTGCGAAACAAAAGATTGGTACACGCCATACATTAACAAGTTATTTGATTTAAAAATTGTTTCAGGATATGGAAATGAGAATTTTAAGCCTAAAAATATTATAACAAATTTTGAAGCAATTACAATGCTTGTGCGTTGTTTGGGGTATGATGAGATAAAAACAGAAAATGAAACATATCCGCATAAATATCTTTTAATTGCAGAACAATTAAAATTACTTGAAAACACATCAATTAACAAAACTATTGATGAACCTATTACAAACGGAAATATGTTTACGCTCTTGTTAAATGCAATGAGAAGTAATATAAATAACAACACACAAAAATTATGGGATTTAGGTATAGAAACCTCTTTGTATAAAAAGATTACAGGTAATGTTACATCTGTAAATGCTTTTGAATATATTGTTACAAATGAAACCGAAAGCATAAAGCTAATATGGAATTATGATGAAGATATATCAGCTTACTTAGATAAAAATGTTTCTGTATGGTTTAATCAAAGCGATAGTGAAAACTACGCAATAGATATGATGATTGTCGAATAAATTTATATTTTTGTGATTATTAAAGTATCATATACACCGATACGTTTTATTGCTGAAAAACTCGACAGCACTGTTGATTGGAACCCGGATAGTCAAATTATAACAATCACAAAATAATATTTTAAAAAGCGAGAAATACAGTCGGTTATATGTAAAAATATAACGGCTGTATTTTGCTTTTTAATACAATGAATTTACGAGGTTATTTATTATGAGTGGATAGGAAAATAAATCTTAATTACAGGCAATTTAGGGAAAACACATCTTGCAACAGCAATAGGAGTAACTGCAGCCCAAAACAGAAATTCAACATATTTTATCAAATGTGTAGACCTTATGACAGCACTGCATAAAGCACAGGCAGAGGAGCGGCTCAG
>CALXWJ010000045.1 GCA_944392335.1 uncultured Clostridia bacterium
GTTTGCAAAGCTATTACGGAGAAGATGGGAAATGATAATTTACACTATTCGTCCTCCGTAAAACACCGACAAATATTGTGCATATTTATTTGATAAAATGTGGCACTTTTTATATTGAAATTTATAAACGATGAAGAATTTTTAACAATTAAAAAATATAGCAGAGATTTATACATTACAAGCAAAAGAATTACCTAACAATCCATTTTTACTATGCAGCAGATTACAAATAAAATACAAATATAAAACAGAATGTATTAAAGATTTTGGTGAATACAATCCACTTAATTCCTCCCCTGCTGTATTATACAAAAATAGCCCGGATGTTGTTATTTATGTTGACGAATCAAGTAAATACTGGCGATTTTACATGTTTCATGAATTAGCCCATTATATTCTTGAACATGATATTGATGATATACAATCCGAGCAAGAAGCAAATATGCTTGCTTGTTTACTTCTTGCCCCACCTTTTAAATTGCCTACATATTTAAAAAACGCCCAAGATTTGTCATGTCAATATCAAATGCCAATCGGACGTGCTGAAGAATATTGGAACGAGCTAAAACAATTCAAAATAAAAACAAATAAAAAAGCAAAATATTTTTTAATATTATTTTGCATTACCCTCATCATATTACTGTTTATAGGTGTGTTTATCCAAAATCCTTTACCGCGTCAAAACAACAATATTCAACCTATTAACAACACTCCTATACTATATTCATCGCCTTCGCCTTCTGTTCAAACTGTTGAAAATAACACAAAAATATATTATATAACTGAAACGGGCAAAAAATATCATACAGCCGGTTGCAGATACATAAAAAACAAAGATAATATACAAGGTATTAGCTTAGAGGATGCTATAGGACAAGGTTACGATCCTTGCTCCGTTTGTATAGGAAAATAAAAATGGGCTGTTTAAAAAGTCCCTTTAACACAAAAAAGATCTCAAAATGAGATCCTTTTTGTGTTTTTATAAGAATTTGAATTATTCAGATTCTTCAGCAACTGAATCTGTTTGTTCCGATGCTTCATCAATATCAGTTGATGTAGTTTCCTCGGAATTTTCAGGTGATTCGTCAATATTTTCGGCTTCATTGCTATTATCAGTCGCATTTTCCTGTTGTTCCTGTGCTTGATCGATTTGTGCTTGTAACTGTGTACGTATATAGTCTTCAATCATAGGCCTTACTTCTTTATATTTCGTATCAATGGTAATATCATCACCCAAACCATACAGTTCCTTAAATTCATCCATATATTCTTCTCCGACATACACACCTAAGGTCATTTCATCAAGTGCAACTCCCCAGTATGTATCGCCGGTAATAGGCTGCGGTTCTTCCTTAATAAATATAGACTTGATCTTTTCCCATAAAGTTGTTGGCTCTGAAACGGTTGTTTCATCAGGAATTTGTGCAACCTCTTTTAATGCCTCAAAATTTTCATATCCAGCCATCTGAGCAAATATATCACATGGTATATAATATTCCGAACTGTAACTCGGTGTATCCGCAGGCATATCCTCCGGCAGTCCGTATACCGATAAAAATTCCGATAATTCCACTCCGTAGCTCTCGGCAATATCACCTATTGTAGTACCTTCAGCAACAGGATAATCCATAGGATTATATGGATTCTTGTCGTTTTTCATTGCAAAAACCGTTGCTATGATCAATGCAATAATAATAATTATAACAACAATGATTATCGGTAAAGGTGATTTTTTCTTGTCATTTTCTTGCAGGTTGATCGGTATCCCACTTTCATCGACCATTGTTCCACCGGTCGGTTCGTTGTCTAATGAACCATATTCTGCTTTTTCTTCCAAAAAATTATCATCATCTGAATTTTCAGCAGATTCCTCTGTATCATCAGATATAATTTCTTCCTGAGCTTCATTGTAGGCATCCTCGTCTAAAGTATAGTCCGCTTCCGAATTTTCATCGGGCGTCTGTGTTTCTTCCGCTAAATCTTCTGACTGTTCCTCAACTTCCTCATTCTTCATTTCTTCATTTTCCTGATTGAAATTTTTTTCATCCATAGTAATATTCCTTTCTGTTTGTTATACATCAATTTATTTTATAACATATAACAATATTGAAAAATAATGGCAAATACTTCCGCCCAAAACAAATAAATGCCAGACGGAATGCATATACCTATATTTTTTTAAAACATAAAATATGACACCGGCTGTATAAACAACTCCTCCGGTTATCAACAACACAACTCCCGGGAATTCAACATTGCTTACAATGTCTCGGATCGAAAATACTATCGCCCAACCCATCAATATATATAATATCAGAGAAATTTTACTGAACTTTTCAAGGTTGATCGCATTTAATAAAATACCGAGAACGGTTATACCCCAAATAACTCCAAAAAAAGTCCATCTTTTTGTTCCTTCCATACACATAAGCAGATATGGCGTATAAGTACCGGCAATAAGTATAAATATCGAACAATGATCAAAAATCCGCAGAACACATTTTGCTCTTTTGCTTTGCACGATATGATATACCATTGACATTGAATACATTATAATAAGGGAAGTACCATAAACAATAGCACTTGCAAGTCCATAACCATTACTTCTGATAACTGCAAATACAATTAACAGAACTAATGCGGCAACGCTCAATGCCGCTCCGACTCCATGAGATACGGAATTAAATATTTCCTCTCCCCCTGTGTATACCGGACAGTTTTTTTCTCTCATAAATCCTCCATAAATTAAATATACAGATAATTTTTATCGAAAACACTGCATATTTAAAATGAAAACCGATTTATTCTCACTCTGTTTCCGATGGTTCACTATTATCTGTTGTTTCATTTTCTCCGTTTGCTGTTTCTTCTGTTTCATCTGTTGTTTCCTGATTGGCAGCTTCCATCATTGCAGCAGATATTTCTCCCATTGTCATATCATCGGAGAAGCTTTCGTCTATTCCGTTCATTTCTCTGAATTCCGATACATCCATTCCGGATAATTTCGCGTAATTTGCGAGTGTCATATACTCAACAGCAACTGACAATTGTGTATCACCCGTAATATCATCTCTTGAATCAAGACCGTATTCTGCCAAATAATCCTCAGTTGTCATTCCTGCCTCGGCAGCAGCTTCCGCGATTGTAGGTATTTGTGTCTGAGTATCATCTGTTACAACATTTGACTCATCTACAACACCTGTCTGTTCAGCTGCATTATCAGAAGCATATTTCGAATAAACAGCCCATGAACCAAGTCCAAGAACAGCAATTATAAAAACAACTATAACAGAATTCATCAAAATTTCTGATTTAGATTTCTTTTTTACCTTTTTCACTTCAACGGGAGTTTCTTTTCTTATTTTTTTTACTTGTCTTTCACTCATGTATTATTCTTCCTTTCATCATATATCTGATATAAACTTATTATCTGCACCAATATAACATAATTAATATATAGCTGTGTACAAGTTCTTATCGAACTATTATATTATACAGTGTTAAAGATTCAATGTCAATATCTTTTTGTGAATTTGTACAATTACGGAAAGAATAATTTATAGTTTGTTAAAATTTAAGCATGTAATTTTTATAATATTTTTATTATTTGACATTTAATGAATGCTCATAATATTTATTTTTATGATATACCAATCCTTTCATAAGCTTTATTATCCAAAAAAAAGAATTTGAATTTTAAAGCATGGTACATTCTTATTTTTTATCAAAAACAATATTTGCACCAATTTTCGCGAATTTTTCAACAAAATTCTCATAACCGCGCTGTATATGTTCAACGCCGGTTATTTCTGTTTCTCCCTTTGCACTCATACCGGCCACAACTAAAGCGGCGCCTCCCCTCAAATCAAATGCGTTCACTTTCGCGCCCGATAACGAATTTACCCCTTCAATTACCGATGTTCTGCCATCTATTCTTATATTCGCACCCATTCTGTTTAATTCACCTATATGCAAAAATCTGTTTTCAAAGACAGTTTCGACTATAACACCGGTTCCCTTTGCAGTACTCATAAGAGCGGTAAACGGGGCTTGCATATCTGTTGGGAATCCCGGAAACGGTAAAGTTTTTACATCCGAAGTCCGTAATGTATGCTCAGCATTGATCGTTAATATATTATTACCGTTATCCTTTATATCAACACCCATTTCACTCAGTTTTGCAACCACAGGCTTAATATGAGAATAATTAACATTTTCAATTGTTCCGTATCCTCTTGTCATTGAAAAAGCTACAATAAATGTGCCTGCTTCGATCCTGTCAGGTATTACTTTATGGGTCGTTGGATTTAATTCTTTGACACCTGTAATTTTGATTGTATCACTGCCCGAACCTTCTATCTTTGCGCCTTGTTTTATTAAAAAATCAGTCAAATCAACTATTTCAGGTTCGGCGGCGGCATTTTCGATTATAGTTTCTCCTTCAGCTAACGCTGCGGCCATTATAATATTTTCGGTTGCTCCCACACTTGGAAAATCCAAATATATCCTTGCGCCTTTTAATTTTTTTGCCGACAATTCCACATACCCGTGTCCCTGCGATATATCTGCACCCATTGCGGCAAATCCTTTTAAATGCAGATCTACGGGTCTTGTCCCTATGGGACACCCGCCGGGCAATGATATTCTTGCTTTTCCCATTCGGGAAAGCAATGCCCCGGCCAACAAAAAAGACCCTCTCATTTTTCCTACCAATTCATACGGGGTAGTATAGTGAACTATATTTTTACAATCAAGCACAACCCTATCCTTGTGAACATCAATTTTAACTCCCAGACTTTCTAGCAAACTGTACATGGTACTAATATCACTCAAATCCGGCACTCCCGAAATAATATTTTTACCTTTTGTAAGTATACATGCCGCAAGTATCGGTAATGAACTGTTCTTTGATCCGCTTATACAAACTTTTCCGCTTAAACTGCCGTTATTTTTTACAATTATTCTTGACATATATTTTTGTTGCCTCCAAATTATCTTTTAAGTGCAATATTGCATATTAAAATACAGCATTACTGTTTATGACAGCCGAATGGTCCGATTAAAACCGTTTTATTAAAATTTTTCTGTATGCCCAAATTTTCTAAATCATTCATAAATTATTTATAAAATACAAAAGGCAGTCATTGACAATGTGAATTCACAAAAGTCAAATCGGAGCAACGCTCCATCAAACTTGTTTGAAATGGAGCTTGAAAACGTTGCAACCAGTAATAGGAGTGTTAACTTATCAGTGTTTCAGTGGGAGATTCAATAAGGGCTTGTCCCGTCATTCAACAAATACAAGAATGCGAGCTGTGCTGCAGTGTAATCAGCAAGATATTGTGCTCTCACTGATTACAGATATGAAACCCTCACCGGTAAACGGCGGCTCAATCTTGTCCGCAGTTATAACTCACACCGAAATGATTGATGGAGTCCACTGCCGATTACGGCTGGGGACATCTTCGCTTAGGTTATATTTTGACAAAAAAATATGGCATAATTACCATTTTTCTTTCTTAACTCATCACATTTGTCCGGTCAGCATTATTTAAAAGCTATTGCATATTTTATTATAACCAAATATTATTTTTAAATAAGCAAAATACACTTTTTTTTAATTATTATACAAGAATATTTTGTCAATTTTTATGTAGTCATAACAACATGATAAGCCGACGACTTTTTCCCTTATCATAGGAGACCCTTTTTTAACTTTTACAAAAAACTTTCACAAGCTCTATTTTATTGTATTATCATTACAAGATTCACTATACATATATCTATTTAATTCTTGTTCGGTAACTTCAAGCCATTTTCTCGCAATAAGCTCATGCCCTACAATTGTCGGATGCACCGTATCCCAGACAAGGTATTCCGGCGGGACTTTTTTTGACAGTTTTAAAAACTCATCTTGCAATGGGATATAGATACATTCATTCTTTTGTGCAAACTTTTTTAGTTCCTGCTGCATATATGTAATTTCTTTTCTCGTTGCTGTCAATCGTTCTTTATCTTCCGGTATATAGCACGGTTTAAAATATTCCTCACAATAAACATACGGAGTATTTTTGTATGGATGATCGAAACTGTCCAATTCAAGGTAAAAAGGTTCACAAATGACTATTTTCGTTTCTTTTAACAGTGCTTTAATATCATCAAGCATTAACTGATACACTCTTATAAATTTATCGGTTATCATTTTATAAGGCATACCTATACCCTTTCCGATATCGTTTATTCCCGCAAGTATACTGATAATATCGGGTTTATTTATTATAACATCACCGTATAAACGCGAATACATTTGTGAAATACTGTCACCGCTTATACCTTTATTTATAAATTTCGGCATATTTTCAATGTTGTCAAATCCAAGCTTTGAAGCTATAATGCTTTGATATCCGTGTCCCATAATATGATTACCGTCCATAGACTCAAGTCTTCCTCCATGGGTTATCGAATCTCCGAAAAACAAAACTACTGTATTTTTATTCAATGTAATCACAGCAAATACGCTCCTTTCTTCTTTATAATCCGGTACAATTATAGCATTGTATTTTTTCCTTGTCAACAACGAAAAATGTACGGAAAGTAAAACTATTCCGTACATTTTTTCAAAATTACTTTTCTTTTTTCATCACAATCAACGGGCTGGACAATATTCCTGTGGGCTTTAATGCATATTCATACTGCCACGGAGTATATTTACCGTAATGCCTTTTTTCCCAGCCGAAAGCTCCGAACCAATTCATTTTGGTATCTGTTAAATGAAGAATACCGAATGAATTGTGCCGATTTCCGAAAAGAATAAATTCTACCGTATGCTTGCCTTTTTTTATGTCGTCAACAATTACATCATACGGCGAATATGCTATGACTCCGGCATCCTTGCCGTCTACCTTTACCTTTACAAGCGTTCCCTTATATACACTTACATTTATCGCAACCGACGCGCAATCCTCCGGAGCCTCAAATTCCGTTTTATAAATGATGTTTCCGCCGTAGAAAGGCATACCCTGCGAAACTATGTTTCCGAATCCTATTTTGTCTGTCTTCGGAATGATCGTTTTTACAACGCCTTCACATTTAACGTTAAAATCACCCAAAATAAAACAATTTTCCACTGATGCCCTGACGCCGATAGGATATGTTATAACAAGCTCATTTGTACCCTTTTTGATCTTTGGAAGAGGTATTTTTTCTATCGATTTGTCAGTAAAATAACCTATAGCTTTATTCTCAACCTTTTCACCGTTAAACACAGCTATGCAAATATCAGCATCTTCCGTAGCCAAATATGCTCCTTCATATTCGATTTCACTTTCAAACGTATACTTCAGTGTGATATGATGCCTTATGGGTTCAGGCGGGATCGCCCAGGGCTGTGTATTATTATTTATAATATTCAGCTTATCTTTACAAATCCTGTCGATCTCTCTCATTTCTTCATATTCTGCTTCAAAAGGCTCGTCATCAACATGGTATTTTGCTATATCCAGCAGCAAAACATTTTCCTCTTCACGTATGTAATCCACTTTTTCAAAAAACAGCTTTTGTGCAATCGTTTCATATGACGGTTCTTCTGCACAATATGATCTTTCGGTAGTCGGATTAAGCTTTAAAAGCAAGCTGTCGAGAGCATAAAAACCATAATATATTATTGTTTTTCCGTTTTTAATTTCAAAATTTATCTTTTTGATTTCTCCCGATATGGTATCATACAATTCCGGAGTAAATTCACCTTTAATAATTATTCTTCTGTCTTTTTTCATCGTGACATTAACGCTCTCCGGCTCCTCATTGAGGTGCGCGATAAATATCCAGTCACAGTCATTATCATGTCTGTATTGATATATAAGGGTGTTTGTTCTTGTTCCGTCGCTTTCTCTTATATCAACTATTCTGTCATCATCCAAAGCAGTCAATAATGCTGGTTTGTTGCACTGCACTTTTTGACATTTATCATAAAGCTTTTTCGGTTCCTCTGATTTTTTTGCATCCACATATTTGGGAGCGTCTCCTAAAAAGATTATCTTCCCCCCGGCTTTTTGATATTTTTCCAAAATCTCAAGCGTTGAATTTCTCAATGTTTCACAGCCGGCGACAATAATTGTTGAATACTTCATCTTCCCTACCTGTAAAGTATCCGATATTTCGCCGCACTGCTCCGAAAGCATTGACTCGCATATATAATCAAAATCAATGAGTCCTGTCAAAAGCCAATGCGCGATATTATGGAATTGTTCGTCGAGCATATCTCTTATTGCCGCTGTATTTTCTTTCGGTCCGAAATGCAGCCAATAGGTTTCTATCGGATGGATCACACCTACCTTTACCTCCGGGTTTCCCCTGGTCAGTGCCGTATTTAATCTTGCGAAATGATCCTCTACATATTTATATTCCTTATACCAAGGCGATTGGTAATTTATTGACGCGGGATAATCTCTCTTTGCCGAGCCTTTCATTGATACCCACGACAAATGATGTACTCTTAATGTAATACCGAGAGCAGCCTGCCAGTCTCCCTGAAACTTATGTCCTCTGAAATCAAAATCCCAGTTTGTAACACCGTATAATTCCGACATTACTCCTTCTTTTCCGTACTGATGCACATTTGACTGCGCCTGTTTTGCCGTTGTATATTCAATGTTATTACACAGCATATCAATACCGGGGATTGCAAAATGTGTATATGATCTCATTGCTTCACCAACAGATGATGTTTGTGAAAAAAGTGTCTCCTCACTTAACACATGCCCGGTAAGCGCTATATTATTTTGTTCACACCACATACCGCAGTTATCCGCAAAAGCCTGTGTAAATCTGAAAGTAATATGATCATGATAATGATATCTGGTCTGCGACACTTCAGAATCAGGCAATTCCCAAAACAGCTCCGGAAGCTTGTCTATTAATGACTCATTGTAATGTTCTTTATATGTATCCTCTAAATCCATAGTCCACGGGATTTTTAAATCCATTTTGCTCTGTGCAAAATCAAGGGTTTCCTTTCCCGCATACTGAGGTTCATCGGTAAAAATCGACGGGATTATGGTTCCGAATCTGTCTCCTACGTTCTTTTTGTATTTTTCATGTGTTATCTCGATAAATTTATCAATTGCTTCTTTTGACAAAGTATTTACATAACATTCATTGTTAAACCATCCTGATGGAGATGAAGTTTTTATGTATGCATACCATTTTACTCCCTTTGCATTATCCTGCAGACCGATCTTTTTATAATCTTTTAATTCTCCTTGTTCATTCAAAACAACATCATATGCTGCAGCAAAGTATGTTTTACCTGTTTCGTATGCTTCTTTAAAAGATACTGTATCATCTTGAGGATTTACCGTAAAAAGCAGGTATTTTTGCGCATACCTTTTATCCTTTGTTACCAATCCGCCTGCTGAACCCGACGGCCATCTGTCCTCATCATACAAATATGCTTTCATGCCCTCCTGTTGTGCTTTATCAACACACGCTTTGATCAGATCCATAAATTCATCGCTTAAATATTCTGTTGCCATACCATCACGCGAATGCATATGAAATCCGCCCAAGCCCATAGCCTTAAGCTGTTCTATCTGCCATAAAAGCTCTTTTTTGTCAAGCTCACAATTCCATGCCCAAAACGGCGCTCCTCTGTATTCACTTGTTGGATTTTCAAAAAGCTCTTTTGATAATTTCTCTTCTTTTGATTTTTTATATAACATTAACACTCCTCCTCATTTCAATCTTGACATTATTATATTTGATATGCTATAATAATTCTACCGATAATTATTATAAAATACATGGTGATTATAATATGTCAAATCTTACTAATAATTCCCTAAAGCGGGACGGAATATATGTTATGGAACATATGCAGGATTCAATGGATTATCATTCTCATGATTTTTTTGAGCTTGTTTACATAATTGACGGCGAAATCGATCATTATCTGAACGGAAAACCCATTCATGTCAAGTCCGGTGATTATTTTATCATCGACGTGAATTCAAAACATAAATATTCAGCAAAAAATAACAAGCTTTGCCATATATTTAACTGTTTGTTTTATTCCGAAGCAATAGATAAAACAATGAAGCACTGCAACAGTTTTAAAAGCCTGATTGAAAATTATCTTATAAAATTCAATATAAGTATTTTAAGATATGATCCCACCGCGTACGTGTTTCATGATGATGACGGAAGGATTTTATCTCTTTTGAAAAGAATATATACAGAATCCAATAATTCATATTACGGATATACCGAAATCATAAGATGTACACTGATCGATATTCTTATCTCAACCATGAGGAAAATAACCGATTATGACAAAACAATAAACAATGACAGTCCTACCGAATATATCATTAATGCGATTTCCGAAAACTTCAATAAAAATATTACCTTGACCAATATATGCAAACCTCTTAATTACAGCTTGCCATATATAAGTTCAAAATTTAAACAGGATACAGGCTATTCTTTTACCGAATATCTGCAAAAATACCGCATAGAACACAGTCTTCGGCTTCTTTCAAATACCGATATGAAAATAATCGACATAGCATATTCAATAGGATACAACGATATAAATTTTTTCGGAATACTGTTTAAAAAATACGTAAATATGACTCCGTCACAATTCCGAAAAGTATCCCGTTCCAATATGAGCATTTAATTATGGCTCTTTGTCAATAGTTGGGGTAAAATAATTAATGTCTACTGAACAATTGCCATTTTTGAATCATTGTAAATTTTTAACAGCTTTTGAAACCACAACGAAAAAATTGTAAAAAGAACCTTACCGATTTTTCGTAGGTTCAGTAGTAATACGGACATAGCAAGGCAGTGGCAAGTCGTTTCTTTCAATCTTGTCACAATAAGTCCTATTCCGCATTTGCGTTTTGCAAGGCTGAATTTTCGTTCAACCTCAACACGCTCCGATTCATCAATGTAATCTTGTTTTTTATCACGAATTTCGTCTTTCTTGGGTCTGCCGAGTGCCGGTCCTGAAAGACGAATTTTTCGCTCTGCACAATATGATAAATTTTCACGGTTTCTGTAAATTTTATCAGCTAATATCCTCTCCGGATAACTACCTGTTCGCTCTTTGTACCGTTCAATCATGTCAGAAAGCTTCAGCGCTTCGTTATATGCGTCAAAGCTATGATATTCAAGCCGTGTAAATCCGTTTACAACACTGATATCAAGCTTTGCTCCAAATTCAACCGGGGCTTTTGATTTACCCCTTACAATAGGTCGCAACCATGGCTGACTTATAC
This sequence comes from uncultured Clostridia bacterium, assembly GCA_944392335.1. Taxonomy (GTDB): domain Bacteria; phylum Bacillota; class Clostridia; order UBA1381; family UBA1381; genus RGIG1988. The sequence continues at coordinate 11,283 of CALXWJ010000045.1, forward strand.
TAATGATCCTGTCCGGCACACTATGGGTATGGTTATCATACATGTACTTTTGCTGCTCGTATAACTTTTTTACAGTTTCAAGTTTTGTTTTAAGCTGTTTATGCAAGTTATCTGTTTTTATCGATAAATTTTCAATTGTTTTTAAGTTTCTTTTGATATATGAAAGCTGCTGACCTATAGCCTTGCGTACTTTTTTCGCCGTTCTTTTCTTTGAACGGGCTATGTGAAGATATTGTTTCCTTGCTTTTTTGCGGTATGTACGAGGTTTTTTGCCGTTTCCCGGAATATGAAGTTCATCAATGACTTCTTCTGTTATTTCGCGAGCTTCATTCAAAAGCTCTGTATCCTGCGGATACTTGATTTGTGACGGTGCACACGTTGCATCAACTATCATTGTACCGCTGTTAGACGGTGGATTAGATTCGTCATCGTTGTCAGATTTTTCTTCAGTTTCAGAATTGCGGATAATCATTTCATTAATTTCCCCTAATATCTCCGGTGTAAGTCTTTTTCTGAAATATACCATTAATGACGGATCAAACGGAAGCTTTTCATCGTTATATTCCGAATAACCGCAGAAAAATTGCAGATATGCTGTTTCCTGAATTTGCAATGCAACCTCTTCATCGGAAAAACCGTATTCAGCTTGTATAATACACGCTCCGAGAGCAAG
>CALXWJ010000046.1 GCA_944392335.1 uncultured Clostridia bacterium
TACCTTGCGAGTTCAAGTCTCGTCCCTCGCACCAAAAACTCGCAAATATATATTGCGGAATAGTGTAAAGGTAGCACTAATGACTCTGACTCATTCTGTGAGGGTTCGAATCCTTCTTCCGCAGCCAAATAAGACTGACTATTTTGATAGAATAGTCGGTCTTTTCTTTTTATCAAAAACAGCTAAAAAACTGCAGTATAGCAGTTTTCTCTGTCACATTCGAATTTCTGAAATAAAAAAATGTGCCACTACGGCGAGAAATCTGTAATGGCATTTTTTTCTTTTTCTTATAATCGTTGAATTTTAGTGTATTCGTTGAATTTATGAGTAATCGTTGATTTTTTGAGTATTCTTTGGATTTTATGGTATTCGTTAAATTTTAGAAAAAGTATCCGACTCATATTACTTATAAATGCATTTTGTGGGTATACCAACACTTATTATTTTCCCATTTGCAACAAAATTCTGCCTTCTACGTTTTTTTGTATCAAAATCATTATACTTATCTATAAGCTCTGAATTTAGTATAGGTAATCTTTTTTCATTGACAAAAGTATCATTCGTACTTGCATCAAATATCAGAACCTCACCATTTTCTATATAAAATATTGCATGTTTTCTACTTACATAGTTGCTTTTTTCAAAATACTCACCATTAACACCATCTCGACCTATAACAAGCTCATTACATATAGGAATTGTAATCTGCCCATCAAGAGAAACTAACAACAAATTAGATACTTCTGAATTTCCTGGGCAGATAGTAGTATTAGTAGAATCAGATGGACATATTTCGCTATCTTCTAATTGACTCTCATCAATAGGGATTACAAATGAAAGGTCAAAGCCACACTTTTCACACTCTAAATTATTTATATCATTGTGATGATTACAATTCTCACAAACTCGAACTTCACTCATTATACAATCTCTTCTTTCTGTTCCTTGCTGTTATTCTTCTGTTAGTAGAAGCAGTCTTTTTAACATCTACAAATCTAACATACTTTTCATCAGGAGGACAAAGTTTCTTATCTGTTAAAATAACCCCATATTGTTGTAATCCTTGTTTAACTTTTTGGAAATCTGGGCAAAATCTTTCCATATCAGCCTTTACTGCAGCAGTTGAGCCATTTGTTCCATCTTCATTCTTTTTACCCACAACTTCAAGCATCATAGCTCCATTTTCTGACGATGCCACAGTAACAGCAGAATTGGAAGAGTAGTTATAGTGTTGTTTAGTCATTTTCTGTGCTGACAAAACTTCACAACCAACGACACTATATCCTAAATCTGCCATAACCTTATCTATGCATTCAGCAACATACTCGCCAACCTTTTGACTTTGTGCCTCAATAAGCATTTCTGCGATTTCTTTTTCCAATTCTTCTATATCATCAGGTACTTCTATACACTCACCATATATAAGATTTGAAAGAGCAACAAACTCACTACGAAGTTTTAATAATTCCTCATTATCAGTATCAGACTGTTTTTCTACAAGATAAGCATCAAATCGCATTTTCATTTGTTTGATTTTAAAGTTATCATCTATTGTAGACCTATGCCTGCAAGTTGTACTTTTATCAAAAGCTTTTTTATAACTGTGAAGGTGGAATTCCTGTGTATTTTTTTATTGCTTTTGAAAATGTGTATATAGAATCATAACCGGAACTCTCGGCGGCATTGGCGACAGAAAAACCTGACATTATCATATTTATTCCAATAGAAAGTCGATATTGTTTAAGGTATTGATAAGGTGTGATGTTGGTGTTTTTTTTGAAAAGTCTTGTAAAATAAAACTTATCAAGATGCACATGATTGGCGATGTCTGAAATTGTAATATCATTCATGTGGTTGTTTTGGATAAAATACATCGCTTGTGCGATTCTGTCATCTGTGATGCAACTAAGATTATAGCTTTTTTTCATGATATTCAATATAAGTTCTAAAAGTGAATGCATTGTATTTATATATGTTGCATCGGATGGGGCAGATGCTTTGTTTTGCTTTATATCAAGAATGAGAGCTGTCAAAGTGTCAAAGGATGATTTTAACAGAGATGTTTCTTCGGCACATATGCTTATCACTTCAGAAGATGCAAAGGTGTCAGAGGAAAAAAAGTCAATAAAGGTATGGTCAAAACCGGATTCGCGGTTAAAACCCGGAGTGATTTTTAAGCGTTGTGGGATAAGATATATGTGATTCTTCTTAAAAATATATTTTTCGTTTTTCAGATAATAAAATCCTTCGCCATTGTTGATATAATAAATACGGTTGGTGGGAATAGGACTGAATTTCCAGTTATAATTTGAAGGAAATGAAGATTTCCCATAATAAAAGATAGAATTCATCAGGATACTCCTTTTTGATTATAGTCGTGATAGTTATGAATAAATAATAACATAAATAAAGGAAAAAGTCAATTTTGGATAAATTATTTTTTGTATTAGTCAATTAAGACTATTTTATTTTTATATAAACAATAGTATAATATAGAAAAGGACGGAAGAGGTGAAAAATCAGTTGAATAATCTTATAAAGCTAAATAAGCCTGCGTCAATATGGGAAGAGGCATTTCCTCTTGGAAATGGTCATATTGGAGCAATGATCTACGGCGGAATTGAGAGGGAAGTAATACAGTTTAATCATGATACCTTCTGGAGTGGATGTGTTAAGGACGAAACGGACAGTTCAAAAAGAGAAAATCTTCAGATGGTCAGAAATCTGCTCTTTGAAGGAAAATATTATGAAGCAGAAAAAATAATTGCACAGACCATGATGGGAACATCTGCTGAGTGTTATCTGCCGATTGGTTTTCTGAATATCAGAAATCTCGAGTGCGGCGGAATATGCCGGGATTACGAAAGAGAATTATCGCTTGAAAAGGCAGAGGTGAATGTGCAATATAAAAGGGTTTCAAGCAGATTTGACAAAAATTGTCCTGTTTTTAAAAGAAAGGCATTTATTTCCTATCCACATAATGTTTTCGTTATGAAGATAAGCGGTGAAAATAATGAACCGATTCGTCTTATTGCAAGTCTTGAAAGTGATGTGCCATATGAGGTAACTGTTAAGGATGACACTATTTACATGAAAGGTAAGGCGCCAAATCATATGTTGCCAAGTTATTGGCGATATACTCAGTATATCTGGTATGACGAAGATGTAAAAAGTGTTGAGTTTTCTATGGCAGTGAAGGTTGTTACTAAAACAGGTGAAATCACCATAAAAAACAATTCCATTATGGTCGAAGATTCTGATGAAGTTATTTTCTATGTTGCAATTGATACAAGTTTTGTAAGTTTTGATAAAGAACCGGTTAAAAAAACTGATTGCGATTCAATTATTCAAAATGCTTTAAAAGCCGGATATGAAAAAATTTACGAAGAACATATAAGGGACTATCAAAGTCTTTATAACAGAGTTAATCTTAATCTTTTTGATGAAGAAAGGGAAACTTTGACTGATAAACGCCTTGAAGCTGTAAAGAGTGGCAAAAGAGCCAACGGGCTTATAGAGATGCTTTTTAATTTTGGAAGGTATTTGATGATTGCAGGGTCACGTGAGGGGAGTGAGCCAACTAATCTTTTCGGAATCTGGAGCGGACTTTTCAGACAGCAATGGCAGGGCAATTTTACAACAAATATAAATACAGAGATGAATTACTGGGCCGCTGAGGTTTGTAATATGCCTGAATGTCACGAACCGCTTCTGAGAATGGTGGAAGAGGTGAGCATTGCGGGGGAAAAGACTGCAAAAGAGCATTTCGGATGCCGTGGTTTTTGTGCCAATCATAACATGGATTTGTGGAGACATTCTCTGCCGATTCGTAGCCACCCTACTTCCGGTTACTGGCCTATGGCAGGGGGGTGGCTTGTAAGACATTTGTGGGAGCATTATCTATATAATCCGGATATTGAGTATCTTAAAAATAAAGTTTACCCGATAACCAAAAAGGCAGCGGAATTTTTTGTGGACTGGCTTATCCCTGATAAAGACGGATATTTGGTTACAGCGCCTTCTACATCGCCTGAAAATAACTATTACGACAAAGATAGAAATGTATGCGGTATTAGTATTGCAACAACGATGGATATGAGCATTATCAGAGAAGTTTTTCAAAACATCATAAAGATGAGTGAAATTCTTGATATATCAGATGAGTTTACTGAAAAAATAAAGGAAATGTATGGAAAACTATATCCGTTTAAGATACTTGCAGACGGAACATTGTCTGAATGGTTTGAAGAAGTTGAAGATGTCGACCCGGGTCACAGACATCTTTCGCATCTTTACGGGCTCTACCCGGCTGAACTTATAACTGAAGAAACGCCTGAACTGTTACTGGCAAGTGAGAAATCGCTCAGAAAGAGAATTGCTCACGGGGGCGGTGTCACAGGCTGGAGTAGAAGCTGGATAATATGCTTGTTTGCAAGATTAGGTTACGGAAAGGATTGTAGCATAACAATAGATAGGCTGCTCAAAACTCTCATATATGATAATCTTTTAGATAGTCATCCGCCGTTTCAGATTGATGGGAACTTTGGGTTTGTTGCAGGTGTATGCGAGATGCTTTTGCAAAGTCATGATAATAAAATTGTTCTTCTTCCTGCAAAGGCGGATGAGTGGGAAAAAGGCGAATTTTCAGGATTAAAAGCAAGGGGAGGATACGAGGTTTCGGTTAAATGGGATAAAAATTTCATAAAATATTACAAATTAGAGAAAAACGGAGTATTGGTTGAAGAGAAAAATGAACAGCTTCCGTTTGGATATGAAATAAAAATATAAAAAGCGACATTTGGATAAATCTTCAATTGAAAAAGAACATATGTATATTGAAAAAGATTTTATGGAATGTTATAATTAAACAAAAAAGGAAAGGAGCAAAATTATGGCGGATTATCATCTGGTAAATGTTGGTTGCCGGGCATTGAATAAGAACGAACAATGGAAACTTAACAATCCTAACGTGAACAGATTATATTACATAATAGATGGTAGTGGGTATTATAAATATCAGGACAGTAAGGTTTATTTTAAACCGGGATATGTTTATATAATTCCGTCTAAATTTGAATATATTCCTGATTGGGACAGAGAGATCGGGTTTAAACATTTATATTTTGACTTCCTTTCTATAAAGATTTTCAGTGTTGATAAACCGATGTGCTTTAAGGTGGAAGAAAATATTGAAGCATTCTTAAATGCATTTATAAGCTTTTTTAAAAAATGCGATGAGAGAGTTTTTAATCAATTTGAGTATCAGAAAGAAATTACGAATATGTTTTCGTTTTTGATGAGGCAGATTGAAAAGATATATAATATTTCTTATGTGGAAGATGAGAGAGTTGAACGGATTTTAGATTATATACATAAAAATTATGATAAAGAACTTTCGGTGAAGGAAATGGCAGATTATATGTATCTTAACAAGAGTTATTTTTCGAAACTTTTTACAAAAAGCGTTGGAATGTCACCACATGAATATCTTATAAATTACAGAATGGTAAGAGGACTTGAACTTCTTAAAAAAGGAATGTCGGTTCAAAATGCAGCTATAAAAGTCGGGTATAAAACAGTAAATTCCTTTTCGGGGGCAATGAAAAAATATACAGGAAATTCTCCGAGTGTTAACATCAAAAATTATAATTAACTCAGTATGCCACGTTTTAACAACTATTTTTGTATAAAGCGACAAAACAATGTTGAAAAAATATTTTATTATATGTTATAATTAAACAAAGTAAATTAAAAACATAAGTGTTTTTAGTAAAATAAATTTTAGGAGGAGAAAAAAATGAAATGTAAAAAAATTATTTCGCTTTGTTTAACGGTTGCAATGCTCTTAACACAGCTTGGAATGTCTGTAAGCCATGCAGAGAGTGAAACGTCAGCATTATCAGATTATGAGTTTGTAAATCTTTCAAGTGTTGCAAACACAATCGGCTTTTTGCAGACAGGTGTAACTTACCTTGATGAGGAATCGGGAATAAGATACTCTCAGATTTCTACAGTAGATGAGAATGGTGAGATTAGCTATGAGAGTACCGGCAAAGCGTTTACAGCAG
>CALXWJ010000047.1 GCA_944392335.1 uncultured Clostridia bacterium
GCATGGAAACAACCGGTGAGGATTACGGAGTTTACGGATATGATATGTATAACAGAGTAATCTCTTATACCGACGGGGTAACAACCGCAAGCTATACTTATGACGCAAATAACCTTCGTCAGTCAAAGACCGTGGATAACGTGACAACTAACCATATCTGGGACGGACAGAATATGGTGATGGAGACAAAGGGAACACAGGTAAATAAGTATTACCGCGGTGTAAACGGTATAACATATGCAATTCTTAACGGAACGGTAAGCTATTACCATAAGGACGCACACGGTGACGTAACGGCACTTACAGATGCAACAGGAACAATCACTAAAAACTATATGTATGACTCATTCGGAAACCAAGCAACCGAGGATGAGGCAGACACGAACCCGTTCAGATACGCAGGCGAGTATTTTGACGCGGAAACCGGACAAATATACCTGAGAAACCGCTACTACGATCCTTCAACCGGTAGATTTATCTCAGAAGACCCAGTTATGGATGGGTTGAATTGGTATGTGTATTGCGGGAATAATCCTATTAATTTTCTTGATCCATATGGATTGGAAATGATAATATCAGGAAGTGATTATGACAAGCAAAGAATATTTAATGATGTCAAAGAATTAACAAGAGATACATTAGAGTATACTGAGCTGTTAGATGGCAATTGGAAAATAACATATGTTCAGGTAGACGGAACTAAAAAAGATGTAGGAACAAATTTAATACGTCGTATCATTAATAATGAATACACATGTAATTTGGAAGTTATACAGTCTGAAGATTTGGATGAATTCAAGATGGGTACCGAGCCAAATAATTTTTACACTACTATAGACAATGAAGATAAAAATACAGGAACGGGAAGTACAATACATGTTGATTATGCAAGGACTTATTATACGTTAAATTATAACTCTGACGAAGATAGAAACATAAAAGAAGAAGTGCCTATATATATAGCTATAGGACATGAGTTGATTCATTCGTTAAGATTAATGACAGGGGCAGCAAAGGTGGCAGGACATAAAGGAAGCAATACATATTATAATGATGACGGAATAAAGAAAACAGAAATTTATCCTCGTGAAGAACTGGAAACAACGGAATTGAATTTTATTGATACAAAAGGTGATTATATTGTAAATGCCAATGAATGGGTAACTACCGAAAATGCACTGAGAAGAGAACATTTCTTAAATATGAGAGTTTCGTATAGAGGATGGACGTCGGAATTGAGGTGAAAATGTTATGTTAAGAGAAAAAATAAATAACATTAATAAAAAATGTATTATTATAGGAGTTGTTATAGGAATTTTATTGTATATTACCCTTTTATATATTCCAAGGACACAAATGGTTGTTTCGCTTGGGATGCTAGGAACATATTATTTTGATGTAAAAAGCAATGGTATAATATATATCAAAGAACCAAATGAAACTATAGTTTCAAAACCAGAAGAATGGAAACAAAATAAATATTTTACATTTTTCAGAGAAAAAAGAATTAAATTGTCTTTACTTGAGAGGATAAAGTTAAAAAATATGGTGCGAAATCTTTGTTTTACCAAACCAAATGGAGAGCATTATCTTGAATTTTATTCTTTTGCAATAAGGGTTTATATTGGTAACAAAGAATATACTTCACGAGTATTTGATATGGATGATGAATCAGAGTGGTCAAATTACAAATATCAAGAAGAAAAATATAACAGGGCATGTACGAAGCTTTCAGATTATCTTATGCATTTGGGAAAGGATACCGGTTTTTTCATAGGTGTATTTTAGCTTACTAAAATAACAAGGTCAATTAATATAAATTTTACTCAATATATTATAAGTACAGGAAGGTTTCTGATATAGAAAATGAATTGTAAATATATCACATATTAGCAGAATAATTGGCGGTTTAAAACGAAATAGTTATTTAAAACTAAAGGTAGTGAATAACGTAACAACTAACCATATCTGGGACGGTGCAAATATGGTGATGGAGACAAAGGGAACACAGGTAAATAAGTATTACCGCGGTGTAAACGGTATAACATATGCAAGCATGAATGGAACGGTAAGCTACTACCATAAAGACGCACACGGTGACGTAACGGCACTTACAGATTCAACAGGAACAATCACTAAAAACTATATGTATGACTCATTCGGAAATGAACAGGCTCAATCAGAAGAGGATACAAACCCGTTCAGATACGCAGGCGAATATTTTGACGCAGAAACCGGACAAATATACCTGAGAAACCGATATTATGATCCTGTTACAGGAAGATTTCTGACAGAAGATACTTATTGGAATATTGAAAATATGATTTATGGGGATTGCGAGAATAATAATATACCGGATATTGATGCAATTATACAAAGTGGTAATTTGTATGTGTATTGTTTAAATAATCCTATAAATTTAGTTGATTCATATGGATTATTTGCTTCTAATGATAATCTATATATGGGAGGAAATAACGATATAGAAGATGTTAAAAGATTACAGAATGAATTAAAATGGTTGGGATTATATACAGGGGAAAAAGATGGTATATATGGACCTCAGACAAAAGAGGCGGTAGTTGAATATCAAAAAAGATCCGGATTAAAGGTTGATGGTATTGTAGGAAAAGACACATGGTTATCATTAGGATTAAAATTAGAGGCGATTATTTTTTACGACCAAGTGTATACTATTAAATGGGAAAATAAGTATACTATAACAGCAAGAGTTGTATATCAAACGGACGAATACGGGAATTTGATATATGTTCAGAATAATGTTGAAGAATTTGATATAGAAGTACATTCGCCAGGTCTTAATTACAGAATCACTTCGATAAGTGCGTACAAACAATCTGATACTGGGTTGGGAATTAAAGTGAGGGTACAGGAATCTTTAGGAATTGGTATTCCAGGGAAATTAGATATTTCTTTACCTCTTGAACTACGAACAATTGATATTGATTATGTAATTGGAAAAGGGGAATATTTTAAATGATTCAAACAAAGTATGAATATGAAATAATTAAAAAGTTCAGAAAAAAATATAAGTGGCTAATCTGGTCATACCAGATTTTTTATCCACTAATTTTGATTTTTATGCTTTTGCGAATTCATGTTATTATTCCAAATCAATGTGATACTTTTGGATATTTTGATAAGAAATTAAATTATTATTATTTTTTTGGAATTAAAGATTGTATATAAATTTCAATATAAAAAGTGCCACATTTTATCAAATAAATATGCACAATATTTGTCGGTGTTTTACGGAGGACGAATAGTGTAAATTATCATTTCCCATCTTCTCCGTAATAGCTTTGCAAA
>CALXWJ010000048.1 GCA_944392335.1 uncultured Clostridia bacterium
GCATGGAAACAACCGGTGAGGATTACGGAGTTTACGGATATGATATGTATAACAGAGTAATCTCTTATACCGACGGGGTAACAACCGCAAGCTATACTTATGACGCAAATAACCTTCGTCAGTCAAAAACCGTGGATAACGTGACAACTAACCATATCTGGGACGGACAGAATATGGTAATGGAGACAAAGGGAACACAGGTAAATAAGTATTACCGCGGTGTAAACGGTATAACATATGCAAGCATGAATGGAACTGTAAGTTATTATCATAAAGACGCACACGGAGACGTAACGGCACTTACAGATGCAATAGGAACAATCACAAAAAATTATATGTATGATTCATTTGGAAACCAGGCAACCGAGGATGAGGCAGATACAAACCCGTTCAGATACGCAGGCGAATATTTTGACGCGGAAACCGGACAAATATACCTGAGAAACCGCTACTACGATCCGGCAACTGGTAGATTTATTTCAGAAGACCCCGTTATGGATGGGTTGAATTGGTATGTGTATTGCGGAAATAATCCGGTAAATTTTGTTGATCCTAATGGAGAAAGTACAGCTCCGTTAACAATGCTAAGAGAGTTTAAGTTTGTATCAGATAGAATAGGAATTAATAAAGCCTTGCAAGCAAATAGTATAAGTAATATAGCTGAAAAAAGCGGTATTAATTATGCTAAAGAACACAATATGTATGAAGGAGATAAATTAAAAACATGGCAAAATGCTGCGGATGCAAAAAGACATATGGAATGGAATTCAAGAATGGCCGATGAAATTGGATATGATGAAGCACAAATAGTTGGAAATATCCATGAAATTGCTTATTTACGCGAAAAAAATCTTATAATTGAAGAAACAGGAAGCTTTATTGTAACATATATGTATCAAGACACTGTAATGGATTTAAGAAATAATGCAATCGGACGAAATTTAACATTAAATAATGCTCTTGAAGATTATACATATGATGAATTATTTGAATATGCTTTGGAAAAAAACATATTAATTACTGATGCAAATTCAGCTTTTGACTATTTTGGAATTACGGACTGTGCAAACGAATTAAATCAAATTCAGGTAATGTGGGACGTGGAGTCTGATATTTTATACGTTTGGAGCAGAGAAGATAAAGATTTTAAGTATGAAATTAATTTAGGAGTGTAGTTCTATGAAGTTGTCAAAAAAAAGAAATATACTGAGTATGTTTATATTTGTTATAATGGGAATTTTTTTTCAAAAAATAACTGAAATAATAGTGCCTATCGTAAATATGAATACATGGTACAGTAGTATAATACTCTATTCTCCACTTATTCTGTTAGGCTGTATAGTCATATTAATCTTATGGAGAAAAGTTTGGGTTGTTGAAGGATCGGTAAAGGGTCAAATTTTGAAAAAATTAATATTATCCATAATCGGAGCATTAATAACGTATATTTGTTTTTGGATTTCCTGGGCTTTAGTGTATGGGTATACTTTGAGAAATTTTTAAGTGTAAATCATAAGATTAGTAAATAATTCTATTGTCTTATGATAGTAACAGAAATCAGCTTTCGGAAACTGTAAACGGAACGTCAAAAACCTTTACGTATAACAAATTCAATCAGCTAACAGGCTTTTCTAACGGTAACAATTCCGCTTCGTATACATATAACCCGAGCGGGGCAAGAAGAACAAAAACCGTGAACGGGGTAACAACAAACTTTGTCTGGAACGGAAGCAATCTTGCATACGAAAAAGCAAACGGGAAAGAAAATTACTACTATTACGATATCACGGGTATAACCTCAATAAAGGCAGACGGAGTTGTTAAAAATTATCTCAAAAACAGCCACGGTGACGTTACGGCAATTGCCGATTCATCAGGCACTATTATAAAGGATTATGTGTATGACGCGTTCGGAAACGAAGTAACCGAGAATACGGCAGATACTAACCCGTTCAGATACGCAGGCGAATATTTTGACGCAGAAACCGGACAAATATACCTGAGAAACCGCTACTACGATCCATCAACCGGTAGATTTATATCAGAAGATCCAGTTATGGATGGGTTGAATTGGTATGTGTATTGCGGAAATAATCCGGTAATATTTATTGATCCGTTGGGATTGGCAATAACACCAGAAGATATTGATGCATATAATAGTGGAAAATTATCAGATTATTATTGGGAATTATTACTTGAGGCTGATGAAATGTGGAACAATGCAAAAGAATATGATTATAACACAAAAGCATTGGCACATTATATTGCAAATGTTGCAAGAGAATCATATGGTAACTATTCTGATGATTTTGACTATACTTTTGGAACAGGATACTCTGCACTTGACATGGGGGAACCGGGAAAATATATAAAAACAGCTCATGTATCGTCATCTACAGGTAATTACTCTGCAACTGTTTTTTTATACTATGAAAGATATGTTTCCAACGATAGAAATTATATAAGAATTATAAAATCAAATGGTTATGGGACAGGAGTTCCCGGAAGAATTCGTGTTAATGAAATTGAATATACTTATGGAGCAACTGAATGGTTTGGTGGCAAACAAGTAACAAACACAGTAAAAGATTCTCAATATAGTATAGTTTTTCAAAATATGCCGAGTATAATAGATTCGCAAGGAGTATATCATACAACAGGAATAAATGTTAAGTTTGAATTTAGTTTTTCACATTCCGGTCAAAAAAAATATTTAGAGATAATAAATCATGTTTATGAGACTGTTGTTATAAATGAAAACGGAAACGAAATTGATGAAAATCCAGATGTATTTGATAGTGTTATAGAAGCTTTACAAAGGGGTGAAAGATGATAGTGAAAAAAGGTATCGTTATATTTAGTATTTTTATTGTTATATTTGCAGGTATACTTGAGAGTTGTAGTGTTAATGTAAATGAGGATAAAGAAAAAATTGTGATAGATGCGGCTATTAAGGAATCTAAGAATTATTTTAATAATGTATTTTTATTAGATGATATAAAATACAATAAAGAAGAAGATGTATTTGATGTTTTGTTGATTTCAGAAGAAAAAGATATTAAAGTGTGGTATCAATATAAAATTAATAATGAAACAATAACTGATTTTAAATTAATAACCCTTGTTACATCACCATTAACAGAGTATGGATTGGTTTTGAAAGATGATGATAGTTTAAGACAGGCTCAGTCAAAGGCATTGCTGTTTGCTAAACATCAAAATTTTACAGTGAATATTGCAATAATGTCAGATAGTTACGATAAAGAAGATAACAAGTATTATCTGAAACTGATAACTGACAGCAATGATATTGTAAATTTGGAAATTGATATGACCAATAATAATATTAAAATACTGTAGTGTACACATAACAGGTGTGAACTGCATAAGTTCAACTCATTTTAATAATGTATAACCTATTTTATACACCATTTAAGTGTTTCTGCTTATATGTGATAGTTAGGGGAAGGTTTTAGATATAAAAAATGAATTTTAAATATATTACATATTGGCAGAATAATTGGAGGTTTAAATTTAAAACCAAAGTCCGTGGATAATGTGATAATCTTCCATATATGGTACAATTCAAATGAGGTAATGGAAACGAGGGAATACAGGTAAATAAGTATTACCGCGGTGTAAACGGTATAACTGCGGACAATGTGGAATCCGCCGCTGTCGGCGGCGGGTTCCTAATCTCCCGCTGATTACATCATTTTTGTCCTTGTTGAATAATGGATAAACATATGCAACCCTTAACGTAAATGAGGAGAAATTAAATGAAAAAACAGATAAAAAGAAGATTGATAATTTTTTTGTGCGTAGTGATTGCCATACCTGTCATATTATTGATTTGTTTTATAAATAACCCTTGGGTTATTATGCCGACGCACAGTTCATCAAAAACATTAACACTTGCGGGAAGTAGTTCGGATATAAAAAAAATAACTATGAAACATTATGTTGATGAGAAATTAATTGACGAATATTTGCTGGAACTAAATGTTGGAATTGGAATTCAATCATCTCAGAGTTATCAATTGCCAGAATTAAATTGTGGTAAGGTGGAGGTTTATGCAGAAATTGAATATATAGGTGATACCAAAGTATTTACCAAAGTATTTAGGTCTGACTATAATGCAAACGATTTGTATAAAAAAGGATTGCTAATAAGCACATCGTCTGATGTTTCAACGGTAGTTGACGGTGTTTCTCATTCTGATTTGTATGTTGATTTTCTTTCAGGAAAAAATCGGGTTTGTTATTGTAAAAAGGCAATGGATTCCCAATGGATATTGCTGGAAAAAGCACCGAGACTCAAAAAATTCTTAAGAGAAGAAATGGGACATTTCGGATTGGATGATGGAATATGGAAAGAGAAGAATCGTTGGATTAAACTGCCTGTAACATAAAATAACACAGATGGCAAATCCATTTGGGTAATTTCAGAATATGTGTTTTTATTAGTGGGAAAAGGCAGAGATGGAAAAATCCATCTCTTGCCCTTACCCGTAGTATGAATGGATTGGTGGTATACATCGAGAACAATAGGATGGTGAATTATTACTATAAAGACACACAGATGTAACGGCACTTACAGATTCAACAGGAACAATCACAAAAAATTATATGTATGACTCATTCGGAAACCAAGCAACCGAGGATGAGACAGACACTAACCCGTTCAGATACGCAGGCGAATATTTTGACGCAGAAACCGGTCAAATATACCTGAGAAACCGCTACTATGATCCGGCAACCGGTAGATTTATATCAGAAGACCCCGTTAGGGATGGGTTGAATTGGTATGTTTATGCGGGAAATAATCCTGTTCTATTTGTGGATCCCTTTGGTTTATTTGATTATTATACAAGATTAAGCACAAGCACTGTATATAATGAGGATGTGGCAGTCTTGCAGAATGAATTAAAATGGTTGGGGTTCTATGAAGGAGAAATAGATGGGTTATTCGGACAGCAGACCTTAGATGCAGTTAATGCTTATAAAAAAAAGATGCACTTTGGAAATGAAGATGAAGATGAGGGTGTAGTTGGTTTACAAACATGGACCTCATTGGGGTTAATTTATAGAACTCAAGCAGATATTGATGCTGGAGTCGAAATAATTATGTATGGAGGTCATAAGCAATACAAGGACTTTTCTATTCCTATAAATGCTGCGTTATCGGACACTGTTCAAATTGCCGAGAAAAAATGGAGGATTGATTATCCATGGTTTATCAGTCAAGTGAACCATAAAAAGCCTTGGGATATAAAACGAGAAGAACCGTGGAATGAAACTATTGCTGCAAATACATATCCAGGTTGGGGAGTAAAGGTATATTATGATGGTTATTTGATGACTCCGGAGGAATTAGGTAATTATACTTATGGGTATATAGGTGCTGCATTAGGATTATCATATACTGAATTATATGGAGGTTCCTGGGTTGCGGCAAAATTTCCGATAGGTGGAGATGACTTGAAAAATGAATTTAATGATTGGATATCAATAACTTTGGGGAGTGAGGATTATAAAAATAGATAAAAAAATATTTCGATATTTATGGATAGCAGTTGTGATTTTCATTTTATTAAATTTCACAGTGAGGATAATTGGAGCCTTGATTATAGGTGGTTTTTTTCCACCTCCAATAAATGAAATTAAAATGGAAAAAATATTTAATAATGACAAAAGATATTTAAATATTGTTGTAGAGTATTTTCAAAATTATGAAGATGTTTATATAACAGATACAATGGATAGTGCGGAAATATCTATTGGAGGGAGCTATATTAAAATTGACAATAAGATAGTTATTGAATCAATTGATTATTTAAAAAAACATGGCTATAGTGTAATAGATAAAGAAAATAATGCTATTTGTTTCCAACGATGGTCTAATTTAGATTGTGGTCGAGGGATTGCCTATTCTATTAATGGAAGTGAACCAATACTTCAATTTTTAACCAAAATTGAACAATTATCAGATCCAAATTGGTATTATTATGAAACAGATTTCAATGAGTGGAGAAGACGAAATGAATAATAAGATTTATAACGTCATACTCGAATGGTGTAACAACCGCAAGCTATACTTATGACGCAAATAACCTTCGTCAGTCAAAGACCGTGGATAACGTGACAACTAACCATATCTGGGACGGTGCAAATATGGTGATGGAGACAAAGGAAACACAGATAAATAAGTATTACCGCGGTGTAAACGGTATAACATATGCAAGCATGAATGGAACTGTAAGTTATTATCATAAAGACGCACACGGAGATGTAACGGCACTTACAGATTCAACAGGAACAATCACTAAAAACTATATGTATGACTCATTCGGAAACCAAGCAACCGAGGATGAGACAGACACTAACCCGTTCAGATACGCAGGCGAATATTTTGACGCGGAAACCGGACAAATATACCTGAGAGACCGCTATTACTCCCCATCAACCGGTATTGCGGATTATACATTAAAGGAAGGTAATTATGAAGAAAAAAATATTTCTTATTATATTATCTGTTTTAATTTTTATTATTTTTTACATATTTTATGAACTACAATATATGGTTGTATCAGATGATTATGACCGGGCTATGTACTCAGTAGTGATATATAATACAACGAATACTATAATTAATGATATGAAAGTGTATTATGGATCGGATCATCCTGACAATTATACACTTCAAGAATTTACACAATTAGACCAAATCAATTCCGGACAATACGTGAAAGTGAATATACCGACTAAAGAGTTTTCAATACCCCCGCCATATAATGTGTATTTAAATCATGCAGGGAATGAATTATTATGTGTCGGTTATACAGGACTTAAAACAGGTGGTTTTGAAGTTGTTGAAATTGTTGAGGAATCCGGAAACATAGAATTAAAACAGCTAATGACATCTGATAGTCTTTATAAAAAGTTGATTAAAAGACATCATAAAAATCAAATGGAAACCACATGGTATTAGTCAAAAATCTTCATAAAACAATTTTTAAATATAAAATTTGGGAGGTATATGAATGAAAAAGGTTATTTTTAGTTTATGTATAGCAATGGAGATTATTATATTGCAAGGGTGCGCCGTTGATATGTATGTAGGAAAACGTCCAAGTGATCAGAATAATACGAAATGGGTTTCCGAAGAACCTGATATTTATTTTGAGGTAAGTGATAAATACAATGAATTAACCGGATGCAATACATACGGAAAGGTAAATATAAATGGGGTTGAAACCGAAATAGCTGTTTCCTTTGCTTTGGGCAGCCCCAGAGTCGAATTCCGTCCGGTTTCTGCTTATCATAAAAGTGATAATGAAGAAGAAAGCTATATTGACGGCAACGCATGGCTTTTTAAAGGAAATTGCAATTTCAGTCACAATAAATTAGTTGTAAAGATTTATAACAACGATAAAGGATTTTTGGATGATTCTATTAAGAAAATTACATTTATTAAAGAAGAAAAGGAACAGGAGTGATTCAAGGATAGCGGGACGGTTTTATTTTCTCATTTATGACCGGTTTTGAAAGATTCTTGCAAAAAATCGGTACGAAATGTCAATATATGAATACACCTATAAAACAACATAACCGTCCCCTTGTCTTAATAACTAACGAACAGTATTACAGGAAAGCGGAAAAACGGCGGTTAATTTGTGGGGGCTTAACGGACTGCTTGTTAGAAATGACGAAATCTTCAGTCAGGATGGTCACGGCAGCTCTGATGCGGCATACAGCAGTGAAACGGTGGTACGAGAATATGATCATTTCTATGACGCGTTCGGAAATGAAGTAACCGAGAATGCTGCAGATACTGATCCGTTCAGATACTACGGCGAATATTTCGACCCAGAAACAGGTCAAACAACAGCTACAATGTATGGCCCAGATGAAAGTACGAAGAATTATCAATTTTTTGTAAAAGTCATATCTTGGTATGGTATACCAAGTTTGCCGGAATATGATTAAAGTGTCAAAATATTGAAGGAGAAATTAATGAGTGTTATGATAACGAGGAATATTATTTTAATTGAATGGTATCTTTTATTAGTGTGTTTAATTGTGATATTGTTTTTAGTAATATCGAAAAAACGAAAGGCTGCTATTGTTTTGATAGTGGTTGCTATGTTACAACATTTTTTGCTTAATTGGAATATGGTTTTAAGTCATTGGATTAATCTGTTTGGATAAGCAGTAGAACTAAAGTGTTATGTGAAGCAATGTGGGATATGGAATCAGATATCTTATATGTTTGAAGCAGTGAAGATCAAAAAAATCAAATATATGATTGATGGAGGTCTGATTGATGAACAAAAAAATGGTCGGTATTATAACATACATTATAGGAGTATGGATATGGATAATTAATTTATTTATAGGTGTATCATGTACACTTCTGTTTATTGCTGATGAATTAACTATAAAAGAATATATATTATCTATTATTTATATTCTTGGTACAGGTATTGTATATCATTTTGTTTTTTTATATACATTCAAGCAAAAAGTATACACATGTGAAAACGGAAAAAATATTGTGGTTTTCTATACATATAAAAATAAGTATGTAATAAATAAAAAAGATATAGTAAAACAAACACCTCACATACTTACTCTGTCACGTTTACATTGGAAAGTGATTGTTAAAACAGAAAACAAGAAACAAATATTTTTCGTAGATAATAAGGTATAAAAAGTATCGTTATTCTTCTATCACTCTTTCGGCTTGTGTCATTAAAAAAACGAACAAATATTGGATATCTATTTTAAAATTTTATAAAGTACAAATTAAATATAAAATAGAGATTGGTGAACAATATGAAAAAACGGTAAGAAATGTGGTTTTGAGGTGAAGAAATATGACTATTAAAAAAATATTATTGACGGTATCATTTGTTTTATTATTTTTAATAATTATCATAATATATAAATGTTAAAATAAAAGTACACAAAAATTATCAAATAAAAGTGCACAGTTTAAAAAAACAGAAAAATACAGTATAATATGTTCATCCATATATATCGGAGGATGTTCTATGTTATACAAATCA